>NZ_JBIAVN010000008.1:0-324231 GCF_042894285.1 Streptomyces sp. NPDC001544 | reverse complement strand
TCGGGGTCCCGCAGCACCACATTCGCGGCCACCGCGTCATGACCCTCACGGAACACGGTCGCGGAAATCTCGAACGTCTCGCCGACGACCGCCTTGGCGGGCCTGCGGCCGTGCTGGACGACCGGACGGACGTCGAGGACGGGTATGCGACCGACGGCGGTGCCCTCGGTCGCGGAACTCCCCTCCGGGGTGGGCGGTCGGGTAGCGGCCGAAGTCTCCGGCTTGGTGCTCTTTTTACCGGCTGTGCTGTTGTTCGTCCTGCTGGCCTTCTTCGTTGCCTTGCTCGGTGTGCTGCTGTCTGTCGGAGGTGCTGACGAGTGGTGCGTGGCGGGCATGACCGCTCCTGTCCGCGTCAACGAGGGGGTGTGGGCGGATGACTGTGGGGAGGTGGGTCCTGCGGGTCGACCGATGCGCCTGGGGAGCGTACCGGAGGAGCCTTCCCACCCTATTCGGGTAGGCAATCCGGCACTTTGTTAACTACTCACGCGTATGTCTACACACAAGACCAGCCTCGCGGGTACGGGTACCCCGGGTACCGTCGGGGAGACGACGAGACGCACAACGGCGTGTGTCTCACACGCACTCCGCACGAGGTGGAATGTGAAGGCGATCCGTCGGTTCACCGTCCGTCCCGTTCTCCCCGAACCCCTCCGGCCGCTGAGCGACCTGGCGCGCAACCTGCGCTGGTCCTGGCACACGGAAACGCGCGACCTCTTCCAGTCCATCGATCCCGAACGCTGGGCGACCTCCGAGGGCGACCCGGTCCGGCTCCTCGGCGGTGTGCGCCCAGGGCGCCTCGACGAGCTCGCCGGCGACCGCCGGTTCCTGCGCCGCCTCGCCGCGGTCGCGGACGACCTGAACGACTATGTGACCGGTGACCGCTGGTACCAGACGCAGTCCGCCGACCTGCCCGCCGCGATCGCCTACTTCTCCCCGGAGTTCGGCATCACGGCCGCCCTGCCCCAGTACTCCGGCGGCCTCGGCATCCTGGCCGGCGACCATCTGAAGGCGGCCAGCGACCTGGGCGTCCCGCTGATCGGTGTGGGGCTCCTCTACCGGCACGGCTACTTCCGGCAGACCCTGTCCCGGGACGGCTGGCAGCAGGAGCACTACCCGGTCCTCGACCCGCACGAGCTGCCCCTCACCCTGCTCGACGAGCCCGACGGCACCCCCGCCCAGGTCTCCCTCGCCCTGCCCGGCGGAAAACGGCTGCGCGCCCGGATCTGGGTGGCCCAGGTCGGCCGTGTACCGCTGCTGATGCTGGACTCCGACGTCGAGGAGAACGACTTCGGCGAACGCGGGGTCACCGACCGGCTCTACGGCGGCGGCAGCGAGCACCGGCTGCTGCAGGAGATGCTGCTCGGCATAGGCGGAGTGCGCGCGGTACGCACGTACTGCCGGCTCACCGGCCACCCCGAGCCCGAGGTCTTCCACACCAACGAGGGCCACGCCGGTTTCCTCGGCCTGGAGCGGATCGCCGAACTCTGCGAGGCCGGCCTCGACTTCGACGCGGGCCTGGAGGCGGTCCGGGCCGGGACCGTCTTCACCACGCACACCCCCGTCCCGGCCGGCATCGACCGCTTCGACCGGGAGCTGGTCGCCCGGCACTTCGGCCCCGACGCCGAGCTGCCGCGCATGGACGTCGAGCGGATCCTGCGGCTCGGCATGGAGACGTACCCGGGCGGCGAGCCCAACCTGTTCAACATGGCCGTGATGGGTCTGCGCCTGGCCCAGCGCGCCAACGGCGTGTCGTTGCTGCACGGCCAGGTCAGCCGGGAGATGTTCGCCGGACTCTGGCCGGGATTCGACCCCGAGGAGGTGCCGATCACCTCCGTGACCAACGGAGTGCACGCCCCGACCTGGGTCGCACCCGAGGTCTTCCGGCTCGGCGCGCGCCAGGTCGGCGCACAGCGCACCGAGGACGCGCTCACCGTCGACGGCGGCGACCGCTGGGACGCGGTGGCGGACATCCCGGACCAGGACATCTGGGAGCTGCGGCGGACCCTGCGCGAGCAGCTCGTGGTGGAGGTGCGGGAACGGCTGCGGGCCTCCTGGCGGCAGCGGGGCGCGGGTACGGCTGAACTGGGCTGGATCGACGGTGTCCTCGACCCCGACGTCCTCACGATCGGCTTCGCCCGCCGCGTCCCGTCGTACAAGCGCCTCACGCTCATGCTCCGTGACCGCGACCGCCTCATGGAACTGCTGCTCCACCCGGAACGCCCGATCCAGATCGTCGTGGCCGGCAAGGCGCACCCCGCGGACGACGGCGGCAAGCGCCTGGTCCAGGAACTGGTCCGGTTCGCCGACGACCCGCGCGTCCGCCACCGCATCGTCTTCCTCCCGGACTACGGCATGGCGATGGCGCAGAAGCTGTACCCGGGGTGCGACATCTGGCTGAACAACCCCCTGCGCCCCCTGGAGGCGTGCGGCACGAGCGGGATGAAGGCGGCCCTCAACGGCTGCCTCAACCTCTCGGTCCTGGACGGCTGGTGGGACGAGTGGTTCCAGCCGGACTTCGGCTGGGCCATCCCCACGGCGGACGGCGCGGGCACCGACCCCGACCGGCGGGACGACATCGAGGCCGCCGCCCTCTACGACCTCCTCGAACAACGCGTGACCCCCCGCTTCTACGAACGCGGCCAGTCCCAGCTCCCCGACCGCTGGATCGAGATGGTCCGCCAGACCCTGACCCTGCTCGGCCCCAAGGTGCTGGCGGGGCGGATGGTCCGCGAGTACGTGGAGCGCCTCTACACCCCGGCCGCGCAGGCGGGCCGCGCGCTGACCCCGGACGCGGCGGTGGAACTGGCCGCCTGGAAGACGCGGGTGCGTGCCGCCTGGCACGGTGTGAGCGTCGACCACGTCGAGACGACGGCCACCAAGGCCACCGCCGAACTCGGCACCACCCTCGGCCTGCGCGTCCGCGTCGGCCTCGGCGACCTCTCCCCGGACGACGTGGAGGTCCAGGCGGTGTCCGGCCGGGTCGACTCCGAGGACCGCATCACGGACGCCACGACGATCGCCCTGAAGGCGGTGAGCGGCCCCGACCAGGACGGCCGCCGGGTCTACGAGGGCCCGCTCTCCCTCGACCGCACCGGCCCCTACGGCTACACGGTCCGCGTCCTGCCGACCCACCGCCTGCTGGCCTCCGGCGCGGAACTGGGGCTGGTGGCGGTGCCTTCGGAGGAGGGGGTGGAGGGGGCGGGGGTGCTGCTGCGCTGATGCGCTGACCCGCTGTAAAGCCCTCCCTGGTTCCCCCTGCCGATGCGTGCATGCCTGTCTGGAATGTCACACCGGCAGGGGGGACTGTGGAATGGGTGACCAGCGAAACAGTGGGCTTCGCCTGTTGCATGCCTCATGCGCTGTGCCGCCGTCGCATCAAAGGCAACAGCACGGCAAATCCGTGCCCTTACGCTGCGCACGCGCCATCACCCTCCGTGTTCGCGCCGCCCGGCGGCACCGCCGCGAAGTGGACCCACACCTACCACCCCAAGTCCGGGACGATGGACTGCGGCGGTCTGCCCGGCCAGCGCTGCACCGCCACCGGCCCTACGACGACCTGGGCCGGCAGAAGACCGTCACCGACAGCCGCGGCATCATCACCACGTACACCGACGACAACCGCGACCGGATCAAGCAGGCCGGGCGTGTCGAGGACGAGATCGAACCGTTCCGCGAGGGCAGCCGGGTCGAAGTCGAAACCCACGACCGGTTCGGCGCCGAGCTCGCGGGCCTCGTCGGTCGCAGGGTTGCGGCAGCTGCCGGCGACAGAGGCTCCCCGCGCCCGGGCGAACTGGGCGGCGGCCCGGCCCACACCGCCCAGGCACCCGTTGACGAAGACCACCTGCCCGGGCCGGATTTCCGCCGTGGTCTGGTAGGCGGTCACGCCCACGGTCGGCAGGGCGGCGGCCTGCTCGTACGAAAGGTCCACCGGTTTGAGCACGACCGCCTTCTCCGGAGCCGTCACCATCTCGGCGAACGCCCCCGCCTGCCGGAACCGAGCGTGGCCGAGTACCGCGTCGCCGGCCTTCAGGCGGGTGACGCCGGCGGCCGACCGCCTCGACGACTCCGGCGAAGTCGTGCCCCATCGCCCGGGGAAAGGAGCGGCCGGTCATCAGCTTCATCTCGCCGTTGCGCATCTTCCTGTCCAGCGCGTTGGAAGCCGCCGCTCGGACGCGGACGAGAACCTCATCCGGACCCGGGCGTGGTGGCTCGGACCCAGCGAGCCGCATCACCTCCGGGCCGCCGTAGCGGTCGTATTGCAGGCGCTTCATGAGGCGTATTCGTTCGAGATCTCGGTGGCGTAGTTCTTCCAGAGCGGTTCCATGGTCTCGGCGTTGACCGGCTGCCCGGAATCGATCATGGCCTTGAAGTCGCGGAAGTACTGCACATACAGGTCTGGCGTGAAGGTGTTCAGCATGACCGCGTTCTCGTCGCCGACGTTGGCGAACGTGTGTGGCGCCCCGGTCGGCACGATGACCCAGGTGCCCGGCCCGGCGTCGTATTGGTCCTCGCCGACGGTGAACCGGAAAGTTCCCGCCAGCACGTAGAAGCCCTCGTCATGCTGGGCGTGGCGATGCTGCAACGGACTCGGGGTGCCCGGCGGAATGGTGACCTCGGCGAACCCCAGCCGGTGGTCGGTGTGCTCGCCGTTCTCCAGGATGCGGATCTGCTGCGCCCCGCTGCCGAGGATCTCGCCCTCACCGGGGCGGACGATGTTTACCTTCGCCACGACTTCTCCTGTTTCTATTGCCTGCCTTGGTCACCACCATCCTTCTCCGGGCCGGCTGTGCGCGTCTTGGTCGTCTGTGCACGGTTGCTGGTTACCAGTGCGCGGGCGTTGTAGCCGTACGTCGCCTTGAAGAGCTTGCTGAAATGGGTGGGATCGGAGAATCCCCACCGGGCGGCCACGGCGGTGACCGTACGTCCGCTTCCGGTCAGCTCGGCCCGGCAGCGCTCCAGGCGGCGACGGCGGATCAGGGCCGCGACGGTGAGTGGCTGGTCCTCGAACAGCTTGTGCAGCCGGCGTACGGATATGTTGTGGGCGGCGGCGACGCCGGGCGGGGACAGATCGGGATCGGCCAGCCGGGTCTCGATGTAGCCGGCGATCCGGTTCCGCAGCCACTCGTCCGGGGCCGGTTGTTCGTCGCCGAGCCGGGCCTCCAGTGCGACCGCGATCAGCTCGACGACGGCCGCCGCCGACCGCAGCGCCTCCGCCTCGCGGAACTCGGTCGCCGACCGCGCCGACTCCCGGGCCACCACGGAGACGAGAGCGCCCGGGCCGTGGCTGCCGTCGATGCGTACGCCGATGAGCCGGTCGATCTGCGCGGGCCGGATCCGAAGCTCCCGGCGCGGAACCAGGATGGTGACGTGCGCCGCGGCGGTGCTCGCGAACCGGAGCGTACGCGTGGGATCGAGCAGCACCACGTCGGTCGGCCCGAGTTCGGCGTCGCCGCGCCCTTGCTCGATCCGCGTCCGGCCCCGGGTCATCACCTTGACCGCCAGGTTCTCGCCGTCGATGGCGTCGCGCTCCCGCCCGATGCAGGCGCTCTCGGGCGTGTCGAGGGAGACCAGCCGCAGCGGCCCGAGGTCACGGGTGGCGATCCGGCCCCGGAAGCCTGCCCCGGCCAGCTTGTTGACCAGCGGCGGAAACCCGCTGGCGGCCAGCTCGTCCTGGAACGTCTCAAGGTTGCCGGTCACCGGTCAACGATAACGGCGGCACTTCTGCTCGGGCATGGTGTTCGGCGGCCACGGCCGAACGGTGAGCCAGCACCGATATCGGAATTGGTGCGCCGGACCGGGGCCAGTGCCACCGAGCTGCTGATCTCGGAGCTGGTCACCAACGCCTACCTGCACACCGCGGGGCCTGCCTCGTTGCGGCTCACCGCGCTGGGGGACGGGCGGTTGCGGGTCGGGGTGTGGGACAGCCATCCACACATCCCCGCCCCTTTCGGCCGGCCGCCCGAGGACCGGGTCCCGGACGTCCCGGCGAACGCCGACGGCGGGCGTGGACTGCGTCTGGTGCAGGAGTTCGCCACGACATGGGGCGGCTGGCCGTTCGGTGACGATGTGCTCGGGCGGCGGGGCGCGGGGAAGCTGCTGTGGTTCGAGGTGGGTGGTGAGCGGTGTTCATCGGCCACGTCGGTCAGTCCTAGGTCGCCTCTGCGGGCCACCTCCTGACCGCTGCGTGTTGTGCGCGGCGATTGGTGGGAATGTCTCACGGCCGAGGCGCGCGACCTGCGGTTTTTCGGGCACCGCTGGTACATGCCCACCAAACGTCAGTTCTCCGGCGCCTCCGCGCACAGCCTCCGCAGCGCCGCCCCGCAGCGGCGGGCGTACGCGTGCTGCAACCCCCGCGTCGCCGCTCCGCCCGCTCGGGCGTACCAGGCCTGGGCGCGGGAGAAGGCGGCGATCGTCAGCCAGACCGTGCCGTCGCCCGTGCGGTCGACCACGAAGGCCTCCTCGCCGCACTCGGGGTGGCCGGGGAGGGTGCCGTAGGCCCAGCCGGCGCGGCGGTGTTCCTCCACCGTCCAGACGATGCGGCAGGGGGCCCGTATCACCCCGGCCAGGGTGACCGTGACGTCCACCTCGGGGGCGGCGCGGTCGGCGGTCGCGTCGATGCCGACGCCGATCGCGCGGTGCATCTCCCAGGTGAGGACCGCCTCGGCGGCTCGGCGGAACACCTGCTCCCCCTCACCTATGCGCGTGCGCACGTGCAGGGGGTGGAAGCCGGGCGGGCAGGCGGACAGGTTGTCGCGGGTCGCGCCGACCGCCTCGTAGGTGAAGGACATGGGGCCCAAGAGTAGGGCGGCCCCCGGGAGCGACTTCCTCCCGGGGGCCACCGTCAGTCACATGCCGGGGTCAGCTGACGTTGACCGCCGACCAGGCCGCGGCCACCGCGTTGTACTCGGTGCTGCCGGAGCCGTAGAGGGCGGCCGCCGCCGAGAGGGTGCCGGTGCGCGCCGACTTGTAGTTCGTCGTCGACGTGAAGTACGTCGTCAGCGCCTTGTACCAGATCTGCAGCGCCTTGGCGCGGCCGATGCCGGTGACCGTGGAGCCGTTGTACGTCGGGGAGTTGTACGACACCCCGTTGATCGTCTTCGAACCGCTGCCCTCCGAGAGGAGGTAGAAGAAGTGGTTCGCGACGCCGGACGAGTAGTGCACGTCCTTGCTGCCGACGGAGGAGGACCAGTAGTCCGACGAGCCGCCGTCCTTGCTGGGCTTGTCCATGTAGCGCAGCGGGGTGCCGTCGCCGTTGATGTCGATCTTCTCGCCGATGAGGTAGTCACCGGGGTCGGAGGCGTTGTTCGCGTAGAACTCCACGCCCGTGCCGAAGATGTCGCTGGTCGCCTCGTTCAGGCCGCCGGACTCGCCGGAGTAGTTCAGGCCCGCGGTGTTGGCGGTGACGCCGTGGCTCATCTCGTGGCCGGCCACGTCCAGCGAGGTCAGCGGGTCGGCGTTGCCGTCACCGTCGCCGTAGGTCATGCAGAAGCAGCTGTCGTCCCAGAACGCGTTCACGTACGCGTTGCCGTAGTGCACGCGGGAGTAGGCGCCGACGCCGTTGTTCTTGATGCCGCTGCGGCCGAAGGTGCTCTTGTAGAAGTCCCAGGTCTCGGCCGCGCCGTAGGCGGCGTCGGCGGCCGCGGTCTGGTCCGAGGAGGAGGTGGAGGCGGTGCCGGTGCCGAAGACGTTGGTCGAGCTGGCCACGAGGGTGCCCGTGCCGGACGTCCTGCGGGCCAGGTTGTACGTCTTGTGGTTGCCCCGCGCGCTGTCGGTGAGCTGGTACGTCGAGCCCGACTGCACGGAGTTCAGGCTGACGGTGCCCGAGTACAGCGTCTTGCCGGTGCCCGTCGCGTTCTCGATGCCCTGGTACTCGAAGAGCTTCTTGCCGGTGGCCGCGTCGGTGATGACGTGCAGCTGGTTCGGGGTGCCGTCGTCCTGGAGGCCGCCGACGACCGTCTCGTAGGCGAGGACGGGCTTGCCGGAGCCGGCCCAGATCACCTTGCGGGCGCCGTCGGCCGAGGTCTTGGCGGAGCCCCGGGTCTTGGCGGCGGTCAGAGCCTGCTTCTCGGCCTTGGTGGCGGTGATCTGCGGCTTGAGCGAGGCCACCTTGATGGCGGACTTCGTGGCTCTGGTGACGCCTTCGGTCTTGCCGGCCTTGCTCGTGTGGACGATCAGGTCGCCGCCGAGGACGGGCAGGCCCGCGTAGGTGCGCTCGTAGCGGGTGTGGAGGGTGCCGTCGGCGTCCTTCACGACGTCCTTGACGACGAGCTTCTCCTTGGCGCCGAGGCCTATGTTCCGGGCGGTCTCGGTGGCGCCGGCCTGCGCCTTCTGGATCAGGGTGGTGCGAGCCGCGGCGGACAGCGCGGTCGGGGCGGTGGCCAGCGGTTTGGCGGCGGCTCCGACGGGCTGGGCGGAGGCACTGGTGGTCAGGCCAGTGGTGAGCAGGGCGCCGGCTGCGACAGCGGTGGCAATGGCCAGAGTGCTGCGACGCGCGTAGAGGGGGCTCACTCAAGCTCCTTCTCGTGGGGGAGTCCGGGCCAGCGTGGGGTTACTGACCGGAGTGTGGCGTTGTGAAGTTGCTGTGTTGTGCGGCGGGTGAAGGAAGAGTGACATCACAGCGCGTACATGTCATGACCCTGTTGTGATGTTGGCTGAAATGCAGCGGCCAGGTTGTGTTGCGGCCATGTGAACGGGCGCCGCCCGGGGGAGTTGCACCTCCCGGACGGCGCCCTGCGAGTGGTGCCTCGAGCTGCGTCTACGGGAACGTCAGCTTCCAGCTGTTGATCGTTCCGACGTCCTGTGCCGCCTGGTCCTGGACCTTCAACTGCCAAGTCCCATTGGCTGGTTCGGAAGAGGCGTTCACCGTGTAGGTGGCGTTCACGTCGTCCGCCGAGTCGGAGGAGCTGAAGTTCTTCAGGCGGTACGAGGTGCCCGACGGGCCGACCAGATCGATCACCAGATCGCCCCGCCAGGTGTGGCTGATGTCGACCGTCACCTGGAGGTTGCTTGGCGCGTTTCCGCTCCTGCCCGAGACGGTGATGTTCGAGGTGACAGCGGGCCCGTTGTCCGGAATCGACACCGGTGTGGTGTTCTCGTACGAGGAGCCCCCGCCGCCCCCGCCCCCTGAGCGCGAGCCGACCGCGACGGCGGCCCAGGCGTCCTGCACCGCCTTGTACTCGGCGCTGGTGGTGCCGTACAGCTCACCGGCCGCCGCGAGGGTGCCGGTGCGGGCGCTCGCGTAGTTGGTGGTGGAGGTGAACTTGGTGCTCAGCGCCCGATACCAGATCTGCAGCGCCTTGTCCCGGCCGATGCCGGTGACCGGAAGGCCGTCCGCGGTGGGCGAGTTGTAGCTGACGCCGTTGATGACCTTGGCGCCGCTGCCCTCGCTCAGCAGGTAGAAGAAGTGGTTGGCGGGGCCCGACGAGTAGTGCACGTCGAGGCCGCCGAGGCCCGAGTACCAACTGTCCTTCGACGAGCCGTCCTTGCTGGGCTTGTCCATGTAGCGCAGCGGGGTGCCGTCGCCGTTGATGTCGATCTTCTCGCCGATGAGGTAGTCACCGGGGTCGGAGGCGTTGTTCGCGTAGAACTCCACGCCCGTGCCGAAGATGTCGCTGGTCGCCTCGTTCAGGCCGCCGGACTCGCCGGAGTAGTTCAGGCCCGCGGTGTTGGCGGTGACGCCGTGGCTCATCTCGTGGCCGGCCACGTCGATGGCGGTCAGCGGGTGGGTGTTGCCCGACCCGTCGCCGTAGGTCATGCAGAAGCAGCCGTCGTCCCAGAAGGCGTTGACGTACGAGTTGCCGTAGTGGACCCGGGAGTACGCCCCGACGCCGTTGTTCTTGATGCCGTTGCGGCCGAACGTGTTCTTGTAGAAGTCCCAGGTGACCGCGGCACCGTAGTGCGCGTCCGCGCCCGCGGTGGCGGCGTTCGACGTGGTGCCGTTGCCCCAGGTGTCGCTGGTCTGGGAGAACAGCGTGCCGGTGCCGGAGCTGCCGTGGTTGAGGTTGTACGTCTTGTGGCCGCCGCGCGCGCCGTCGGTCAGGGTGTAGTTCGACCCCGACTGGGTCGTGGTCAGCGTGACCTGGCCGCTGTACTGGGTGTTGCCGACGCCGGTCTCGATGCCCTGGTACTCGAAGAGCTTCTTGCCGGTGGCCGCGTCGGTGATGACGTGCAGCCGGTTGGGGGTGCCGTCGTCCTGGAGGCCGCCGACGACCGTCTCGTAGGCGAGGACGGGCCTGCCGCTCGCCGCCCAGATCACCTTGCGGACGCTGTCGGCCGCGGACTTGGTGCCGCCGAGGGCCTGGGCCCGCTTGACGGCCTGCCGTTCGGCGGCCGCCCTGGTGACGGCCGGGGTGAGGCCGGGGACCTTGAGGGTGGCACCGGTGGCCTTGATGACGCTCTTCGTCGCGCCGGACTTGGTGGTCTCGACGACCAGGTCGCCGCCGAGGACGGGCAGACCGGCGTAGGTGCGCTCGTAGCGGGTGTGGAGCGTGCCGTCGGCGTCCTTGACGACGTCCTTGACGACCAGCCCCTCCTTGGCGCCGAGGCCTATCGACCGGGCCGTGTCGGCCTTGGCGGCACTGGCGTCGCGGAGCAGTTCGGCGCGCTGCGAGGGGGTGAGCCGGACCGCGGAGTGGGCGGAGCCGGCCTTGGCCGAAGCGGCCGAAGCGGCCGAAGCGGCGCTGGCGGCGCCCGACTGGACGGCCGCGGCGATCAGTGCCGTCACACCGGCGAGGGCGACGGCGGCGGTACGGCGCGCGGCGGCGCGGGAGGGGGTGTGGGAGGTGCGTCTGCGCGAGGGATTGCTTCTCAACACGGACTCCTTCTGCATGGCCGCGGGGTGGGCGGCCAGGGGAGATCACAGCGGTGAAACTGTGGGGTTGCTGTGAAGCGACTGTGGGAAGAGTCGCAGCGGCGGACTCATCTGTCAGGAGCGCGTCAGGAATTTGGCCGGATTCGGTTCGTTGACCGGATATTCACGTTCGATATGCGGACCCTTTACCACCGGTCCCTCTGTTTCACCCGTCCCCTGTGCTTCACTCCCGGCCCCCGTGCCACGTCCGCCACAGCGCCGCGTACGCCCCGTCGGCCGCCACCAGTTCCTCGTGCGTGCCGAGTTCGGTGAGGCGGCCGTCCTCCATCACCGCCACCCGGTCGGCGTCGTATCCGGGAATGGACCTGCAGCGCCTGCGGCACCGTCCATGACCGGGACACCAATGCCGCGATCGACGTGAAGACGGCCGCCGGGCTGGCGGTATCGGCCTGCGGAGCGCCGGTAAGACCAGGAGTGATCCGGGCACAGCGCGAAGAAACAGGAAGCCACGGATTCCCGACCGGAAACCGTGCCGCTTAGCGGCACGGCAACCAGTCGAGGAAGGCCGGAATCCCCGGGCTTCAGCCCGAGGAGCAAGTCAAGCCAGGCTGTCCCGCCACGCCCGGTGCAGATCCGCGAACCGGCCTGTGCCCGCGATCAGTTCGGCCGGCTCGCCGTCCTCGACGATCCGGCCGTGCTCCATGACCAGCACCCGGTCGGCGATCTCCACCGTGGACAACCGGTGTGCGATCACCACCGCGGTACGGCCGCGCAGCACCGTCGACATGGCGCGCTGCACCGCCCGTTCGCCCGGGACGTCCAGCGAACTGGTCGCCTCGTCCAGGATCAGCACCGCCGGGTCCGCGAGCAACGCGCGGGCGAAGGCGACCAGTTGGCGCTGGCCGGCGGAGATGCGCCCCCCGCGCTTGCGGACGTCCGTGTCGTACCCGTCGGGCAGCGCGCTGATGAACTCGTGCGCGCCGATCGCCTTCGCCGCCCGCTCGATCTCCTCCCGGGTGGCGTCCGGGCGCCCGATGGCGATGTTCTCGGCCACCGTCCCGGAGAACAGGAACGCCTCCTGGGTCACCATGACCACTCCGCGCCGCAGTTCGGGCACGGCCAGCTCACGCAGGTCCACGCCGTCCAGCAGCACCCGCCCGTCGGTGGGGTCGTAGAACCGGGCCAGCAGCTTGGCCAGCGTCGACTTGCCGGCGCCGGTGGAACCGACGACCGCGACGGTCTGCCCGGCGGGGATCGTGAGGTCGAAGCGGGGCAGCACCTCACCGCCGGTGCGGTAGGCGAACCGGACACCGTCGAAGACGACCTCACGGCCGGGGTGCTCGCCCTGGCGGACCGGAAGCTCCTTCGGCCGCGACGGCTCCGGCACCGACGGGGTCTGCGCCAGCAGACCCGCGATCTTCTCCAGGGAGGCCGCCGCCGACTGGTAGGAGTTCAGGAACATGCCCAGCCGGTCGATGGGGTCGTACAGCCGGCGCAGGTACAGCACCGCCGCCGCCAGCACGCCCAGCGCCAGCGAGCCGGACGCCACCCGGTGGGCACCCCACAGCACGATCAGCGCGACGGCCGTGTTGGCCACCAGCCGCGAGCCGACCACATAGCGGGCCATCTCCAGCAGCGCGTCACCGTTGGTCCGCTCGTGCCGCCGGTTCAGCACCCGGAAGTCGGCGTCGTTGACGGCCTCGCGGCGGAAGGCGCGCACCGGCCGGATGCCGTTCATCGTCTCCACGAACTTCACGATCACCGCCGCGATCGCCGTGGACCGCACCCGGAACACCCGTCCCGCACGCCGCCGGTACATCCGGACCAGCAGGTACAACGGCACGAAGGAGGCCACCGCGACCGCGCCGAGACCGAGGTCCAGCCAGAGCAGCATCGCCGCGATGTACACGAAGGACAGGATGACCGTGACCAGTTCCTGCAGCCCCTCGCTGAGCAGTTCACGCAGCGACTCGACATCCGTCGTGGACCGGGAGATGAGCCGCCCCGAGGTGTACCGCTCGTGGAAGTCGACGCTCAGCGCCTGCGCGTGCCGGAAGATACGGCCGCGCAGGTCGAGCAGTACGTCCTGGTTGACTCGGGCGGAGGCGTCGATGAACGCGTACTGCAGCGCGCCGGAGACCAGCGCGCTCAGCAGATAGCCGACGCCCACCATGATCAGCGGCCCGTGGTCGCCGTGCTCGCGCAGCGCCGGTACGGCCCGGTCGATGGCGTACGCCACCAGCAGCGGGCCCGCCTGCACGGCCGCCTGCTGCAGCAGCAGCAACAGCGTGGTGCCGGCCACCCGCATCCGCATCGGTGCGAGCAGCGACCGCAGCAGGGCGGCCGTGGCTCCCGGCGGGGTGGGCAGGACGTCGCGGTCGAAGGGGTCGCCGGCGGCGGGCGGGCGGGGGAGTTCCTCCTCCTCGTCGGTGGTGGCGACCGGCGTGGTGGGGGCGGCGGTCATCGTGCGTCCTCCTGTTCCCCGGACATCAGATGGGCGTACTCGGCGTTGGACCGCAGGAGTTCCTGGTGGGTGCCGACGGCGGTGATGCGGCCGCCCGAGAGCAGGGCGACGCGGTCGGCGAGCAGCACGGTGGAGGGGCGGTGGGCCACGATCAGCGCGGTGGTGTCCGCCAGGACCCGGCGCAGCGCGGCCTCCACCGCGGCCTCGGTGTGCACGTCCAGCGCGGACAGCGGGTCGTCCAGTACCAGGAACCGGGGGCTTCCGACCACGGCCCGGGCCAGCGCGAGCCGCTGCCGCTGCCCGCCGGACAGACTCAGGCCCTGTTCACCGACCTGGGTGTCGGTGCCCTGCGGCAGTGCGTGCGCGAACTCCGCCTGGGCGACGGCGAGCGCCCGCTCCAGCTCCGGGGCGCCGGCCTCGTCACCCGCTCCCATGAGAACGTTGTCGCCGACGCTCGCCGAGAAGAGCGTGGGCTCCTCGAAGGCGACGGCCACCGCGGAGCGCAGCCGCGCGCGGGACATCGCGGTGATGTCCACGCCGTCCAGGGTGATCCGGCCGGCCGTGACCTCGTGCAGCCGGGGGATCAGCGCGGTGAGCGTGGTCTTCCCGCTGCCGGTGGCCCCGACCAGGGCCATGGACTCACCGGGGCGGATGTGCAGGTCGATACGGTCCAGGACGGCGGGGGAGCCGGGCGGGGCGTCGGGATAGCGGAAGCGGACCCCGTGGAACCGGATGCCCTCGTCCCCGTCTGCCCGCGCCGCCACACCGTCGTGCCCGTCGGGCCGCCCCGTCACGCCGACGTCCTCGCCCCCGGACTCGGACTCGGGCTCCTCGTCCATCACCTCGAAGTACCGCTGCGTGGCGGTCGCCGCCTCCTGGCTCATCGCCAGCAGGAAGCCGATGGAGTCGATCGGCCAGCGCAGGGCGAGCGCCGTGGACAGGAACGCCACCAGCGTCCCGGCGGACAGCTCGCCGTCCGCCACCCGCACGGCCCCCCACACCAGCGCCACCCCGATCGCCAGCTCCGGCAGCGTGACGATGACGCCCCAGATGGCCGCCAGCAGCCTGGCCTTGCGCAGCTCCGTCCCCCGCAGCGTCCCCGCCAGCTCCCGGAACGCCCGCGCCTGGCTGCGGTGCCGCCCGAAGCCCTTGATGATGCGGATCCCGAGGACGCTCTCCTCGACGACCGTCGTCAGGTCGCCGACCTGGTCCTGGGCGAGCCGCGCCGCCTGGGCGTAGCGTCGTTCGAAGACGAAGCAGGTCACCATCACGGGCACGGCGGGCGTCAGGATCACCAGCCCCAGCACCCAGTCCTGCATCAGCATGATGACCACGCCGACCAGGATCGTCACCGTGTTGACCAGCAGGAAGGTCAGCGGGAAGGCCAGGAACTGGCGCAGCAGCATCAGGTCGGTGGTGGCCCGCGAGAGCAACTGGCCGGAGGCCCAGCGGTCGTGGAAGGCCACCGGAAGCCGTTGCAGATGCCGGTAGAGCCCGGCGCGCATCTCCGCCTCGATGTGCGACAGCGGCCGGGCCACCAGCCACCGCCGCAGCCCGAACAGCAGCGCCTCCGCGAGGCCGAGCAGCAGCAGGTACAGCGAGCCCAGCCACACCCCCTGCGGATCCCGGTCGGCCACCGGCCCGTCGACCATCCACTTCAGTACGAGCGGGATCACCAGCCCCGTACAGGAGGCCACGACCGCGACGAACGCGGCGGCGGACCACCGCAGCCGCGCGGGCCGCACATACGGCCACAGGCGCAGGAGAGTGCGGACGGCGGAAGGGCCTCGGGCGGTGGTCGAACGTGTACTGGGCATCACCGTGAGCCTACGGACCGGCACTGACAACGCCCACCGAGTTTCGGCCGGAGGGAGGTCGTCCATTCGTCCTACTACCTGCATGTCGGGTGGGTCGTACCGTCGCATCGACCGATCGGATGATGCCGGGTCGAGCGTGACGGCCGATGTGGTCGGCGGCCCTGTCCCGGGACGCTCTAGGCATGCCATCCGTCATCGAAGTCAGCGACCTGCGCAAGTCCTACGGCGGCCGGCCTGTCGTCGACGGTGTGTCCTTCGCCGTCGAGGAGGGCGAGATCTTCGGGATCCTCGGCCCGAACGGCGCCGGCAAGACCACCACCGTCGAGTGCGTCGAGGGACTGCGCGTCCCGGACGGCGGCCGGGTCCGTGTCACGGGCCTGGACCCCGTCGCCGACCACGCGCGCGTGTCCCGCGTGCTCGGCGCCCAGCTCCAGCAGAGCGAGCTCCAGCCCAAGCTCACCGTCCGCGAGGCGCTGGAGCTGTACGCCTCCTTCTATCCGAACCCGGCGGCCTGGGCGCCCCTCGCCGAGCGGCTCGGGCTGACGCCGAAGCTCGACACGCGGTTCGCCAAGCTGTCCGGCGGTCAGAAGCAGCGGCTGTTCATCGCGTTGGCGCTGATCGGCAATCCCCGGATCGTCGTCCTCGACGAGCTGACGACGGGCCTCGACCCACGTGCCCGCCGGGACACCTGGCAGCTCATCGAGGACGTGCGGGCCGGTGGCGTCACCGTCCTCCTCGTCACCCACTTCATGGAGGAGGCCCAGCGCCTGTGCGACCGCATCGCCGTGATCGACAGGGGGCGGGTGTCCGCCCTGGACACCCCGGCCGGCCTCATCCGGCGCTCGGCGGGCGCGACCGTCATCAGTTTCACCCCCTCCGCCCCGCTGGACGACCGTGACCTGAACGCCCTCCCCGCGCTCGCCTCGATCGAACGCAAGGACGGCCGGATCACCCTCTCCGGCACCGACGAGACCGTGAACGCGGTCGTCACCCTGCTCGCCCGGCACCGCGTCACCGCCCACCAACTCCGCGTCGTGGACGCCACCCTCGACGACGCCTTCCTGGACCTGACCGCGAAGAACACCGAGGAGAC
Source organism: Streptomyces sp. NPDC001544 (assembly GCF_042894285.1). NCBI lineage: Bacteria > Bacillati > Actinomycetota > Actinomycetes > Kitasatosporales > Streptomycetaceae > Streptomyces > Streptomyces sp. NPDC001544. The sequence goes on along the minus strand of NZ_JBIAVN010000008.1, from coordinate 308,047 downwards.
CCCGGCATGAACACCGCCGTCCTGCGCACCGAGTTCCGTCTGTTCCGCCGCGAGCCGGGGGCCGTCTTCTGGATCTCCCTGTTCCCGACGCTGCTCCTGGTGATCCTCGGCTCGATACCGTCGTTCCGGGAGGCCGACAAGTCCCTCGGCGGGCTGCGGCCGGTCGACGCCTACACGCCCGTCGTCGTGCTGATGGCATTGATCATGTCCGGCGCGCAGGCCCTGCCCCAGGCCCTGACCGGCTACCGGGAGCGGGGCGTGCTGCGCCGGATGCGGCTCACTCCCGTACGGCCCTCCGCGCTGCTGTCCGCCCAGATGGCCGTGCAGGGCACGGTGGCGCTGGGCTCGGCGCTGCTCGCGCTCGCCGTCGGCCGGCTCGCCTTCGACGTGACGCTGCCCGAGCAGCCGGTCGGCTATCTCCTGGCCCTGCTCCTCACCACCGCGGTGGCCCTCGCCCTCGGCTCCCTGGTCTCCGCGCTGTCCCGCACCACGAAGATCGCCGGTGCGATCGGCTCGGCCGTGCTCTTCCCGTCGATGTTCTGCGCGGGGGTGTGGCTGCCGGTGCAGGAGATGCCGCACGCGATGGCCCGGGTGGTCGGGCTGACCCCGTTCGGGGCCGCCGTGCAGGCGCTGAACCAGGCGGCGGCCGGGCACTGGCCGGGGTGGGGACACCTGGGCGTGCCGGCGGTGTGGATCCTGCTGCTGACCGGTGCGGCCGGCCGCTGGTTCCGCTGGGAGTAGGCGAACCGCCCGTGGAGACTGGGGAGATGACAGCGAGGGACAGGCAGATCGAGCGGCGCTGGGATCAGTTGCACACCTGGGGGCCGTACGGTCTGCTCGTCATCGGTCTCGGCCCCGCGCTCGCCACCGCCGACCCGCACGCACCCCCGGCCAAGTGGTACACCGGCTGGGCCCTGATCGCCACGGCGGTCGCGCTTCAGCTGTGGTGGCACGGCCACCGGCGCCGCCTGCCCGACCGGGGCCGGACCCCCTCCCGGGCCGGCACGGCCTACTACGGCGTCCGGTGGGCCGTCGCCTTCGCCCTCACCTGGCTGAACCCGTTCTTCGCCTTCTATGCCGCCAGCGGCTACATGGACGCCGACGAGACGGTCCCGAGCAGGTGGCAGAAGCTCGGCCTGTTCGCGAGCGCGGTCACCGTGGCCGGGGCGCAGGCCGGCGGGATGCCGATCCGCGGCGCGGTCCAGTGGCTCGTCTTCGCCGCACTCCTGGCCGCCAACTCCGCCCTGCAGATGGTGGTCGCCCACCTCACCACGCAGGAGACGCTGCGCTCCCGGGAACGCACCGCGACCATCGCCGAACTCGAGCGCACCAACGCCGCGTTGCAGCAGGCCCTCGACGAGAACGCCGCCCTGCACGCCCAACTCCTCGTGCAGGCAAGGGAGGCAGGCGTCGCCGACGAACGCCGGCGGCTGGCCGCCGAGATCCACGACACCCTCGCCCAGGGCCTGACCGGCATCATCGCCCAGCTCCAGGTCGTCGCGAACACCCCCGACCCGGACCAGGCCCGCGAGCACGTGGACCGCGCCGTGAACCTGGCCCGGCACAGCCTCGGCGAGGCCCGCCGCTCCGTGCACAACCTGGCGCCGGTCGCGCTGGAGCACGACGGGCTGCCCGAAGCCCTGCAGAAGACGGTCGACGAATGGGGCCGACGAACCGGTACCCGCGCCGACTTCACGGTCACCGGCACCGCGGAACAGCTCCACGAGGAGGTCGCGGCGACCCTCCTGCGGATCGTCCAGGAGGCCCTGTCGAACGCCGCCCGCCACGCACGCGCCTCCCGTGTCGGCGTCACCCTCTCCTACCTGGGCGACGAGGTCATCCTCGACATCCGCGACGACGGCACCGGCTTCGACCCCCTCGCCCTCCCGGAACGCACCCGCGCGGGCGGGTTCGGTCTCGACGGCATGCGCGCCCGCGCCGAACGCATCGCGGGCTCCCTGACCGTGGAATCCGAGCAGGGCCACGGCACCGCCCTGTCGGCTCGCGTACCGTTGGTCCGCCATGACCAGTGACGCGCCGCAAAAGACGATCTCCCTGCTGCTCGTCGACGACCACCCGGTCGTACGCGACGGCCTGCGCGGCATGTTCGAGTCCGCGCCCGGCTTCACCGTGCTGGGAGAGGCGGCAAGCGGCGTCGAGGCGCTCGAACGGGCCGCCGCCCTCGACCCCGACGTCGTCCTGATGGACCTGCGCATGCCCGGCGGCGGGGGAGTGGACGCCATCCGCGAACTGACCCGGCGCGGCGCCCGTGCCAAGGTCCTCGTACTGACGACGTACGACACCGACTCCGACACCCTGCCCGCCATCGAGGCCGGCGCGACGGGCTATCTGCTGAAGGACGCCCCGCGCGACGAACTCTTCACCGCCGTCCGGGCCGCCGCCGAGGGCCGCACCGTGCTGTCCCCGGCCGTCGCCACCCGTCTGGTCTCCGCCGTCCGCACTCCCCGGTCCCCCGGCAACGAGCCGCTCTCCGCACGCGAACGCGAAGTGCTGGCCCTGGTCGCCAAGGGCACGTCCAACCGGGAGATCGCCCGCGAACTGTTCATCAGCGAGGCGACGGTCAAGACCCACCTCACCCATCTGTACGCCAAACTGGGCGTCAACGACCGCGCGGCGGCCGTTGCGACGGCCTACGACCGGGGGATCCTCGGCTGACGAGCCCCCCGGCGGCCGTTCAGCCCACCCTCAGCAGCAGCACCGACCGCCCCGGCACCGTGATCTCCGTCCCCGCCGCGTGCGCCACCGCCGGGGCCTCGCCCTGGTCCTCCCGGGAGGTGTCGACGACCACCTCGTACCGCTCGGCCCACGGCGGGCCGGGCAGCACGAACGGCACCGGGGCGTGGCCCGCGTGCAGCACCGCGAGGAAGCTGTCGTCGGCGACCGGCGCGCCCCGCGTGTCCCGGCCGGGTATGTCGCGGCCCGAGAGGTACATGCCGAGGGTGGCGGCGGGCGCGTACCAGTCGGCCTCCGTCATCTCCGTGCCGCGGGAGGTGAACCAGGCCAGGTCCCTCAGACCGTCCGCCGAGTGGGCGCGGCCGGAGAAGAAGGCGCGGCGGCGCAGCACCGGGTGGCGGTGGCGCAGCGCGATCAGGCGGGAGGTCAGCTCGAACAGCGGGCGCCAGCCGGGGTCGTCCAGGAGGCTCCAGTCCAGCCAGCCGATCTCGTTGTCCTGGCAGTAGGCGTTGTTGTTGCCGCGCTGGGTGCGGCCCATCTCGTCGCCGGCCACCAGCATGGGGACGCCGGTGGAGAGCAGGAGGGTCGTCATCAGGTTCCGCAACTGGCGGCGGCGCAGGCCCCGTATCCCGGCGTCGTCCGTCTCGCCCTCCGCCCCGCAGTTCCAGGAGCGGTTGTCGTCCGAGCCGTCCCGGTTCTGCTCGCCGTTCGCCTCGTTGTGCTTGCGCTCGTACGACACGAGGTCGCGCAGGGTGAAACCGTCGTGCGCGGTGATGAAGTTGACGGAGGCGTAGGGGCGCCGGCCGCCCCAGGCGTACAGGTCGCTGGAGCCCGACAGGCGGTAGCCGAGGTCGCGTACGTCGGGCAGGGCGCCGCGCCAGAAGTCGCGGACGGCGCCCCGGTAGCGGTCGTTCCATTCCGTCCACAGCGGCGGGAACGCGCCGACCTGGTAGCCGCCGGAGCCGACGTCCCACGGCTCGGCGATCAGCTTCACCCGGCGCAGCACCGGATCCTGGGCGATCACCGCGAGGAACGGGGAGAGCATGTCGACGTCGTGCATCGAGCGGGCCAGCGCGGCGGCCAGGTCGAAGCGGAAGCCGTCCACGCCCATCTCCGTCACCCAGTAGCGCAGGGAGTCCGTGATCAGGCGGAGCACCTGAGGCTGTACGACGTGCAGGGTGTTGCCGCAGCCCGTGTAGTCGGCGTACCGGCGGGCGTCGTCCTGCAGCCGGTAGTAGCCGCGGTTGTCGATGCCCTTCAGGGACAGGGTCGGGCCCAGCTCGCCCGCCTCCGCGGTGTGGTTGTAGACCACGTCGAGGATGACCTCGATGCCCGCCGCGTGCAGCGCCCGCACCATGCGCTTGAACTCGCCGACCTGCTGGCCCGTCGTACCGGAGGCCGCGTAGGCGGCGTGCGGGGCGAAGTACCCGATGGAGTTGTAGCCCCAGTAGTTCACCAGTCCCCGGCGCAGCAGGTGGTCCTCGTGCGCGAACTGGTGGACGGGGAGCAGTTCGACGGCCGTCACGCCCAGCTTCACCAGGTGCTCTATCGCGGCGGGGTGGGCCAGGCCGGCGTAGGTGCCGCGCAGTTTCTCCGGGATGCCCGGGTGGAGCTTGGTGAAGCCCCGTATGTGCAGCTCGTAGATGACGGAGTCGGCCCAGGGGGTCTTGGGACGGCGGTCGTCGGACCAGTCGTCGTCGTCATGGACGACGACACCCTTGGGGACGTGCGGCGCGGAGTCCCGGTCGTCGCGCACGGTGTCCGCGACATGCTGGTCCGGCCAGTCGCGGACATGCCCGTACACCTCCGGCGGCAGGCCGAACTCCCCGTCCACCGCACGCGCGTACGGATCGAGGAGGAGCTTCGCCGGGTTCCAGCGGGCACCGGTCCACGGGTCCCAGCGGCCGTGCACCCGGTAGCCGTACCGCTGGCCGGGCAGCACACCGGGCACGAAACCGTGCCAGATCTCGTGCGTCAGCTCGGTCAGCGGCACCCGGGTCTCCCGGCCGTGCTCGTCGAACAGACACAGCCGGACCGACTCCGCACCCGCCGCCCACACCGCGAAGTTCGTGCCGCGCACACCGTCCGGGCCGACCCGGAAGCGGGCACCCAGCGGTGTGGGCGCGCCCGGCCAGACCGGCACGGTGGGCGCCGCGGCGTGCCGCGTGCCGCTCACCACCGTGGCGCGCTGTTCCGCCACTACCTGCTGCTCGGCCGAGCTGGTCACGTGGTCAGCCTCCCGCGGCTCGTGGAACGACGTGGAAACGGGTACACGGGTCCCGTCGTGCGCCGCGTCGCGTCGTCCTCCCCACTGTTCTGCCCAGCGCTAGCGTCGCACTCACGTTTCCCCAGGGCGGGGACGGTCGTTGAGACCCTCGTGAGGCATGCAAAGGGACGCGCACGGCGCGCGGGCGCCGCGCTGGCGGCGGCACTGACATGGGCGGCACTGCTGGCCGGGGCCGCGGGCTGCGGTCCGGACATCACCGACGACATCGGCATCGACCGGGTCCTCGGCAAACCCCCCGCACCCAAGGACGCCATCCGCATCTCCCCGGACGACGGCAGCAAGGACGTCCGTCCGGGTGAAAAACTGCGCGTACGGGTGCCCGACGGACGCCTGGAATCCGTCAAGGTCGTCCGCTCCCAGGACGCCCAGGACACCCCGGTGCACGGTCATCTCACCGACGACGGCATGGCCTGGGAACCCGACGACCGCGAACTGGCGCTCGCCGCCCGGTACACCGTCGACGCGGTGGCCCTGGACGGCCACGGGCACCGCTCGGCCCGGCACGCCACGTTCACGACGCACGTCCCCGAACAGCGGTTCATCGCGTACGTCACCCCCGAGAACCGCGCCACCGTCGGCACCGGGATGATCGTCTCCCTCGCGTTCAACCGGGAGATCGTGAACCGGGCCGCCGTCGAGCGGGCCGTCCACGTCACCGCGCGGCCCCATGTGGAGATCCGCCCGCACTGGTTCGGCAAGGACCGCCTGGACTTCCGCCCCCAGCGCTACTGGAAGCCCGGCACGCAGGTCACCGTCGACCTGCGGCTGCGCGACGTCGAGGCGGCACGCGGCGTGTACGGGCTGCAGGACCGGACGTTCTCCTTCACCGTCGGCCGCAGCCAGGTCTCGGTGGTGGACGCGGCCGAGCACACCATGGAGGTACGCAGGGACGGCGAACTGCTCGCCACCGTGCCCATCACGGCCGGCGCGCCCGAAACCACCACCTACAACGGGAAGATGGTGGTGATGGAGATGCTCGAGGTCACCCGTATGAACAGCCGCACGGTCGGGTTCGGCGGCGAGTACGACATCCCCGACGTCCCGCACGCCATGAGACTCACCGACTCGGGCACCTTCCTGCACGGCAACTACTGGGCCCCCGACGCCCCCGGGAACGTCAACGTCAGCCATGGCTGTGTGGGCCTGAGGGACGTCAAGGGCGGCGGTGCGGACACGCCCGCGGGCTGGTTCTTCGACCGCAGCCTGGTCGGGGACGTCATCGAGGTGGTGCACAGCAACGACAAGACCGTCGCTCCCGACAACGGCCTCGGCGGGTGGAACATGGGGTGGAAGGAGTGGAAGGCGGGCAGCGCGGTGCGTTGACCCGCCGTCGGCCCCGGCCGCCCCGGCCAGTTGATGTTGCTACGAAACGGTGACCATCAGCTGACACGATCCCCAAAACCTTGCGGTTAATATGCGCCGATGCGTGCGTGGGGTGCGCGCCGGGGCGCGGGCCTGACCAGGCTCGGGGAGGGGAGAACAACTTGAACGTGCGGCCGATATCGGGGGCGTCGGTGGGGGGCCGGCGGGGCCGGAAGGGCTGGCCGGTGGTCATAGCCGGCGCCCTGCTGATGGCCGCCACCGCGTGCGGTGGCGGCGACTCGGACTCCGGGTCCGGCGGCGGGAAGGGCAAGGACACCTCCGCCGCGCAGAGCAAGCAGTCCGAGGCCGTGGTCACCATCTCGCCGAAGACCGGGGCCGACGAGGTCGACACCAGCGGCGCCCTCAAGGTCACCGCCGGCAAGGGCAGACTGACCGAGGTCGAGGTCAAGGACGACAAGGGGACCACGGTCGCCGGCAGCATCAGCGGCGGGGGCACCAGCTGGACGCCCTCGACCCATCTGGCCGCCGCCACGAAGTACACCGTGCACGCGGTCGCCAAGGACTCCGCGGGCCGTCAGACGGCCGAGGACTCCAGCTTCACCACGCTGACCCCGAAGAACACCTTCCTCGGCTACTTCACCCCCGAGGACGGCTCCACGGTCGGCGTCGGCATGCCGTTCTCGATACGCTTCACCCGGGGCATCACCAAGCCCGGGGACGTGGAGAAGGCCGTCCGGATCAAGACCGAGCCCGCCGTCGACGTCGAGGGCCACTGGTTCGGCAACGACCGCCTGGACTTCCGGCCCGAGAAGTACTGGAAGTCCGGCACCAAGGTCACCGTCAAGCTCGACCTGGACGGCGTCGAGGGCCGTGACGGCGTCTACGGCAAGCAGACCAAGACGGTGAAGTTCACCATCGGCCGCAACCAGGTGTCCGTCGTGGACGCCAAGAAGCACACGATGAAGGTCACCCAGGACGGCAAGGTCGTCAAGACCATCCCGGTCACCACCGGCAAGCCCGGCTACGACACCTGGAACGGGCAGATGGTCATGAGCGAGAAGCTCACCGTGACCCGGATGAACGGCGACACCGTCGGCTACGGCGGCGAGTACGACATCAAGGACGTCCCGCACGCCATCCGCCTGACCAACTCCGGCACCTTCATCCACGGCAACTACTGGGGCGGCGGCGCCTTCGGCAACTACAACGCCAGCCACGGCTGCGTGGGCCTGCGCGACGTCAAGGGGGGCTACGACAGCGGCGTCCCGGCGGCCTGGTTCTTCAACCACTCGATGATCGGTGACGTGGTGGTCGTCCAGCACTCCCACGACCGGACCGTGGACCCGGACAACGGCCTCAACGGCTGGAACATGTCGTGGGACAAGTGGAAGGCGTGAGCCTGCGCTGACGTGGGCGTCAGCCCTCACCGAAGTACGGGCCCGGTGCTGTGACCGACAGCACCGGGCCCGCTGCCGTCAGCCCCCGTGCTGTGTCTGCCCGGGGGTGACCCCCGGACCCCCGGCGGGGTGTGAGCGACCGCACCCGGCCGACCGCCGTTAGCCCCCGTTAACCTGCTGCCCATGACCGTGAATCTCGAAGTCGCCGAAGGCGTCGGCACTCTCCGGCTCGACCGTCCGCCCATGAACGCGCTCGACGTCGCCACGCAGGACCGGCTCAAGGAACTCGCCGAGGAGGCCACGCGCCGCGACGACGTGCGCGCCGTGGTGATCTACGGCGGAGAGAAGGTGTTCGCGGCCGGCGCGGACATCAAGGAGATGCAGGCGATGGACCACACCGCGATGGTCCTGCGCGCCCGCGCCCTGCAGGACTCCTTCACCGCCGTGGCCCGCATCCCCAAGCCGGTCGTCGCCGCCGTCACGGGGTACGCGCTGGGCGGCGGCTGCGAACTGGCCCTGTGCGCCGACTACCGCATCGCCGCCGACAACGCCAAGCTCGGCCAGCCCGAGATCCTGCTCGGCCTGATTCCCGGCGCGGGCGGCACCCAGCGGCTGCCCCGGCTGGTCGGCCCCTCCAAGGCCAAGGACCTCATCTTCACCGGCCGCATGGTGAAGGCCGACGAGGCGCTGTCGATCGGTCTGGTGGACCGGGTGGTACCGGCCGCCGAGGTGTACGCCGAGGCGCACGCCTGGGCCGCGAAGCTGGCGCAGGGGCCGGCTATCGCGCTGCGCGCGGCGAAGGAGTCGATCGACACGGGCGTGGAGACCGACCTCGAGACCGGGCTCGCCGTCGAGCGGAACTGGTTCGCGGGGCTGTTCGCCACCGAGGACCGCGAGCGGGGCATGCGCAGCTTCGTGGAGGAGGGGCCGGGGAAGGCCAAGTTCCTGTGAATCCCTGCCCCGCCTGCTCTTGCAATTGACGAGACGTCTCATCCGGGATCCCTCGCCCGGGCGGTCGACGGCAGCTTCGCGGCAGCTTCGGCCCGTCCCGGCGGGGGAGCGCTGCAGTCGCCCGGCGGGGGTTCGTCACCGCAGGTGGGAGGGGCACCGACGCCGTTTCCATGCCAATGGCATATGCGCAACGGATCTCGAGCAACGGTAGCGCCCGGGGGCGTATTCCGCCGGAACGGCCCCGGAGGGCACTGCGGACGGCCATGATGGGGGGCATGGCGGGGCTGGAGGGCATCGAACAGCCGCAGGGGCACAGCCGTGCGGCCGCGGCGCGCTGGTCGCCTGCGGTCGAGGACGAACGGGCGCTCAAAGCACTGGAGTTGTTCGGCAACCCGACGGAGGCCGAGGTCCCGCTGCCGTCCCGTCCGGAGTCGGCGGCCACCGCCCGCCGGCTCGCCCAGGTCGTCGTGCTGCGCCAGTGGGCACTCACCCCGAAGACGACGGAGGACGTCGTCCTGCTCGTCTCCGAACTCGTGGGCAACGCCGTACGGCACACCGGCGCCCGCGTCTTCGGCCTCCGTATGCGCCGCCGTCGTGGCTGGCTCCGCGTCGAGGTCCGCGACCCCTCCCGCGGACTGCCCTGTCTGATGCCGGTTCAGGAGATGGACATCAGCGGGCGTGGCCTGTTCCTGGTCGACAAACTCTCCGACCGCTGGGGCGTGGACCTGCTGCCGCGCGGCAAGACGACGTGGTTCGAGATGAGGGTCGCCGACCGTTGACCGGCGTCGGCCGTTGGTCGGTGCGGCCGTTGGCCGGTGCCGGCCGTGTCGGCCGTTGACCGGCGCCGCCGCTCGGCGGGACATCCGACGCGACCCGCAGATCGTCCCCTATTGGGGTTAATCGCCGGTTTTCTTACCATCCGCCCCTTAAATGGTGCGGGTGACCACGACCAACCGACGCGGGATGCTTCGCGCGGGCGCCGGGCTCGCCGCCGGGGGCGCGCTCGCCGCCGGCTGCGGGGGAACGGGCGTCCCCACACGTCCTGCGGCCACCGCCGCCACCGCCGCGTCCACCAACGGGCCCGACGCCTCCGGCCATCCGGCGGCCACGGCACGAGCGGCCCCGCCCCCGCGCGCCTTCCCCCAGCACCCCGTCCAGATCACCCATGGCCCGCGCACCCGCTCGGCCGTCGCCCTCACCTTCCACGGCCAGGGCGAACCCGACCTCGCCCACCGCCTGCTCACCGAGGCCGAGCGGCAGGGAGCCCGGATCACCGTGCTGGCCGTCGGCAGCTGGCTCGACGAGCACCCCGACCTGGCCCGCCGGATCCTGGACGGCGGCCATGACCTCGGCAACCACACCGAGCGGCACCTCGCGATCAACGCCATGTCCGAGGCCGACGCCCGCACCGAGATCACGGGCTGCGCGGACCGCCTCAGGCGGCTCACCGGCTCCATCGGCACCTGGTTCCGCCCCTCCCGCGCCCGGTCCGCCTCCTCGCTGGTCACCCGGCTGGCCCGGGAGGCGGGCTATCCGCACGTGCTGTCCTTCGACGTCGACTCCCTCGACTACACCCGGCCCGGCGCCCCCGCCGTCACCCGCACCGTCCTGGACCGGGTCCGTGCCGGATCCGTGGTGAGCCTGCACTTCGGATATCCGGACACCGTCGCCGCCCTCCCCGCCGTACTCCAAGAACTCGGCCGCCGTGGACTGCGCGCGGTCACCACCACGGAGCTGCTGAGCTGATGCACCCCACCCACGCCGCCCGCGCCCTGGCCGCCGGCTGTGCCCTCGCCGCCCTGACGCTGCTGTCCGCGTGCGGCGGCGGAACCCAGCACCGCAACGACGAGGCGTACGGCAGCGACGCGCCCGTCCGACCGCCCGTGCACAGGCCGCAGGCCGACGGGCTGCCCGGGATGCCGCCGGTGCTCGATCCGGCCGACGTGTACGCCGCCGACCGCCCGGGCCGGCTCTCCCCGGTGGTGAAGGACTTCCCGTCCCGGGTCTACGTACCCAACACGAACTCCGACACCGTCACGGTGATCGACCCGAAGACGTACGAGGTCATCGAGACGATCCCGGTGGGCCGCCAGCCCCAGCACGTGGTGCCCTCCTGGGATCTGAAGACCCTCTGGGTCAACAACGACCGGGGCAACAGCCTCACCCCCATCGACCCGAGCACGGGGAAGGCGGGCCGGCCGGTCTCCGTCCACGACCCCTACAACCTGTACTTCACGCCGAACGGCAGATACGCCATCGTGATGGCCTCCCTCGACCGCGAGCTGGTCTTCCGCGACGCCCACACCATGAGGAAGGCGAAGACCGTCCACGTGAGCTGCGCCGGCGTCAACCACGCCGACTTCTCCCTCGACGGCCGGTACTTCATCGTCTCCTGCGAGTTCAGCGGCGAACTGCTGAAGGTCGACACCGAGAAGATGAAGGTGATCGGCCAGCAGAAACTGCCGCTGCACGGCGCCATGCCGCAGGACGTCAAGGTCTCGCCCGACGGCAAACGGTTCTACGTCGCCGACATGATGGCCGGCGGTGTGTGGATCCTGGACGGCGACACCTTCGGCCGGCCGAGGCTCCTCACCACCGGAGCGGGTTGTCACGGGCTGTACGTCAGCCGGGACTCGCGCGAGATGTACATCTCCAACCGGGGCGAGGGCACCATCTCGATCTTCGACTTCACCCAGAACCGGCTGACCGCGAAATGGCACCTGCCCGGCGGCGGCAGCCCCGACATGGGCGGGGTCTCCGCGGACGGCAAGGTCCTGTGGCTGTCCGGCCGCTACGACTCCGAGGTCTACGCCATCGACACCCGCACCGGCACCGAGCTGGCCCGTATCCCGGTCGGCAGCGGCCCGCACGGCCTGGCCGTCTACCCCCAGCCGGGCCGCTACTCGCTCGGCCACACCGGCATCTTCCGCTGAGCCGAGCGCAGACGACAGCCCCCTCTCAATGCTCGAGTACAACGCCGCCGACCGCGGCCCCGACGACCCGGCCGGCGACCCGGAGGCGGACGTCGTGCCGGCCGGGCTGCTCGGGACGGACACCGACCGGGCGGTCGTGCTGCGGCGCATCGATCTGGGCAACGAGGTCGCCCGCTACCGGGAGTTGGCGGCCGCCATCAAGGGTGAGACGGAGCGCCCGAGGTACCAGGAGGAGTTCGCCTGGGTGGTCGCCGCACTGAAGGCCTGGCCGGGCCGTTAATCTGACCTGCGTCAGGACGACAGCAAGACAGAAGAAACGCGACGCAAAAGGGGCGGATCGGTGGCGGACATCGAGGAAGCACGCAAGCAGTTCCAGCGGATCGATGCGGACGGTGACGGTTTCATCACCGCCGCCGAGTTCAAGTCCGCCCTCGCCCAGGGCGGTGACTGGAACGTCACCGACACGGTGGCCGAGGCCGTCATCAGGACCCGCGACCTCAACGGCGACAAGGTGCTCTCGTTCGACGAGTTCTGGGCGTACCTGAACAAGTGACGCCAGGAGAAGGGGGGCGCCCGGACGGGCGCCCCCCCTTCCTCATGTCCATGGCCGTTCAGCGGGTTCAGGACCCTCTGCGGTACTGCCCCGGCGCCACCCCGTACTCCCGCTTGAAGGCTTTGGCGAAAGCGAACTCCGAGGTGTAGCCGATGCGTTGGGCGATCCGGCGGAGGGGGAGGTCGTCGTGGCGCAGCAGACGGCCGGCGGTGGTCATGCGCCACCAGGTCAGGTACGTCAGCGGTGGCTCGCCCACCAGTGTGGTGAAGCGACGGGCGAAGGCGGCGCGGGACAGGCCGCCCCTGGCGCCGAGTTCCTCGACCGTCCAGGGGTGGGCCGGGTCGCCGTGCATCGCGCGCAGCGCCGCCGAGATGGCCGGGTCGGCCAGGGCGGCCGACCAGCCCCGCAGCCGTCCGGCCTCGCGCTCGGTCTGCCACCAGGCACGCAGGATGTACAGCAGCAGGGTGTCCAGCAGTGAGGTGACGATCGCCGCCGAACCCGGCTGCGCCTCCTCCAGTTCCAGCCCCAGCAGTTCCACCGCGGCCCGCAGCGAACGGTGCGTGCCGACCTTGGCGGGCAGGTGCACCACCTGGGGCAGCTCGGCAAGCAGGCGGTGGGCGCGGGACCGGTCCAGCCGGTAGGTGCCGCACAGGGTGACCGTGTCCGCGCAAGCGGAGCGGGCCCCGTCGGGCGGCGGCGTGCTCCAGGTGCCGTCAGGCAGCAGCCGCACCTCGTGCAGCGGTACGTCGAGCCCGCTGGCCAGCGCGTGCTCCTGCCCGTGCGCGAGGAACGCCACGTCCCCGGGGGCCAGCGCCATCGGCTCGCCCTCCGCCGGGATCAGCCATGCCGACCCGCGCAGCACCACGTGGAACCCGGCCTCCTCCGCGGCGGCGAACCGCACGCCCCAGGGCGCGTACTTGTCCCGGCGCGCGGAGTGCGGCCGCCCGGTGCGCATCGCGGCGACGGCGTCGCTGAGCACGTCCATGGCGGGAGCGTATCGGGCCGTGCGGGCCGGGAAGACGTACGGACAGGAAATCGAGAGCAGTGGACATGGATCGTCTCGCGGTGCGCCCCCTAGCGTCTGAGTCATGTCAACCACCGCACGCACAGTGCTCTTTCATGAACTCGGCGGCCCGGACGTCCTCACGGTCGAGGACGTCGAACTGCCCGCGCCCGGCCCGGGCGAGGTGCTCGTCAAGGTGGAGGCGCTCGGCCTCAACCGGGCCGAGGCGATGCTCCGCTCCGGCACCTACTACTACCGGCCGCCCCTGCCGGGCTCGCGCAACGGCTACGAGGCCGCGGGCGAGGTCGAGGCGGTCGGTGCCGGGGTGACCGCCTTCGCGCCGGGCGACCTCGTGCTGACGGCGGCCAACTTCAATCTCAGCTCCCACGGGGTCTACGGCGAACGGGTGCTGCTGCCGGAGACCGCGGTCGTCCCGCGTCCCGCCCGGGTCGACGCCGTCACCGCCGCCGCGGTCTGGCTCACCTACACCACCGCCTACGGCGCCCTCGTCCAGCGGGCCGGCCTGGCGGCCGGGGACCATGTGCTGATCACCGGCGCGTCCAGCGGGGTCGGCACCGCGGCGATCCAGGTCGTCCGACGTGCCGGCGCCGTGCCGATCGCCACCACCCGCACCGCGGCCAAGCGGCGGCAGCTGCTGGACCTGGGCGCCGAGCACGTCGTCGTCAGCGGCGAGGAGGATGTCGTCAACGAGACCAGGCGGCTGACCGGCGGGCGCGGCGCCGACATCGTGCTGGACGCGGTAGGCGGCTCCTTCTTCCGCGAGCTCGGCGAGGCCGCCGCCCAGGACGGCACCCTGGTCAGCTACGGCTGGTTGTCCGCGCGGCCCATCGAACTGCCCCGGGCCTGGCCGCTGACCGTCCACGGCTACAGCAACTTCACCGTCACCGGCACCGAGGACGGCCGTCGCCGCGCCGCTCACTACATCGGCTCCGGTCTCGCCGACGGCACCCTCCGCCCGGTCGTGGGGGAGGTCTTCGACGGCCTGGACGAGATCCGGGAGGCCCACCGTGTGATGGAGTCGAACCGGCACACGGGAAAGATCGTCGTACGGGTCTGACGACGGTCACCCGGTCGCCGCACCGGTGGAATAGCCCACGCGCCCGTGAGGTTGCCCCACACGACAAGTGCATGCCCCGCATCAACCCGGAAGGGTCAGTCATGAAGATCGGCATCATCGGCGCGGGCAACATCGGCGGCAACCTCACCCGGCGGCTCACCGCCCTCGGACATGACGTCTCCGTCGCGAACTCCCGCGGTCCGCACACGCTCACCGAACTGGCCGAGGAGACGGGCGCGACCCCCGTACCGGCCGAGGAGGCGGCGCGCGGCGCCGAGGTCGTGGTCGTCACGGTGCCCCTGAAGGCGGTCCCGGACCTGCCGAAGGGCCTGCTGGACGGCGCGGCCGAGGGCGTCGCGGTGATCGACACCGGCAACTACTACCCGCAGCAGCGGGACGGCCGTATCGCGGAGATCGAGGACGACGGCCTCACCGAGAGCCGCTGGACCGAACGCCACCTCGGCCACCCCGTCGTCAAGGCGTTCAACGGCACCTACGCCCAGGACATCCTCGACCGCCCGCGCCCGGCCGGCGACCCCGACCGCATGGCCCTGCCGGTGGCCGGTGACGACGCGGCGGCCAAGGCGAAGGTCCGGGCGCTGATCGACGAACTGGGGTTCGACACGGTCGACGCGGGCGGTCTCGACGACTCCTGGCGCCAGCAGCCCGGCACCCCGGTCTACGGGCTGCAGGCGGGCGTGGACGCCGTACGGAAGGCGCTGGCGCAGGCGTCCGAGGAGCGCCCGGCGGACTTTCGGGGGTAGGGCCCCCCGGGGTCCCTCCGGCCTGCCCCGGCGTCAGCCCTTCCTCGTCCATTCCCGCAGGGAGTCCTCGTCCCGGAAGCGCGCCACGTTCTTGTCGTGCGGTTCGTCGGTGTACTGGTGGAACAGCCACTTGGCCTTGATGCGCGGATGACCGGCGGAGACGTAGTCCGCGATCCACAGACCGTCGCCGGCCTCCGACGTGGTGTCGACGTCGAGCCAGTAGTGGCGGTTCGCGTACAGCACGACCCGGTTGTGCGGCCGCAGTTCCGCCAGCTTCCTCAGGAAGCGGTCCTTCTCGGCGTTGCTCGCGTGTGTCCCCTCGCTGGTCGTCTCCCAGTCGACGGCGAGGATGTCACCCGCCTTCTCCGGGGCGTGCCTGACGAAGTACTCGGCCTGCGCGGTGATGTCGCCGGGCCACAGGAAGTGGTAGAAGCCGACGACCAGGCCGGCGTCCCGGGCGGTCTTCGTCTGGGCGGAGAGCCTGGGGTTGACGTACGAACGGCCCTCCGTCGCCTTGATGAAGACGAAGGAGAGGCCGTCGGTGTCGTACGACGACGACTGGAAAGCGCTCACGTCAATGCCGTGCAACATGGGGGGACTCCCTGAGTGTCAGTGGGGGTGACAGGAGTTGACTGGTTCATTCCCCACACTGGCACGAGCGATCCGCCGCCGACCCGGAATTCCGGGTTCTGCCCGTCAGCCCCGGGTGGTCACCGACCCCAGCACCGAGGCCGACTTCGCCGCCCAGTCCGAGGTGATGATGCTCGCGTGGTCCGCGGCCAGCAGCGACAGCCGGGCGGCGACCTCGGCGTCCGTCGGGGCGGTCGAGGAGATGGCCGGGGAGACGTTGTAGGCGTCCGTCATGATCAGGATGTAGTGGTTCGTGGAGTAGAAGGACGTCGCCCAGCCGTTGTCGACGTACGTCGCCGCGTCGCCGTCGAAGAACACGAACCAGGGCCGGATGGAGGCGTCGTAGCGGCTGGTGCGCGGGTCGCCGCTCGCCGCGCCCAGCACCGCCGGGAAGGCCTGGGCCGCCGAGATGTTCCCGGCCGCGTACAGGTCGCGCAGGTGGTCGCCGTACTCCTGGTCGGTCCAGTAGTGGTCGAAGGGGTTGGACTTCTCCACCGTGCCGGGGATCAGCTCGAAGAGGAACTTGCCCTTGAGGGTGGCCCGGCTCGGCCACGCGTTCGCCTTGGCCGCCGCGTCCAGCGTGGAGTAGCCGGAGCCCAGCAGATCCGACGGCTTGTAGACGCTGCTGCCCAGCTTCGAGGCGACCAGGGAGTCGAACTCGTCGGGGCCGAGCCCGGCGTCGTTGTTGAAGCCGGCCTTCATCTCGACCTTGAAGACGATCGGCGCGTGGTCGGGGTGGAGCTGGTCCCAGGCCGCGATGTTGTCGAGGCAGCTGCCGAGGTCCTGGTTGCGGTCCTTGCTGTACAGGTCGCCGGGGGTGCTGGCTTTCTCGCAGTTGTTGTCGTCGCCCAGCGGGTTGCTGTGGCTGACCCGCCAGCGGTGGTTCAGGCTGTCGGCGTAGACGTCGAGTTCGAGCAGCGAGGCACCCGAGTCCAACGCCTGTGCGAAGTAGGTGTACTTGGACTTGTCGTACGCGTTGTGCGTACCGATCGCCGTGGTCTCGGAGAACTTCCCCGACGCCGCATGGGCGTTGCCGGGCCCCATCAGTGCCATCGCGGCCGCACCGAGCAGCGCCGCCAGCCGTCTGACTGTACGCACGTGAAATCCCCTTTGCTGTCGCCGAGTTGGCGGCAGCGTAGGGGGAAGCGGTTACTATGCGGTAGCCCTTGGTGGAACGGGAGACTCCGGGTCTGCGGGTCGGACCAGGTGTAACGCCCGTAGGATCCGGGGGAGCCTTCCGACCGGAAGTGCCGGCCGTGGACTCACCGAGCGTCGTTGTTGAGGGAAGTGTGGGAGACAACCGCCAACCGGCAGGGCCGGACCGTCTGACGATCACCAGTACGTCGGTCGACGGCACCGACGTCATCGCCGTGTGTGGGGAGATCGACCACGACACCGGCGACCCGCTCCGCCGGGTGCTGACACCCCCCGACGGGGGGTCCGCCCCGCGGCTGGTGGTGGACCTCAGCGGGGTGACGTTCATGGACTCCAGCGGCATCAACCTGCTGATCGCCGCGCACCAGGCGGCCCGGGAGGCCGAGGGGTGGCTGCGTCTGGCCGCCCCGACCGAGTCCGTGCTGCGTACGATGCGGCTCGTCGGCCTGGACACGGTCATCGACTGCCACCCCACCGTCCGCGACGCCCTCCACGACTGACGGCGGCGGGACCGCGCACAGCCGACCGCGCCGGCCGCGCCGATCACGCCGACGGCGCCGATCCGGACAAACCGGACCCGGGGTAGGCGTGAGCGGGTGTCCGGGGGTACCCGGCGGTCATGAAACTGCATGTTCCGGGGCGGAAAGATCACGACAGCGCTCAGCCTCCCTCGCCCCAGGAGGCGGGTCCCGGGCCCGAGGTCCAGCGGCGTGAACCGGACGCGCCGACGAAGCTGCCCAAGCGGGCGTGGGGCGCGGTGCTCAAGGGCAGTCTGCGGGAGTTCAAGGACGACGAGCTGACCGACCGGGCCGCGGCCCTGACGTACTACGGCGTCCTGTCGCTCTTCCCCGCGCTGCTGGTGCTGGTGTCGCTGCTCGGGATCACCGGGAAGTCGGCCACGGACACGGTACTGGCCAATCTCAGGAAGCTGGCCCCCGGCTCGGCCCGTGACATCATCACCCGGGCTGTCGAGCAGTTGCAGAACAACGCCGGCACCGGCTCGATCGTGGCCGTCGTCGGCATCGTGGTGGCGGTGTGGTCGGCGTCCGGATACGTCGCGGCGTTCATCCGCGCGGCCAACCACGTCTACGACATTCCGGAAGGGCGCCCGGTGTGGAAGATCCTTCCGGTGCGCGTCGGGATCACGGTGGCGCTGATGGTGCTGGCGGTGGCCAGTGCGCTGATCGTGGTCTTCACCGGCGCGCTGGCCCGCCAGGCCGGCCAGGCCCTCGGGATCGGCGACACCGCGCTGACGGTGTGGTCGATCGCCAAGTGGCCCGTCCTGGTGCTCCTGGTCACGATCATGATCGCGATCCTGTACTGGGCGAGCCCGAACGCCAAGGTGAAGGGCTTCCGTTGGATCACGCCGGGCAGTTTCCTCGCCCTGCTGATCTGGATGATCGCCTCCGCAGGCTTCGCGTTCTACGTCGCGAACTTCGGCTCGTACAACAAGACGTACGGCACCATGGCCGGCGTCATCGTCTTCCTGGTCTGGCTGTGGATCAGCAACCTCGCGATCCTGCTCGGACTGGAGTTCGATGCCGAGACGGTGCGGCAGCGGGCGATCAGCGGCGGCCTGCCCCCGGACAAGGAGCCCTATACCGAGCCGCGCGACACCAGCACCTGGGACGAGGCGGACCTGCGGCGGCTGGATGAGCCGTGACCCGCCTTCCCGACGGGCTGATTGCCGCCGGGCAACCCGGGATACCAGCAGCTCATGGGTTTGCTGACAGTCCTGCGTGAGACCGATCGACTCCTGACGCGGCAGACGGCGTGCCGCACCCCGCCCGAGCTGGGCAAGGTGCTGTCGGTGGTGGAGGAGGCCGCCGAGAACTCGAAGCTGTGGTACGGCGCCGCCACCGCGATGACATGGCTCGGCGGCCGACGGGGCCGCCGAGCCGCGGTGACCGGCCTGGCGGCCCTCGCCGTCGCGCAACTGCTGGCCAACGGCCTGTGCAAGCAGCTGGCCGACCGGCCCCGCCCGCCCGCGGACTGGTTCCCGCACGACGAGGTCGAGGACCGCCCCGGCTCCTCGTCCTTCCCCTCCGGACACACCGCGGCCGCCGTCGCCTTCACCGCCGCAGTGGCCCCCGCCTGGCCGACCGCCGGCGCCCTGTGCGCGGTACCGGCCACCATGGTCGCCGTCGAACGGGTGCAGTCGGGCGCCCACTACCCGACCGATGTCGCCGGGGGCGCGGTGATCGGCCTGATCGGCGCGTGGGCCGTTCGGAGGGCCCCGGGGCTGCTGCTGCGGCGCGGCACCGGATGACGCTCCCCGCCCGTCCGCCTCCGGCCGCGCAGGAATACGTGCCCCGTGCATCAGCCGACGGTGGAGCTTCCTTCACCAGGTTGCGCAGGTAGTCGTTGACGTGGCCGGCGGTGGTGCTGCGGGTGGGTCGGCCATCAAGTCCGTCCCAGGGACATTCCGGGGAAGGGCCCATTTCCTCAGCACTCGATGATGTTCACCGCCAGCCCGCCCCGGGCCGTCTCCTTGTACTTCACGGACATGTCCGCGCCGGTGTCCTTCATCGTCTTGATGACCTTGTCCAGGGACACCTTGTGCGAGCCGTCGCCGCGCATCGCCATGCGGGCGGCCGTGACCGCCTTGACCGCGGCCATGCCGTTGCGCTCGATGCAGGGGATCTGGACCAGGCCGCCCACCGGATCGCAGGTCAGGCCGAGGTTGTGCTCCATGCCGATCTCGGCGGCGTTCTCCACCTGCTCCGGGCTGCCGCCCAGGACCTCCGCCAGCGCGCCCGCCGCCATGGAGCAGGCGGAGCCGACCTCGCCCTGGCAGCCGACCTCGGCGCCGGAGATGGAGGCGTTCTCCTTGAAGAGCATGCCGATGGCGCCGGCGGCGAGCAGGAAGCGGACCACGCCCTCCTCGTCGGCGCCGGGGACGAAGTCCATGTAGTAGTGCAGGACGGCCGGGATGATGCCGGCCGCGCCGTTCGTCGGGGCGGTGACCACACGGCCCCCGGCGGCGTTCTCCTCGTTCACGGCCATCGCGTAGAGCGTGATCCACTCCATCGCGCGGGCCAGCGGGTCGCCCTCGGCGCGCAGCTGGCGGGCGGAGACGGCGGCTCGGCGCCGTACCCTCAGACCGCCCGGCAGGATGCCCTCGCGGGACAGGCCGCGCGCCACGCACGACCGCATCACCCGCCAGATCTCCAGCAGGCCCGCGCGGATCTCCTCGTCGGTGCGCCAGGCGCGCTCGTTCTCCAGCATGAGCGCGGAGATCGACAGGCCGGTCTCCTTCGTCAGGCGCAGCAGCTCGTCGCCGGTGCGGAAGGGATACTTCAGGACCGTGTCGTCGAGCTTGATGCGGTCCGCGCCGACCGCTTCCTCGTCGACGACGAAACCGCCGCCGACCGAGTAGTACGTCTTCGTCAGCACCTCGGCGCCCTGCGCGTCGTACGCCCACAACGTCATGCCGTTGGCGTGGTACGGGAGGGCCTTGCGGCGGTGCAGGACCAGGTCGTCGTCGAAGGAGAACGCGATCTCGTGCTCGCCGAGGAGGTTCAGCCGGCCCGACCGCTTGATCTCCTCCACCCGCTCGTCGGCCGTCTCCACGTCCACCGTGCGCGGCGAGGCGCCCTCCAGGCCGAGCAGCACCGCCTTGGGCGTGCCGTGACCGTGGCCGGTCGCCCCGAGCGAGCCGTACAGCTCGGCCCGGACCGAGGCGACGGGGGCGAGCAGGTCCTCGTTGCGCAGCCGGCGGGCGAACATGCGCGCCGCGCGCATCGGGCCGACCGTGTGGGAGCTGGACGGGCCGATGCCGATCGAGAACAGGTCGAAGACCGATATGGCCACGGTGAACTCCTCAGTGCGGGGGGTGGTGGGGCACCCGGTGTACCGGTACCGGGTGCCCCACCGGGGACTTGCTCTTCTCAGGCCTGGTTCAGGCCGGGGTACAGCGGGTGCTTGCCGGCCAGGGCCTTGACCCGGGCCTTCAGCGCCTCCGCGTCGTAGGACGGCTTCAGCGCCTGCGCGATCACGTCCGCGACCTCGGCGAAGTCCTCCGCCGTGAAGCCGCGGGTGGCCAGCGCGGGCGTGCCGATCCGCAGACCCGACGTCACCATCGGCGGACGCGGGTCGTCCGGGACGGCGTTCCGGTTGACCGTGATGCCCACCTCGTGGAGACGGTCCTCGGCCTGCTGCCCGTCCAGCTCGGAGTTACGCAGGTCCACCAGGATCAGGTGCACGTCCGTACCGCCGGAGAGCACGTTCACGCCGGCCTCACGGGCGTCGGCGGCCGTCAGCCGCTCGGCGAGTATCCGCGCACCCTCCACCGTACGACGCTGCCGCTCCTTGAAGTCCTCGGAGGCGGCGACCTTGAAGGAGACCGCCTTCGCGGCGATCACGTGCTCCAGCGGACCGCCCTGGAAGCCCGGGAAGACGGAGGAGTTCAGCTTCTTCGCGAACTCCTTCTTCGCCAGGATGATGCCGCCGCGCGGCCCGCCGAGGGTCTTGTGGGTGGTGGAGGTGACGACGTCCGCGTACGGAACCGGGTTCGGGTGCAGCCCGGCCGCGACCAGGCCCGCGAAGTGCGCCATGTCGACCCACAGGTGCGCCTCGACCTCGTCGGCGATCCGGCGGAACTCGGCGAAGTCGAGCTGCCGCGGGTACGCCGACCAGCCCGCGATGATCACCTTCGGCCGGTGCTCCTTGGCCAGCCGCTCCAGCTCGGCCATGTCGACCAGGCCGGTCGCGGGGTCCACGTGGTAGGCGACCACGTCGAACTGCTTGCCGGAGAAGTTCAGCCGCATGCCGTGGGTGAGGTGCCCGCCGTGCGCCAGGTCCAGGCCGAGGATGGTGTCCCCGGGCTGGGCGAGCGCGAACAGGGCGGCCTGGTTGGCGGAGGCGCCCGAGTGCGGCTGCACGTTGGCGTACTCGGCGCCGAACAGCTCCTTGACCCGGTCGATGGCGATCTGCTCGGCGACGTCGACGTGCTCGCAGCCGCCGTAGTAGCGGCGGCCCGGGTAGCCCTCGGCGTACTTGTTGGTGAGGACCGAGCCCTGCGCCTCCATGACCGCGAGCGGGGCGAAGTTCTCCGAGGCGATCATCTCGAGGGTGGACTGCTGGCGCTCCAGCTCGGCGTCGACCGCGGCGGC
The DNA here is from genome assembly GCF_042894285.1 of Streptomyces sp. NPDC001544. Taxonomy (NCBI): domain Bacteria; kingdom Bacillati; phylum Actinomycetota; class Actinomycetes; order Kitasatosporales; family Streptomycetaceae; genus Streptomyces; species Streptomyces sp. NPDC001544. The sequence goes on along the minus strand of NZ_JBIAVN010000008.1, from coordinate 286,165 downwards.
GATCTCCGGGTCCAGCTCGTGCAGGGACGTGTTCAGGACAGTCATACGGCTACGACTCCTCAGCCGGCGGTGTGGGCGACGTACTCGTCGGCGGAGAGCAGGTCGGCCGGCTCGTCCGTGACACGGACCTTGAACAGCCAGCCGCCCTCGAAGGGGGCGGAGTTCACCAGCGACGGGTCGTCGACGACGTCCTCGTTGATCGCGGTGACCTCACCGGTGACCGGCGAGTACAGGTCGGACACCGACTTGGTGGACTCCAGCTCGCCGCAGGTCTCACCCGCGGTCACCGTGGAGCCGACCTCGGGGAGCTGGGCGTAGACGACGTCGCCGAGCGCGTTGGCCGCGAACTCGGTGATGCCGACCGTCGACACGCCGTCCTCGGCGGCCGACAGCCACTCGTGCTCCTTGCTGTAGCGCAGCTGCTGGGGGTTGCTCATGGCCTGGATTCTCCTGTACGCGGGGGAGTGCTGGTGAATGCGGGACTGCTGATAACTACTGTGAGCAGCGGAAATGTGCGCAGGGTCACGTTCGGACGCCGGTGCACCCGCCCAGTGTCTACTTCTGCCGCTTGTAGAACGGCAGTGCCACGACTTCGTAGGGTTCGTGGCTGCCCCGGATGTCCACGCCGACGCCCGGTGTGCCCGGCGCCGAGTGCGCCGCGTCGACGTAGGCCATGGCGATGGGCTTGCCCAGGGTCGGGGAGGGCGCCCCGGAGGTGACCTCGCCGATCACCTCGCCGCCGGCGACGACCGGGTACCCGGCGCGCGGGACCCGGCGGCCCTCGGCGACCAGGCCGACCAGGACGCGCGGTGGGTTCTGCTCGGCGCGTGAGGCGGCCTCGGCCAGCGCCTCGCGGCCCACGAAGTCGCCCTCCTTCTCGAACTTCACCACCCGGCCGAGCCCGGCGTCGAAGGGCGTGAGCGCGGTGCTGAGCTCGTGCCCGTACAGGGGCATGCCCGCCTCCAGGCGCAGCGTGTCCCGGCAGGACAGGCCGCAGGGCACCAGTCCGGCGCCCTCGCCCGCCTTGCTCAGCGCCTGCCACAGCTCGACCGCGTGCTCGGGCTTCACGAAGAGCTCGAAGCCGTCCTCGCCGGTGTAGCCGGTGCGCGCGATGAGCGCCGGGACGCCGGCGACGGTCCCGGGCAGGCCGGCGTAGTACTTCAGGCCGTCGAGGTCGGCGTCGGTGAGGGAGCCCAGGATGCCGGGGGACTCGGGGCCCTGGACGGCGATCAGCGCGTAGGCGTCCCGGTCGTCACGGACCTCGGCGTCGAAGCCGGCGGACCGCTCGGTCAGGGCGTCGAGCACCACCTGGGCGTTGGAGGCGTTGGCCACCACCATGAACTCGGTCTCGGCCAGCCGGTAGACGATCAGGTCGTCCAGGATGCCGCCGTCGGCCCGGCAGATCATGGTGTAGCGGGCGCGGCCGACACCGACCGAGGCGATGTTCCCGACGAGGGCGTGATTCAGCAGGGCGGCGGCCTGCGGGCCGGTCACGGTGATCTCGCCCATGTGGGAGAGGTCGAAGAGCCCGGCCCTGGTCCGCACGGCGAGGTGCTCGTCGCGCTCGGAGCCGTAGCGCAGCGGCATGTCCCAGCCGGCGAAGTCGGTCATCGTCGCGCCGAGCGAGCGATGCAGCGCGTCGAGCGCGGTACGGCGGGGTGGGGTACTGCTCATCGGTCGTCTCCCAGGGTATGGGGGCACCTCCCGCGCAGCTCGTTCGAGCGTGGGGAAGGCGAGGGCGTTCCTCCCCATCTGTCATCGGAACCTGAGAGGTTCGCCATGATCACCCCGAGGGGAGGCACGGCTTGCACCTTGGGTGGGGCCACCGTCACAGCGGCCCGCTTTTCAGATGTGCCTCACCCGCGCGGTGACGGGGCCTGAGAGATTCAAGGGAGGGACTTGCTCCTTCGGCGCCCCGGCGAAGCTGCTGCCCGGGGACTCTCCCGCGCGGATTCAAACGGCCGGTATGCAGTTGGCGGGCACACTATAGCGCGTCACTTGTGACCGGGCTGTGGCACTACGAGCACCGAATCGGGAGACACCGTGCATTACCTTCTCTTTACATGGGGTGGGGAGAACCTTTCCTGACCACAGGGAGGACGATCACGGTGAACAGGACCTCGGCCTACGCGGCGACCACGGGCGTCGCGGTGCCCCGGCAGCCCGCCGCCCCGGCCCGCGAGCGCCGCGCCCCGCGCCCGGCACCCGTCGTCCGCGACCTGCGCGACCGCGCCGGACACAGCCCGCACGGCCTGCTCTTCGGCCCCCGTGACCTGGTGGTGGTCACCGGCCTGCCCGGCAGCGGCAAGTCGACCCTGATGCACCGTGCCGTCGACGGCGTCCGCATCGACTCCCAGGACGCCCGCGACCACTGGGAGCGCCGCATGCCCCGCTTCCTCCCCTACGCGGTGTACCGCCCCCTGGTCCGCCTCGCCCACTACGCGAGACTGCGCCGCGCCCTGCGCACCGGCGAGGGGGTCGTCGTACACGACTGCGGCACACAGCCCTGGGTGCGCGGCTGGCTGTCCCGCGCGGCCCGGCGCCGGGGCGGCACGCTGCACCTGCTGCTGCTCGACGTCCCGCCCGCCACGGCCCGGCACGGCCAGCGCGAGCGCGGCCGGGGCGTCTCCCGGTACGCCTTCCTGCGCCACCGCAGGGCGGCCGCCCGGCTGCTGCGCGCGGTGGAGCGGGGCGAACTGCCCGAGGGCTGCGGCTCGGCGGTACTGCTCGACCGGGACGCGGCCGACGTGCTGCGCGGGATCGGCTTCGCGCAGCGATGAGGCCCCCGAGTCCGACACAGGTACCCGCTAGCCTTTCAGCCACAACAGTTGGTCCCAGCAGGCGGTAGGCAGATGGACTTCCCGGCGGACATTCCCGCGGACTTCCCGGCACAGACGCACCCACATCCGCACGGCGGATGGCCCGGCAACGAGCTGGAGGAGGTGCTGTCGGCGTCGTTCGGCATCCCCACGGCCGGCGGCCGGATCATCGAGGTCCTCGGCCGCAGCTTCCTCTGGATCCCCCTGCCGAACGGCCGCGGCGCGCAGGGCGGCCCGCTCGACCTGCCCACGATGGAGATCGACGGCCAGGCGTACGTACCGGTGTTCAGCTCCGAGGAGCAGTTCCGCCAGGTCGTCGGCGCCCCCATGGCGTACGCCGTCGCCCCCGCCGTGGAGTTCGCCCGCGGCCTGCCGCCGCAGGCCGGCATCGTCGTCAACCCGGACGGCGTGGTGGGCCTCCCGCTTCCGCCGCCCGCGGTGGCCGAGTTGTGCCGCGCCGGACGCACCCCGCTGGACGGCCCGGCGAGCGGCGGCCGGGTCCGCCTCTACGAACCCGACTGGCAGGACGACCCGGTCGACTTCCTCGCCGCCGCCTCCGCCGAGTTCGCGGCGATCGGGGTCGTCCTCACCGCCCGCCGCTGCCTCGCCGTCATCGAGACGGCCGACCCGGTCATGTTCATAGGCGTGGAGCTCTCCCAGTGGGAGGGCGACCTGAGGGCCCTGCCCCTCGAAGCACTGGGCAGGGCCCTGGGAAGCGTCCCGGTCCGGTGGCCGGTCAACCTGGTCCTGCTGGACGTGACCGACGACCCGGTGGGCGACTGGCTGAAGACGAGCGTGCGGCCCTTCTACCAGTACGGTCACTGAGCCGCCCGGCGCGGCGGCCCACGGCCCATCCACACCGCCGACGGACCGGCAGTCCGGAGTTCGTGGGCGCTTAAGCTGATGCCCAACGCGGGGCAACTTCTCGAAGGGGCGGTAAGACAGGTGAGCGCGAGCCGCAGCGGCAGCGTCGAGCACATGCTGCGCCAGGTGACGCCCGGGCGTTACGACGCCTACGAGGCACTGCTCAGGGCGCTCGCGACCCCGGCTTCCGGCCAGGTGTGGATGCTCCTGTGGCACGGCCAGGCCGGCTCCCCCGACGCCCAGTACGGGAACATGGAGGTGGACGGCTTCGGCTACGCCCCTTGCGTCACCTCCGCCCAGGAGCTGTCGGCCAGCGGCTGGAACCGGTCCTACGAGGTGGTCGACGCGGTCGACGTGGCCCGCACCCTCTATCCGGACCACTACGGCCTCTGGCTCAACCCACACGCCCCGGGCGGCGGCGTCGGCGTCCCCTGGCTCGATCTGCGCCGCATCGCCACCGGCCTGGACCGCCAGCCCGCCGGTCCGCTGAGCCTGTCGGAACCGGGTGTCGAGGTCCCGCAGTTCTACGCCCTGCTCGCGCAGAACGCGCACCGCACCCCGGCGGTCCGTTCGCTGCGCCGCGCCTGGGTGCAGCCCGCGCTCGGGGCGCCGTACCTCGCCATCGGCCTCGAGGTGTACGACACTTCGCCGCCGGCCGTGGACTCGGTGCGCGCGATGATGCAGCAGTCCATCGGGGCGGTCCCGGACGGGCTGCCGGTGTCGACCGTCGCGATGTCCGACGAGTACGACCCCGTCGCCCTGTGGATGCGGGCCAAGGCCCGTCCGTTCTACGACCGCGAGGCACACGCCCCGGCCCAGCCCCCGGCCCCGGCCGCCGGGTACGGTTACCCGTCGGCACCGGGCGGCTACTGAGCACCGGCGAGCGCACGGGGTGTTCGCGTTCCACTCATCGGCCGCACGGGGTTGACGCGTTTCTTCGCGCGTAGATCGCCGCTGATGGTCCTGAAAATGGCCGGAATAACACCTCATGTCCGAACTGGCTCGCGTCCGGGGGGCGTTACCCACTGTTCGGATAACGGAATCCCCCGAACAGCATCACGGTTACGCATACTTTCCCCGCCAGCTCTGGCGGGTGATCGCGACGACGCTGAAGACTCGCGACTCAGGCACGAGGTCACTGACCTCGTGATCGAGTGTGCAAGTCGACAAAGCCGCAATCCGCGGCAGGCGCAGGCCGGTCACCACCGGCGAGAGGGGTCGGGTCACTGTGACCGCACCGATCGAGACCACCGGGGCGGCAGCCGAGGCACAGCCGGAGGCTGTGCTCGAGGGTGCCGGTAAGGGGCAGATCGAGGGCCGTTCCCTTGGGCAGATCGCCTGGACGCGGTTCAAGAGGGACAGGGTCGCGGTGGCCGGCGGCGTCATCGTGATCCTGCTGATCCTGGTCGCGATCCTCTCGCGCCCGATCCAGGCGATGTTCGGCCTCGACCCCAACGCCTTCCACCAGGACCTGATCGTGCCCGACACCTCGCTGCCCAAGGGCGGCATGGGCGGCATGAGCCTCGATCACCCGCTGGGCGTCGACCCGAAGTTCGGGCGGGACATCGCCACCCGCATCCTGGAGGGCTCCTGGGTGTCGCTGGTGGTCGCCTTCGGCGCCACGATCCTGTCCAACGTGATCGGCGCCGTCATGGGCGTCGTCGCCGGCTACTACGGCGGACGGGTCGACTCGGTCATCAGCCGGCTGATGGACACCTTCCTCGCCTTCCCCCTCCTGCTGTTCGCCATCGCCATCTCCGCCACCCTCCAGGGCGGCGCGTTCGGCCTCAACGGACTGCCGCTGCACCTGAGCGTGCTCATCTTCGTCATCGGCTTCTTCAACTGGCCCTACCTGGGCCGGATCGTGCGAGGCCAGACCCTTGCCCTGCGCGAGCGGGAGTTCGTGGACGCCGCCCGCGGGATGGGCGCCAAGGGCCCGTACATCCTCTTCCGCGAGCTGATGCCGAACCTGGTCGGCCCGATCATCGTCTACTCGACGCTGCTCATCCCGACCAACATCCTCTTCGAGGCGTCGCTGAGCTTCCTCGGCGTCGGCATCCAGCCCCCGCAGGCGTCCTGGGGCGGCATGCTCCGGGAGGCCGTCACGTACTACCAGGTCGATCCCCAGTACATGATCGTGCCCGGACTCGCCATCTTCATCACCGTCCTGGCGTTCAATCTGCTCGGTGACGGTCTCCGCGACGCTCTCGACCCCCGCAGCCGCTAGGCAGCCCCCGAGAGTCCATCAAGTTTCCGATCAATGGAGGGGAAGCAGACCATCATGCGAAGGTCAGCACTGGCCGCGGTTGCGGCCATCGGCTCCGCCAGCCTGCTCGTCGCAGGTTGCAGCAAGGCCGATGACAACAAGGACGGCGGCGCGCCGAAGGCGGCCGGTGCCAACAAGGCGACCACCGGTGTCGTCAACGCGTCCGACAAAAAGGGTGGCACGGTCACCTATGAGATGTCGGACGTGCCGGACTCGTTCGACCCGGGCAACACGTACTACGCGTACATGTACAACTTCAGCCGGCTCTACGCGCGCCCGCTGATGACGTTCCAGCCCGGCCCCGGCGAGAAGGGCAACACCCTGGTCCCGGACCTCGCGGCGAGCAAGGGCGTCTCGAGCGACGGCGGCAAGACCTGGACGTACAAGCTGCGTCCGGGCCTGAAGTACCAGGACGGCACGCCGATCACCTCGAAGGACGTCAAGTACGCCGTCGAGCGGTCCAACTTCGCGCGTGACGTGCTCTCGCTCGGCCCGAACTACTTCCAGCAGTTCATGAAGGACGGCGACAAGTACAAGGGTCCGTACAAGGACAAGAGCGCCAAGGGCCTGTCCTCGATCGAGACGCCGGACGCCACCACGATCGTCTTCCACCTGAACCGTTCCTTCCAGGAGTTCGACTACCTGGTGGCGGCCCCCCAGACGGCTCCGGTGCCGCAGGCCAAGGACGACGGCGTCGACTACGTCAAGCACATCGTCTCCTCCGGCTCCTACCAGTTCCAGAGCTACCAGGAGGGCAAGCAGGTCGTCCTGGTCCGCAACAAGAACTGGGACCCGAAGACCGACCCGCTGCGCAAGCAGCTGCCCGACAAGATCGTCGTCAACCTGAAGGTCAACGGCGAGACGATCGACAAGGACCTGCAGTCCGGCGACGCCACCGTCGACCTCGCCGGCACCGGCGTCCAGGCCTCCACCCAGGCCAGCATCCTCAACTCGGCGGACGGCAAGGCCAGCACCGACAACGCCTACGGCGGCCGCCTCGTCTACGCGGCGATCAACACCAAGGTCAAGCCGTTCGACAACATCGAGTGCCGCAAGGCCGTCGAGTACGCCATCGACAAGGTCTCCGTGCAGACCGCCGAGGGCGGCCCGATCCGCGGTGACATCGCCAGCACCGTGCTCCCGCCGGACATCCCCGGCTACGAGAAGGCCGACGTCTACGCGACGCCGGGCAACAAGGGCGACGTCGCCAAGGCCAAGGAGCACCTGAAGGCCTGTGGCAAGACGTCGATCACGACCAACATCACGGCCCGCTCCGACCGTCAGCAGGAGGTCGACGCGGCCACGGCGATCATCAGCTCGCTGAAGAAGGTCGGCATCAACGCCAGCCTGAAGCAGTACCCGCAGGGCAAGTACTTCACCGACTACGCGGGTGTGCCGAAGTTCACCGAGAAGAACAACGTCGGCATCATGATGATGCAGTGGGGCGCCGACTGGCCGTCCGGCTACGGCTTCCTGCAGCAGATCCTGAACAGCAAGGCCATCAGCCAGTCCGGCAACACGAACCTGTCGCAGTTCGAGAACAAGGACGTCGACGCCAAGCTGGCCCAGGCGATCGCCACCCCGGACCTGGCCGCCCGCAACAAGCTGTACGGCGAGATCGACAAGGCCACCATGGACCAGGCGGTCATCGTCCCGCTGACCTACTTCAAGGTCCTGCTGTACCGCTCGCCCTGGGCGACCAACGTGACCTCCACGTCGGCCTTCAGCGGTCAGTACGACTACCTCAACCTCGGCACCACGAAGAAGTAGCAGCCCCGGAAGGCAGGTGAAGGCATTGGTGCCCGCGGGCTTCGCGGCCCGCGGGCACCAGCGCCGGTCCCCGTGATCTCGTACATCCTCCGTCGGACGGTGGCGGCAGTGATCCTGCTGCTGGTCGTCTCCGCGGTCACCTTCGCCATCTTCTTCCTGCTGCCGAGACTGGCCGGTCAGACAGCGGACCAGCTGGCACAGCAGTACATCGGCAAGAGCCCGTCGAAGGCGGACATCGCCGCGGTCAAGCACAACCTCGGTCTGGACCAGCCCGTCTACGTCCAGTACTGGCACTTCATCAAGGGGATCCTGGCCGGCGCCGACTACAGCGTCGGTCCCAGCACGGTGCACTGCAACGCACCCTGCTTCGGCTACTCCTTCAAGACCCACGAGGCGGTCTGGCCGAAGCTCGTCGACCGCCTTCCGGTGACCCTGTCGCTGGCCGCGGGTGCCGCCGTGCTGTGGCTGGTCTCCGGTGTCGTGATCGGCGTCATCTCCGCGCTGAAGCCGCGCTCGGTCTTCGACCGCACCTTCATGGGCGTCGCGCTCGCCGGTGTCTCGCTGCCCATGTTCTTCACGGGCAACCTGGCGATCCTGCTCTTCACCTACCAGTGGCCGATCTTCGGCCGCACCTACGTCCCGCTCACCGAGAATCCCGCACAGTGGGCCAACACCCTCTTCCCTGCGTGGTGTTCGCTCGCCCTGCTGTACTCCGCCATCTACGCGCGGCTGACCCGCTCGGGCATGCTGGAGACGATGAACGAGGACTTCATCCGCACGGCCCGCGCCAAGGGCCTGCGCGAGCGCAACGTCGTCGTCCGGCACGGACTGCGCGCCGCGCTCACCCCGATCATCACCGTCTTCGGCATGGACCTCGGTCTGCTGCTCGGCGGCGCGGTGATCACCGAGACCGTGTTCTCGCTGCACGGCATCGGTGAGTACGCGGTGGAGGGCATCACCGACAACGACCTGCCCCCCATCCTCGGCGTGACCCTGCTCGCCGCCTTCTTCGTCGTGATCGCAAATCTCCTGGTGGACCTGCTCTACGCGGCCGCCGACCCGCGGGTGAGGCTCTCGTGACCGAACTCTCCAAAACCGGCGCCGCAGTGGGGGAACCCACCTCCGGCAAGGCACCCGAGGCCTTCCTCGAGGTCCGCGACCTCAAGGTGCACTTCCCTACCGACGACGGCCTGGTCAAGTCGGTCGACGGCCTCAGCTTCTCGCTGGAGAAGGGCCGGACCCTCGCCGTCGTCGGCGAGTCCGGCTCCGGCAAGTCGGTCACCTCGCAGGCCATCATGGGCCTGCACCGGCTCGGCGCGCGCGGCAAGAACGTGCGGATGTCCGGCGAGATCTGGCTGGACGGCAAGGAACTGGTGTCCGCCGCCCCGGACGAGGTGCGCAAGCTGCGCGGCCGTGAGATGGCGATGATCTTCCAGGACCCGCTGTCCGCGATGCACCCGTACTACAAGGTCGGCGACCAGATCGTCGAGGCGTACCGGGTCCACAACGACGTCAGCAAGAAGGTCGCCCGGGGGCGCGCCATCGAGATGCTCGACCGGGTCGGCATCCCCGAGCCCGCCAAGCGCGTCGACGGCTACCCGCACGAGTTCTCCGGCGGTATGCGCCAGCGCGCCATGATCGCCATGGCGCTGGTCAACAACCCCGAACTGCTCATCGCGGACGAGCCGACCACCGCTCTCGACGTGACCGTCCAGGCCCAGATCCTCGACCTGATCCGGGACCTGCAGAAGGAGTTCGGCTCCGCCGTCATCATGATCACCCACGATCTCGGCGTGGTCGCCGAGATCGCCGACGACGTCCTGGTGATGTACGGCGGCCGGTGTGTGGAGCGCGGGCCGGCCGGCGAGGTCTTCGAGCAGCCGCAGCACCCCTACACCTGGGGCCTGCTGGGCTCGATGCCCCGCATCGACCGCGAGACCTCCGAACGGCTCATCCCCGTCAAGGGTCAGCCGCCGAGCCTCATCAACGTCCCCTCGGGCTGCGCCTTCCACCCGCGCTGCCCGTACGCGGACATTCCCAAGGGGAACGTCACCCGCACGGTGCGCCCCGAGCTGGAGCAGGTGAGCAGCGGGCACTGGAGCGCCTGCCACCTCTCGGCGGAGGACCGTACGCGGATCTGGACCGAAGAGATTGCGCCGAAGCTGTGAGTGAGACGACGAAGACCGGGGCGACGAGCGGGTCCGCCGATGGCGAGGTGCTGCTCAAGGTCGAGGGACTGACCAAGCACTTCCCGATCAAGAAGGGCATTCTCCAGCGCCAGGTCGGCGCGGTGAAGGCCGTCGACGGCATCGACTTCGAGGTGCGCAAGGGCGAGACCCTGGGCGTGGTCGGCGAGTCGGGCTGCGGCAAGTCGACCATGGGCCGGGTCATCACCCGCCTCCAGGACCCGACCGGCGGCACGATCACCTTCGACGGGCAGGACATCACCCGGCTCAGCACCGGGGACATGCGCCCGCTGCGTCGCGACATCCAGATGATCTTCCAGGACCCGTACGGCTCCCTGAACCCCCGTCACACCATCGGCTCGATCGTCTCGGCGCCCTTCCGGCTCCAGGGCGTGGAGCCCGAGGGCGGGGTGAAGAAGGAGGTCCAGCGGCTGCTGTCGCTGGTGGGCCTCAGCCCCGAGCACTACAACCGCTACCCGCACGAGTTCTCCGGCGGTCAGCGCCAGCGCATCGGCATCGCCCGCGCGCTGGCCCTGAAGCCGAAGCTGGTGGTGGCGGACGAGCCGGTGTCCGCGCTGGACGTGTCGATCCAGGCGCAGGTCGTGAACCTGATGGACGACCTCCAGGAGGAGCTCGGCCTCACCTACGTGATCATCGCGCACGACCTCTCCGTGGTCCGGCACGTCTCGGACCGGATCGCGGTGATGTACCTCGGCAAGATCGTCGAGCTGGCCGACCGCACCTCGCTCTACGAGGCGCCGATGCACCCGTACACCAAGGCGCTGATGTCGGCGGTGCCGGTGCCGGACACCAAGCGCCGGGGCGCCAAGAGCGAGCGCATCCTGCTCAAGGGCGACGTGCCCTCCCCGATCGCGCCGCCGAGTGGCTGCCGCTTCCACACCCGGTGCTGGAAGGCGACGGAGATCTGCAGGACGACCGGGCCGCAGCTCGTGGAGCTGCGGCCCGGCCAGCGCGTGGCCTGCCACCACCCGGAGAACTTCGCCGACCAGGCCCCGCAGGACACGGTGCTGTTGTCCGCCGCGAAGGAGGCCTCGGAGCTGGTCGGAGACGCGGTGCTGGAGGAGTCCGCGGAGACGTCCGCCGCCGTCGCGGCGACCTCCGCGGCCGCCGGCGCCCCCGCCGAGGCGAAGGTCCCGGGCCCCCGGTCCGCCGAGGCCGGCACCGAAGCGGAAGCCGAGGCGGAAGCCGAAGCCGCAACCGACGTGGAAGCCGACGCCACGGCCGGGGAGACCGCGGCGCCCTCCGATGTGAAGACCGGCCCCGGCGCCAAGGTCACGCCCAAGCCCTCCGTGCCCGACGCCGAGGCCCCCGCGGAGGAGCCGACCGCCGCCACCGGTGCCGCGGCCGACGCGCCCGCCGGGGAGCCGGAGGCCGTCGCCGAGCAGACCGGCCGGGACGCCGAGGCCGCCCGGGACGCCGAGGCGGGGTCCGCCGAGCCGGCGGGAGACGAGTCCCAGGAGTCACACGACAAGTAGCACATGACAACTCGGCAAAGTCATGTACATGCATGAACGGGAGAGCGCAGAGTCGTCCGTGTCCGTCTGATGATCGACACGATCGAAAGGGACGACCATGGCACTCTCCCGTTCGGCACGCTTAGCGGCCCTCGCCACCGCGGCGGCCTCGTTCCTCGCCATCGGCGCCGCCTCCGCCCCCACCCCCGGCGGGTCCGGCATCGGTGACAGCTACTTCCCGCAACTCGGCAACGGCGGCTTCGACGCCCGCCACTACGACCTGACCGTGGCCTACGACCCGGACACCGCCCGCCTCGACGGCCGGACCACGCTCACCGCGCGCGCCACGCAGGCCCTCTCGTCCTTCGACCTCGACCTGCAGAAACTCGAGGTCACGAAGGTCGAGGTGAACGGCAGACGCGCCAAGTTCACCCGCGACGGCGACGAGCTGCGGATCACCCCGGGCAGCCCCCTGCGCAAGGGCCGGACCTTCACCGCCACCGTCACCTACGGCGGCGTGCCCGAGCCCCTCGGCGGTCCCATCGTCTTCGGCTCGAACTACGGCTGGATGAAGACCGCCGACGGCGTCTTCGTGGCCTGCGAACCCAACGCCGCCTCCACCTGGTTCCCGTCCAGCGACCACCCCTCCGACAAGGCCACCTACGACATCCGTATCAAGGCCCCCAAGGGCCTGACCGGTGTCTCCAACGGCCGGCTGGTCCGGACGTACGACAAGGGCGGCTCGACGTACACCCACTGGCGCGAGAGCAGGCCCATGGCGACCTACCTCGCGACCGCCACCATCGGGAAGTTCGACGTGCGGACGGGGAGGACACCCTCCGGCATCCCGATCTACGTCGCCATCGACCCGGTGCTCAAGAACAGCAACAGCGTCGACGTGTACGGCGTCACCGCCGCCGCCACGGACTACTGGTCCCAGATCTTCGGCCCGTACCCGTTCGAGGAGACCGGCGCGATCGTCGACGACATGCCCGAGGCGGGGTTCTCGCTGGAGGTGCAGAGCAAGCCCGCCTACTCCGCCGTGCGCAACGAGTCCACGATCGTGCACGAGCTCGCCCACCAGTGGTTCGGCGACTCGGTCAGCGTGGCGCAGTGGAAGGACATCTGGCTGAACGAGGGCTTCGCCACCTACGCCCAGTGGCTGTGGGCGGAACACCAGGGCACCCGCTCGGCGCACGACTCCTTCAGGGCCGGCTACGACTCCCGCCCCGCCGACTCCGCCTTCTGGCAGATCAAGGTCGCCGACCCGCAGCGGGACACCATGTTCTCCTCCGCCGTCTACCAGCGCGGCGCGATGACACTGCAGGCCCTGCGGGAGCGGATCGGGGACACCGCATTCTTCAAGCTGCTGCCCGCCTGGACGAAACTCCACCGGTACGGCAACGCCGACACCGCCGACTTCATCCGCCTCGCCGAGAAGATCAGCGGACAGCGGCTCGACGACCTGTTCCGGACCTGGCTGTTCACCACGGGGAAACCGGCCCTGTGACCTGCGCTTCGACGAGCCACGCCTCGACGAACTGCGCTTCGTGAGGTCCGCTCACCCTGACGAGTGAGAATGTCAGGGTGCTCCAGCAACTCTTCAGTCCCTCCGTCCAGCACACCCTCGACGTCGTCGGAATCTTCGTCTTCGCGATCTCCGGTGCGCTGCTGGCCGTCCGCAAGAACTTCGACGTCTTCGGCATAGCCGTCCTCGCCGAGGTCACCGCGCTGGGCGGGGGGCTGATCCGGGACATCGTGATCGGCGCCGTACCACCGGCGGCCTTCACGGACCTGGGCTACTTCCTCACCCCGCTGCTCGCCGCGCTCGTCGTCTTCTTCCTGCACCCGCACGTGGAGCGCATCCAGGCGGCGGTGCTCGTCTTCGACGCGGCCGGCCTCGGTCTGTTCTGCGTGGCCGGCACGACCAAGGCGTACGACTACGGTCTCAACCTCACCGCCTCGGCCACCCTGGGCCTGGCCACCGCCGTCGGCGGCGGGGTGCTCAGGGACGTACTCGCCAACGAGGTGCCCTCGCTGCTGCGCTGGGACCGCGACCTGTACGCGGTCCCGGCGATCGTCGGGGCCACCATGGTCGCGCTGTGCATCCACTACGACGTGCTGACCCCGTACACCACCGCCCTCGCCGTCGTCACGGCCTTCGTGCTGCGCCTGCTCGCGATGCGGTTCCACTGGCGAGCGCCGCGTGCGTGGAACCGACGGTCGACGGTGACCGAGGAGTAGAGCCGTCCGTGGCCGCCGAGCGCGGCCGGTTCTGGCCCATCTGCAGGGTCAGCCACCGGAAGGACGGCACCACCTGGGGCCGCCACAGTGCCATGGTGTGACCGCCGGCGCTGCGCGGCAGGAACACCACCTGCACGGTCGTGGGCGCCTTCGCGATCGATTGCAGGGCCACGCCCGCCTGGTAGCCGTCCCCGGACTCGCCGGAGACGTACAGGGCGATCCTGGGCGGCGCCGCCGCCCTCTTGAGCAGCAGGTACGGGTTGTTCGCGGCGCGCAGGGCCGGGCTCTGCGCGGCGAGCGAGTTGCGTTCGCCGATCGGGTCGTTGTACCCGGACAGGCTCACCGCGGCCCGGTAGCGGTCGGGGTGGGCGACGGCCAGCTTGACCGCGCAGTGGGCGCCCGCCGAGTACCCGGCGACCGCCCAGCCGGACGGCGCCGGTTCGGCGCGGAAGTTGTCCATGACCATCTTGGGCACGTCGATGCTCAGCCAGCTGTCGGCGTTCACCGTGCCCGGGATGTTGGCGCAGCCGGTGTCGACCCCGGCCAGCAGGTTGGTGCGCGGCGCCACCAGGATGAAGGGGGCCACCTGCCCGGTCTTCATCAGCGGCAGCAGCTGCTCGTGGGCCTTCAGCGAGCCGAACCAGGCCTTCGCCGAGCCGGGGTAGCCCGGCAGCAGCTCCACGACCGGGAACTTACGGTGCCGGTAGGCGGGCTCGCCGTACTGCGGCGGCAGCCAGACGTAGACCTCGGCGTTCACTCCCGACACCCGGCCCTTGAGCTGGGTGACGCGAACCCCGCCGGCCGCGTGCATGCCGGGGCCGTCGGCGGTCTGGAAGGCCTGCTTGACCTTGGGCAGCCGTTTGAACGCTATGCCACCGGTGCCGTCCCGGCCGAGGTCGGCGGCCTGCTGGACGTGGTTGCCGGTGCCGAGGAGGTCGGCCCAGTTGTCGTAGAGGTTGTCGGAGTTGTTGACGAGGAGGAACACCAATGTGACCGCCGTGCCCTGGGCGAACAGCAGCATCAGCATCCGGGCCGCTACGCGCAGTGCCCTGGGCCCCCGCATCCTCGACCACAGGACCAGCGGCAGCAGGAGGGCGACGACGAACAGCACGATGGTCGTGTAGAGAAAAGCAGTCCCGGTGAGGCTCATGTCCTCATAGAGGGGGACGGGGGTCTCCGGGTTACGGTCCTGTCCCGACACTTACCTAGATATTGCCGGGATCTCACCCGACAGGGCGGATCTTCGCCATGCGTATCACGCCAGTCGGACAAAGCTACCGCTTAGTAATTTCCTGTTGTACGGTTCACCCATGCCAGACGCAGCTTCCGTTCCCGCGGCCCTGATCGGTGACAGCGAGTTCGACCGCGACACCGCGGTCATCCGGCGCGAGCCCGGGGTCTACGACATCGACCTCTCCGCCGGCTGGACCATCATCAACGCCGTCAACGGCGGCTATCTGCTGGCGGTCCTGGGCCGGGCCCTCGCGGACACCCTCCCGCATCCCGACCCCTTCACCATCTCGGCGCACTACCTCACCGCCTCCCAGCCGGGCCCCGCGGTCGTGCGCACCGAGACCGTCCGCACCGGCCGCACCCTCTCCACCGGCCAGGCGTCCCTCTTCCAGTACGACGACGCGGGAGCCGAGGTGGAGCGGATCCGTGTCCTCGCCTCCTACGGCGACCTCGACTCCCTCCCGGACGACGTCCGTACGACGGCCACGCCGCCGGCGATCCCGCCCATGGACCAGTGCTTCGGCCCGGAAGACGGTCCCGCCCCGGTCGAGGGCAGCTCCGCCATCACCGACCGCCTGATGCTCAAGCTGGACCCGGCCACCCTGGGCTGGGCGCTCGGCGCCCCCTCCGGCAAGGGCGAGATGCGCTCCTGGTTCGGCCTCGCCGACGGTCGCGACGCCGACCCCCTCTCCCTGCTCCTCGCGGTGGACGCCCTCCCGCCCACCGCCTTCGAACTCGGCATCGCCGGCTGGGTCCCGACGGTCGAACTGACCGTCCACGTACGCCACCGCCCCGCGCCCGGCCCGCTGCGGGTGGCGATCACCACCCGCAACCTGGCCGGCGGCTTCCTCGAGGAGGACGCCGAGGTCTGGGACAGCGCGGATCGCCTGGTCGCCCAGTCCCGCCAGCTGGCCCGGGTCAGGCTCGCCTGAGCGGTTCACGCCCCAGCCAGGCGGCCAGGCGGTGGTAGGTGTCGGCGTCCTCGGGTGCCGGGCGTACGTCGGCGAAGGGGGTGTCCGCGTCGCGCCGGGGGTCGGGCAGGACGCGGCGGGCCGTGGCGAGTGCGAACTCGGCGAGCTCCGGGTCGAGTTCGTGGGGGTGGCCGAGGGACTGGGACAGGTCCCAGGTGTGGGTCACCAGCTCCATCACGCTGTGTCCGATCTGCGGCTGCCGCCGCGTGGCGGACAGGGCGGCGGGGTCAGTCCCGGTTGAGTGGGGTGCGGCCGAGCCAGGCGGCCAGGCGGTGGTGGGTGTCGGCGTCCTCGGGTGCCGGGCGTACGTCGGCGAAGGGGGTGTCCGCGTCGCGCCGGGGGTCGGGCAGGACGCGGCGGGCCGTGGCGAGTGCGAACTCGGCGAGCTCCGGGTCGAGTTCGTGGGGGTGTCCGAGGGACTGGGACAGGTCCCAGGTGTGGGTCACCAGCTCCATCACGCTGTGTCCGATCTGCGGCTGCCGCCGCGTGGCGGACAGGGCGGCGGGGTCAGTCCCGGTTGAGTGGGGTGCGGCCGAGCCAGGCGGCCAGGCGGTGGTGGGTGTCGGCGTCCTCGGGTGCCGGGCGTACGTCGGCGAAGGGGGTGTCCGCGTCGCGCCGGGGGTCGGGCAGGACGCGGCGGGCCGTGGCGAGTGCGAACTCGGCGAGCTCCGGGTCGAGTTCGTGGGGGTGGCCGAGGGACTCGGACAGGTCCCAGGTGTGGGTCACCAGCTCCATCACGTAGCCGGACAAGGCGGCGTGGCCGGGTACCTCGCCCCACGGCACGCGGACGGGTGCCGTCAGCCGCTCGCCGCTCTCCCAGGCCTTGAGGACCCGGGTGCGCACCTCGTCGTAGGCCGCCGCCCAGTCGGCGTCGCCCACCCCGTCGGCGAAGGGGTGGACCGCGAGCCCGTCGCCGCCCTCGCCGACGACCGCGATCCGCCGGGTGCCGCCGACGACATGGCTGAGCAGGGTGCGGACGTCGAACTCCGTACAGGGCGTGGGCCCGGCCAGCTGTTCGGGCCGCACCGTCTTGACGAGGGCCGCGAACTGCTCGGTGGCGCGGGTGTAGAGGGGGCGGGGGTCGATGGCGTTCATGGTGGTGCCTCTCCTTGAGTTCCCTGGAGTCGTTGAACCGAGCATCGCGGGATAACCTGACATCCGCCGTCAGGATTTGCCGCGGGGTCCCGGACGGCGCGATCCTGCCCAGGTGAAGTCCGACCGCCTGCTGTCCATCCTGCTGCTCCTGCAGACCCGGGGCCGGGTCCCGGCACCCGAACTCGCCCAGCGGCTCGAGGTGTCGGTGCGCACCATCTACCGCGACGTCGAAGCCCTGTCGGCCTCCGGCGTCCCCGTCTACGCCGAGCGCGGCCGGCACGGCGGCATCGAACTCCTCGCCGGATTCCGCACGGACGTCACCGGTCTGACCGCCGACGAGTCCCGGGCCCTGTTCATCCTGGCCGCCCAGGGAGCGCACGCCGCCCTCGGACTCGACGCGGCCCTCGGCTCGGCGCTGCGCAAGGTGATGGCGGCCCTGCCGGCCCCGCACCGGCCCGCCGCCGAGGTGACCAGCCGGCGGATCCTGGTCGACGCCACCCGCTGGAAGAGCGGACCGCAACAGGCCGTCGACCTGGAGACGCTGCAGGACGCCGTGTTCGCCGACCGGCGCCTGAGGCTGCGCTACCGGCACAGCGGGGAACGGGACCCGCAGACGTACACCGTCGACCCCTACGGCCTGGTCGCCAAGGCGGGCGTCTGGTACCTGGTCGCCGACCGGCGGGGCGGCCCGCGGCTGTTCCGCGCCGACCGGGTGCACTCCGCCCGGGTGCTGGACGACCCCGTGCGCCGCCGTCCCGGCGTCGAACTCGCCGACGTCTGGGAGGTGCTGCGCCGCCAGGTCGAGGAGCCGCCGGGAGGGCTGGAGGTGAGCGTACGGGTGCGCCGGGAGTTCCTCGACATGTTCGTCCGCATGACGGCCTCCTCGCTGGCCGAAGTCCCCGAGGACACCGGGGAGGAGGAGTGGGTGACGGCCCGGCTCACGTACCCGTTCGTCCGCGCCACCCGCCAACTGCTCGCGTTCTCCGACGCGGTGGAGGTGCTCGCACCGCCCGAAGCGCGCGCCGAACTGCTGGCCGCAGCGCGCTCCGTCACGGACCTGTATCGGTGAGCAGACCGGGACGGTGGCCAAAGCCCAGGTGGGAGCGGGTGCTTGAGGTGCGCTTTACCTCTTGGACAGGGCGGCCACAGGAGGTACTCAAGAACGCCCTAAGCGCCGTTGGTTGAGTGCCCGTCTCACGACTCGCTCATCGTTCCTGGAGTTGGCTCTCATGAAGCGTGCACGTCTCCTCCCCGCCGTCGCCCTGCTCGCGATGTCCCCGCTGCTGCTGACCGCGTGCGGCTCCGGCGACTCCTCGTCCTCCACCGGGGGCTCCGCCCAGCAGAGCTGTCAGCGGCCCTCCGGCATGCCGACCGGGGGAGCGTCCGGGCGCCCGAGCGGCGCGCCCAGCGGCGCACCCTCCGGAGCGCCGTCCGGGGCGGCCTCGGGCAAGCCGGCCGGACGCCCCTCGGGCGCCCCCTCAGGCATGCCGAGCGGTGGGCCCGGCGGTGGCCAGGGCGGTCCCGGCGGCGGGCAGGGTGGCTGCGGCGGTCCCGGCGGCGGGCAGCAGGGGCAGGTCCAGCAGGGCTGACGGGGACTTCGTCACCGCGGAGGCGGCGGGTTCCGGTGACGGGCTCGCCGCTTGCGCGCGTCTCCTCCCGGTTCAGTCCAGCCAGTGCCGGCGGCCGACGCTGATCAGCCGGAGCTGCCGGGTCGCCAACTGGGTGACGCGCTCCAGCTCGGCCTCGGAGGAGTCCGGTGCCTCCAGGGCCTCCAGGAAGAGGGAGGCCGTGATGAGCATCTGGTCGACGTAGAGGTGCGCGAGCATCAGCAGGTCGTCGTCGTCCCACCCCCTCGCCTCCGGGTCCGTGGCCAGTTCGGTCCTCACCTCCTGGGCGAACCGGGCGAGCTGGGCGCGGATGGCCTCGCGCACCGGCTGGACCCCGCCGTGCCGCTCGCGGGCGATGAACCGGACGTGCGCGGTATGGGCCTCCACGTGGTGGGCGATCAGCCGGATGACCCGGGCGATGCGGTCCTCGCTGTCGTCCGCCGAGGACACCGTCGAGCGAACCATCGGGTGCAGGCTGCCCAGCGCCTCGTCGACCAGGGCCACACCGAGGTCCGCGGTGGAGCGGAAGTGCCGGTAGAACGCGGTCGGGGCGACCCCGACGGCGCGGGTGACCTCACGCAGGCCCAGGCTGCTCAGGCTCTGCTCCTCCAGCAGTCCCAGCGCCGCGTCCAGGAGCGCCTGCCGGGTCTTCTGCTTCTGGGCCTGCCGGACCCCGAGAGTGTGACTCATGTCATCCAGTTAACAACTGTTCTCCGTAAATGGAAAGCCGTGGGCGCGATAGACTCAAGAGTCAGTGAACAACTGTAACTACAACCGTTCACCGAAACTTCACGCCAGCACCCCGGAGGGGGGATCCACCCCATGCTGTTCATCGTCGCCGCTCTGCTGCTGCTCGGCGTCGTCATGGGCACGGTGGCCCACGCGCCGCTGACCGTCAGCGCCGTCGCCGCCGTCGTCATCGCCACCTGGCTCGCCGTCTTCGCGCTCCGCGAGCGGCACGGCCGCCGGCGCGGCACGTCCGCCAACTGACCCGCCCCCACCCGTCCATCCGTTCCGTCGGGAGCTGACCACCATGCACCTCACCGCACCGGCAACCAGCCGTACCGGTGTCCGCGACACCGACGGCATGGCCGTCGCGTCCTTCGTCCTGGGCCTCCTCGGTCTCCTCGTCCTCAACCTGTTCCTCGGCCCCGTCGCCATCGTCCTGGCGGGCGTCGCCCTGTGGCGTGGCACCACCCGGCGCGGCCGTGCCCTGCTCGGCATGACCCTGGGCGTCGCCGACCTGCTGGTCCTGGTGGCGTTCATGCAGGCGGACAACACCGTGTCCTGGGGCTTCTAGCGAGCTTCCAGGGAGCTTCCGGCGAGCCGCCAGGGAGCCTCCGTGAAGCTCGGCGAGTGGCGCGAACGCGTGGGTGGCGGCCGGGGACGAGCCGCGACCACCGCCGGGTCGCCCCGTAGAATCGGGCTCACCATGGCTTATCTCGACCACGCGGCGACCACCCCGATGCTCCCGGAAGCGGCGCAGGCACTGACCGCCCGGCTGAGCATCACCGGCAACGCGTCCTCCCTGCACGCCTCCGGCCGCACGGCCCGCCGGACGGTCGAGGAATCCCGCGAGACCCTCGCGGACGCGCTGGGCGCGCGACCCAGCGAGGTGGTCTTCACCTCGGGCGGCACCGAGGCCGACAACCTCGCCGTCAAGGGCCTGTACTGGGCCCGCCGCGACGCCGAACCGGCCCGTACCCGCGTCCTGGCCAGCCCCGTCGAACACCACGCCGTCCTGGACGCCGTCCACTGGCTCGGCGAACACGAGGGCGCCACCGTCGAATATCTCCCCGTCGACTCCTACGGCCGCGTCCACCCCGAGGCCCTGCGCGAGGCCATCGCCCGCAACCCCGACGATGTCGCCCTGGCCACCGTCATGTGGGCCAACAACGAGATCGGCACGGTCCTGCCGGTGCGTGAACTGGCCGACGTCGCGGGTGAGTTCGGCATCCCCCTGCACGCCGACGCCGTCCAGGCCTTCGGCCAGGTCCCCGTCGACTTCGCCGCCTCCGGGCTCGCCGCCATGACCGTCTCCGGCCACAAGATCGGCGGACCGTACGGCATCGGCGCCCTGGTCCTCGGCCGTGAGTACACCCCCGTACCCGTTCTGCACGGCGGCGGCCAGGAGCGCCACGTCCGCTCCGGCACCCTCGACGTCCCGGCCATCGCCTCCTTCGCGGTGGCCGGCCGCCTCGCCGCCGAGCAGCGCGAGTGGTTCGCCCGCGAGATCGGCGCCCTGCGCGACGCCCTGATCGACGCGGTCCGCACGGCCGTCCCCGACGCGATCCTGGGCGGCGACCCGGTCGACCGGCTCCCGGCCAACGCCCACTTCAGCTTCCCCGGCTGCGACGGCGACTCGCTGCTGCTCCTGCTCGACGCGCAGGGCATCGAGTGCTCCACCGGTTCCGCCTGCACCGCCGGCGTCGCCCAGCCCAGCCACGTCCTGCTCGCCACCGGCACCGATCCCGACCTGGCCCGCGGCACCCTCCGCTTCTCCCTCGGCCACACCTCCACCGAGGCGGACGTCGAGGCGGTCGCGAAGGCGATCGGCCCCGCGGTGGAGCGTGCGCGCGCCGCGGGGCTCACCTGACCGGGGGTCAGCTCTCCGTCACCATCAACGAGGCCATCATGCCCTCGTCCTCGTGCTGGAGGAGGTGGCAGTGGAGCATGTACATGTACGTGTCGTCGGCGAAGTCGGTGAACTCCATCGCGATCTCGATGGATCCGCCGCCCACCACCTCGTAGGTGTCGTACCAGCCGAGCTCGACCCCGCTGGGATCCTCGCCGTTGACGGAGACGAGCTGGTACGGCACGTCGTGCAGGTGGAAGGAGTGCTCCAACTGCGTGCTGTTCTTGATCGTCCAGATCTCCTTCGATCCGAGCGTCGTACTGATCATGGCCATGGCGGACATGCTGGTCCCGGCCGAGCCGTTGATCGTCATGGTCGTGCCGCTCTGGCCCAGCGTGATCGTCCGGGCGGTGAAGTCGCTGGTGTCGTACCGCTCGATGGTGTTCAGCGTGCTGGGCAGGTCGTCCGGGGTGTCGGTGCCGGAGGCGGTGACGGCCAGTACGTCGTAGGTGCCGCTGCCGCCGCGGACCCAGCCGGTGGTGACCACGGCCTGCAGGGTGACGTCGTCCGACAGGTCCATCACGAACTCGGCGCGGGCGCCCGCCACGAGCCGGATGGAGTCCACGGCGGTCGCCTCGGTCAGATAGCCCTGGTCGGTGGCGATCTGGGTCAGGGTGCCGCTGTCGCTGCGCTGGATGGTGATGATGTCCGACGGCGAGGCGTTCAGTACCCGGAACCGGGTGCGGGTCTTGGTGGCGGTGAAGGAGAGCGTGGTGTCGTCCACGTTCGTCCCGTTGAGCAGCAGCGGGAAGGTCAGGTTGTTCGACAGGTAGCCGGTCAGGTTGTACTTGATGTCCCCGCCCCTGTCCGTGGCCAGGCTCTGGAAGATGAGCGGGATGTCGTCGGTGCCGTAGTCGCTGGGCAGCGCCGCGGAGGCGTCCGAGTCGTCCTCGACGATGATCATGCCGGCCAGGCCGTGCACGGCCTGCTCGG
The DNA here is from genome assembly GCF_042894285.1 of Streptomyces sp. NPDC001544. Taxonomy (NCBI): domain Bacteria; kingdom Bacillati; phylum Actinomycetota; class Actinomycetes; order Kitasatosporales; family Streptomycetaceae; genus Streptomyces; species Streptomyces sp. NPDC001544. The sequence continues at coordinate 264,067 of NZ_JBIAVN010000008.1, read as the reverse complement.
CCGTGGTGCCCAGGGCGTGCGGGTGGTACCAGAGGGTCTTGGCCTCGTCCTTCACCTCGAACGTGGGGGCCCAGGTCTCCCCGTCCGCGAAGGCCACCTGGGGACCGCCGTCCATCTTGGCGGGGACGTGGGCGCCGTGGAAGTGGACCGTGGTGTCCGCGCCCAGGCTGTTGGTGATGTTCAGCAGCACGGTGTCGCCCTTGGTCCACTTCATGGTGGGGCCGAGGAAGGACTGGTTGTAGCCCATCGTGTCGCTGGTGACACCGGACAGCACCTCGGCGGTGCCCGTCTTCGCCTCCAGCGTGAACGTGGTCGTGCTGTCCGAGGTGGTGCCCTCCAGCAGGTCCGGGATCGTGAGCGTGCCGGACGCCGCGGAGGCCTTGTCGCCTCCCTTGTCCAGCAGGGTGAAGGTCGTGCCGGCCACTCCGACCGCCCCGAGGCCGAGACCGGCCATCCCGCCGAGGAACTTCCGCCGGTGCACACCCTTGCCCCGCTTGGTCCTGCTGGTCTTGGAGTGCTCGCGCTCGGCCCGCTCGCGCTTGCCGTGGGAGCCGTTGCCGCTTCTGCCCGCAGTGGTGCCGGGCTCGGTGATGTCAGACATGGCGGGGATGTTTGACGTAGGGACTGTGTGAAGGCTGGGTCGAAGCTGGGCGGAGGCCGCGCGCACTGTGACACCGCCGTGAGCTGCGGTCGCCGCCAACTCACGCGCCCCAGAGCCAAGTTGACGTGCAGCAGGTCACATCGACGGCGGGGGACGCATCGGACACATGAAGCTCGGAGCCATCACACACAGCAGACACAGTGTGCGACGTACGTCACATCTGTCGGCGTATGAGCCCCAGGTACCGATCCCAGTCCCAGTACCGGCCGGGATCCGTGTGGTCCGTCCCCGGCACCTCCACATGGCCGATGAGGTGCTCCCGGTCCACGGCCATGCCGTACCGCCGGCAGATCGCGGCCGTCAGCCGCGCCGAGGCCGCGTACATCGCGTCCGTGAAGGAGGACGCGTGCTCCACGAACCCCTCGTGCTCGATGCCGACGCTGCGCTCGTTGTACTCCCGGTTGCCCGCGTGAAAGGCCACGTCGAGCTCGCGGATCAGCTGGGTCACGCGGCCGTCCTTGCGCACGATGTAGTGCGCCGCCGCCTGGTGCGCCGGGTCCTGGAAGGCCTTCACCGCGCTCGCGTAGTCGCCCTGCGTGACATGGACGACCACCCTGTCGATCGCGTAGTCGTCCGGCCGGTCCGCCCGCCGGTAGTTCGCCGGGGAGGCCGCCACCCAGCGCGCGCCCCGGAAGTCCACCGCCCCGGCCACCCGCGGCCTGTCCACTCCCGGCAGCCGCCACCACAGGTGCGACAGCTCCTCCCGGGCCAGCAGGGCCGTCCCCGCGGCGGCCACGGCCCCGCCGACCAGCAGGGCGCGCCGCCCCAGCCGCCGGTCGGAGTCGCCTCTCGCCGCACTCACCGTGTCACCCCCACCGAATCGTCACCGTGATCGTCAACGGATGTGCGCGGAACCCGGTTCCCACCGCCCCGTACCCTGGAAGGGCTATGACTGACACCCCGCAGCCCACCCGCCCCCTCCGCGTCCTCGCCGCCATGTCGGGCGGCGTGGACTCCGCCGTCGCCGCCGCCCGCGCGGCCGAGGCGGGCCACGACGTGACCGGCGTCCACCTCGCGCTCTCCGCGAACCCCCAGTCGTTCCGCACCGGCGCGCGGGGCTGCTGCACCATCGAGGACTCCCGCGACGCCCGCCGGGCCGCCGACGTCATCGGCATCCCGTTCTACGTCTGGGACCTCGCCGACCGCTTCCGCGAGGACGTGGTGGAGGACTTCGTCGCCGAGTACGAGGCCGGCCGCACACCGAACCCGTGCCTGCGCTGCAACGAGAAGATCAAGTTCGCCGCCCTCCTCGACAAGGCGCTGGCCCTCGGCTTCGACGCGGTCTGCACCGGCCACTACGCCAAGGTCGTCGTGACCGAGGACGGCACGCGCGAGCTGCACCGGGCCTCCGACATGGCCAAGGACCAGTCGTACGTGCTCGGCGTCCTGGACGACCGGCAGCTCGCCCACGCCATGTTCCCGCTCGGCGACACGGTGACGACGAAGGACGAGATCCGCGCGGAGGCCGAGCGCCGGGGCCTGGCGGTCGCGAAGAAGCCCGACTCCCACGACATCTGCTTCATCGCCGACGGAGACACCCAGGGCTTCCTCGCCCGACGTCTGGGCAAGGCCGAGGGCGACATCGTCGACGAGTCGGGCACGGTCGTCGGCACCCACGAGGGCGCGTACGGCTTCACCATCGGCCAGCGCAAGGGCCTGCGCATCGGCACCCCTGCCCCCGACGGCAAGCCGCGCTACGTCCTGGACATCTCCCCGGTGAACAACACCGTGACGGTCGGCCCGGCCGCCGCCCTGGACGTCACCGCCCTGACCGCGATCAAGCCCCGCTGGTGCGGCGCAGCCCCCACCGGCCCCGGCACCTACACCGCCCAGCTCCGCGCCCACGGCGGCGAGACCGAGGTCACCGCCGAACTCGTCGACGGCTCGCTGGCGGTCCGGTTCACGGAGCCCGTACGGGGCGTGGCCCCCGGCCAGGCGATCGTGCTGTACGACGGTTCGCGGGTGGTGGGGTCGGCGACGATCTCGGAGACGGTGCGCGCTACGGCCGGGGTGGGATGACCGGGCCGGCCCTGCCTTCACGGCGCGTATGAGCCCGAGCAACCGCCCCGGCTGGTCGTCAGGCCCTGGCCGGGGTGCCGCTCTCTCGAAGGGCGACGTTGCCGGTGGCCGTGGCGACTCGGGTCATCGTTCCCCGGCGCTCGCATGAGCGCCCTCTCGGCGCACGTCCTTGACGTGCTCTGTGATGTTCACGAGCGTTCAGGTCTGCGCCGTGAAGAAGTTCATCAGCACCGGCGCCAGCGCATCCGGATCCACCATGTGCGTCTGGTCCGCCAGCTCGCGGTACGTCCCCCGGGGCACCGCCTCCGCGACCGCGCGGGTCGCCTCGCGGAGCCAGTCCGGGCTCGCGCCGCCGGCCACCGCCAGCGCCGGGACGGTGATCGCGGCCAGCCGGTCCCGGGGCAGCGGGCCGCCGCCCATCACCGCGTCGTCGTAGGCCAGGGTCGGCGCGATCGCCTCCATGTCGGCCCACATGGGGGAGTGACGGGCCCGCTCGATCATGCCCTCGGCCAGGCCGGTGAGCCGGAGGAACAGCGCGACGGCGTCACCGGGCCTGCCCTGCCCGAGCGCCTGGTCGAGGTTCCGCGTGTACTCGGCACGTCCCTTCGCGTCGTCCTCGCCGAGGGCGTACGGCGTCTCGTAAACGGCCACCTGACGGACCGGCAGCCCGCTCGCCGCCGCCTCCAGCGCCAGTGCGCCGCCCGAGGAGATGCCGTAGAGCGCCGACTCACCGCCCACCGCGTCGATCAGCGCCGCCAGGTCCTCCACCTCTCGCTCCACCGCGTACGGCGCCGTGTCACCGCTCTCCCCCCGGCCCCGGCGGTCGTACACGACGGCCTGGAAGTGGTCCGCGAGCCGCTGCGCCAGGGGCGCCATGGTGTGCCCCGTGGACATCGCGCCGCTCACGAGGATCACCGAGGGACCCCGGCCGGTGGTCTCGTAGGCGATTCGGGTGCCGTCGGCGGAAAGCGTCTCCTTGTCCATACCTGTGCAGACTGCCCCACGGCACGGACCTCATCGGTCAGGACACGTCGACTTCGCCGACTTCGACCTCGTAGAAGCAGAGGTGGTCCTTGATCGGTGCGACGTCCGGCTTGGGATCGGGATACGCCCACACCAGGTCGGGCGCGTCCGGGAGCGACCAGTAGGAGGCCGTCCCCTTGAAGGGGCAGTGCGTGTGGGTGTCGGAGGGGGTGAGGAGGTCCAGCCGGACGTCCTCGGGCGGGATGTAGTAGCGCACCGGACAGCCGGTCTCCCGGAGCACCAGGGGGCGGTCGGTCTCCGCCAGCACATGCTCGCCGTGCACCACGCGCACGTGCCGCTCCACCTGCTCGATCGTGATCGTGTGTCCATCAGCCATGAAAGGAGAGCGTTCCAGGCCCTCGGGTTGTTCCCTCGTACGCTGGCCGCATGCGAATCTGCGTCTTCCTCTCCGCCGCCGAGCTCGACGACCGCTACACGCGCCCCGCGCGCGAGTTCGCCGAACTGATCGGCAAGGCCGGTCACACCCTGGTGTGGGGCGGTTCGAACGTCGGCCTGATGAAGGTGGTGGCGGACGGGGTGCAGGAGGCGGGCGGCCGGCTCGTCGGCGTCTCCGTCGGCTTCCTGGCGAACCGGGCGCGGCCCGGTGCCGACGAGATGGTGATCGCCCACGACCTCGCCGAGCGCAAGAAGCTGCTGCTGGAGAAGGCCGACGCGGTGGTGATCATGGTGGGCGGTACCGGGACGCTCGACGAGGCCACCGAGATCCTGGAGCTGAAGAAGCACGGCCGTACCGACAAGCCCGTGGTGCTGCTGAACACGGCGGGCTTCTACGACGGGCTGAAGGAGCAGTTCCGCCGCATGGAGGAGGAGGGCTTCCTGCCCCGGCCGCTGGCCGAGCTGATCGGCTTCGCCGAGGAACCGGCGGCGGCGCTGGCGTACCTGGAGGAGCACCTGGGCGGCGCGTGACGGACGGGCGGTGCGAGCATGGCGCCATGGCTACTCATGTGATCACCGGGGCGGGCTCGGGCATCGGCGCGGCGGTGGCCCGCCGTCTGCACGCGCGCGGGGACGAACTCGTGCTGCACGCGCGCGACGCCGGCCGAGCGAAGGAACTGACGGCCGAGTTCCCCGGCGCGCGGACCCTCGTGGGCGATCTCGCCGACCCCGACCGGCTGTCCTGGGCTTTCTCCCACCAGACGCTGCCCGACCGGGTGGACTCGCTGCTGCACATCGCCGGAGTGGTCGACCTCGGCGAGGTGGGAGACCTGACCCCCAAGTCCTGGCGCCACCAGCTCAACGTCAACCTGATCGCCCCCGCCGAGCTGACCCGCCACTTCCTGCCCCAGCTGCGTGCCGCCCGCGGCCACGTGGTCTTCGTCAACTCCGGCGCCGGCCTGAACGCCCACGCCGGCTGGTCCGCGTACGCCGCCTCCAAGCACGGCCTCAAGGCCCTCGCCGACTCCCTGCGCCAAGAGGAACACGGCAACGGCGTCCGCGTCACCTCCGTCTACCCCGGCCGCACGGCCAGCCCCATGCAGGCCAAGGTCCACCAGCAGGAGGGCAAGGAGTACGACGCCGCCCGCTGGATCGACCCCGAGTCGGTCGCCACGACGATCCTGACCGCCCTCGACCTTCCCCGCGACGCGGAGATCAACGACGTGACGGTCCGCCCGGGCCGCTGACCGCTGGGGCGCCGGCCCGCACTACTCAGCCCGTCCGGCGTTTGAGGACGAGGCCGTTCAGGCCGATGGGGTGCAGGGGCGGAGCCCCGGCGGGGTGCAGGGGCGGAGCCCCGCGGGGGTCCAGGGGGCGCAGCCCCCGGCGGGGTCGAAGGGGCGGAGCCCCTGGGACGGGAAGGGTAAGGGCGGCGGGGGCGAGAACAGCCGAGCCCGCACCGGCTCGCGGCCCAGCACCCGCACCCCGCACCAAGCGCCCGCACCCCTCACCCCGCCCCAACACCTACGTAGGCTTCACCCGTGAACGACAACACCCCCTTCGGCCCCGCCACCGGCATCGGCTCCCTCCCCGGCACCGACGCCAGGGAAGCCGCCAAGACGGCCACCGGCAGCTTCGAGGACTTCCCCTTCCTCCCCGAGCTGCCCGCCAGAGGCCCCGGCGCGGACATGATCGGCCGCACCGCCGGCATGCTCGTCGAGCTGTACGCGCGCGTGGAGCCCAGCGGATGGCGGATCGGCGACCGGCCGGGCCGGGACACCAAGCGGGCCCGGTCCTGGCTCGGCGAGGACCTCGACGCGCTGGAGGAGTTCACGCAAGGCTACGAAGGGCCTCTGAAGGTGCAGGCCGTCGGCCCGTGGACCCTCGCCGCCGCCCTGGAACTGAAGAACGGCGAGGCCGCCCTCTCCGACCCCGGCGCCTGCCGCGACCTCGCCGCCTCCCTCGCCGAGGGCCTGCGCCAGCACCTGGACGAGGTGCGAAGGCGCGTCCCCGGCGCCCGCCTCGTGCTGCAGCTCGACGAGCCCTCCCTCACCGCCGTCCTGCGCGGCCAGGTGAAGACCGCCAGCGGCTACCGCACCCACCGCGCCGTGGACCGTCAGGTCGTCGAGGCCACCCTCCGGGACCTGGTGGGCGTGCACACGCCCGGCCCCGTCGTCGTCCACACCTGCGCCCCCGACGTGCCCTTCGCCCTGCTGCGCCGGGCGGGCGCGGCCGGGATCTCCTTCGACTTCTCGCTGCTCACCGAGCGTGACGACGAGGCGATCGGGGAGACGGTGGAGGGCGGCACCCGCCTGTTCGCCGGAATCGTGCCGGGCACCGACGGCCCGTTGTCAGACCCTGCCGGTAGCGTCATGGGTGTCAGGACGTTGTGGCGCAGGCTGGGGCTGCGGCCCGGGCTTCTCGCCCAGGCGGTGACCGTCACTCCGGCATGCGGGCTCGCGGGCGCGTCCCCGGATTACGCCCGCCGGGCGCTGGCCCACTGCGTCCGGGCGGCGAGGTCCCTCGCGGACAACCCAGAGTAACGGGAGGACAACACGGTGGCCGGCGACAAGCAGCAGGCGGAGACGGCAGTGCCCGCCGAGGCACGGGACAAGCACGCGCAGCTCGCTGAGCAGATCGAGGAGCACCGCTTCCGGTACTACGTGAAGGACGCTCCCGTCATCAGCGACGCCGAGTTCGACGGGCTGCTGAAGACCCTGGAGGCGCTGGAGGAGGAGTATCCGGAGCTGCGCACGCCGGACTCGCCGACCCAGAAGGTCGCCGGGTCGTACCGGACGGAGTTCACGTCGGTCGAGCACCGCGAGCGGATGCTCTCCCTGGACAACACCTTCAACGACGAGGACCTCGCCACCTGGGCCGACCGCATCGCCCGCGAACTCGGCGAGCAGGAGTACCACTTCCTGTGCGAGCTGAAGGTCGACGGCCTCGCCGTCAACCTCACCTACGAACACGGCCGCCTCACCCGCGCCGCCACCCGCGGGGACGGCCGCACCGGCGAGGACATCACGCCCAACGTCCGCACGATCGCGGAGATCCCGGAGCGCCTCAAGGGCGACCGCGTCCCCGACCTGGTGGAGATCCGCGGCGAGGTCTACTTCCCGATGGAGAAGTTCGCGGACCTCAACGAGCGGCTCGTCGCGGCCGGGGACAAACCCTTCGCCAACCCCCGCAACGCCGCCGCCGGTTCACTGCGCCAGAAGGACCCGCGCGTCACCGCCACCCGCCCCCTGCACATGGTCGTCCACGGCATCGGTGCCCTGGAGGGCTACGAGGGCATGACCCGTCTCTCCCAGGCCTACGACCTCCTGGGCGGCTGGGGTCTGCCCACCTCCCGGCACAACAGGGTGGTCGACGACCTCGACGGCGTACGCGAGTTCATCGCCTACTACGGCGAGAACCGGCACTCCGTGGAGCACGAGATCGACGGCGTGGTGGTCAAGCTCGACGAGCTGCGTCTCCAGGGCCGCCTCGGCTCCACCGCCCGCGCCCCGCGCTGGGCGATCGCGTACAAGTACGCGCCGGAAGAGGTCAACACCAAGCTGATCGACATCAAGGTGGGTGTCGGCCGCACCGGCCGCGTCACGCCGTACGCCCAGGTCGAGCCGGTCACCGTCGCGGGCAGCGAGGTGGAGTTCGCCACCCTGCACAACCAGGACGTCGTCAAGGCCAAGGGCGTCCTGATCGGCGACACCGTGGTGATCCGCAAGGCCGGTGACGTCATCCCGGAGATCCTCGGCCCGGTCGTCGACCTGCGCGACGGCAGCGAGCGCGAGTTCGTGATGCCGGCCGAGTGCCCTGAGTGCGGTACACCGCTGCGGGCCATGAAGGAGGGCGACATCGACCTCCGCTGCCCCAACGCGCGTACCTGCCCGGCCCAGTTGCGGGAGCGGGTCTCCTATCTCGCGGGCCGCGAGTGCCTGGACATCGAGCACTTCGGCGAGGTGGCGGCGGCGGCGCTGACCCGCCCGCTGGAGCCGGCCGACCCGCCGCTGGTCGACGAGGGCGACCTGTTCGACCTGACGGTGGAGAAGCTGCTGCCCATCAAGGCGTACGTGCTCGACCCGGACAGCGGCCTGCCCAAGCGGGACCCCAAGACGGGGGAGGAGAAGGTCGTCACGGTCTTCGCCAACCAGAAGGGCGAGCCGAAGAAGAACACCCTCGCGCTGCTGCAGAACATCGAGGCGGCCAAGAGCCGTCCGCTGGCCCGCTTCCTCAACGGGCTCTCGATCCGGCATGTCGGGCCGGTCGCGGCGCAGGCCCTCGCACGGGAGTTCCGCTCCATCGACCGCATCGAACAGGCGACCGAGGCGGAGCTGGCGGCCACCGACGGCGTCGGCCCCATCATCGCCGCGGCGTTGAAGGAGTGGTTCGCGGAGGACTGGCACCGGGAGATCGTGCGCAAGTGGAAGGCCGCCGGAGTCCCGCTGGAGGAGGCGAGTTCCGGTGAGGACGAGGGACCGCGTCCGCTGGAAGGGCTCACTGTCGTCGTCACCGGCACCCTTGAGAACTACACACGCGACGGGGCCAAGGATGCGCTGCAGAGCCGAGGGGCGAAGGTGACCGGTTCCGTGTCGAAGAAAACGTCCTTCGTGGTGGTGGGCGACAACCCGGGGTCGAAGTACGACAAGGCCATGCAGCTCAAGGTGCCGGTTCTGAACGAGGACGGATTCGGCGTCCTTCTGGAGCAGGGGCCCGAAGCGGCGGCCGAAGTCGCGCTTCCGACCGATGAGTAGCGGTTGAAGGCCACTCCAACGGTGCATATCAGATGCATACGGGTGGCCGGGGTGCATTCGGGCAACCGTCGGCGACCGCTGCCCGTGGAAGCGTTCAGCGGCCTACTGTTGAGGTGTGCGCCTGCCGTGCCCAGCTGCGGTCGGGGCATCCCTTTGCCCGTGCGGAGCAAGGGAAAGGGCTTTCCAACGCGGAGCCGCTGATGGTTGTCGGGCATCGGGCCGCGTGGCGTGGGCACCGCCGGCTGTGAGAGGGACGGGAATGGAACCGACCGAGAGCGCTCCGGACTCCCGGCTGCGCCTGCGCCACAGGGCGGGCGCATGGCTGGGGAGTCTGGGGCGGGCCGCGGAGCATCAGGGTGTGCAGGGGCGTGCCGCCGGTGCGCCCGTCGCGACGGACGAGCGCACTCTCCCGGCGTCCCTGGCCATCGAGCCCGCCCGCGCGATGCAGGGCACCCAGCCCGAACGGCACCTGTCCTGGCCCGCGTTGCCCGCGGCGGTGGTGGCCGCAGCCGCCCTGGCCCTGGGCGGCGGCTTCTACCGCGCGTTCACGGGCAACCACGCGCTCTTCCCCTCCGGCACGGTCGGCTGGTCCCTGGCCGTGCTGACCGGAGTCATCGTCGGCCACCTGGTGATGCTCGGTCGCTCCCGGTGGTGGGGCGGCACCGGCTCCGGCGCCGCCCTCACCATCGCCGTCCTGCTGCTGTACGGCTGGATGCCCGCCGGCCTGGTCAGCCTCACCGTCGTCGTCCTGGTCGGCATAGCGCGCCGCCACCGCTGGCGGCAGGGCCTGCTGCACGGAGCGGTGGACATCATCGGCATCGGCGCCGGCGGCCTGGTGCTGGGTGCCCTCGGCCGCGTACCCACCGTCGAGCAGCCCTGGAAACCCGAGAGCTGGAGCGTCACCACCGCCCCCGAGGTCGCCCTCGTCGCCGCCGTCTATCTCGCGGTCAGCCGCGTCCTGCTGTGGTACCTGCAGGTCCCGCGCCGCGGCCTGGCCACCGTGGCCCGCACCGCCCTGGTCAGGCAGGGCCTGGTCGCCGTGGCACTGCTCGGCATCGCGCCGCTGGTGTGCGTGGTCGCCGTCGCCCAGCCGTTGCTGCTGCCGCTGTTCGCCATCCCGCTCATCGCGCTCGACTCCACCCTGTGGATAGCCCGGGCCCGGGCGGAGGAGCAACTGCGTGATCCGCTGACCGGACTGCCCAACCGTCAGTGGCTCCTGGAGCGGATCTGGACGGCCCTCGACGACGCGGAGCGGATCGGCGCCCGCGCCGCACTCATGCTCATCGACCTGGACCGCTTCCGGTCGGTGAACGACACCCTCGGTCATCTCGCCGGTGACCGGCTGCTGCTGCAGATAGCGGACCGGCTGCGCCTCGCGCTGCCGCGCGGCGCGGAGGCCGCCCGGCTCGGCGGCGACGAGTTCGCCGTGTTACTGCCCGTCGCCGACTCCACCACGTCGGCGACTCGGGTGGCCCGCGGCCTGGTCACCGCCCTCAGTTCCCCGCTCGACCTCGACGGACTGACCCTCGTCCTGGAGGCCAGTGCGGGCGTCGCCGTGTTCCCCGACCACGCCCTGGACGCCGAAGGCCTGCTGCGCCGCGCGGACGTGGCCATGTACCAGGCGAAGCGGGACCGTACGGGCGTCGAGGTCTACGAGTCCAAGCGGGACTCCAACACCCCCGACCGGCTGGGCCTGCTGGGCGACCTGCGCCGGGCGCTGGACGCGCACGAGGTCCAGCTGCACTACCAGCCCAAGGTCCGCTTCGACGGGCAGGTCGCCGGGCTGGAGGCCCTGGTCCGCTGGGTGCACCCCGAGCGCGGGAAGGTGCCGCCGGACGAGTTCATAGCGATCGCCGAGTCCTCCGGGCTCATGCCCCATCTGACGGAGTACGTGCTGGAGACCGCCCTGGAGCAGGTCGCCCGGTGGCGCGCGCAGGGCCTGTTCGTGCCGGTGGCCGTCAACGTCTCCCCGCGTGACGTGCACACGCCGGGGTTCGCGGGCTCGGTGGCCGCGCGGCTGGCCCGGCACGGAGTGCCCGCGGGAGCGCTCCAACTGGAGATAACGGAACACGTGCTGCTGGAGGACCCGCAGCGGGCCGCCGACACCCTCGCCGGACTGACCGCGCACGGTGTGAAGATGTCCCTGGACGACTTCGGCACTGGCTACTCCTCGCTGGTGCACCTGCGCCGGCTGCCGGTCAGCGAGCTCAAGATCGACCGCTCGTTCGTGGCCCGGCTGGCCGTCGACACGGAGGACGCGGAGATCGTCCGCTGCACGGTCGACCTCGCCCATTCGCTGGGCCTGCTCGTCGTCGCCGAGGGCGTCGAGGACGACGAGACCTGGGAACGCCTGCGGGACCTGGGCTGCGATGCCGTGCAGGGCTGGCTGGTGGCCGCGGCGATGCCGCCGGAGGAGACGACGGCGTGGCTGCTGGCCCGCGGCTCGCGGGGCTGGCAGCGGCCGCGGGCGGCTCTGCCGGCCGCCGAGTGAGTGCCCCGCCCGGCCACCCGTTTCGGTTGCCCCGCCCGGCCACTCGTTCGCCGTGGGCCGGTGCCTTTCCCGGCGGCCCCGTTCGCCGTAGGACGGTGCCTTCCCCGGCGGCCCGCCCAGCTCGCCTCCGACACCCGTCCCGTCAGTCCGTCCGGGCCGTGAAGTGGTCGACCAGCAGCGCCAGCCGGGTCTCGTGGGCGTGCTCGGGCAGACGGCCGCTGCGCATCAGTGTGACCAGCCCGTGCAAGCCGGCCCAGAACGTCTCCGTGAGGAGGCTGGGGTCGTCGCCGTCCGCCGCGATCGGCTCCACGACCCGCGCCAGCTCGCTGAACGCCTCGTGCAGCGCCGTCGGCGCCCCGGGCGTGGCGAACGGCAGGTCCACGGTGTGTGTGAACATGGCGTCGTAGAGGGCCGGCCTGCGCCGGGCGAACGCCGTGTAGGCCTCGCCGATCGCCGCCAGCGCGGCCCGGGCGTCCCCGGTGGCCGGGCGCGCCGCCCGTAGCTCGGCGGTCAGCTCGGCGAAGCCCTGTACCGCGACCGCGGCCATGATCGCGTCCTTGCCCTTGAAGTGGCTGTACAGGACGGGCTGGCTGTACTCGATCTCGGCGGCCAGCCGCCGGGTCGTCACCGCGTCCCAGCCCTCGGCCTCCGCCAGTTCCCGCGCGGCCGTGACGATCAACCGCTCACGTTCCCCTCGCTCGCGCTCCCGGCGCGTCTGGATCGACATGCTCTGGATTCTAGCAGCGCTAGCCAATCTGTCGACGCTCTGCTAGCGTAGCTCTTGTTCCTAGCAGCGCTAGCGAGGAGAGACCGTGACCGTGACCGCGTACACCCTGGCCGTTCTGCTCAACCTGTTCTGCCTGTTCCTCGGCTTCCGCTTCCTCTTCCAGCCCGCCTCCGCCGCCGTCGGCTACGGCATCCCGGCGGACCCCGCCGGCGACGCCGGCACCTTCCTCTCCACCAAGGGCCTCAGGGACGGCGTGCCGGGCATCGTGGGTCTGGTGCTGCTGTTCTCCGTCGGAGCGCGTGCCGAGGCCTGGCTCATGCTCTGCATGGCGCTCGTGCCGCTCGGCGACACGCTGATAGTCCTGAGGCGCGGCGGCACGAAGGCCGTGGCGTTCGGGATCCACTTCGCCACCGCGGTCGTCGTGCTGATCAGCGCCGCCTTGCTCTTCCTCGTCTGACCACGTCGACCGACCGCCTGAACGACCACAGAACCGAGCACGCCAACCGCATCGACCGGGGGTCATCCAGATGTCGCTGTTCGTTCCGAAGTTCGACGAGTCCGTGATCGTCCGCGAGGCCGAGGCCGAAGTCATCGGCCGCACACCCACCACCGTCCGCCTGCTGGCCGACAGCAGCCGGACCGGCGGCGCCCTGTCCACCCAGCGGGTCACCCTGAGCGGCGGCGCCGACGGTGCCTCGCCGCATCTGCACAAGGGCTCGGCCGAGATGTTCTACGTGCTCGACGGGGAGGCCCGGCTGCTGTCCGGAGACGAGGTGCTCACCGCCGCGCGCGGCGACCTCGTCATCGTCCCGCCGGGCATGCCGCACGCCTTCGCCGCCGCCCCCGGAGCCGACGCCGACCTGCTCATCGTCATCACGCCGGGCGTCGAGCGCTTCGAGTACTTCCGCCACCTCCAGCGCGTCGCCCTCGGCGAGGTCACCCGGGAGAGTCTCCTCGAAGTACAGGAGCTGTACGACAACCACTTCCTGAAGAGCGCGGCCTGGGACGGAAGGCGCTGACGGCAAACCGTTTCACGGGCACGGCACCCCGCCCCATAGGATTGGCCCCAAACCACACACACTCACCCCAGAGGAACGCTGCATGCCTGGCATCACGCGCGAGGAGGTCGCCCACCTCGCCCGGCTGGCGCGTCTGGAGCTGAAGCCCGAAGAGCTCGAACACTTCGCGGGACAGCTGGACGACATCATCGGCGCGGTCGCCCGCGTCAGTGAGGTCGCCGACCAAGACGTACCGCCGACCTCGCACCCGCTCCCGCTGACGAACGTCATGCGCCCGGACGAGGTCCGTCCCTCGCTCACCCCCGAGCAGGCGCTCTCCGGCGCCCCTGCCCAGGAGCAGCAGCGTTTCAAGGTGCCGCAGATCCTGGGGGAGGAGTGACCGACATGACCGACAGCATCATCAGGCTCACGGCCGCCGAGACCGCCGCGAAGATCGCCTCCGGCGAGCTCACGGCCGTCGAGGTCACCGAGGCCCACCTCGCCCGTATCGAGGCCGTCGACGAGAAGGTGCACGCCTTCCTGCACGTCGACCGCGAGGGCGCCCTCGCCCAGGCCCGCGCCGTCGACGAGAAGCGGGCGCGCGGTGAGGAGCTCGGCCCGCTGGCCGGCGTCCCGCTCGCGCTCAAGGACATCTTCACCACCGAGGGCGTGCCCACGACCGTCGGCTCGAAGATGCTCGAAGGCTGGATCCCGCCGTACGACGCCACGCTGACCAAGCGGCTCAAGGCCGCCGACGTCGTCATCCTCGGCAAGACCAACATGGACGAGTTCGCCATGGGGTCGTCGACGGAGAACAGCGCGTTCGGCCCGACCGGCAACCCCTGGGACCTCACCAGGATCCCCGGCGGCTCCGGTGGCGGCTCCTCCGCCGCCCTCGCCTCCTTCCAGGCGCCGCTCGCCATCGGCACCGACACCGGCGGCTCCATCCGCCAGCCGGCCGCCGTGACCGGCACGGTCGGCGTGAAGCCGACCTACGGCGCGGTGTCCCGCTACGGCATGGTGGCGTTCTCCTCCTCCCTCGACCAGGGCGGCCCCTGCGCCCGTACGGTCCTGGACGCGGCCCTGCTGCACGAGGTGATCGCCGGGCACGACCCGCTCGACTCCACCTCCGTCGACGCCCCGGTCCCGCCGGTCGTCGAGGCCGCCCGCAACGGCAGCGTGGCCGGGATGCGCGTCGGCGTGGTCAAGCAGTTCCGCGGCGAGGGCTACCAGGCCGGCGTCATCCAGCGCTTCGACGAGTCGGTGGAGCTGCTGAAGGAGCTCGGCGCCGAGATCGTCGAGCTGGACTGCCCGTCCTTCGACCTCGCCCTGTCGGCGTACTACCTGATCGCGCCGTCCGAGTGCTCCTCCAACCTCGCCCGCTTCGACGGCCTGCGCTACGGCCTGCGCAGCGGCGACGACGGCGGCCACTCGGCCGAGGAGGTCACCTCCCTCACCCGCGCCGCGGGCTTCGGCCCCGAGGTCAAGCGCCGCATCATGCTGGGCACCTACGCCCTGTCGAGCGGGTACTACGACGCCTACTACGGCAGCGCCCAGAAGGTCCGCACGCTCATCACGCGCGACTTCGAGAAGGCGTTCGAGCAGGTCGACGTGATCGTCTCCCCGACGACCCCGACCACCGCCTTCGCGATCGGCGAGCGCGCCGACGACCCGATGGCCATGTACCTGGCCGACCTGTGCACCATCCCCACCAACCTGGCGGGCAACGCGGCCATGTCGCTGCCCTGCGGTCTCGCCCCGGAGGACAACCTCCCGGTCGGCCTGCAGATCATCGCCCCGGCGCTCAAGGACGACCGTCTCTACAAGGTCGGTGCCGCCGTGGAGGCCGCGTTCGTGGAAAAGTGGGGGCACCCGCTGCTGGAGGAGGCTCCGTCGCTGTGAGCAAGGCACTGTCGAAGGCCAAGGGCTTCAAGAAGTCCAAGTCCGGCCTGTACCTGTCCATGGCCACCACCGCGTTCGGCGCGGTCAGCGTCGCCAAGCAGGCCAAGCTGGCCCGCGCCGAGAGCGACACGCTCCGTCTGGTCGACGCCGCCGTGTCCGCCGCCGCCATCGTCACCGGCCTCGCCATCCTCTACCGCGAGCTGAAGCGGTTGGGCGACGACGACGTCCTGCTGGGCTGAGAGGGAAGTTTCACCGTGACCACCACGACCGACCTGGTGTCGTACGAGGACGCGCTGGCGTCGTACGACCCCGTCATGGGCCTCGAGGTCCATGTCGAACTCGGCACCAGGACCAAGATGTTCTGCGGCTGTTCGACCGCGCTCGGCGCCGACCCGAACACCCAGACCTGCCCCGTCTGCCTCGGCCTGCCGGGCGCGCTCCCGGTCGTCAACGCGACCGGCGTCGAGTCCGCGATCAAGATCGGACTCGCGCTGAACTGCGAGATCGCCGAGTGGTGCCGCTTCGCCCGGAAGAACTACTTCTATCCGGACATGCCGAAGAACTTCCAGACCTCCCAGTACGACGAGCCGATCGCCTTCAACGGCTACCTCGACGTGCAGCTGGAGGACGGCGAGACCTTCCGCGTGGAGATCGAGCGCGCCCACATGGAGGAGGACACCGGCAAGTCCACCCACGTGGGCGGCGCGACCGGCCGGATCCACGGCGCGTCGCACTCCCTGCTGGACTACAACCGCGCCGGCATCCCGCTGATCGAGATCGTCACCAAGCCGATCGTCGGCGCCGGCGACCGCGCCCCCGAGGTGGCGAAGGCGTACGTCCGTGAGCTGCGCGAGGTCATCCGTGCGCTCGGCGTGTCCGAGGCCCGTATGGAGATGGGCCAGATGCGCTGCGACGTGAACCTGTCGCTGATGCCCAAGGGCGCCGACAAGTTCGGCACGCGCTCCGAGACGAAGAACGTCAACTCGCTGCGGTCCGTGGAGCGCGCGGCCCGCTTCGAGATCCAGCGGCACGCGGCCGTGCTGTCCTCGGGCGGCACCATCGTGCAGGAGACCCGGCACTTCCACGAGGACACCGGGTCGACGACCTCGGGCCGCGTGAAGGAGGAGGCCGAGGACTACCGGTACTTCCCCGAGCCGGACCTCGTTCCGGTGGCCCCCTCCCGTGAGTGGGTCGAGGAGATCCGGGCGGCGCTGCCCGAGCTGCCGCTGGTCCGCCGTACCCGCCTGCTGGCGGAGTGGGGCATCTCCGCCACCGACATGCAGGCGATCCTCAACGCCGGCGCGCTGGACCCGATCGTCGCCACGATCGACGCCGGTGCCGACGCCGCCTCCGCCCGCAAGTGGTGGATGGGCGAACTGGCGCGCAGCGCCAACGAGTCCGGCAAGGCACTGGACGAGCTGGCGATCACCCCGGCGCAGGTGGCCCGGGTCACCGAGCTCGTCGCGAAGGGCGACCTGAACGACAAACTGGCCCGTCAGGTCATCGAGGGCGTCCTCGCGGGCGAGGGCACCCCGGACGAGGTCGTCGACCGGCGCGGTCTGAAGGTCGTCTCCGACGAGGGCGCGCTCACCACCGCCGTCGACGAGGCCATCGCCGGCAACCCGGCCATCGCGGACAAGATCCGCGGCGGCAAGGTGGCCGCGGCCGGCGCCCTGGTCGGCGCGGTCATGAAGGCGACCCGGGGCCAGGCCGACGCGGCCCGCGTCAAGGAGCTGATCCTGCAGAAGCTGGGCGTCAGCGAGGGCTGAGCCCCATGGTGTACGGCCCCGGAGGCAGGCCTCCGGGGCCGTTTCCGTTCGCCCGCCACGGCTGCGGTGATGGCCGGTCAGTGGTTCCTCGGGCGGCGTCGGTGAACGGGCTCCTCCGATCCTGCGTACCGAGAAGGTATGAGCAAGAGTTCGACAGCAGTCGCCCCCGCTTCCCGCATCTGGGGGATGCGGGCGCAGGTACTACGCTCGCCCGCCATGAGCGCACGCGCTGGTTCCGAGACGCGGCCCGGGACGGTCGCGGTGGACGACACCGAGGACCTGGTCGGGGACCTGGCCGACGACCAGGGCGAGGACTTCGCTGACGAGGAGGACCTCGTCGAGGACGCGCGCCGGGCCCGCTGGACTGCCGCCGGTACGGGAGCCCTGCTGACGCTGGCCGGTGTTACCGCTTCCCTGATGCGGCTGAGCGGTGTCCCGGCCTTCGTGCCGACCGCGTACGCCGCCGGTGCCGCCGTGTGCGCGTTCGCCGGGGTGCTGGGCGCCAAGGGCCGTACCAGACGGTCGTTGTGGCTCCTGATCGCCGGAACCATGGTCATGGCGCTCGGAGACCAGTTCGACTGAAGTGCGGTGGTGCGTGACAGAGTTGGCGTGACTGTCCTGTGATCTGTCTCCCAGTCGCCCGCACAAGCCGGTGAAACACGGCAAACGGCCATTTTCACCTGGGAGAGTTGTCCTCCCCTCGTTCACACGTTCTTTGCGGGCTGTTCCGTTCCCGGACGATCGTTCCCGGTCAAAGATCCACACAAAGTCACTGGGAGCACGTCCGTGGCAGCCCTTGCCCGTTGGTGTGTCCGGCGCCGCCTGGTCGCCGTCCTGCTCTGGCTCCTCGCCTTCGGCGGGGTGACCACGGCCGCGGCCGTGGCCGGCTCCGCCTACTCGAACGACTACGAGGTGCCCGGCACCGAATCGGCGCGCGCCGCCGAGCTGTTGCGGCAGGGCTTCCCGGACCTGGCAGGCGACAGCGACACCGTCGTCTGGCACACCACCGACGGCACGGTCCGCGCCGCCGACGTCGAGCAGACCATGACCCGTGCCCTCGACAGGATCGCCGCGCTGCCGGGCGTGGCCTCCGTGACGAGCCCCTACGACGGGCCGGGCACCGGCCGGATCAGCGGGGACGGGCACACCGCGTACGCCACCGTCACCTTCGACCGGCAGGCCGAGGACGTCAGCGGCTCCGAGGCCCGGGCCGTCGTACGCGCGGCCAAGTCCGCGCAGGCCGACGGGCTCCGGGTGGAGCTGGGCGGCAGCGCCATCGGACTCACCAAGTCCTCCGGCGGCCATGCCGCGGAAGCGATCGGCGTGGTCGTCGCCGCGGTCGTGCTGTTCCTCGCCTTCGGCTCGCTCGCCGCTTCCCTGCTGCCCATCGCCACCGCGCTGGTGAGCGTCGGCACCGCCTACGCGGCGATCGCGCTGCTCGGACACGCCATGACCGTCGCCGACTTCGCCCCCATGCTGGGCATGCTGATCGGGCTCGGAGTCGGCATCGACTACGCGCTGTTCATCGTGACCCGGCACCGGCGCGGACTGAAACGCGGTCTGGCCGTGGAGGAGGCCGCCGTGGAGGCCGTCGCGACCACCGGACGCGCCGTGGTCTTCGCGGGTGCCACGGTGTGCATCGCACTGCTGGGCATGTTCATCCTGCGGCTGGGCTTCCTCAACGGCGTGGCGGTCGCCGCCTCGCTGACCGTGGTGCTCACCGTCGCGGCGGCCGTGACCCTGCTGCCCGCCCTGCTGTCCTTCATCGGCCCGCGGGCCCTCAGCCGGCGCGAGCGGCGGCGGCTGGCGGAGCACGGGCCGCAGCCGGAGCTGCCCACCGGGCTCGCCGCCCGCTGGTCCGCCTTCGTCGAACGCCACCCCAAGCTGCTCGGCTCCGCGGCCGTGGCCGTCGTCGTCCTCCTCGCCCTGCCCACCCTCGCCCTCCGCCTCGGCAGCTCCGACCAGGGCAACGACCCCAGGTCGGCCACCACACGCCAGGCGTACGACCTGCTGGCCGAGGGCTTCGGGCCCGGCGTCAACGGTCCGCTGACGTTGGTGACGCGCGTAGAGGGTGCCGGTGACAAGCTCGCCCTCGACAGCCTCGATGCCACCCTGCGCACCACCGAGGGCGTCGCGTCCGTGACCCCGGTCCGCTACGACGGCGGCGGCGACACCGCCTACCTCACCGTCGTCCCCGACTCCGCGCCCCAGTCGCAGCGGACCAGCGACCTCGTCGACCGGCTGCGCACCGATGTCCTTCCGCACGCGGAGACCGGAACCTCGCTCGACGTGCGCGTCGGCGGGCTGACCGCCGGCTACGACGACTTCGCGGCCGTCATCGTCGGCAAGCTGCCCCTGTTCGTCGGGGTCGTCATCGGGCTCGGCTGCGCGCTGCTGCTGGTCGCGTTCCGCTCGCTCGGCATACCGCTCAAGGCCGCCGTGATGAACATCGCGGCCGTCGCCGCCGCCTTCGGCATCGTCGTCGCCGTCTTCCAGTGGGGCTGGGGCAGCGAACTGCTGGGCCTCGGCCGGGCGGGCCCCATCGAGCCGTTCCTGCCCGTGATCATGGTGTCGGTGCTCTTCGGCCTCTCCATGGACTACCAGGTCTTCCTGGTCAGCCGGATGTACGAGGAGTGGCTCGAGACCGGCGACAACCGGCGGGCCGTCCGGATCGGCCTCGCCGAGACCAGCCGGGTGATCAACTCCGCCGCGGTCATCATGATCTCGGTCTTCCTCGCCTTCGTGCTCAGCGGCGACCGCGTGATCGCCATGTTCGGCATCGCGCTGGCCTCCGCCGTCGCCCTGGACGCCTTCGTGCTGCGCACCCTGCTCGTCCCCGCGCTGATGCACCTGCTCGGCAGCGCAAACTGGTGGCTGCCGCACTGGCTGGAGAGCCGGCTGCCCCGCATCAGCATCGAGCCGCCCGAATGCCGCGTCGCGCATGAGAGGCTCGCCGAGGTCATGACGGAACTGCACATGGAGCGGCACCGCGATGTACGCGATATCCCTGGGTGACGACGGCGCCGAACTCGGCCCCCTGGAGGTCTGGCACGCCGAGGAGCTCATCGCCAACATCGACCGGGGCCGGGAGTTCATCGGCCGCCATGTGGGCCTGCCCGACGTGGTGACCGACCTGGAGTCGGCCCGTGCCTACCTGCGCTCCTACGCCGAGAAGCGCGCCGCGGACGCCGGCAGCCTGCACGGCGTGTGGCTGGACGGCAAACTGGTCGGCGGGCTGCTGTTCCGCGTCTGGGACACGGCCGCGGGAGTCTGCGAGGCCGGCTGCTGGCTGGAGCCCTCCGCCGCCGGGCGCGGGCTGGTCACGCGCGGTATGCGGGTACTGCTGGACTGGGCGTTTGACGAGCGCGGCATGCACCGTGTGGAGTGGCAAGTGTCGTCGGCCAACGAACCCAGCATCAACGTGGCACGACGGCTGGGGATGACCCGCGAGGGTGTGCTCCGGGAGAACTACCCCTACCGGGGCGTGCGCACCAGCACCGAGATCTGGTCCGTGCTCGCCCCCGAGTGGCGTGCGGTACGCGCGCGTGCCGCCCACGACGATCATTAAGAGACCTCTCAGAGAGCGTCCGTACGGTGCGAGGCATGGGAACGAAGACAGTGGACGGAACCGAGACCGGCGCCGAGGCGAAGAAGGAAGAGGTGACGGCCGACGTCGTCAAGGCCGACGACGGGCGGGCCGAGGAGCGCGCCACCGACGAGGTGACGGCCGAGAACACGGAGACCGACGGTGAGGAGCCGGCTCACGTGACCGAGGAGGCGGGCTCCTCCGGTGTCGGACAGGGCGCCGGTGCGGTGGTCTCCGCCGCCCTGGGCCTGGTCGGGCTCACCGGCGGCTGGGTCGGCACCGTGGCCGCCGCGCGCGCGACCCTGATCGGCCAGCTGCAGACCTCCTCGGGCGCGCCCGTCGCCAAGCAGATCAAGGCGGTCTACGGCGACGCCTGGCACGCCACCGCGCTGTGGGGCGGCCTGTTCGCGCTGCTCGCGCTGATCACCGGCGTCGTGGTCCTGGCCCGGCCCGCGTTCGGCGCCCCCGGTAAGCCGCAGGCCGCCTGGATCAAGTCGGTCGCCTGGGCGGGGGTCTCGCTCGGCGTCATCGGCCTGCTCCTGGCGGTCCTCAAGTACTCCGACGCGCTGCTCGCCCTGCCCACCGCCGGCTGAACGGGCACGCGAACGACACCCCCCTGAAGGGGCCTTAGTCCGTCCGTGAGGGACCTTGACGACGGACTGAGGCCCCTTACGTGTGTCCCGTCCCTGGTCGGGCCCGCCGAAGATGCGGAACTCTCCCGATGTGGCGCACACCCCTGGCAGACGAAGGTGGAGACATCGCCGGAAGCGATCCGGGAAAGCACCTTTCACCAGGGGAGACGTCATGTTCGCGGTCGAACTGCAGCAGGCCCGTACCACCGAGCTGCACCGTCGGGCCGAGGCCGAGCGGCTGGCCCGTGAGGCCCTACGCGGCCGTCGTGCCGCCCGCCGCGAGGAGGCGGCCCGACGCACCGCCGCGACGGAGTCGCATACCGGCGGACCACGCCGGAACCGACTCGCCCGCGCCGCGTGAGTACGGGAGTCGAAGCGGGCGGCCGGACGGAAGTCGGCCGCCCGCTTACATATGGTCATACGACGAACGTTCCGGCGCTGTGGAAAACCCGGCCCGCGCCGTCCGGGCCCCATGCGATGCTCGGGCCCGTGGAGACCAGATCCGTCAGTCCCGTGTTCGTCGGCCGCACCGGCGAACTGGGCGTCCTGAACGAGGCGCTCGCCCGTGCCGCCGCGGGGGAGCCGCAGGCCTTGGTGATCGGCGGCGAGGCAGGTGTCGGCAAGACACGGCTCGTCGAGGAGTTCGCCACCGCGGCCGGCCGCCAGGGCGCGGTCGTCGCGCTGGGCGGCTGCGTGGAGATCGGCGCCGACGGACTGCCCTTCGCCCCCTTCTCCACCGCCCTGCGCGCCCTGCGCCAGGCACTCCCCGACGAACTGGCCGCCGCGGCCGCCGGCCAGGAGGAGGAACTGGCCCGGCTGCTGCCCGAACTGGGCGAGGCCACCTCCAGCCGGCACGACGAACAGGGCATGGCCCGGCTCTTCGAACTCACCGTCCGGCTGCTGGAACGCGTCGCGGCCGAACGCACCGTCCTCCTCGCCCTCGAGGACCTGCACTGGGCCGACGCCTCCACCCGCCACCTCCTCGCCTACCTCTTCCGCACCCTGAGCGCCGGCCGCCTCGTCGTCCTCGCCACCTACCGGTCCGACGACATCCACCGCCGGCACCCCCTGCGGCCCCTGCTCGCCGAACTCGACCGGCTGCGCACCGTCCGCCGGCTCGAACTCGCCCGCTTCACCCGCGACGAGGTCGGCCGCCAGATCGCCGGCATCCTCGCCACCGAACCCGACCCGGCCCAGGTCGACGAGATCTTCGAACGCTCCGACGGCAACGCGTTCTTCGTCGAGGAACTCGCCGTCGCCTCCTGCGACGACTGCTGCACAGGCCTCACCGACACCCTGCGCGACCTGCTCCTGGTCCGCGTCGAGAGACTGCCCGAACCCGCCCAGCGGGTCTCCCGGATCGTCGCCGAAGGCGGCTCCACCGTCGAGTACCGGCTCCTCGCCGCCGTCGCCCGGCTCCCCGAGGACGACCTCATCGAGGCACTGCGGGCCGCCGTCAACGCCAGCATCCTCAGCGCCGCGCCCACCGGTGACGGTTACCGTTTCCGCCACTCCCTCGTCCGCGAGGCCGTCGCCGACGACCTGCTGCCCGGCGAACGCTCCCGCCTCAACCGCAGCTACGCCGAGGCACTGGAGGCCGACCCGACACTCGTCCCCGCCGACGAACGCGTGATGCGACTGGCCAGCTACTGGTACCACGCCCACGACGCCGCCAAGGCCCTGCCCGCGGTCCTGGACGCCTCGGTCGTCGCCCGCCGCCGGTACGCCTACAGCGAGCAGTTGCGTCTGCTGGAGAGGGCGATGGAGCTGTGGGAGACCACCCCCGAGGACGTGCGGAGCGCCCTGCGCGTACGCGACCACACCGACGCCTACGTGCCCTGCGGCTGCGACCCGGCCACCACCCCCCTGCGCTACCTCGACCTCATGGCGGAGGCCGCCGTCGCGGGCCGTTTCTGCGGGGAACGGGAACGCGCCATGAAGATCGCCAAGCGGGCACTGCGGCTGCTGGAGGGGGAGGACGACCCTCTGCGCGCCGCCTGGTTCTGGGTGCAGCGCTCCCGGCTGGTGCAGGCCCAGGCCCGCGGCGACGGCTGGCAGGAACTGGCCACCGCGCAGGAACTGGTCCGCGGGCTGCCGCCCTCGGAGGTGCACGCCGAGGTCCTCGCCTACGTCGCCAACTGGTCCATGCTGCACGCGCCCGGACCCGACGCCCTCGCCGCCGCCGAACGGGCCGTGCGGTACGCGCGGATGGTCGGCGCCCGGGAGACCGAGCTGCACGCCCGCCTCACCCTCGGCGGCCTCATGGTCGACGCGGGCGACACCGAAGCCGGGCTGGCGCAGATGCGCCAGGTACTGGAGCAGGCGCTCCAGGAGGGCGAGCACGTCGCGGCCCGCGCGTACGTGAATCTGCCCAGCGAACTGCACTCGGTCGGCCGCGCCGAGGAAGCCGTGCCGATCCTCCGGGACGGAATCGCCTTCACCCGCAGGTTCGGCCTGCTGGAGGACGAGGCGTGGGCATGGGGCAACCTCTCGGACTCGCTGTTCGTGCTCGGGCACTGGGGAGAAGCCTCCGACGCCGCGACGAAGGCACTCACCGTGGGACACAGTGCCAAGCCGGAGAGCGCGGGAGCCCTGCGCCTCGCCCACCTCGCGCTGGGCCGGGGAGACGTCGCCGAGGCCGGCCGTCAGCTGGCCACCGCCCGCGCCCGCCACGGCATCCACGCCCCCATGCCCCAGCAGTGGCTGCCCGCGGCCCGCATCGCCATCGACGTCGCCGCCGCGGAGGGCCGGCTGCTCGACGCCCGCGCCGAACTGCTGCACGCCCTGGAGTCCGGCTTCCCGCCCGGCACGCAACGCTATGCCTGGCCCCTGCTGCTGGCCGCCGCCACCGCCGAGGCCGACGCCCGCACTCTGCCTGCCGCGGCGGAGGGCCGTGCCGATCTCCTCGACCGCCTCTCAGAGGCCGTCCGGAAGCTCACCACCGGTGTGCCCGTCTGGCGGGCGTACGAGAAGTGGACCCGCGCCGAGCTGCTGCGCGCCACCGGCGAGGACACCGCGGACACCTGGTCGGAGGTGGTCACCGCCTTCGAGTGCCTTCAGCGCCCCTACGACCTCGCCCGTGTCCGGCTCCGGCTCGCCCAGGCCCTGCTGTCCGAGGGCGGCGACCACGAGCGCGACCGCGCCGCGGAACTGCTCCGCCTCGCCGGGGCCGTCGCCGACCACCTGGGTGCCCGACCGCTCACCGAGGCCGTCGCCCTGCTCGCCCAGCGCGCCCGTCTCAGCCCGGCCCGCACTCCACGGCAGGAACTCGCCGCCGCCGACCCGGCCGAGGCGCTCGGTCTCACCAACCGGGAGCGGGACGTCCTGCGCCTGGTGTCGGCGGGCCGCAGCAATCGCCAGATAGCCGAGGAGCTCTTCATATCCCCGAAGACGGCGAGCGTCCACGTCTCGAACATCCTGGGCAAGCTCGGTGTCTCGGGCAGGGGCGAGGCGGCGGCGCTGGCACACCGGCAGGGGTTGTTTCCGGCTGAAACGCCCACGTCCCGATCAGCGGGGTGAGGCATACGCTGGGGGGACGTCGGCCGAGGGAGGCAGCACGTGTTCAACGTCTTCGAGGAACTGTTCTCGCCCGGCCGCAAACACACCCGCGACGAGCAGAACCGGCTGGAGCTGACCCGGGAGGACGTCGGCGACGGCGACCCCGGACGCGGGCCGATAGATCTCGTCTCCGGAAAGGTCGTCGTACGGTTGCCGCGGCGACCCGAGGAGAGCCCCCCGGGGACCGGGCGCGCCGCGGGCTGAGCACCTCCGCCTCACTTCACCTTCAGCTCCAGGATCCGGTCGTCCCCGCTCCTCGGGTCGCCCCGTCCGTCCGTGTTGCTGGTGACCAGCCACAGCTTGCCGTCGCCCGCCGCCACCACCGTGCGGAGCCGGCCGTACCTGCCGGTGAGGAAGGCCTGCGGGTCCGCCGAGGCCTTCGTGCCGTTCAGCGGGATGCGCCACAGGCGCTGCCCCTTCAGGCCGGCCATCCAGATGACGCCGTCCACGTAGGCGATGCCGCTGGGGGAGGCGTCGTCGGTGTGCCACTGGGCGATCGGGTCGCGGAACCGGGAGTCGTCCGACCTGCCCTCGGCGTCCGGCCAGCCGTAGTTGCCGCCGGGGCTGATCGCGTTCAGCTCGTCCCAGGTGTCCTGGCCGAACTCCGAGGCGAACAGGCGTTGTTCGTCGTCCCAGGCCAGCCCCTGCACATTGCGGTGGCCGTAGCTGTACACCGGGGAGTCCGGGAAGGGGTTGCCGGGCGCCGGCTCGCCCTCCGGGGTCAGCCGCAGGATCTTGCCGCCCAGCGACTTCCTGTCCTGGGCCAGGCCCCGCCGTCCGCTCTCGCCCGTACCGGCGTAGAGCATGCCGTCGGGCCCGAAGGCGATCCGGCCGCCGTTGTGGATGTAGCCCTTGGGGATGCCCTTGAAGACCGTGTCGGGGGCGCCGAGCTGTTCGCCGGCGGGCTTGCGCCCGTCGTACAGCATGCGGACGATGCGGTTGTCCGAGGCCGAGGTGAAGTAGGCGTAGATCATGTGGTCCGAGGCGTAGCCGGGGGAGAGGGCGATGCCGAGGAGGCCGCCCTCCCCGGCCGGGGAGACCCCGGAGACCTTGCCCAGCTCGGTCTTCCGGCCCGTCCTCCCGTCGACACGGGTGATCGTCCCGTCGTCCCGGGAGGAGACGAGCAGGCCGCCGTCCGGCAGCGGGGCCAGGCCCCACGGGCTCTTCAGGCCCTCGGTGACCGTGCGCAGCACCTCCACCGTGCCCTTGGCGGGCGGTGTCCGCCCGTCCGCCGGCGCCGACGGGGACGCACCGGAGGGTGTGCCCACCGCGGTCGTCCTTCCGCCCCCGCCCGGCGGCGGCCCCCCGGCCGAGGAACAGCCCGCCGTCAGCAGGAGCGCGGCCGCGGCCAACACGGCCGTCACAGCTCGACGTTGCACGATCTTGGTCCCTTCAGCGGGGGTCCCGGCGGCACCTTCGCTCTCTCACACACCGCCACTCTCTCTCACCCGCACCGCCCGCGCCGCCCGGGTTCCCGATCCGCCGCGGAAACCGGCGGTCAGTCCCACGAGCCCTGGGCCGGGGGCAGACCGGCGATCTCCGCCAGGTCCTCCGGCGTCAGACGGAGCCCGGCCGCGGCGGCGTTCTCGGCCACCCAGCGTTCCCGCTTGGTACCCGGGACCGGGACGACGTGGCGGCCCTGGGCGAGGACCCACGCGAGGGCCACCTGGGCGGGGGTCACCTCCTCGCCGTGCCGGCGGGCGACACGGCGCAGGCCCACCACGACCGGCTGGTTGGCGGCCATCATCTCGGCCGTGAAACGGGGATGGCGGGCGCGGATGTCGTCCCGCTCGAAGCCCTCGCCCGGGGTCAGCGTGCCGGTCAGGTAACCGTTGCCCAGGGGCATCGCGGCCAGGAAACCGATCCCCCGGGCCCGGCACCAGGGCAGCAGCCCGTCCAGTGCCTCCGGCGACCACACCGACAGTTCGGCCTGCACCGCGCTCACCGGGAACACCTGCTGCACCCGCTCCAGCTGGCGCAGCGTGGCGTCGTGCAGCCGCCTGCCGGCTCGGCGGCCGGCGCGCGCACCCACCGCGCACAGGCCCAACGCCCGTACCTTTCCGGCCCGGACGAGCTCCGCCATCGCGCCCCACGTCTCCTCGACCGGCACCTCCGGGTCGGCACGGTGGAGCTGGTACAGGTCGATCACGTCCGTCTGCAGGCGGCGCAGCGACGCGTCGCAGGCCCGCTTCACGTACCCGGGGCGCCCGTTGGCCACGATGTGCTGCTCACCGACCAGCAGGCCGACCTTGGTCGACACGAAGGCGTCCGCACGGCGTTCCTTGAGCACCCGGCCCAGCAGCAGCTCGTTGGTGAAGGGCCCGTACATGTCTGCGGTGTCGAGCAGCGTCGAGCCCATGTCCAGAGCCCGGTGCACGGCCCTGACCGACTCCTCGCCCCGCTGCCGCGATCCGCCGTACCCCCAGCTCATCGGCATGCACCCGAGTCCGACGGCCCCCACCGCGAGCGCCCCCGCGCCGATCGTCCTGCGCTCCACCTGCCGTGATCCTCCCTCTGACCGGCCCCCAACCTAACCTCTGCGCTCCGGCAGGCCTGACATAGCCTCGGGACCATGACTGCTGACGTGTGGCTTCCCATCCCGCCGGACGAGATCGAGGGGCTCCCCGAGGGGCTGAACTACCTGTTCTGGGACGGCGGTGAGGAGGGAGACCAGGAGTTCCCCGGTGATCCCGCGGAATGCGCCGTGTACGTGGTGCCGTACATGAAGCGCTGGTCGGTCAAGGTGCGCCCGCTGGAACACCTGCGACACGTCCAGGTCATCCAGACGCTCACCGCGGGAGTGGACGACATCACCGCCCGGCTGTCGTCCATCGTGCCGGGCGTGCGGCTGTGCAACGCCCGCGGTGTGCACGAGGCCAGCACCGCCGAACTCGCGCTCACGCTGATCCTCGCCTCGCTGCGCGGGATCCCCGACTTCGTCCGGGCGCAGCAGCAGGGACTGTGGGCGAGCGGGTTCCGTCCGGCCCTCGCCGACAAGAACGTCCTCATCGTGGGTTACGGAGCCATCGGCGAGGCCATCGAGGACCGGCTCGCGCCGTTCGAGCTCGCGCGGGTGGCGCGCGTCGCGCGCTCGAGTCGCACCACGGCGCGCGGTCCGGTGCACCCGCTCACCGAACTGCCCTCCCTGCTCCCCGAAGCCGACGTCGTAGTCCTTTCCACGCCCTTGACAGAGGCCACCCGGGGCCTGGCCGACGCCGACTTCCTGGCCCGGATGAAGGACGGAGCCCTCCTGGTCAACGTGGCCCGCGGGCCCGTCGTCGACACCAAGGCGCTGCTCACGGAGCTGGACAGCGGACGGCTCACCGCCGCCCTGGACGTCACCGACCCGGAGCCGCTGCCCCCGGCGCATCCGCTGTGGCGTGCGCCGGGCGTGTTGATCAGCCCGCATGTGGGCGGCCCCACCTCGGCGTTCCTGCCGCGCGCCCAGCGGCTGCTGGTAGACCAGTTGCGCCGTTTCGTGAACCGGGAGCCGCTGCGCAACGTGATCCTGACGACGGGCTCCTCGGCAGGGGCGTAACCCTGTTCGCGTACCCTCCGCGACGCTGCGGGCGCGGTGCGTACGCGTGTTGCCGTAGATCGTCACGGAGCGTAGAGAAGCTATGTCCCTGAGTGACGAGACTGGTGTATCGTCCCCGACAGGGGCTGCGCCGCGGACCGTTCGGCGCTGGGGATGGACATTTCAGAATTTGTGAGGGGGGCGACGGGCGATGCACGGCCTATGGACGAACGATCCGACGCGGCGGAGCCGCCGACGGCGACCCTGGCGCACGGCCACGCGCAGGCGCGGCCACCACGCCGACCACCAGACCCATCACATCGGCCACCACCACATCAGCCACCACCCGCGGACCGGGAGGGCCCGGTGAGCCCCCCGCCGGTCACGACCCTCGACGGACCGCCGCGCACACAGCGCCCGTCGGGGACGCTGCTGCCCCGGCCGCCGGCCTCCGGCGACGGCCCGCGCGTGGTCCACCAGCTGGTGCTGGCCCTGGTGTGCGCGGGATACGCCGTCGGTTCCGCGTTCGACTGGGGCTCGAACACGGTCGCGCTGGTCATGGGCGACTTCGGGCTGACCGCGGCGGCGGGCGCCGCCGCCGTCTCCTGCTTCCTCTACGCCCGCAGCCCACGGGTCCGCTTCCGGCCCGCCTGGCTGCTGTTCGCCCTGTCATCGGCGATGGCGGCCCTGGGCAACGCGGTCTGGGGGTGGTACGAAGTCGTGCTGGACCAGCCCGTGCCCAGCCCCAGCTACGCCGACCTGTTCTTCCTCTGCTTCGCACCGCCCGCCATCGTGGGCCTGCTGGTCCTCGCCAAACGCCCGGCGAACAAGGCGGGCTGGATCTGTCTGGCGCTGGACGCCTGGCTGATCGGCGGCTCCCTGCTCACCCTGTCGTGGAGCCTCGCGCTCGCCCAGGCCGCCCGGTTCGACGGCCCGAGCGTGGCGCACGCCGCCCTGTCGCTGGCGTACCCGCTGCTCGACATCGCCCTCGTCAGCATGGTGCTCGCGACGCACTTCAGGCGCGCACCGGGCAACCGGACCGCGGTGAACACCGCGATCGGCGCTCTCGCCCTGACCGTGATGTGCGACGCCCTGTTCACCTCGCCGCTGCTGCACAGCAGCTACCACTCGGGCCAACTGCTCGACGCCGGCTGGTTCGCCGGCTCGCTGCTCCTGGCCTACGCCCCCTGGGCCGCTCCCCGGCGCCAGGGTCCGCAGAACGCCGAGAGAGAGCGGCGCGGCGCGGACGGGCACATGCGTGTGGTCCACGAACACGTGCCCGGTCAGCGCGGCGGCGACCACCCCGCGGCGCAGGCGTCCGCGCCCGAGCCCGCGCCGGGGGTCGATCTCAGCCGGTACCCGGCGGGCCCGCCCCTCACCGGGTCCCTGGCCGCACTCACGCCGTACCTGGCCGCGGCCGTCTGCACGCTGGGCATCCTGTACAACGTCCTCGACGGCCGCAGCCCCGACCACGTGGTGCTCATCACCGCCGGCTGCGTGGTGCTCGCACTCGTCGTGCGCCAGGGCATCATGCTGCTCGACAACATCACCCTCACCCACGAACTGGCCCACCAGGAGAACCACTTCCGCTCCCTGGTACAGGGCTCCAGCGACGTCATCATGATCGCCGCACCCAACGGCATCCTCCGGTACGTCTCCCCGGCCGCCGCCGGGGTCTACGGACGGCACGCCGAGGAACTGGTGGGTACGGAACTGGCCAATCTCATCCACCCGGAGGACCTGGGCTGCGTGGTGCACGAGGTGCGCCGGTTCCTCGCCGCCAGCCCGTTCGAGGAACCCACCACCCGCATCGAGTGCCGGTTCCGCTCCGGTGACGGCGGCTGGCTGAACGTCGAGTCCACCGTCAACCGCCACCACGGCGGCCTCATCTTCAACAGCCGGGACGTCACCGAAAGAGTGCGGCTGCAGGCGCAGTTGCAGCACAACGCCGAACACGACCCGCTCACCGACCTGCCCAACCGTTCCCTGTTCACCAAGCGCGTGCAGCAGGCCCTGTCCGGCCGCCGCGCCTCCGACCGGGGCGACCGGCTGCGCGGTACGGCGGTCCTCTTCATCGACCTGGACGGATTCAAGGCCGTCAACGACACCATCGGCCACCAGGCGGGGGACGAGCTGCTCGTCCAGGCCGCCCGCAGACTCCAGGACGCGGTCCGGCAGGGGGACACCGCCTCCCGGCTGGGCGGAGACGAGTTCGCGGCCCTGATCGTCGGGGACGGCACCCGCGACCGTGCCGCCCGCGAGCGGAACATCCTGGAGCTCGCCGACCGCCTCAGGATGACCCTCTCCCAGCCGTACCTGATCGACGGCAACGATGTCCGCGTCAACGCCTCCATCGGCGTCGCCTTCGCCGAACCAGGCATCGGAGCGGGCGAGTTGCTGCGCAACGCCGACCTCGCGATGTACCGGGCCAAGTCGGCCGGGAAGGGCCGCGTCGAGCTGTACAAACCCCAGATGCAGCAGGACGTCGTGCGCAAGGCGGAGCTGGCCACGCGGCTGCGTGCCGCCCTGCACGACGGCGAGTTCGCGCTGCTGCACCAGCCGGTGGTGTGCCTGGAGAACGGCCGGATCACCTCGGTCTCCGCGCAGGCACGGTGGCGCTCCTCCCAGGGAGTGCTCTTCACCCCGGCGGAGTTCCTGCGGGTGGCCGAGGACAGCGACAAGACCTCCGAACTCGAACGCTGGGTCCTGGAGGAGGCCGTGGGGCAGGCCGCCGAGCGGGCCGCGACCGGGCTCAACGTGCCCGTGTCCGTCCGGATGAGCGCCCAGCGGCTGCTGGACCGCTCCATGCCGCTCGGCTCCGTGGAAGCCCTCCTGACCCGCCACGGGCTGCCGTCCGGATCCCTGGTCCTGGAACTGTCCGACACCGACCCCCGGGTCGGCCTGGACGAGCTGGAGCGGCGGCTGACTGCGCTCAGCCGGCTCGGCGTCCGGATCGCCTTGGACGGCTTCGGCAGCGGCTACGCGGCGATCACGGCACTGCGCAGACTCCCCGTCGACGTGCTGAAGCTCGACCGCAGCCTGGTCGAGGGCGTCGTGGAGTCGGCACGGCTGCACAAGATCACAAGTGGCCTGCTGCGCATCGCCACCGACCTCGGCATGCAGTCCGTGGCCGAGGGCGTCGACCTGCCCGAGCAGGTGGGAGCGCTGCGCGCGATGGGCTGCACGCACGCCATGGGCACGGCCTTCTCCGGGCCACTGGACGAGTACCGGCTGCGCAGAGCGCTCGGATCCGGCCACTATCCGGTGCCGCACGCGGCGGCCGAACCCGCGCCGGTCTTCGCGGGCGGTTCCGCGGGGGTGTACACCAGTGGTGTCACCGGCGGAGTCTCCGCCGTCTTCGGAGGCAGCAATGCACTGCGCTCACATAATGAGACGCCCGTCCCACCCACTTGACACATGGTGCGCGTCAGAGGGAGGGTCTGTGCCATGCGCACCCGAATTCTCGTACTTGGACAGCGCGTCGGCTGAGCTGGGACCCACCGGAGGAGGATCCGGAAAGCCCAGCGACCCTCACCGGCGCGCTCCCCTCGCTTGCCTTCCGGCACGAGGGGTTTTTTGTTGCACCAGCACCTGTCGTACAGCAGCCGTACACCGCACGAACCTCGCAAAAACCCTCGCAAAAACCTCAGCATCGAGAAGAGAATGCCGATGACCGAGCAGGCCACCGGGGCCCACCATCCGCAGCCGCGGCCCCGTTCCGGAGGACAGTCCGCCCACGTCGAGCACGTCACGGGCGCGCAGTCCCTCATCCGCTCTCTCGAGGAGGTCGGGGCCGACACGGTATTCGGTATCCCCGGCGGCACGATCCTTCCGGCGTACGACCCGCTGATGGACTCCACCAGGGTGCGCCACGTCCTGGTCCGGCACGAGCAGGGCGCCGGCCACGCGGCCACCGGTTACGCACAGGCCACCGGCAAGGTGGGCGTCTGCATGGCGACCTCCGGTCCCGGCGCCACCAACCTGGTCACCCCGATCGCCGACGCCAACATGGACTCGGTGCCCCTGGTCGCGATCACCGGTCAGGTGGTGTCCGCCGCGATCGGCACGGACGCCTTCCAGGAGGCGGACATCGTCGGCATCACCATGCCGATCACCAAGCACAGCTTCCTGGTCACCAAGGGCGAGGACATCCCCCGGGTGATCGCGCAGGCGTTCCACATCGCCTCGACCGGCCGCCCCGGACCGGTCCTGGTCGACATCCCCAAGGACATCCTCCAGAAGAAGACCGTCTTCTCCTGGCCGCCGGTCATGGACCTGCCCGGCTACCGGCCCGTCACCAAGCCGCACGCCAAGCAGATCCGCGAGGCCGCCAAGCTGATCACCTCGGCCAAGCGGCCCGTCCTCTACGTCGGCGGCGGTGTCCTCAAGGCCCACGCCACCGCCGAGCTCAAGGTCCTCGCCGAGCTCACCGGAGCGCCCGTCACCACCACCCTGATGGCGCTCGGCGCATTCCCCGACAGCCACCCGCAGCACGTGGGAATGCCGGGCATGCACGGTTCGGTCACCGCCGTCACCGCGCTGCAGAAGGCCGACCTGCTCGTCGCCCTCGGAGCCCGCTTCGACGACCGCGTCACGGGCAAGCTGGACAGCTTCGCCCCGTACGCCAAGATCGTCCACGCCGACATCGATCCCGCCGAGATCGGCAAGAACCGCGCCGCCGACGTGCCGATCGTCGGGGACGCCCGCGAGGTCATCGCCGACCTGATCCAGGCGGTGCAGAAGGAACACAGCGAGGGCACGCACGGCGAGGCCGCGAAGTCCAGGTACGCGGCCTGGTGGAAGGACCTCAACCGCTGGCGCGAGACCTACCCGCTCGGCTACGACCAGCCCGACGACGGCTCCCTGTCCCCGCAGCAGGTCATCGAGCGCATCGGGCAGCTCGCGCCCGAGGGCACGATCTTCACGGCGGGCGTCGGCCAGCACCAGATGTGGGCCGCCCACTTCATCCAGTACGAGAAGCCCGCCACCTGGCTGAACTCCGGTGGCGCGGGCACAATGGGCTACGCGGTCCCGGCCGCCATGGGCGCCAAGGCCGGACAGCCCGAGCGGGCCGTGTGGGCCATCGACGGCGACGGCTGCTTCCAGATGACCAACCAGGAGCTCACCACCTGCGCCCTGAACAACATCCCGATCAAGGTCGCCATCATCAACAACGGCGCCCTCGGGATGGTCCGCCAGTGGCAGACCCTGTTCTACAACCAGCGGTACTCCAACACCGTGCTGCACTCCGGCCCGGGCGACGCCCCCAAGGGCCCGAGCGCGGGCACCCGCGTCCCCGACTTCGTGAAGCTGTCGGAGGCCATGGGCTGCCACGCGATCCGCTGCGAGTCCCCGGACGACCTCGACAAGGTCATCGAAGAGGCGAACTCCATCAACGACCGCCCGGTCGTCGTCGACTTCATCGTCCACGAGGACGCGATGGTGTGGCCGATGGTCGCCGCCGGCACCTCCAACGACGAGATCATGGCCGCCCGGGACGTCCGCCCCGACTTCGGCGACAACGAAGACGACTGAGCCAGGCAGAGCGAAGAGGAAGACCAGACATGTCCAAGCACACGCTCTCCGTCCTGGTGGAGAACACGCCCGGCATCCTCGCCCGGATCGCCGCGCTGTTCTCCCGCCGCGGCTTCAACATCGACTCGCTCGCCGTCGGTGTCACCGAGCACCCCGACATCTCCCGCATCACCATCGTGGTGCAGGTCGAGGACCTGCCGCTGGAGCAGGTGACCAAGCAGCTCAACAAGCTGGTCAACGTGCTGAAGATCGTCGAGCTGGAGCCCGGCCAGGCGGTCCAGCGCGAACTCGTCCTCGTGAAGGTGCGCGCCGACAACGAGACGCGCTCCCAGATCGTCGAGATCGTCCAGCTCTTCCGCGCCAAGACCGTCGACGTCTCCCCGGACGCCGTGACGATCGAGGCCACCGGCAGCAGCGACAAGCTGACCGCCATGCTCAAGATGCTGGAGCCGTACGGCATCAAGGAGCTGGTCCAGTCCGGCACCATCGCGATCGGCCGTGGCGCACGCTCGATCACGGACCGGTCGCTGCGCGCTCTGGACCGGTCGGCGTAAGGACGCGTTCGGGCGGCCGGGTGACACCGGCCGCCCGTATCGCGAGACCCCGAAACTCCCCTGCGACCCGCCGTCATACGGTGGGACACACACCCTGTACACCAAGGAGAGAACCCAAAGTGGCCGAGCTGTTCTACGACGCTGACGCCGACCTGTCCATCATCCAGGGCCGCAAGGTCGCGGTCATCGGATACGGCAGCCAGGGCCACGCCCACGCCCTGTCGCTGCGCGACTCGGGTGTCGACGTCCGCGTCGGTCTGCACGAGGGCTCCAAGTCCAAGGCGAAGGCCGAGGAGCAGGGTCTGCGGGTGGCGAGCCCGGCCGAGGCCGCCGCCGAGGCCGACGTCATCATGATCCTGATCCCGGACCCGATCCAGGCCCAGGTCTACGAGGAGTCCATCGCCCCGAACCTGAAGGACGGCGACGCGCTGTTCTTCGCCCACGGCTTCAACATCCGCTTCGGCTTCATCAAGCCCCCGGCCGGCGTGGACGTCGCCCTCGTCGCCCCGAAGGGCCCGGGCCACCTGGTGCGCCGGCAGTACGAGGAGGGTCGCGGCGTCCCGGCGATCGCCGCCGTCGAGCAGGACGCGACCGGCAACGCCTTCCCCCTGGCCCTGTCGTACGCCAAGGCCATCGGCGGCACCCGCGCCGGCGTCATCAAGACGACCTTCACCGAGGAGACCGAGACCGACCTGTTCGGCGAGCAGGCCGTGCTGTGCGGTGGCACCTCCGCCCTGGTCAAGGCCGGCTTCGAGACCCTGGTCGAGGCGGGCTACCAGCCGGAGATCGCCTACTTCGAGTGCCTGCACGAGCTGAAGCTGATCGTCGACCTCATGTACGAGGGCGGCCTGGAGAAGATGCGCTGGTCGGTCTCCGAGACCGCCGAGTGGGGCGACTACGTCACCGGCCCGCGCATCATCACCGACGCCACCAAGGCCGAGATGAAGCAGGTCCTCGCCGAGATCCAGGACGGCACCTTCGCCCAGACCTGGATGGACGAGTACCACGGCGGCCTGAAGAAGTACAACGAGTACAAGCAGCAGGACTCCGAGCACCTGCTGGAGACCACCGGCAAGCAGCTCCGCAAGCTGATGAGCTGGGTCAACGAGGAGGCGTAGGCTTCCAGCAAGGCCCCAGGGGCCGGAGCAGGGCAGCTCCGGCCCCCCTGGCCATTCCGTCCTGCCACGGACGGGTGATCCTTCCGCAGAGGCGTAAGACGCTCCGCGTCACGCCACTAGACTGCTGCTCAACACGCGTCAGGCCCACAGCGTCGTGCGTCTTCCGCGGCTAGCCACCCTCCACCGCCAGCGGCCGTCGGGACGGCCGTCCGCATTGGACTTGTGAGGACCTCACGTGAGCTCGAAACCCGTCGTACTCATCGCTGAAGAGCTTTCGCCCGCGACCGTCGACGCGCTCGGCCCGGACTTCGAGATCCGGCACTGCAACGGCGCCGACCGGGCCGAACTGCTGCCCGCCATCGCCGACGTGGACGCGATTCTGATCCGCTCCGCCACGAAGGTCGACGCCGAGGCGATCGCCGCCGCGAACAAGCTGAAGGTCGTCGCACGAGCCGGCGTCGGCCTGGACAACGTGGACGTCTCCGCCGCCACCAAGGCCGGCGTGATGGTCGTCAACGCCCCCACCTCGAACATCGTGACCGCCGCCGAGCTGGCCTGCGGTCTCCTCGTCGCCACCGCCCGTCACATCCCGCAGGCCAACGCCGCGCTGAAGAACGGCGAGTGGAAGCGCAGCAAGTACACGGGCGTGGAGCTCGCCGAGAAGACCCTCGGTGTCGTCGGCCTCGGCCGCATCGGTGCGCTCGTCGCGCAGCGCATGTCCGCCTTCGGGATGAAGGTCGTCGCCTACGACCCCTACATCCAGCCCGCCCGCGCCGCGCAGATGGGCGTCAAGGTGCTCTCGCTGGACGAGCTGCTCGAGGTCTCCGACTTCATCACCGTGCACCTGCCCAAGACGCCCGAGACGCTCGGCCTGATCGGCGAGGAGGCGCTGCGCAAGGTCAAGCCGTCCGTGCGGATCGTCAACGCCGCGCGCGGCGGCATCGTCGACGAGGAGGCGCTGTACTCCGCCCTCAAGGAGGGCCGCGTCGCGGGCGCCGGCCTGGACGTGTACGCCAAGGAGCCGTGCACCGACTCCCCGCTGTTCCAGTTCGACCAGGTCGTGTGCACCCCGCACCTCGGCGCGTCGACGGACGAGGCGCAGGAGAAGGCGGGTATCGCCGTCGCCAAGTCGGTGCGTCTCGCCCTCGCCGGTGAGCTGGTGCCGGACGCGGTGAACGTCCAGGGCGGTGTCATCGCCGAGGACGTCAAGCCCGGTCTGCCGCTCGCCGAGCGCCTCGGTCGGATCTTCACCGCGCTCGCGGGCGAGGTCGCGGTCCGTCTCGACGTCGAGGTGTACGGCGAGATCACCCAGCACGACGTGAAGGTGCTGGAGCTGTCCGCGCTCAAGGGCGTCTTCGAGGACGTCGTCGACGAGACCGTGTCGTACGTCAACGCCCCGCTGTTCGCGCAGGAGCGCGGTGTCGAGGTGCGCCTGACCACGAGCTCCGAGGCGGCGGACCACCGCAACGTCGTCACCGTGCGCGGCACCCTCGCGGACGGCGAGGAGGTGTCGGTCTCCGGCACGCTGGCCGGCCCGAAGCACCTGCAGAAGCTCGTCGCGGTCGGGGACTACGACGTCGACCTCGCGCTCGCCGACCACATGGTCGTCCTGCGGTACGAGGACCGGCCGGGCGTCGTCGGCACCGTCGGCCGCATCGTCGGCGAGGCGGGTATCAACATCGCCGGTATGCAGGTCGCCCGTGCGGCGGCCGGTGGTGAGGCGCTGGCCGTGCTGACCGTCGACGACACGGTGGACTCCGGTGTTCTGGCCGAGGTCGCGGAGGAGATCGGCGCCACGTCGGCCCGCTCCGTGAACCTCGTCTGACGCCGGTAGGACGACAGCGGTACGAAAGCGCCGGGTGGGCTGGTGATCCAGCCCGCCCGGCGCTTTCGTCTTCCGCCGCCTCGTCAGGCGGCCGCTTTCTCCAGTTCGGCGGCTTCCTCGGTCTGCGCAACCTCCCGCACCTGGATCCGCCGCAGCGTCATCGCCGCCACCACGGCCGCGCCCGCCAGCAGCACCGCTCCCGCGAGCGCCGCCGCGTGCATCCCGCTGGTGAACGCCTCCCGGGCGGCCGTGGTCAGGGCGCCCCCGGTCCGGCCGGGGAGCCGGCCGGCGACGGCGAGGGCGCCGCCCAGGGTCTCGTGGGCCGCGGCCGGAGCGGAGGCCGGGATCTCGTGGCGGTAGACGGCCGTGCCGATGGAGCCGAGGACCGCCATGCCGAGGGCGCCGCCGAACTCGGTGCCGGTCTCCATGACGGAGGAGGCCGCACCCGCCTGCTCGAGCGGGGCGGAGCTCAGGGCCAGGTCGGACAGCTGGGACATCACCATGACGACCCCGGAGGCGAGGACGCCGGCGGCGGCCAGGGTGAGCCAGAGGGAGTCGGTGCCGGTCAGGACGAGCATGCCGTACCCGGCCGCGGCGACGGCGAAGCCGGCGGCGACGACGTGTCCCCGGTCGACGCCCTTCTGGACGAGCTGGGTGGTGACCGGTCCGGCGACGCCGATGAGGACCGACGGGAGCAGGCTCCACAGCGCGGCCTCGAGAGGGCTCTTGCCGAGGACCGACTGCAGGTACTGGGTGGTGAAGAGGGCCGAGCCCATCATCCCGAAGGCGGACACCAGGGTGAGCACGATCGACGGGGTGAAGCCGCGGGCCCGGAACAGGGCCGGAGAGATCAGCGGTGAGGCGGCGGTGCGCTGCCGACGGACGAAGAGCGCGGCGAACAGCAGGCCGGCGGCGACCGACACGACGTACCGCACGTGCCAGCCCTCCGACGGGATCTCCTTCAGGCCGTAGATCACGGGGAGCACGGCGGCCATCGACAGCGGGACGCTCATCCAGTCGAAGCGGCCGGGGTTCGCGCTGCGGGACTCGGGGAGCAGGACCGGGCCGAGGACCAGCAGGAGCAGCATCGCGGGCAGATTGACCAGGAAGACCGAGCCCCACCAGAAGTGCTCGACGAGGACGCCGCTCATCACCGAGCCGAGCGCGATCCCGCCCGTCATCACGCCGGACCACAGGCCGATCGCCTTCGCCCGTTGCCCGGGGTCGGTGAACATCGTGCGCAGCAGGGCCATGGTCGACGGCATCAGGGTGGCCCCGCCGATGCCGAGCACCGCACGGGCGGCGATCAGGGTCTCGGCGCTGTTCGCGTAGGCCGCGAGC
The DNA here is from genome assembly GCF_042894285.1 of Streptomyces sp. NPDC001544. Lineage (NCBI taxonomy): Bacteria > Bacillati > Actinomycetota > Actinomycetes > Kitasatosporales > Streptomycetaceae > Streptomyces > Streptomyces sp. NPDC001544. The sequence goes on along the minus strand of NZ_JBIAVN010000008.1, from coordinate 225,661 downwards.
ACCGAGGCGGTGCCGAAGGCGGCGGCGCCCATCAGGAGGAGCCGGCGGTGGCCGATGCGGTCGCCGAGGGAGCCCATCGTCATCAGCAGGCCGGCCAGGACGAAGCCGTACACGTCGAAGATCCACAGCTGCTGGGTGCCGGTCGGCCGCAGGTCCGCGTTGATCGCGGGGGTCGCGAAGTAGAGGACGGACACGTCCATCGAGACCAGCAGCAGCGGCAGCATCAGCACGCCGAGGGCGGTCCATTCACGACGCCCGGCGAGGGCGGTCGGGGTGGCGCTCGTCGAGTTCGTCATACCGATGAATGTACGCGCGTCTTAAACACTTGTCTAGAACGTTTGTATAAGTCATTCGTCTAGGACGGCCGTATGGATCGTGGAGTAGGGTGGTCCGCATGGGACACCGTGAGGATCTGCTCGAAGGCGCCAAGCGCTGCCTGCTGGAGAAGGGCTTCGCACGCACCACGGCGCGCGACATCGTCAAGGAGTCGGGGACCAACCTGGCCTCGATCGGCTACCACTACGGCTCGAAGGACGCGCTGCTCGCGCAGGCCTACATCGCGCTGGTGGAGGGCACGTCCGACGGCTTCGGCGCCGCGGTGGGCGGCGGCGTCGCCGGAGCCCCCGGCTCGCTGGAGCGGTTCCGGGCGGTGTGGCGGAGCATCGTCGACAGCATGCGGGAGCCCGGCTCCGTGTGGCGGCTCAGCATGGAGGTCATGACCGTCCAACTGCCCGAGGTCCGCGACCACTTGTCCCGCGCCCAGCGAGAGGGCGGCCGGGGTCTCGTCGCGCTGCTCATGGGCGTACCGGAGGAGGAGGTGTCCGACGAGACGGCGGACACCGTCGGCCGGTTCTACCTCACGCTGATGACCGGTCTCATCGCCCAGTGGACCTTCGACCCCAAGACCGCGCCCGACGGAGACGCCCTCACCGAGGGTCTGCGCCAGGTCATCGAGGCCGCCACCGCGACGGGTTCCTAGAGTCGCGCCCCCTTCAACGCCATGTGCAGCAGCAGCCGGTCCTCCCCGTCGTCGAGGTCCAGGCCCGTCAACTGCTCCACCCGGGACAGCCGGTAGTACAGGGTCTGGCGGTGGATGCCCAGCTCGGCGGCGGTGCGGCCGGCCTGGCCCGCGCAGTCGAGGTAGACCTCGGCGGTGCGGGCGAGCTCCTGGTGGGCGGGGGTGAGCAGCGGGGCCACCACCGGATCGTGGGCGGTCTCGGGCGGCAGGGAGGTCAGCAGACGGTACGGGCCGATCTGCGCCCACTCGGCGACCGGCCCGAACCGGGGTTCGGCCAGGGCCGCACGGGCCGCCGCGGACGCCTCCTGCCAGGCGGACCCCAGCTCGGCCAGCCCCACCCGGGCCGCGGCGATCCCGGCGGCGACCGCCCCGGCACCGGCCCTGTCATCGCGCCGTTCCAACAGCCGCCCCGCCGCCGACACGGCCGGGGTCATGGCATGTGTCGACCGCAACCGCACCAGCAGTGCAAGGGACTGCGCGGCCAGGCCCCACGGCACCGTGCACAGCGCCGTCGCGCCCGGCAGCGTACGCACCGAGGGCGCGTCACCCGGGTCGGCGGACGGCCAGGGCGCCACGCACACCACCGTGTGCGGGCCGTCCGCGCGAGCGCCGAGGGCCGTGCGCAGCTCCGCCACCGCCATGTCCCGCGGCCAGCCCCGCTCCGCGGTGAGCACCGCCCGCAACTCCCGGGTCAGGTCGGCGCCGTGCTGCGCCTCGTCCGCGAGCAGCGCCCCGATCCGGGCCGCGACCCCCATCGCCGAGGAAAGCTGCCGCTCGCTCGGACCCGGGTCGTCGTCCAGCAGCCACACGTACCCGAGGACGACACCCCGGTGGCGGACCGGGAGACAGATGCGCCCCCGGTACACGCCCGCCTCCGGGGTGGGCGGGATGCGCACCGGGCCGGTGGCCCGTGTGATGCCGAAGCCCTCGAACCACCTGCGGACCGCCGCCGTGGAGCGCCGGGTCAGGATCGAGCGGGTGCGCACCGGGTCCAGCGCGGAGGCGTCCAGCTCGCCCTCGCTGTCGTACGCGGCGAAGGCGATCAGCTCGAAGTCGCGGTTCTCCAGGGTCGCGGGGGCGCCGAGCAGCTCGGAGATCTCGTCCACCAGCTCCTGGTAGTCGCCCACGTTCTTGAACGGCGGAGTATCGGCGGTCATTCGGGCATTCTCCCGCATATCCGCGCCGCCTTCATACATCTGTCTGAGATCCCGCGCACGGATGCGTGACAGCTGTCGATGGCAGATGATCGGAGGGATCCTTAGGTTTCACGGTGGTTCTCCGTGCCGTACCCGGATGGTCGGGTATGGCCTTCCTCGGCCTTGTTGTGGAGGTGCCCCGTGCTGGGTCCCGTGATTCTCGCCGCGTCGCGCAGCGACCGGATGCGACGCCTGATCTCGGCGGCCCCGGTGACCAAGCAGGTCGTCGACCGCTTCATCGCCGGCGAGACGGTCGACGACGTCGTCCCGATCATCGAGGACCTCACCGTCAAGGGCCTGGAGCTGACCATGGACGTGGTCGGCGAGGACATCACCACCCCCGAACAGGCCACCGCCGCCCGGGACGCCTACCTGACGCTGATCGACCGCCTGGGGCGGCTGAAGCTGGGGGAGCGGGTCGAGATGTCCGTCAAGCTCTCCATGTTCGGCCAGGCCCTCCCCGGCGGCCACGAGCTGGCCCTCGCCAACGTCCGCCCCGTCGTCGAGGCCGCCGCCGCCATCGGCACGACCGTCACCCTGGACGCCGAGGACCACACCACCCTCGACTCGATGTTCGCCATCCACGAGGAACTGCGGAAGGACTTCCCGCAGACCGGCTGCGTCATCCAGGCCTACCTCTTCCGCACCGAGGCCGACGCCCGCCGCCTCGCCGCGAGCGGCAGCCGCGTCCGCCTGGTCAAGGGCGCCTACAAGGAGCCCGCCGAGGTCGCCTACCAGCAGAAGAACGAGATCGACAAGGCGTACGTCCGGGTCCTGAGGATCCTGATGGACGGCGAGGGCTACCCGATGGTCGGCTCCCACGACCCGCGCCTGATCAGCATCGCCCAGGAACTCGCCCACCGCGCCGGGCGCAAAATGGACGAGTACGAGTTCCAGATGCTCTACGGCATCCGCAGCGACGAACACCTGCGGCTGGCCGCCGAGGGCCACCGCATGCGCGTCTACACCGCCTACGGCACCGACTGGTACGGCTACTTCATGCGGCGCCTGGCGGAGAAGCCGGCCAACCTGCGCTTCTTCGTCCGCAGCATGATCACCAAGGGCTGAGCCTCACCCCCCGCTCGCAACACCGCTCAGTAAGGAGTTACGGAACCCATGGACGCTGTGACCCAGGTCCCCACCCCCGTCAACGAGCCGGTGCACGGCTACGCCCCCGGCACGCCCGAACGCGCCCGGCTGGAGGCCAGGCTCAAGGAGCTGGCCGACAACCCGATCGACCTGCCCTGCACCATCGGCGGCGAGAAGCGGATGGGCGGCGGCGAGACCTTCCAGGTCGTCCAGCCGCACAACCACAAGGCCGTCCTCGGTACGTACCGCAACGCCACCCAGCAGGACGCGCAGGACGCCATCGACGCGGCCCTGGCCGCCGCGCCCGCCTGGCGCGCGATGTCCTTCGACGACCGTGCGGCGATCATCCTGCGCGCCGCCGAGCTGCTGTCCGGCCCGTGGCGGGAGACGCTCGCCGCCTCCACCATGCTCGGCCAGTCCAAGACCGCCCAGCAGGCCGAGATCGACACCCCCTGCGAGCTGGTCGACTTCTGGCGCTTCAACGTCGCTTACGCCCGCCAGATCCTCGCCGAGCAGCCCCCGGCCAACTCCCCGGGCGTCTGGAACCGCCTCGACCACCGCCCGCTCGAGGGCTTCGTCTACGCGATCACGCCCTTCAACTTCACCGCGATCGCGGGCAACCTGCCCACCGCGCCCGCGCTGATGGGCAACGTCGTGGTGTGGAAGCCGTCCCCGACCCAGACCCACGCCGCCGTGCTGCTCATGCAGCTCCTGGAGGAGGCCGGTCTGCCCAAGGGCGTCATCAACCTCGTCACCGGCGACGGCATCGCGGTCTCCGAGGTCGCCCTGGAGCACCGGGACCTCGCCGGCATCCACTTCACCGGCTCGACCAAGACCTTCCAGTACCTGTGGAAGACGGTCGGCAACAACATCGAGAAGTACCGCTCCTACCCGCGTCTGGTCGGCGAGACCGGCGGCAAGGACTTCGTCGTCGCCCACCCGAGCGCCGACCGCGCCGTCCTCAAGACCGCCCTGACCCGCGGTGCCTTCGAGTACCAGGGCCAGAAGTGCTCGGCGACCTCCCGGGCGTACATCCCGGCGTCCATCTGGAACTCCGGTTTCAAGGAGGAGTTCGCCGCCGAGGTCGACGGCATCGCCATGGGTGACGTCACCGACTTCTCCAACTTCATCGGCGCGGTCATCGACGAGCGTTCCTTCGCCAAGAACAAGGCCGCCATCGACCGCGCCAAGGCCGACCCGGCCTGCACGATCGTCGCGGGCGGCAGCTACGACGACTCGGTCGGCTACTTCGTCCGCCCGACGGTCGTCGAGTGCACCGATCCCGAGAACGAGGTCTTCACCACCGAGTACTTCGGTCCGTTCCTCGCCGTGCACGTGTACGACGACAGCTCGCCCGAGAAGTACGACGAGATGCTGACCCAGATGGAGTCGGTGTCCGACTACGCCCTGACCGGCTCGGTCATCGCGAACGACCGCGCGGCGGCGGCGTACACGATGGAGAAGCTCCGCTACGCGGCCGGCAACTTCTACATCAACGACAAGTCGACCGGCGCGGTCGTCGGCCAGCAGCCCTTCGGCGGCGGCCGGTCCTCCGGCACCAACGACAAGGCCGGCGCCCCGCAGAACCTGATGCGCTGGACCCTGACCCGCGCCATCAAGGAGACGCTGGTCCCGCCGACCGACTACACCTACCCGCACATGGGCTGACCGCCTTAGGCCCTGTCGTTTGGATCATCCCGGCGTCGCGGGGTCTGGCACGCACATCTGCGGCGTTGTCGTCGGTTGCCAACTCCCCCACTCTCGACTTCGCTCGAGCGGGGGGACCCCCATCGCGTTGCCGCCCTCCTCCGCCTTGCAGCTGCACGCACCAGACCCCGCTCGGGCCGGTCAGAAGGCGCCGTTACCTCCAGCCGGCCTGGTCCAAACGACAGGACCAGCGCGCACGGGCCGGGAAGCCTGCCACAAGCGTGGCTTCCCGGCCCGTTTCCATCGCCCGAGCCACCTCTCGCAGCTCGAAATCGGCGCCGGGACACTGGGGCCATGACCACTGCCTCGCCCGCCCCCGGCCTGCGCACCGCGCACACCGCCGACCTCACCCCCGCCGAACTCCGCGCCGCCCGTGCTCTCTTGGACGTCGCCTTCGAGAACGACTTCAGGGACGGGGACTGGGAGCACGGGCTGGGCGGCATGCACGCGCTCGTGCACGACGAGGCGGGACTCGCCGCCCATGGATCCGTCGTGATGCGACGCGCCCGCCACCAGGGCCGCTGGCTGCGGGTCGGATACGTCGAGGCCGTCGCCGTACGGCCCGACGTGCGCCGCACAGGCCTGGGCGGCCGGGTGATGGGCGCACTGGAGCGGATCGTCGACCGGGCCTACGACCTCGGCGCCCTCTCCGCGAGCGACGACGGCGCCCGTCTCTACACCGCCCGAGGCTGGCAACCGTGGACCGGCCGCATCCACGCCCTCTCACCGGACGGGATCGTCCACCTCCCGGAGGAGGAGGGCACCACCTATGTGCGCCCCGCCCTCGCCGCCCCGCCCGACCCCGCCCACGAGCTGCTCTTCGACTGGCGGGACGGCGACGTGCTGTGACGGCCCGTCAGGCGGCGCGCACGAGGATCTTGCCCGTGTTGCCGCCCCTGAGCATCAGCAGGAACGCCTCCACGATCCGCTCGAACCCGTCCACCACCGTCTCGTCCGCCACCAGCGCCCCACTGCGCAGATGCGGCACGGCGAACTCGTACAACTCCTCCTGCACATCGGCGTAGTCGCTCACCAGGAATCCCTCCATGCGCAGGCGCTTCTCCACCATGTCGGCGTGGTTGTACAGCACGGGAGGGGCGTCCGGGGTGTTGTACTGGCCGATCGTGCCGACCCGCACCACCCGCCCCCGGTTCCGCAGCGCGCCGATCGCCGCGCCGAGGTGGTCGCCGCCGACGTTGTCGACGAAGACGTCGATGCCGTCGGGGGCGGCCCCGGCGAGGAGTTCGGCGACCGGGCCGGTGCGGTAGTCGATGGCCGCGTCGTAACCGACCTCCTCCGTCAGGTACTTGACCTTCTCCGCGGAGCCCGCGCTGCCCACCAGCCGGCCCGCGCCCAGCAGCCGGGCGAAGCGCCCGGTGGCCGTGCCGACCCCGCCCGCCGCTCCCGAGACGAACAGGTCGTCGCCCTCGCGGAGCCGGGCGATCCGGGTCAGACCGACGTACGCCGTCAGACCCGTGCCGCCCAGCACACTCAGGTACGCCGACAGCGGCACGCCCTCGTGACGGGGGAGGCGCCTGACCTGCTCGGGACGGACCAGCGCATGGGTGCGCCATCCGTGCCGGTGGAAGACCACCTCGCCCTCCGGGAGGTCCGGATGCCGGGAGGCGACGATCCTCCCCAGGGCGCGGCCCTCCAGCGGGGCGTTCAACTCGAAGTCGCCGTCCATCATTTCGCGGTGGTAGGGGTCCACCGACCAGTAGAGGTTCTCCACCAGGGCGGTCCCGGGGACGGGTTCGGGGACCGGGGACTCGGCGAAACGGAAGTCGTCGGTGGTGGGGAACCCGGTCGGGCGGGCGGTCTGCTGCACGGTCAGCGCGGTGTCGGTCATGGCAGCCGACCGTAGGCAGGAATGCCCCGGCCGGGCAGAGGGTTGCGTTCATGGAACCGGCCGATCCATGAACAGGCCTCATAGCAGCAGGTGGGAGCGCCCGAATGACCTCCGTCGACCTTGCCCCGCAGGAGCTGAGGACCCTGGTGGCCGTGGCGGAGGAGGGGAGCTTCTCGGCCGCCGCCGTGCGGCTCGACGCCACCCAGTCCGCCGTCTCCCACGCCGTGCGCGGCATCGAACGCAAACTCGGCGTCGTGCTGTTCGAGCGCGGCCGGTACGGCGCCCGGCCCACGGCGGCGGGCGAGCGCGCGGTGGCGCACGCCCGGAGGGTGCTGCGCCTGCTGGACGTCCTGGTCGCCGAGACGCGGGGTCCGGCGACGGGCACGATCGAGGGCGTGCTGCGCATCGCCGCGTTCCGCAGCGCCGCCCTGCACCTGCTGCCCCGGGCCCTGGAGTCCCTCGCCGCACGCCACCCCGGCATCGAGGCCACCGTGACCGTGATCCGGGAACTGGGCGCCGGTACGGCCGGTGAGGTCGCCGCGGGCCGCGCCGACCTGGGCATCGCCACCCTCGGCACCGGCTCGCCGGTCCCGGCGGGCCTCGTCGGCGACGTGCTGCTGGAGGAGCCGTACTCGCTGGTCCACCTGGCCGGGCACCCCGCGCCGCGCTCGCTGCCCCTGGTCGACTGGATGGAGAACTGCGGCTCCTCCACCCGCGCGTGGTGGGCCGCCCAGGACTGGATCCCGGCCGCGACCGTGCGCGCCGAGGACGACGGGGCGGTGCTGTCCATGGTGGGCAGCGGTCTGGGCATGGCGATCATGCCCGCGCTGTCCCTCACCGCCGTCCCGCCCGCCGTCGAGATCACCGACCTCGGCCCCGCGCGTCCCACCCGCACCGTCGGGTACGTCACCACCCCTGAACTCGCCGCGACGTCGGCCGTCCGGGCACTCGTCCGGGAGCTGCGCTCACTTCATCCCCGGGCCAGGAAACCCCAGGTCACCGCGGTGTGACCCGGTTCGCCGTCTCAGATAGTAGGAAGTCCGAGTAATTGTGCAGACAGGAGCGCGCCCCTCCCTTACTTTTGTAGAAGCCGAACGTCTCGCTCGATCCAGCGAATGGCGGTCGTGAGCCGGGCCCCGTGCAGGCAATCCCTGCGGCCACGCGCTCCCCGCCCCATCCGGCGTCTCGTAACCCCCTGTCTCTCCGCACCCCCATGTGCCGAAGGAGTGGATCCCCATGGCCGAGACGACCGTCCGCCGCCGAGTCCGCCACGTGTCCCGCACGAGTGAGTCCGAGCGCAAGAACGCCGCAGCCGCCCTCCAGCGCGCCCTCGACCGCCGGGACAACGGCGGCGAGACCGGCCACTGAGCAGGCCGCGGCGCCCCACCATCCGGGAGCCGCACCCGTGCGAGGTGCGACGCGGCCTCACCCGCCGCGTCGCACCTCGAAGTGGTCCACCCGCTTGCCGTCCTGAGCCAGCGCCGACACCTTCAGCCTCGGCGACGCGCCCGCCCGCGCCTCCACCGACAGCAGCGAGAAGCCGGTGTACCGCACCCGCGACCACTCCACCGTCTCCTTGTGGGAGACCTTCCCCTTGCCCCAGTAGAAGGTCTTCACGGCGTCGTGCCGGGTGACGTGCCCCTCGTAGCTGTCCTTCACGCCCGACGGGAACGAGTACAGGTCCCGGCCGCCGCCGCCGGCGGTCACGTACACGATCCCGTCCCGGGCCGGGTCCGTCGACCCGCCGACCGGCACCGCCCGCCCGACGCGCCCGTCCTTGATGGCGTCCGTCCGCTCGTACACGTGGTTGTGACCGTTGATCACCAGGTCCACCCGGTGCTTGGCGAACAAGGGCAGCCACTCCTTGCGGATGCCGCCGTCGGAGGCGTGCTGCGAGGTCGAGTAGGCGCAGTGGTGGAAGAACACCACCACGAAGTCGACGCCCTTCGCGGCCCGCAGTTCGCCCAGCGTGCGGGCCAGCCACCTGGTCTGCCTGCCGCCGGAGTAGCCGAGGTTGGCGGGGATCTCGTACGACACGTCGTTCGCGTCCAGCGCCACGAAGCCGACGTCGCCGTAGGTGAACGCGTACACGCCCGGCGCCGAGCGCGGGTCGAAACCGCTGTCCGGGAGGGAGAAGCGGGCCAGTTGGCCGCCGTAGCCGTCCGGTGAGTACCAGGCCTCCATGTCGTGGTTGCCGGTGGTCACCATCCACGGCACCGACCTGGCCACCGGCTCGTTCTGCTTCAGGAACAGGTCCCAGTACTTGGGGTCGTAGCCGTCCGACTTCGAACCGGTCCCGTTCACGTCCGCGTAGCAGATGTCGCCCGCGTGCAGATGGAAGGCGGGCTTCAGCCGCAACAGCAGATGGTCGTTGGCGTTCGCGCCGACGCTCACCCCCTGGTCGCCGAAAGCGGTGAACACGAAGCTCTCCGGGGCCGCGGGGGCGGTGCGGAACGAGGTGATCGTCGAGCGGTGCGCCGGGGAGGCGGGGTCCCAGCCGTCGTGGCCGACCCCGTAGTAGTACGTCGTGCCGGGCCTGAGGCCGTCCAGGGCCGCGTGCACGTAGTACTGCTCGACCGCCGGCCGCACCCCCTGCACGCCCGGCGTGTGCAGATGACGCACCTCCGCCTCGACACGACGGCCGAGATCGTCCGGCCGCAGACCGACGCGCACATACGGTTTGCGCACCGCGAACGGCACCTGCCAGGAGATCCGCATCCTGGTCCGCGGGTCGGCGCCGAAGGCCAGATGACGACCGAACGGCGCCACGACCGAGCCGGAGACATGTGAGCCGGTCGGGGCCGGGGCGCCCGACGTACGGGCCGGCGCCGCCGTACCGCCGCAGCCCGTCAGCAGCCCGCCCGCCACCGCGCCGGCCGACACCAGCGTGCGGCGCCGGGTGAGCCGAGTGCGCAGGTACTCGTACTGCTCGGCCATGCTCATCCGCTCCGCGAGGCGCCGCGGAATGCCGAAGTCGGGGATCTCCATGCCGTCAGAAGTTCCCAGCGAATCCCAACAACGCCCCTGCATACGGGTGAACGGCGGCCAACAGGATGACGCCCGCCCCTCATCCGGGCGCCCCCGCCCAGCCCGCGCGCTGTCCGTATGGCGGACAGCCCGTGTCATCACATGGGACGAGGAGTAGTCTGCCGACATGTCTCCCAGCATCGACCTCGCAGTGATCCCCGGTGACGGCATCGGGCAGGAAGTCGTGGCCGAAGGCCTCAAGGTCCTCTCCGCTGTCCTTCCCGAGGATGTGAAGCTGGAGACCAAGGAGTACGACTTCGGCGCCAGGCGCTACCACGCCACCGGTGAGACCCTCACCGACGCCGACCTCGACGCCCTGCGGCAGCACGACGCCATCCTGCTCGGCGCGATCGGCGACCCGTCCGTGCCGTCCGGCGTCCTGGAGCGCGGCTTCCTGCTCAAGCTCCGCTTCGCCTTCGACCACCACGTCAACCTGCGTCCGTCCAAGCTGCTGCCGGGTGTCGCCACCCCGCTCGCGGGCGAGCCGCAGATCGACTTCGTCGTGGTCCGCGAGGGCACCGAGGGTCCGTACACCGGCAACGGCGGCACCATCCGGAAGGGCACCCCGCACGAGGTCGCCACCGAGGTCTCCGTGAACACGGCCTTCGGTGTCGAGCGCGTGGTCCGCGACGCCTTCGCCCGCGCCCAGGCCCGCCCGCGCAAGAAGCTCACCCTCGTCCACAAGAACAACGTGCTGGCCTTCGCCGGTCACCTCTGGACGAACATCTTCAACAAGGTGGCCGAGGAGTACCCCGACGTCACCACCGAGTACATCCACGTCGACGCGGCCACCATCTACCTGGTCACCCAGCCCGAGCGCTTCGACGTCATCGTCACCGACAACCTCTTCGGCGACATCATCACCGACCTCGCCGCGGCCGTCTCCGGCGGCATCGGCGTGGCCGCCTCCGGCAACATCAACCCCAGCCGCGAGTTCCCGTCCATGTTCGAGCCCGTCCACGGCTCGGCCCCTGACATCGCCGGCCAGGGCAAGGCCGACCCCACCGCCACGGTCCTGTCCGTCGCCCTGCTGCTTCGCCACCTCGGCCACGAGGCCGAGGCGACCCGTATCGAGGAGGCGGTCTCGGCCGACCTCGGCGAGCGCGCCCAGCTGCCCGCCCGCTCCACCTCCGAGATCGGCGACGCGCTCGCCGTACGAGTAGCCGGCTGACCCTCCCCCAGAGCCCGAAAGGCCTGGGGGGACCCCCAGCTCTTTCGAACCTCTCGAAGCCGCCGGGTCGCATCCGAGCCCGGCGGCTTCCCCCATGTCCCCGCCGGGTGCCACCATCAACCCGGGGCCGCATTCACCCCGATTCCTTCCGGCACCGCCCTCCACGGGATAATCGAACGCGGAGCCGCGGTACGAAGGAATGCTCGGACGTCCTAGCACTGGCCGGAAGGCGGTACGGGCGTGAGCGCGGCCCGTCACTACAACCGGTGAAGGACAAGCACTCATGACGACGCCCACGATCGAGCTCAAGCCGTCCGCCCATCCGCTCCCCGCAGCCGAGCGCGAGGCGATCCTGGCGAACCCCGGATTCGGCCGCCACTTCACCGACCACATGGTGACGATCAAGTGGACCGAGGGCCGGGGCTGGCACGACGGTCAGCTCGTTCCGTACGCGCCGATCCCGCTCGACCCGGCCACCAACGTCCTGCACTACGCCCAGGAGATCTTCGAGGGCCTCAAGGCGTACCGCCGCCCCGACGGATCCGTCGCCACCTTCCGCCCGGACCAGAACGCCCAGCGGTTCCAGCGCTCCGCCCGCCGCCTGGCCATGCCCGAGCTGCCCGTCGAGACCTTCATCGAGGCCTGCGACGTCCTGGTCCAGCAGGACAAGGACTGGGTGCCGGCGCACGGTGGTGAGGAGTCCCTCTACCTGCGCCCGTTCATGATCGCGACCGAGGTCGGCCTGGGCGTGAAGCCCGCCAACGAGTACCTCTTCCTCGTCATCGCCTCCCCGGCCGGCGCCTACTTCCCGGGCGGCGTGAAGCCCGTCTCCATCTGGGTCTCCGAGGACCGCGTCCGCGCCGTCCCCGGCGGCATGGGCGACGCCAAGACCGGCGGCAACTACGCCGCGTCCCTCCTCGCCCAGGCCGAGGCCGCCGCCCACGGCTGCGACCAGGTCTGCTACCTCGACGCGGTCGAGCGCAAGTGGGTCGAGGAACTCGGCGGCATGAACCTGTACTTCGTGTACGACAACAAGATCGTCACCCCCACCCTCACCGGCTCCATCCTGGAGGGCGTCACCCGCGACTCCCTCCTGACCCTCGCCCGCGACCTCGGCTACGAGACCGAGGAGGGCCGCGTCTCCGTGGACCAGTGGCAGCGCGACGCCGAGAACGGCACCCTCACCGAGGTCTTCGCCTGCGGCACCGCCGCCGTCATCACCCCCGTCGGCACGGTCAAGCGCTCCACCGGTGCCGACTGGAAGCAGACGGGCGGTGAGCCCGGCGAGGTCACCCTGAAGCTCCGCAAGGCCCTGCTGGACGTCCAGCGCGGCATCACGCAGGACGAGCACGGCTGGATGCACCGCATCGGCTGACCCCGGTCGCACCCCTGGGCCACCCGGAGTCCGTGTCCGCGGTGGCCCCGAGGGGCGGTGTCATCCGGTAGAACAAACGGGTGAACTTACTGGTCTGTGCGGCTTGTGGCCGCCGTCTCGGCGAGCCGCTGCGGCTGCTTCCCGTGCTGCCCGAACGCCCGGAGCGCACCAGGGGCCCGAACCCGGACGGCTCGCGGCACGCCCCGTCGACCGTGCCGCGCGGCACCTACGCGATCGACCCCGAGCCGAGCGGGGCGCCGTACGTGCCGCATCCGGACCCGGAGTGGTGCGGGGCGGCGCTCCCCGGCGTGGCCGTCGCGGACCCCGACGGGCCAGGGTTCCTCGTCTGCGCCGGGCCGCGCGACACCCTGGTCGTCCACCCCGAGGACACCCGAGGATTTCTGGAGCCCAATCCCGCCTCCACGGAGATCGGGTGTTGCGGCCCCCCTGGGCAGCAGGGGCCGAACCGGGTGTGCCCAGGGTGCGGGGCGGAGGTGGCGACGATGTTCGCCGACTGCTCGGGGCCGTACGAGACCCACTTCCTGCCCGACGCCGTGCGGGTGGTGGCTGACACCGAGTGAGCCGGCGACCGCATTCTGAGACGGTCGGTGAGCCGGGGACAGGGCTGTGCCAGACTGCCCCCGTGCTCTCGTTCGCCATGATTATTGGCAGCAGGCGCGCCGGTCCGCAGTGACCACCACGTACGACCAGGTACGGGTGGCCATCGTCGTCCTCGACCCGCGCGCAGACCTCTCGCACCCGCGAGGGGTTTTTTCGTTTTCCGGCCCACCTTCAGCCGGGAACGAAGCGCGAGGGACTATGAGGGGACGGTGGAGCCGGTCATTGACGGTAAGACCGAGATTCAAAACAGGAGCCCTGAGACCATGACCGAAACCAGCCGGCTGGACGATACGTTCCACGTCTTCGACACCACCCTGCGCGACGGCGCCCAGCGCGAGGGCATCAACCTCACCGTCGCCGACAAGCTGGCCATCGCCCGGCACCTGGACGACTTCGGCGTGGGCTTCATCGAGGGCGGCTGGCCCGGCGCCAACCCGCGGGACACCGAGTTCTTCGCCCGTGCCCAGCAGGAGATCGACTTCCAGCACGCCAAGCTGGTCGCCTTCGGCGCCACCCGCCGCGCCGGCGCCAAGGCCGCGGACGACCCCCAGGTCAGGGCCCTGATCGAATCCGGCGCCCCGGTGATCACCCTGGTCGCCAAGTCCCACGACCGGCACGTGGAACTGGCGCTGCGCACCACCCTCGACGAGAACCTGGAGATGGTCCGCGACACCGTCTCCTTCCTGCGCGAGCAGGGCCGCCGGGTCTTCGTCGACTGCGAACACTTCTTCGACGGCTACCGGGCCAACCCCGAGTACGCCAAGTCGGTCGTCCGGACGGCCTCGGAGGCGGGCGCGGACGTGGTCATCCTCTGCGACACCAACGGCGGCATGCTCCCCGCCCAGGTCCACGCGGTCGTCTCCACGGTCCTCGCCGACACCGGCGCCCGGCTCGGCATCCACGCCCAGGACGACACCGGCTGCGCCGTCGCCAACACCCTCGCCGCCGTCGACGCCGGCGCCACCCACGTCCAGTGCACGGCGAACGGCTACGGCGAGCGCGTCGGCAACGCCAACCTCTTCCCGGTCGTCGCCGCCCTGGAACTGAAGTACGGCAAGAAGGTCCTCCCCGACGGCCGGCTCCGCGAGATGACCCGCATCTCCCACGCCATCGCCGAGGTCGTCAACCTCACCCCCTCCACCCACCAGCCCTACGTCGGCGTCTCCGCCTTCGCCCACAAGGCCGGCCTGCACGCCTCCGCCATCAAGGTCGACCCCGACCTCTACCAGCACATCGACCCCGAGCTCGTCGGCAACACCATGCGCATGCTGGTCTCCGACATGGCGGGCCGCGCGTCGATCGAGCTCAAGGGCAAGGAACTCGGCGTCGACCTCGGCGGCGACCGCGAACTGGTCGGCCGGGTGGTCGAGCGGGTCAAGGAGCGCGAGCTCAAGGGCTACACCTACGAGGCCGCCGACGCCAGCTTCGAACTGCTGCTGCGCGCCGAGGTCGAGGGCAGGCCCCTGAAGTACTTCGACGTGGAGTCCTGGCGTGCCATCGTCGAGGACCGCCCCGACGGCACCCACGCCAACGAGGCCACCGTCAAGCTGTGGGCCAAGAGCGAGCGCATCGTCGCCACGGCGGAGGGCAACGGCCCCGTCAACGCCCTGGACCGGGCCCTGCGCGTGGCCCTGGAGAAGATCTACCCGGAGCTGGCCGCCCTCGACCTGGTCGACTACAAGGTCCGCATCCTGGAGGGCAAGCACGGCACCCAGTCCACCACCCGGGTCCTGATCTCCACCTCCGACGGCAAGGGCGAGTGGTCAACGGTGGGCGTCGCGGAGAACGTGATCGCGGCGTCGTGGCAGGCCCTGGAGGACGCGTACACGTACGGCCTGCTGCGGGCGGGCGTGGCGCCCGCGCAGTGAGCACAGTGGGGGTATGACCGAACGCGAACACGACAGCAGCCCTCTGGCCCGGGCGCGCGTGGCGACCAGGCTGCCGGCCCGGGACCTGGACCGGGCCAGGCGCTTCTACCGTGAGCAACTCGGACTGGAACCCCTCGACGAGCGGCCCGGCGGGCTGCTGTACCGGTGCGCGGGGGCGGACTTCGTGGTGTTCCGCTCCACGGGCGCCTCGCCGGGCACGTTCACCCAGATGGGGTTCGAGGTCGACGACCTCGACGCGGCCGTGGCGGAGCTGAGGCGCCGCGGCGTGGTGTTCGAGGAGGTCGACGCGCCGGGACTGCGCACCCGGGACGGGATCGCCGAGATCGAGGGGAACTACCCGAGCAAGGGCGCCCGGGGTGAGCGCGGCGCCTGGTTCCGGGACAGCGAGGGCAACCTGCTGGGCATCGGGCAGCCGACCCAGTAGCGGGGAGCGCCAGGCCCGTCAGAACGCCCGCCAGACGTTGTCGAACGCCGCGTCCTCGATACGTCGCCGCTGCCGCACGGCCTCCAGCTCCGTCAGCGCACCGTTGACGGCCGCCAGGACGGTCACCACCGCGTCGTCGGAAAGGTCCTCCGGCGCCGCCTCCGCCGCACCCTCGGGAATCCCCAGCGCGCCCGCGAGACCGACGAGCACGGGCTCGCGGGAGGCCCAGCGGTCGGCGGCCTGCCGCCGGGCCGGCGACTCCTCGGTGGCGCTCCGCTCGCTGCGCCGGCCCGGCCGGCGGCGGGATCCGGCGGCCCGCCCCGACGCGTCCAGGTCGTCGGCGTAGGCCGTGGCCAGGCCGCTTCCCCGGCGCCACAGCCAGTCCTCGACCGACTCGTACGGCGCCCGACGGCTGAGCGCCGCCCCCGCCTCGTCCAGCAGCCGGTCGCCCGTGACCGGCTGCAGACCGGGCACGATGCGGTCGTCCTCCAGGGTGACCCCCTCGGCGGCGATCAGATCAAGCAGTTCCGCCCCAGCGAGGGCGAGCGACAGGTCCCCCCGTTCGACGGGCCGACTGGACGGGACGTCCAGCGTGACGATCAACAGGTCCCGCGCTGTGGTCATGTCGGGCTCCAGGTCTCGGGCGTGGTCGGGGACTGCGGGCCGGAGGTGTTGCCCGGGGCGAGCGGAGCGGCGGCCGCCGTCGCCTCCCTCCCCCCATCGTCCGCCCTGAGCCAGGGGCCCGCCCACCGCGGGCTTCACCGGCGGACGGCCCGCTCGGCGCGGATGGCCCCGGCGGTCCGGACGGCCCTGGCGGTCCAGGCGGCACGGGTGGGCCGGGACGGCAGACCTTCGCATGGTGTCCGGCCCTTTCCGACTCGGCTGACGGAACGTCTTGACGGCTGCGTGGGCCGTCAGTTGACTCACGGCGTGATCTGAGTGCCGAGTGAACCACGAGAGCCGAGGGAAGGTCCATGCCGAGAACCGCCCTGCTCGTCTCCGCCGCCCTGCTCACCGCCGTGCTGTCGCCGACCGCCTCGCACGCGGCCGACGACCCGCCCCCGACGTCCGTCGACCGTTTCGAGGGCGAGGTCCCCTTCGCCTCCCAGCCCGCCGAGGGCATCTTCACCTGGGGCGGCGACACCGACGACCCGCCCGCACTGTCACTCGCCGCCCGCCCGGACGCCCCGGAGGGCGAGAAGGTCCTCACCGGCAGCTACGACATCAGCGGCTACGGCGGCTTCTCCCACGACTACGCCGCCACCGCCCCCGCCCACGACTGGTCCGCCCACAAGGGCATCCGCTTGTGGTGGGACGGCCGGGACAACGGCAGGAAGATCGCCCTCGAGATCAAGGACGGCGGCGCGAACGGCGAGGCCTCCGAGCTCTGGACGACCTCCTTCACCGACGACTTCAACGGCTGGAAACAGGTCGAGATCCCGTTCAGCGACTTCGTCTACCGAACCGACTACCAACCGGTCGGCGGCATCGACCACGTCCTCGGCCTCACCCGGATGTGGGGGTACGCCGTCACCCTCCCCGCCGGCACCAAGGGCACCTTCGCCATGGACGACGTCGAGCTGTACGGCAAGGCCGACCAGTCGCTGCGCGCCTCCGTCACCACCGGCCCCGCCGTCCACCCCGTCAAGGAGGGCGGCACCGCCTCCGTCGAGGTCACCGTCGCCACCAGCGGCTCGGCCCCGACCGACGAACCCGTGACGGTCGCCTACGAGACGGCGGCGACCGGCACCGCCACCCCCGGCAAGGACTACACCCCCGTCTCCGGCACCCTCACCTTCCCGGCCGGCACCGCCTCCGGCACCTCGCGGACCATCAAGGTCCCCACCCTCAGGGACCGCACGGCCGAGTCCGCCGAGACGATCCCCCTGAAGCTCACCGTCACCGGGGCCAAGGCGCCCGCCGAGACCCCGCAGATCGTCATCGACGCCCACGGACTGCCGTACCTGGACAGCAGGTTGCCGGTGCGGAAACGGGTCGCCGACCTGCTCTCCCGGATGTCCCTGGCGGAGAAGGCCGGCCAGATGACCCAGGCCGAGCGCGGGGCCGTGGGCAGCGGAAGCGACATCGCGACGTACGACCTCGGCTCCCTGCTCTCCGGCGGCGGCTCGACGCCCACGCCCAACACCCCCGGGGCCTGGGCGAAGATGATCGACGACTTCCAGCTCCGGGCGCGGGCCACCCGCTTCCAGATCCCCCTGATCTACGGCGTCGACGCGGTCCACGGTCACAACAACCTGGTCGGCGCCACGATCATGCCGCACAACATCGGCATCGGCGCCACCCGCGACGCCCGCCTCGCCCAGCGGACAGGCGCCGTGACGGCCGCCGAGGTACGGGCCACCGGCATCCCCTGGGACTTCGCCCCCTGCCTCTGCGTGAGCCGCGACGAACGCTGGGGCCGCTCCTACGAGTCCTTCGGCGAGGACCCGGCCCTGGTCCAGTCCATGGAGACCGTCATCCAGGGCCTCCAGGGCCGGGCGAACGGCGCCGACCTGGGCCGTAACGACAAGGTCCTCGCCACCGCCAAGCACTTCGTCGGCGACGGCGGAACCGAGTACGGCTCCTCGACGACCGGGTCGTACACGATCGACCAAGGCGTCACCAAGGTCACCCGGCAGCAGTTGGAGGCCGTCCACCTGGCGCCCTTCCGGACGGCCGTCGACCGGGGCATCGGCACCGTCATGCCGTCCTACTCCTCCCTCGACATCGTCGGTGACGGGCAGGGTCCGGTGAAGATGCATGCCCGCGCCGACATGATCAACGGCGTGCTCAAGGGCCGCATGGGCTTCCACGGCTTCGTCGTCAGCGACTGGAACGCCATCGACCAGCTTCCCGGCGACTACCCGTCCCACGTCCGCACGTCGGTCAATGCGGGCGTGGACATGATGATGGTCCCCTCCACCTACAAGGACTTCACCACCACTCTGACCGACGAGGTGAAGACGGGCCGGATCAGCGAGAGGCGGATCGACGACGCGGTCTCCCGCATCCTCACCCAGAAGTTCCGGCTGGGCCTCTTCGAGCACCCTTACGCCGACACCACCGGCGCCGCGAAGATCGGTTCCCCGGCCCACCGGGCCGTCGCCCGGCAGGCCGCGGCCGAGTCACAGGTGCTGCTGAAGAACGCGGGCGGCCTGCTGCCGCTGCGGAAGAACCAGAAGGTGTACGTCGCCGGATCCAACGCCGACGACATCGGTGACCAGACCGGCGGCTGGACGGTCACTTGGCAGGGCTCCTCCGGGAACATCACGCCCGGCACGACGATCCTGGAGGGGATGCGCAGGGACGGCGGGGACATCACGTATTCCAAGGACGCCTCCGCACCCCTGACCGGCTACGACGTCGGCGTGGTCGTCGTCGGCGAGACCCCGTACGCCGAGGGCGTCGGCGACGTCGGCAACGGCCACGACCTCCGGTTGTCCGCCGCCGACCAGGCAGCCGTGGACAAGGTGTGCGCGGCGATGAAGTGCGCGGTGCTGATCGTCTCCGGACGCCCGCAGCTCATCGGCGACCGGCTCGGGAAGATCGACGCCCTGGTCGCCTCCTGGCTGCCGGGCACGGAGGGCGACGGCGTGGCGGACGTGCTGTACGGCAGGCGGCCCTTCACCGGACAGCTCCCCGTCACCTGGCCCCGGTCCGAGGCCCAGCTGCCGATCAACGTGGGCGACGCCTCGTACGACCCGCAGTTCCCGTACGGCTGGGGCCTGACGACCCTGACCGGGGTGCCGAAGGGCGGCGCGTCGACCCTGCGTGCGCTGGCCGCCGCCGCTACCGCGGCCGAGAAGGCGGGCGCGGACGGGACCGGACGCCGGCTGGTCACGAAGGCGCGCCTGATTGTCCAGCACAGGGCGGGGCAGAAGATCACCCCGGCGGTGGCCAAGCCCTTCGCCGACGCGGACCACCTGCTGGCGACGGGCCGGTACGGGGCGGCGGTGCGTGAACTGCTGGAGGCGTACCGGGCCGTCTGAGATCGGCCGGGTGACCGGACAGTACTGTTTTGGGGGGCTTCGGGTAGCTTCGAAGCATGAAGGGCGTACGGATCCGAAGCCTCCCGGTGCTGTTGGCGGCCCTGGTGCTCGCGGTGATGACCGCGCTCGCGCCGCAGGCCGCGGCCGCCACCAGGAGCTCGACGACCAGCATCTCGACGATCGCCGAGGCCCTTCGCAAGGGTCCCGTGTACGTCGACCCGTCGGCCTCCGCCGAGCTGCCGGCGGCCGAGGCCGACGCGCTCGCCAAGCAGATCAAGCAGGCCGGCAAACCGCTCTTCATCACGGTCCTCCCGGCCGGCTACCCCACCCGCAACCTCTTCACCGACCTGCGCACCGCCACCGGTGTCACCGGCCTGTACGCCATCCGCCTCGGCGACCGCTTCGACGCCCGCGCCGACTCCTCCGTCCTGCCCCGAACGGCCGTACGGAACCTGACCACCAGCGTCCAGGGCGAGAGCGCCACCGCCCAGCTCACCGACTTCACCGACCGCGCTCTGGCGAACATGGGCGGCAAGGCACCCGCGTCGTGGGGCAACTCCTCCGGCGGCGGCACCGGCGTCTCCACCACAGGCCTGATCACCACGGCCGCCGTCCTGGTGGTCTGCGGCGCGGGCGCGTACGGCCTGGTCCGCCGCAACCGCCGCCGCCACGTCGAGGAACAGCGGGCCGCCCTCGACCGCCTGCGGGTGGTCGTGGACGAGGACATCACCGCCTTCGGCGAGGAACTGGACCGCCTCGACTTCCACCCGGCGGAGGCGGGCGCCGACGACGCCATGCGCGCGGACTACGAGCGGGCCCTGAACGCCTACGACAACGCCAAGCAGTACATGGAGGACGCCCGCAAACCCGAGGACGTCCGCGCCGTCACCCAGGCGCTCGAGGACGGCCGCTTCTCCCTGGCCCAGCTCGCCGCCCGGCGCGAGGGCCGCCCCCTGCCCGCCCGCCGCCCGCCCTGCTTCTTCGACCCGCGCCACGGCCCCTCGGTCACCGACGCCGTCTGGACACCCCCCGGCGGCGCCGCCCGCGAGGTCCCGGTCTGCGCGGCCGACGCGACCCGCCTCGCCGACGGCCGCGACCCGGTCGTCCGCGAGGTCGACACCGACTACGGCCGCCGCCCCTACTGGGACGCGGGCCCCGCCTACGGCCCCTGGGCCGGCGGCTACTTCGGCGGCGGGATCCTGCCCGGCCTGCTCGTCGGCACTCTGCTGGGCAGCGCCATGGCGGGCCCCGCCTACGCGGCCGACTACGGCGCCGGATACGGCGACTTCGGTGGCGGTGACTTCGGTGGCGGCTACCAGGGCGGGGACGTGTCGGGGGCGGACTTCGACTCCGGGGACTTCGGTGACTTCGGGGGCGGGTTCGGGGACGGCGGGGGAGGGGACTTCGGCGGGGGCGGCGGAGGTGACTTCGGCGGGGGCTTCTGAGGGGGGAGGGGAGCGTTACGGCGCTTCGGCCAGCCGTTCCATCAGCGCACCCGCCAGCGCCAGCACCCCCCGCTCCGTCTCGCTGAGCGACGCGAACGCCCCGGCCAGCCAGGCGTCACGCTCGGCCATGTCCCGCTCCAGCGCCCGCCGCCCCTCCTCCGTGAGGGACAGCACGGACTGACGGCGATCGGCGGTGCTCGCCTCCCGCACGATCAGCCCGTCCCCCTCCAGCTCGGCGAAGACCCGGGTCAGCGACTGCGGCCGCTGCCGCTCCACCGCAGCGATCTCCCCGGGCGTGGACGGCCCGTGCCGGTGCAGATGCCCGAGCACGGTGAGCTGGTTGGGGCTGAGACTGCCCTCGCCGCGTTCGTGCCGGAGGCGGCGGTTGAGGCGGATGATGCCGGCGCGGAGATGGGCGGCTTCGGAGAGGTGTTCCACGTGTAGATACTACGCATGCGCGTACTACTGGGAGAAGTGAATGGCGGATACTCTCGGGTCGTGACCCTCAAACTATTACGCAACGCGTACGAAGCGGCTCTGTCGATGACAGCCGTGCTCCTCTGCTGGGCCATCGCCCTGTGGCTGGAGAGCGAGGCCGGACTGCACACCGATGTGCTCGTCCTCGCGGTCGCCCTGACCCTCACCCTGTACTCCACCCAGCGCACCGCGGACACGCGCCGCAGGCTCACGGCGCTGCTCCTGATCCCCGTGACGGCGGGCGCGGCCCAGTTGCTCGGCCGGCTCATCGCCACGCACTACGCCGCCGGGGCGGCCCTCTACACGCTCGGCATCTCCCTGGCCATCTGGATCCGCCGCTACGGTCCCACCGCCGCCAAGGCGGGCACCCTCATGACCCTGCCCTTGGTCGCCCTCCTGGTCGTCCCGGGCCCGGCGCTGCCGCCCGAGGCGCAGGGTGCGCTGGTGAACTGGGCGTGGTCGGCGCTCATCGGGGTGCTGGCGTGTGGGTGCGTGTGGCTGGTGCAGGCGACGGCGGATCGTTACGGCCCCTGGCCCGCCGGTGCCGAGGAGGCCGCGCCCCGCCGTGCCTCCCGCCTCCACCCCCGCCCCAGTACCCGCATGGCCGTACAGATGGCGGCCGCCGTCGCCGCCGCCTTCGCCCTGGGCCGGCTCCTCTTCGACCACCACTGGCCATGGCTGGTGCTCACGGCGTACGTCGCCGCGAGCGGCAACCGGGGTCGAACGGACGTCGTACGCAAGGGAGCCGAGCGCTTCGTGGGCGCCTCCGTGGGCACGCTGCTGGCGACGGGCGTGGCGGCGGCAGGCGTGACGGGCCGAACCTCGGTCGCGCTGATGTTCGCCGTCCTGGCGGTGGCGTTGTGGCTGCGCCCGCTCAACTACGCGTACTGGGCCGCCGGCATGACCACCGCCCTCTCCCTCCTCCTCGGCTATTTCGGCCAGGACGCGACGAGTCTGCTCCCCACCCGGCTGGAGGGCATCGCCCTGGGCGCGGCCCTGTCGATCGCCTCGGCCTGGTGGCTGCTACCGGTGCCGAGGCGGAGGGTGGTCACCGCCAATACCGAGCCGCATACCGCTCCCCGGAGGCGTGCCACCGCGCCGGCGGAGACACCCCGTTCGCTGCCGCCGTCGGCTGATCCGGATGCAGCCCGAGCCGCCGCAGGGCCCGAGCGTCGACCGAGAGACTGACCCGGCCGTAGGGGTCCCCGTCGCTCATCCGCCTGCAGAAGAGGTCGCACCGAAGCTCTTCCGCCGCGAACGGCATCCAGTCGATGCCGCGTTCCCGCAGTCAAGCCCAGAGGACGTGGACGGGGTTCGGCTGCCCCGGCGCCTTGCTGCACGAGAGGACGAAGACCCAGTCGGTCTCTTCAGGAGGGGATGCCGTCAAGGAACTCACTCCAGGTGGAGGGGGAGAGGGCGAGGGTGGGGCCGGCGGGTCTCAAGCCCCCACACCCGCGAGGCCTTCTATCGCCGCGACCGCAGATCGGTACGCCTGGCCAGGGACTTCGCCCGTACGGCACTGATGGACTGGCAGGCGACGGCGCGCACGGACGACGTACTGCTCTGCGTAAGCGAGTTGGCGACCAACGCGCTGCTCCATGGCGTCCCGCCCGGCCGTGGCTTCACCCTGCGTGTGACCGTGCACCCCGGCGGCGTCCTACGCATCGAACTCCATGACAGCGGACAAGGCGACGTCCAAGTCCCCGACCAGTCCCCGGAGTCGGAACACGGCCGGGGCCTGCTGCTGGTGGCGGCCCTCGCCGACAAGTGGGGGGTGGGGGAACGGAACCCGGGCAAGGTCGTGTGGTGCGAGTTCGAGGTAAGGGAGTGACTACAACCGGGCGTTCCGACGGGCCTTGGCGGCCAACTCGGGGGCCTTGGCCCGCGCGTATGCTTCGGCGCTGGCAGTCCAGGCCGTTCGTGCTTCGAGGTGCCTCCCTTGCCGTTCATGAAGGAGTGCGGTGTTCCAGCGGACTCTGCCCACGTTGTACCAATCGCCGAGGGCTTCGTACACTGCCTCGCACTTGAAGAAGCACTCGGCGGCTGTTTCAAAATCCTGGAGGTCGCTCAGGAGCGAGCCGACATTGCTCCAGGCTGTGGCCTCGCCGTGGTGATCGCCTAGTTCGGCGAAAAGGTCTGCTGCGTTTATGTAGGCGTTTGCCGCTGAGTCGTGATCAGGCCCTCCTCTCAGGGCTGCGCCCAAATTGATCCATGCTGTTGCCTCGCGCTGTCGATCCCCCAGCCGGGCGTAGATCTGCTGGGCGCTTCCGCACGCCTGGGCGGCTTCCTGGAATCGGTGAAGCTCACTGAGGGTCATTCCGAGGTTGTTCCAGGCCATCGCCTCTCTGTGATGGTCACCCAGCCGCGAAAACAGTGCCCGGCTGTGGCTGTGCATCTGCGCGGCGATGTCGTACTGCTCCCACTCGTGCATGCAACGGCCCAGGTTGGTCCAACTAGCTGCCTGGCCGCTCAGATCGTCCATCGAATATGCCAGGCGGAGGGCGTGGGTGTGAGCGATGGCGGCCTCACGATACTGACGCAATTCATGGTGCGCATTCCCCGAGGAAGACAAGGAGAACAACTCCAGAATTTGGTCTCGGTCCCGCCGCGCTGCTGCATGTAGGGCATCAGAGACAGTCACACCGTCAGTGAAGTGCCGCCGGAAGTGGAGATATCTGTCGATACAAACTCCCAGAGCTGTTGCGGCCGTCCTGTGCTCCGCCTTCTCTGCCCACAACACGGCATTGACAAGAGAAGCGTGTTCGGCGTCCAACCACGCCAATGCTGCATCCTGGCTTGCAAAGAGATCGGGTGCGCCCTCCACCGCTTGGCCGTGCAGGAGCCGGTCGGCGGAAGCCGCGTGCTGAAAGAGATGCTGCAGCAGCCGGGTCCTGGCTTCCGTGGCTTCCTCGATGAATGGCTGCTCACCGGCACTGATGGAAGAGGCGTAGGTGCGCAGGAGGTCATGCATGTCCCATCGGTTGCCTTCGGCAGAGGGGGTGATCAAGGAAGCGGCGACCAGATCGTCGAGTGACCGCAGGAGTTCCTCGGACGCCGTGGCGCTCAAGGCGAGAGCTGTATCGAACCCGAAGTCTGCACTCGGAGCCAGTGCGAGCAGGCGGAACAGCCTGCCCTGCTCCGCATCCAAGCGTTGATAACTGACCTCGAACACCGGGCGCAGTACGAGTGGCGTCTCGTACTGATCCAGCCCCGGTGCCTCTAGCCGGCCTACTCGGTCGGCCGCCGCCTGGAGTTGGTCGGTCAGCATGGAGACGGGGCGTGGCCTGCTTCGATGAAGCAGTGCTGCGGCGATGAGCAGGGCCAGGGGCAGGCGCCCGCACAGGGCGGCGAGGCGTCGTACGGCGTCGGGTTCGTCGCGGACCCGGGGGTCGGCTGGGTTCCTGGCGCCCAGGGACTGCTCGATCAGACTGACCGCTTCATTCTGGGAGAGCGCGCTGAGCTGGATCGAGCGTGCGGTGAGGGAATCGAGAGAGTCCCTGGAGGTCACCAGCACGCGATGCCTCGTATCCCCAGGTAACAGGGGGACTACCTGGGCGGCCGCCGATACGTTGTCCAGGACGATCAACACCGACTCACGCCGGTCGAGCAAGGAGCGGTACAGGGCGTACCGCTCCTCCGGCACGGCAGGCAGATGCTCGTCCTGAACCCCGAAGGCGCGGAGGAAGGACAGTACCGCGTCCTCGGGGGCCACTGGTGAGGCGTCGTAGCCTCGCATGTTGACGAAGAGTGTCCCGCCCGGGAAGCGGGCGCGTACGGCATGGGCCACCTGCACTGCCAGGGCTGTCTTGCCGACGCCGCCGAGCCCGCTGACGGCGCAGGTCAGCACGGGGCCGTGAGCGTCGGACACGGTTGGGTCGAGCGTCTTCAACAGATCTTCGATGTGCTCGGCACGGCCGGTGAAGGCGGTCGGCGGTGCGGGCAGCGCGGATGTGGCGGTGGGGGGTGGCGCCGGCGGGTGGTGGTGCTCTGCCTTTCCCACCACAGGTCCGTGGAACGTGCCGTTCCGAAGGTCGATGTGATCGTGACTGGCCACCGGATCCCCCACTGCTTCCCGCCCTTTTGCGTACTGCTCATCCTGGACCACGGCATGAGACGACCCGGGTTTAGAGCGGGGGGTGGATTGGATCATCCTCGTCTGGTAGTGACCGCTCCCGCTGGCTCTCGTTAAGGGAAACGTACTTCCGGGAAACGTACTTCCCGAACCTGCCAGGAGGAACTTATGCCCCGGTCCCGCGCCCACCTCCCGAAGCCCCCGGACATGTTCGCCCGTGACTGGGAGTGGAGCGAGCTCACCGCCTTCGCGGGGGATGAAGGCCCGGAGGCCACCATGGCAGTCGTCTCCGGTCGACGGCGGCAGGGCAAGTCCTTCCTGCTCGACTCGCTCGCCCGAGCGGCCGGGGGCTTCTACTTCTGTGCTTACGAGGCCACAGAGGCCGAGTCGCTGCGCCGTTTCGGCGAGGAACTCGGTCAGTACAGCGGCAGCATCGCTCCCATGCGGTTCGACCGCTGGGAACAGGCGATCGACGCGCTCCTCGATCTAGGGAAGGCACGGCCACTCCCCGTTGTCATCGACGAGTTCCCGTACCTCGCCAGAGCGAACCCCGCGCTGCCCTCGATCGTGCAGGTGGCGTACGGCCCGCGGCGGCCGGAGCGACTCAACACCCGTACCCGCCTCCTGCTCTGCGGCAGCTCGCTTTCTTTTATGGGCAAGTTGCTCAGCGGCACCTCGCCCTTGCGCGGCCGCGCGGGACTTGAGCTCATCGTCCAGCCGCTGGACTTTCGGCAGGCCGCAGCCTTCTGGGGCATCGTTGATCGACGGCTCGCGGTGCTCGTACACAGTGTGGTGGGTGGTACGCCGGCATATCGTCGAGAGTTCGTGCGCGATGACGTACCCGAGGACCTGGCCGACTTCGACGCCTGGGTCTGCCGCACGGCACTCTCGCCGCGCTCACCCCTGTACCGAGAGGCGCGCTATCTCCTGGCGGACGAATCCGACCTGCGGGACCGGGCCCTGTATCACTCTGTTCTCGCCGCACTCGCGTCGGGCAATGCCACGGCAGGACGCATCGCGAGTTGCCTGGAGCGTCCCACCAGCGACATCACGCATCCGCTGACCGTCCTGCAAGACTGCGGCCTTGTGCGCCGGGAGACGGACGCCTTCAGGAACAACCGCAGTGTTTACCGGGTTGCCGAACCGCTGATCGCCTTCGACCACGCCGTCTCCCGACCGAAACTGCCCCTGCTGGATCGCGGCATGGCCGAGCAGGTCTGGGAAGTCTCCCGCGCCCGCTTCCTCTCCGCGGTCGTGGGCCCGCACTTCGAGCAGATCTGCCGTGAGTGGGTGGTCCACTTCGCGGCGCCGGACACCTTCGGCGGTATGCCCATCGACGTTTCCTACGGGACCGTCCCGGACCAGGCGGCCCGTACAAGCCATGAGATCGACGTGGTGGTGCGGGGCGCCGTAGGCCAGGACAACGGGGTTCTGCTCTCCCTGGGAGAAGCCAAGTGGGACCAGGTCATGGGCGTCGCCCACCTGGAAAGACTCCGTCACGTCGAGGCGCTACTGGCCGCACGGGGGAGGGACACCTCGTCCCTGCGTCTCGCGTGTTACAGCGGAGCGGGGTTCACGGACGAACTACGCGCCGCCGGGAACCGGGGCGAGGTGGTGCTGGTGGACTTGGAACGTCTGTACGGGGGTGAGTGAAGTGTCTGGATGCAAGCCGCAAGAGCTCACCAATAGGACGGTTTCTGTCCTACGAGCTGCCTATGGTCTCTGCCATGCCACTCATTGAGGAGAACGACGTCAGCGCCTTCGAAAGCGTCGCGCACCTGGGCGCCTGGCTGGCCGCACACCCGGTCCCTCACCCCGGCCTCTGGGTCAAGGTCGCCAAGAAGGGGGCCGGGATCCCGTCCGTCACCGCGGGTGAGGTGAACGACGTCGCTCTGCGGCACGGGTGGATCACCGGGCAGCGCAAGGGACTTGACGCCTCGTGGTTCCTGCAGCGGACACCCCGCGCGGGCCGCGCAGCGTCTGGTCGATGGTGAATGTGCGCATGGTCGAGGAGCTCGCCGCCGAGGGGCGGATGCGGCCGGGTGGGCTTGCCGAGGTGGCGGCCGCGCAGGCTGACGGGCGGTGGGGCGCGGCGTACGCGTCGCAGAAAGAGGCCGCCGTGCCCCGGGAGCTCACCGTCGCGCTGGACGGGAGCCCTCGGGTCAGGGCGGCCTTCGAGGTGTTCGGCAGGACCGATCGCCATCTCGTGATGCTCGGGGTGCTCCGTGCCCGCACCCCGCCGGCCCGCGCGGCGCAGGCGGAGGCGGCGGTCGCGAAGCTCGCGGGCGGGCGTGGCGTCAGGCGTTCCTGATCGCCGAGATGTCGAAGTTCAGCTTGATCTTGTCGGAGACGAGGACGCCGCCGGTCTCCAGCGCCGCGTTCCAGGTCAGGCCCCACTCGGAGCGCAGGATCTCGGCCTTGCCCTCGAAGCCGACGCGCTCGTTGCCGAAGGGGTCCTTCGCGGCGCCGTTGAACTCGAGGTCGATGGTGAGCGGCTTGGTGACGCCGAGGACGGAGAGGTCGCCGGTGATGCGGTAGTCGTCGCCGCCGAGGGACTCCGCCTTGGTGGAGCGGAAGGTCATGGTCGGAAACTCGTCGGTCTTGAAGAAGTCCGACGACTTCAGGTGACCGTCACGGTCGGCGTTGCCCGTGTTGATGCTGTCCATCTTGACGTCGATCACGGCAGTGGAGTTCGCCGGGTTCCCGCCGTCCAGGTGCAGCGTGCCGGTGAAGTC
This sequence comes from Streptomyces sp. NPDC001544, assembly GCF_042894285.1. NCBI lineage: Bacteria > Bacillati > Actinomycetota > Actinomycetes > Kitasatosporales > Streptomycetaceae > Streptomyces > Streptomyces sp. NPDC001544. The sequence goes on along the minus strand of NZ_JBIAVN010000008.1, from coordinate 197,577 downwards.
CAGGAAGCTGCCCTTGACGTTGGTGACCATGGCGTGCCGGGCCACGAAGCCGATCGTGGAGTGGGCCGGGTCGATGGTGTAGTCGCCGGTCAGCGCGGACAGGTCGGCGGCGGCCGGCGCCGACGCGGCGGCGGTCTCGGGGGTCTCGTCGGTGTTCTTGCGGCCGAAGATGCTCATGGCGGGCTCCTTGGGGGACGGGTCGCCGGTGATCGCCAGTGATTCGCCGGTGATGTTGAATGTTCAATGAGTTCAACAGGGACGACGGTAGACCTATTCCTTTTCGGTTTCAATGTCCTCGCCGTGCGTGTCGCCCCGCGTGCCGCTGAGGGTCCTTGTCACTCCACGGATGGCATGTGCCGCACACGAATGTGAGGTGGCCCGGCGGTGACAACTTTGTGGTGTACCTACAACGCCAGCGCCCCCTGAGCAGTCAGAAGGGCTGCATCCCGTGGTGGTTCTGTTCAGTGGTACCAGGAAAACGGGTCGGAGACTGTACGGAGTCGACGGCCCGTTTTCCTTGGCGTCCTTCGTATGGTCGCTACATGACCGTTTTGGAAGAGACGACGGGTGAGCCGACGGACGTGCCGAGCACCGAGCCGACGGACGCGCGCGGGCGGGTCGCCGAGCTGCACGAGATCCGTGCGCAGGCCGTGGCGGGCCCGAGCGAGAAGGCGACCCAGGCGCAGCACGCGAAGGGCAAGCTGACGGCCCGGGAGCGGATCGAGCTGCTGCTGGACCCGGGGTCCTTCCAGGAGGTCGAGCAGTTGCGCCGGCACCGGGCGAGCGGGTTCGGGCTGGAGGCGAAGAAGCCGTACACGGACGGTGTGATCACCGGCTGGGGCACGGTGGAGGGCCGTACGGTCTTCGTGTACGCCCATGACTTCCGGATCTTCGGCGGCGCGCTGGGCGAGGCCCACGCGACGAAGATCCACAAGATCATGGACATGGCCATCGCGGCCGGGGCGCCGCTGGTGTCGCTCAACGACGGTGCCGGTGCCCGTATCCAGGAGGGCGTCTCGGCGCTGGCCGGGTACGGCGGGATCTTCCAGCGCAACACGAAGGCGAGCGGTGTCATTCCGCAGATCTCCGTGATGCTCGGCCCGTGCGCCGGCGGCGCGGCCTACAGCCCCGCGCTGACGGACTTCGTGTTCATGGTCCGTGAGACCTCGCAGATGTTCATCACCGGCCCCGACGTGGTCAAGGCGGTGACGGGCGAGGAGATCACCCAGAACGGACTCGGCGGCGCGGACGTGCACGCGGAGACCTCCGGCGTGTGTCACTTCGCCTACGACGACGAGGAGACCTGCATCGCCGAGGTGCGCTACCTCCTCTCCCTGCTCCCGCAGAACAACCGCGAGAACCCGCCCCGGGTGGACTCCACCGACCCGGTGGACCGTCGCTCGGACGTCCTGCTGGACCTGGTGCCCGCGGACGGCAACCGGCCGTACGACATGGTCAAGGTCATCGAGGAGATCGTCGACGACGGCGACTACCTCGAGGTCCACGAGCGCTGGGCCCGGAACATCATCTGCGCGCTGGCCCGCCTCGACGGCCAGGTGGTCGGCATCATCGCCAACCAGCCGCAGGTCCTCGCGGGCGTCCTGGACATCGAGGCGAGCGAAAAAGCTGCGCGCTTTGTCCAGATGTGTGACGCTTTTAATATCCCGATTGTCACTTTCCTCGACGTACCCGGGTTCCTTCCGGGTGTCGACCAGGAGCACGGCGGGATCATCCGGCACGGCGCGAAGCTGCTGTACGCCTACTGCAACGCGACCGTGCCGAGGATCTCCCTGATCCTGCGCAAGGCGTACGGAGGTGCGTACATCGTCATGGACAGCCAGTCCATCGGTGCCGACCTGACGTATGCCTGGCCGACGAACGAGATCGCCGTGATGGGCGCGGAAGGCGCGGCCAACGTGATCTTCCGCCGTCAGATCGCGGGCGCCGAGGACCCCGAGGCCATGCGGCAGAAGATGGTCAAGGAGTACAAGGCCGAGCTGATGCACCCGTACTACGCGGCCGAGCGCGGCCTGGTCGACGACGTCATCGACCCCGCCGAGACCCGCGAGGTGCTCGTGAAGTCCCTGGCGATGCTGCACACCAAGCACGCCGACCTCCCGTCCCGCAAGCACGGCAACCCCCCGCAGTAACCCGGCGGAACCTCCGCGGCACCCCCGCGGAAACCTCTCTCACGGAGACTGACACCCATGGACCACACTGAGATCCGCGTCGAGAAGGGCCACGCCGAGCCCGAGGAAGTCGCGGCCATCACGGCCGTCCTCCTGGCCCGTGCGGCGGCCGCCCCCTCCGCCCCGGAGCACCGCGCCGCGCGCCCGAAGGCCGGCTGGCGCCGCCTGGAGCGCGAGCCCGGCTTCCGCGCCCCGCACAGCTGGCACTGAGCCCATGGCCAAGGCCCCGTCCTCGCTACGCCGAGGGCGGGGCCTTCGTGTTGCGGACCCACAGGTACAGGGGGACGTCCAGCGTCGCCACACAGACGGCGGGCCACAGGGAGTGGCAGTGCAGCCCCGGCGTCCACTCCAGCACCAGAACGGCCGTCAGGAACGTGCCGAGCCAGCCCAGAGTCAGCTTGTTGCGCAGTGCCCGCTGGTCCCGCAGTACCAGCCGGGCCGGATACAGCACCGCCGACGCGAGCGCCGCGCACGGCGTCACGAGCAGCACGGCCCACAGCACCGCTCCCAGGCCGTCCAGCTCGATCACTCCGGGGAACGCCGCCACCGTCACCAGTACCACCAACAGCAGGAACAGGCCCGCCCCGGCCACCGCCACCATGGTCACCCCGGCGAGCGCCGTTCCCGCCAGGACCTTCTCGCCCCGGCTGAGCTCCCCCCACGCGTCTTCGTCCCGCTCCACATCTCCCCCGTAACACGGCTTCGGCCCCTTTTCCTCTTGGTGAGAGGAAAAGGGGCCGAAGCCGGTTGCCTGAAGCGGCAGCGCTACCGCAGGCGCGCCATCAGCGCGTGCTCCACGAGGGTGATGAGCGCCGACTTGGCGTCCGCGCGGTGGCGGGCGTCGGTGGTGATGATCGGGGTGTCGGGGCCGATCTGCAGCGCCTCTCGGACCTCGTCCGGCGAGTAGGGCTGGTTGCCGTCGAAGCCGTTGAGGGCGATGACGAACGGCAGGCCCGAGTTCTCGAAGTAGTCCACCGCCGGGAAGCAGTCGGCGAGACGGCGCGTGTCCACCAGGACGATGGCGCCGATCGCGCCGCGCACCAGGTCGTCCCACATGAACCAGAACCGGTCCTGGCCGGGGGTGCCGAACAGGTACAGGATCAGGTCCTGGTCCAGGGTGATGCGGCCGAAGTCCATGGCGACCGTGGTGGTCGTCTTGTCCCCGGTGTGGGTGAGGTCGTCGATGCCGGCCGAAGCGGACGTCATGACGGCCTCTGTGCGCAGCGGATTGATCTCCGAGACGGCGCCGACGAACGTGGTCTTGCCCACGCCGAAGCCGCCCGCCACCACGATCTTCGCGGAGGTGGTGGAGCGGGAAGGCCCTCCGCTAGAGCTTGCGAAGTCCACTGAGCACCCTTTCGAGCAGTGTCACGTCTGGCTGGCCACCGGCGTTCTCGTCGCCGCCGGGCTGATGGATGGCGACCAGGCCCGCCTCCGCCAAGTCGGCGACGAGGATCCTGGCCACGCCGAGAGGGATTGTCAGGAGGGCCGAGATCTCGGCTACCGACTTGATTTCTCGGCAGAGGTTGCAGATCCGCTGATGCTCGGGCAGCTGGCCCTGCATCTGGTGCGGCTGCGCGGTGGTGTGCACCAGTGCCTCGATGGCGAGCTGGTACCGCGGGCGGGTCCGGCCACCGGTCATGGCGTACGGACGCACCAAGGGGTTGTTCGACGCCCCGGCGGGCGACGGCTCAGGGCGACGCTGCGGCTGCACCGGCTGGATACGCGGCGCGGGCGGCTGGTCGTACGGCGAGGGGCCGGGGCCCTGCGGCGCGTACGGCTGCCGGTGGCTCGGGGCGGAGGGGAAGTTGTACCGGTTCGCCGAACCGTCGCCCTGGCCCTGGGCAGGGCCGTACGACCAGTTGCCCGAGGACGAACCGCCTGGGGGTGTTGCCACTTTCTCCTCCTCCGACTGCGCCGGGCACCCATCCCTGTGGAGCCGCGTCCCGAAACCTTACGGCGCCGGGACACGAAAACGCACCGTCTGATAACTAGTTGAGAAGGCTTCCCTGGAGTTCCGCACGCAGATCCGGGGTAAGAACGGTGCCCGCGCGGTCCACCAGAAGCGCCATTTCGTACCCGACGAGGCCGATGTCCGCCTCCGGGTGCGCCAGGACCGCCAGCGAGGAACCGTCGGAGATGGACATGATGAACAGGAATCCCCGCTCCATCTCCACAACCGTCTGATTGACGCTGCCGCCCTCGAAGATACGGGAGGCGCCTGCCGTCAGAGACGTCAGACCGGAGGCGACGGCCGCGAGCTGGTCGGCGCGGTCGCGGGGGAAGCCTTCGGACATCGCCAGAAGGAGTCCGTCGGCGGAGACCACCACCGTGTGGGACACCCCCGGGGTGTTGTCCACGAAGTTGGTGATCAACCAGTTCAGGTTCTGTGCCGCCTGGCTCATCGGGCTCACACTAACGCTCCTGGTTGTAGGTGCTGTCAGGACCACCGTGCTGATTCCACGTGGCCTGGCCGTTCGTTTCACTGCCTGCGCTGCGCCCTCGCTGGACGCCTCGGCGCAGGTTGCTCAGCCTGCCCCGGACGTCCTCCGGAGCGCGGGAGACCTGTGGGCCTCCCTGGGGGGTGCTCTCGGCGGCGCCCTGGACCAGGTTGGCCTTGGGGACCCGCCGCGGCAGACCGGAGGAGGTGACCCCGCCCGCCTTGGGCTTCCGGAGCTGTGCGGCCTGCTGCCAGCGCTCGTCGTTCGCCGAGCGCCAGTCGCCGTTGCCGGTGCCGTTGCCGCCGCCGTTGCTCTCCGCTGCGGGAGCCGGCGTTTCCCGGCTCACGTGCCGCGTACCGTTCGCGCCGTTCGAGCCGCTCGCGGTGGATCCGCGGCGGGGCAGCCCGGCATCGGTCAGTGCGTGGCCGACGGACGAGGCCGGCTCCGGACGGTCGAAGCCTACGCGGTCCCGCTCGTCCACGTCACCGGCCTGCGCGGATTCCGCTTCCGGAGCGTACTGGGCGGGGTAGCCGTTCTGGTAACCGTCCTGCTGCGGCCAGTCGTCCTGGTAAGCCTGCTCGTCGTAAGCAGGGTACGCCTCGGACGCGGCCGAGTGGACGGGCGCGGGCTCCTCCTGGGCCGGCTCCGCATACGTGGGCTCCGGATAGCCGCCGCCCGACGGGAACGCCTCGCCCTGCGGCAGGCCGCCGCCCGGAGCGTAGTACTGCTCCCCGTAGGCAGGCTGCTGCGGCTCGTCGTACGCCGTCTGCTGCTGCTCCTGGTACGCCTGCGGGTCGTAGGCCGCCGGCTGCTCCTGGTAGCCGGTACGGCTGCCGTCGTAGCCCCGGGGGTCGAACTCGTCGGTGTACGCGGGCGTCTCGGGGGCGGCCTGGCCGGCCTCGATCTCCTGCGGGGCGTGCGTACGGCCCTCCAGGGCCGCACGGCGCTCCTCGCGCATCAGCGAGCGGCCGACGGGGTCCAGTTCCCGGATGTCGTCGGGGACCTCGGTGTAGCGGCTGTCGTCGAAGCCGAGTTCGGCCGCCGTGCGCATCGGCTGGCCCTGGTTGAAGTTCTCTCCCTGGAACTCCCGCTCCGGGATGATCTGGGAGACCGTGAACTCCTCGCGGTCCAGCGCCTGGTCGCCGCCGCCACCGTGGGTGATCGCGTCCGGGAGCATGACCAGCGAGGTCGTGCCGGCCTGCTCGCCCGAGGGACGGAGCTGGACCCGGATGCCGTGCCGGTCGGACAGCCGGCCGACCACGAACAGGCCCATGCGCTGGGAGATCGCGGCGTCCACGGTCGGCGGGTTGGCCAGCTTGTGGTTGATGTCCGCGAAGTCCTCGGCCGTCAGACCGATGCCCTTGTCGTGGATCTCGATCATGATGCGGCCGTCGGGGAGACGGGTCGCGGTCACCCGGACCTTGGTCTGCGGCGAGGAGAACGTGGTGGCGTTCTCCAGCAGCTCGGCGAGCAGGTGCACGAGGTCGGTCACGGCGCGGCCGTGGATCTCGGCCTCCGGGACGCCGGACAGCTCGATGCGCTCGTACTGCTCCACCTCGGAGGAGGCGGCGCGCAGCACGTCGACCAGGGGGACCGGCTGGTCCCAGCGGCGGCCCGGCTCCTCGCCGGCGAGGACGAGGAGGTTCTCGCCGTTGCGGCGCATACGGGTGGCCAGGTGGTCCAGCTTGAAGAGGTTCTCCAGCTGGTCCGGGTCGGCCTCGTTGTTCTCCAGGTCGGTGATCAGGGTCAGCTGGCCCTCGATCAGCGACTGGTTGCGGCGCGAGAGGTTGGTGAAGATCGCGTTGATGTTGCCCCGCAGCAGGGCCTGCTCGGCGGCGAGCCGGACGGCCTCGCGGTGGACCTGGTCGAAGGCCCGGGCGACCTCGCCGATCTCGTCCTGCGTGTTGATCGGGATGGGCGCGACCCGGGTGTCGACCCGGCCGGGGTCGGTGCGGGAGAGCTGGTCGACCAGCATCGGCAGACGCTGCTCGGCGATACCGAAGGCGGCGTTGCGCAGCTGGCGCATCGAGCGGCTCATCTGGCGCGCCACCATGCCGGCCAGGATGAACGCGGCGAGCAGGGCGACCACGACCGCGGCACCGGTGATGAACGCGGCGGTCTTGGCGTCGTCGGCGATGCCCGACGCCTCGTTCACCGCCTTGTCGGCCATGTCCGACTCGATCTGCCGGTAGGCGTTGTACTTGAGCGTGTTGACCGCCCACCAGTTGTCGGCGGTGATGCCCTTCTGGGCGAGCCCGGCGCGCGTGGTGGGGCTGGTGTCCTGCAGGTTCGCCAGGGACGCGACCATCGTGTTCACCTGCGGCGGCGGCACGTAGTTCGGGTGCGCGGCCTTGGCCTGCTGCGCCATCGCCGCGCCGTCGGCCTTGATCTTGGCCTCGGCGTCCTTGAGTTTCTGGGCGTCGGCCTCGGTGCCACCGCCCGTGTACTCCTCGACGGCGATCCGCTCGAGGTAGGCGTACGAGGAGAGCGAGATGCGCTGGGTGGCGAGGTTCGGGGCGTCCGGGCCCGGGTTGAGCAGCAGGTGCATGCCGATCGAGCGCTCGAGCGACAACGCCGCCTTGGTCAGCGACATGGCGTAGACGGTACGGCCGTAGGAGGTGATGTTGCCGGTACCCAGACCGAGCTCGTTGGCGAACTCCATCAGGGGGTGGCTGACGGCGATGTAGCCCTCTTCGGTCGTTACGCCGGTCGACTTGGAGGAGTACGCGATCGCGCGCAGCTTCTGGAGCCTGGGCTCCACCGCGCGGAACAGCTTCAGCCGGCGCTGCAGGCCCGCGTCGTCGGGCATGTTCTGGGCGGCGGCGTCGAAGGTGTCGGCGGCCTCGTCCGTCTTCTTGCGGATCGCGGTGACGGTGCCGTAGTTCTGGCCCTTGCCCTTGAGCAACGGGGCGGCGGTGATGTCGCGCTCGTTCTCGAGGGCGTCGGCGTAGGCGAGGGAGGCGCGGACCAGACGCGCGGTGTTCTCCGCGTCGCGGGCCTCCTGCCAGGTGTCGATCGAGCCCTTGACCTGGAAGCCGCCCATCACGAGGCCGACGACCACGGGTATGAGCAGGATCGCGTTCAGCCGGGTCGGCACCCGCCAGTTGCGCGGGGAGAAACGGCCGCCGCTCTTGGCGGGGGCGTCCACGGGTTCCGAACCCGGCACAGGGGCGGGCGCCGCAGCGCGCGGCGGCGGGGTGAAGTTGCCCCGCGCCGACGGCTCGGGACCGTTCTTGCTTCGCCTCACTCGACCAACAACCTCTCGGCGGCGGGCACCTACGTCGTGCCGCAGTCTCTCAGAGCCCTGTGTGCCATCGACCACTAGGGAGTACGTCTTTGACTATTGGGCAGTTCAGGCATTCCAGCACGGGGCCCTACGCACTTCCAAACAGCGGAAACCACCAGAGCGCGCACTTGTAAGCCCCAGATAAAACGGTCATAAAGAACGAGCCCCGCCAAATTGCGGGGCTTTCGTGCGCGCAGCGGCACCAGGCGAACGCGACGCGTGGCGATACCACCCGATTCCTCTGCCGAAACGTTATGAACACCGAAGCCGACCGTGTCAAAGGCCACAGCCGGCTCCGGTGTGCTTACGACAACTGCCGTACCGCACTCTCGATTTGCGCTACCTCAGGCGGGCCATCAGGGCGTGTTCCACCAGCGTGATCAGCGCACTCTTGGCATCGGCGCGGTGCCGGGCGTCGGTGGTGATGATCGGAGTGTCCGGCCCGATCTGCAGCGCCTCGCGCACCTCGTCGGGGCTGTAGGGCTGCTGTCCGTCGAAGCCGTTGAGGGCGATGACGAACGGCAGGCCCGAGTTCTCGAAGTAGTCCACCGCCGGGAAGCAGTCCGCCAGCCGGCGGGTGTCCACGAGCACCACCGCGCCGATGGCGCCGCGCACCAGGTCGTCCCACATGAACCAGAACCGGTCCTGGCCCGGGGTACCGAAGAGGTACAGGATCAGGTCCTGGTCGAGCGTGATGCGGCCGAAGTCCATGGCGACCGTGGTGGTCGTCTTGTCCCCGGTGTGGGTGAGGTCGTCGATGCCGGCCGAAGCGGACGTCATGACGGCCTCTGTGCGCAGCGGATTGATCTCCGAGACGGCGCCCACGAACGTGGTCTTGCCCACGCCGAAGCCACCCGCCACCACGATCTTCGCGGAGGTGGTCGCCCGGCCCCCGTCAGAGCTTGCGAAGTCCACTGAGCACCCTTTCGAGCAGCGTCACATCCGGTGCGCCGCCGTTGTTCTCGTCACCGCCCGGCTGGTGGATGGCCACCAGGCCGGCCTCGGCGAGGTCCGCGACGAGGATCCGGGCCACGCCCAGCGGCATGGCGAGCAGCGCGGACACCTCCGCGACCGACTTCACCTCACGGCACAGATGGCAGATCCGCTGGTGCTCCGGGAGGAGCCCCATGAGCGCTGCCGGGTCGGCCGTGGTGCTGATCAGTGCCTCGATGGCGAGCTGATAGCGCGGCCGGGTCCGGCCACCGGTCATCGCGTACGGACGTACCAGCGGCTGGTCGCCCTCGTCCCCGTACGGCTCGGCGTACGGATCATGAGAGGCGGTGGGCGGGGTCATGAATCCTCCGGGCGGGACAGCAAGTCGGTCGGGCTAGCCGTCTGACGGGCCGGTGGGGGGATTGTGGCGGCCGGACGGTGATTTGGTGAGGTGGGTGGTACCGGAGCCGATCAGTGAAGCAGACTGCCTTGCAGTTCGGCACGCAGGTCTGGCGTGAGCACCGCGCCCGCGCGGTCGACCAGCAGGGCCATCTCGTAGCCGACGAGGCCGATGTCGCACTCGGGGTGGGCCAGGACCGCCAGGGACGACCCGTCCGAGACGGACATCAGGAAGAGGAACCCGCGCTCCATCTCCACGACCGTCTGCGCCACGTTCCCGCCCTCGAAGATCCGGGAGGCCCCGGCCGTCAGCGAGGTGAGCCCGGACGCCACGGCCGCCAGCTGGTCGGCGCGGTCACGCGGAAAGCCTTCGGACATCGCCAGAAGGAGACCGTCGGCGGACACGACGACGGTGTGGGACACCCCGGGGGTGTTGTCCACGAAGTTGGTGATCAACCAGTTGAGGTTCTGTGCCGCCTGGCTCATCGGGCTCAACTAACGCTCCTGCTGGTGAGTAGGGCTCGGGAAGTTGCCGGTCTGACCGTTGCCGGCCTGACGACCCTGCGCGATACCCCGACGGAGATTGGTCAGCCGGCCGCGTACGTCGTCGGGCGCACGCGAGACCTGCGGACCGGTTTGGTGCTGCTGCTGCTGAGCCGTACCCGGGACGAGGTTCGCCCGGGGTACTCGGCGCGGCAGACCGGAGGTGGTGACGCCGCCCGCGGCCGGTTGCCGGACGCGCTCCGCCTGCCGGACGAGATCGTCGTTCGGCGAGGGGCGCCAGGAGTTGGTGGTGCCACGCTGTGGAGCGGCCGAGGCGGCGGGAGTGGGAGCCTGCGGCTGCTGGGGGGCGGGAGCCGGAGCCGAGCCGCCCCGCCGCTGCGGTTCGGGCTGTCCGCCCTGACCGCCGCCCTGACCGCGGAACCAGTTGGTCTCCAGGGTGTCGTACAGCGGTGTACGACCGTCCCCGGGGCCGGCGGCCGGCGGCAGTTCCCAGCCCTCGCTGGGCCGCTGCGCGGCGCTCCGGTTGGCCGGCTCCTGCCGGGCCGGGCGCTGCTGCGGGGCCGGCGGACGCGGCGCGCCGAAGTCGGCGCCCCGGCCGTCCTGCTGCGGCCGCTCGAACTGACCGGTGCCGGAGCCGCCCTGGCGGCCGGGCAGGGAGTGCTGCCCGGTGGACCCGGCATCGAAGTCCTGGGTGGCGAACTGGCCGGTGGAGTTGCTGTCGTAGCCCGGCGCGGCGAACTGACCGGTGGAACCGGCGTCGTACGCCTGCGGGGCGGCGAACTGGCCCGTGCCGGCGCCGTCCGGCTGCCCGCCCGGGGAACCGAAGACGTCGGAGCGGACGAACGAGCCCGTCTGCTGGCCACCCGCACCGGGGTGGTCGAACTGGCCGCTGTTCTGCTGGTCGTCGGCGGCCGGGCGGTTGAACTGGCCGTTGTGCTGGGAGCCGTTCACACCGTTCTGGCTCACGCCGTTGATGTCCGGGCGCGGGAACTCGCCCGTGGCGGCCGGATTTTGGCGGTCGTCGCGCGGGACGACGGGCATCTCCGCGGTCGCACCGGGACCCTGCCGGTCGTCGATGCGCGGCATGCGCGAGGTCTGCGCCGGGTCCTGCTCGTCGTGGCCGCGCGGGGCGTCGCCCCACTCGGGCGTGCGCTGCGGGTTGCCGCCGGGCAGTTCCGCCCGCGGCCCGCCGCGCGGCGGCAGCTGGGGCTGGCGGCCCTGGTCGGCGGCGGCGTTGTTGCCGCGCTGCGGAGGCACGGGGCCGCGGTTGGTGCCGAAGGGGTCCTGCTGCGGCCCGCCCGTACCGGCGGCCTGCAGACCCTGGGGAGCACCGGGAGCCTGACCCCCGAAGCCGGCCGCGCCCGCACCGGCCGGCGCCGGCCGGCCCTGCTGCGGTCCGCGCGGTCCGCCGGGCCCACCGGGACGACCGCCCTGGCCCGCGCCGGGCAGCGCGGCCCGCGGTCCCTGTCCGGCACCGACCTGGCCACGCTGGCCGGGACCGGCGCCGGGGCGTCCACCGGACGGGGCACCCCCGCCGAGCGCACCACCGGGCGCGCCCGCGCCGAGCGAGCCGCCGTTGCCCCGCCGGGCCGCGGCCGCGCCGGCGGCGGCCTGCGCGGCGGCAGGGCCGCCCGAGGAGGGGGCGCCGCCCTTACCGGGAGCGGGCTTCTTGCCCCCCTGGGCGACGTCCACGGGAAGCATGACCAGCGCGGTCGTACCACCGGAGTCGGACGGGCGCAGCTGGATGCGGATGCCGTGTCGCTGGGACAGCCGGCCGACCACGAACAGGCCCATGCGGCGGGAGACGGAGACGTCCACGGTGGGCGGCGAGGCGAGCCGCTCGTTGATCGCCGCGAGGTCCTCGGGGGAGAGGCCGATACCGGTGTCGTGGATCTCGATCAGCACGCGGCCGTCGGGCAGCGCGTGACCGGTGACCTTGACCTTGGTCTGCGGCGAGGAGAACGAGGTGGCGTTCTCCAGCAGCTCGGCGAGCAGGTGCACGAGGTCGTTGACGACCCGGCCGGCGACCTCGGTGGTCGGCACGGAGGCCAGCTCGATGCGCTCGTACTGCTCCACCTCGGACGCGGCGGCGCGGAGCACGTCGACCAGCGGGACCGGGCGGGTCCAGCGGCGGCCGGGCTCCTCACCGGCGAGGACGAGGAGGTTTTCGCCGTTACGGCGCATACGGGTCGCGAGGTGGTCCAGCTTGAACAGCGAGGACAGCTGGTCCGGGTCGGCCTCGCGGGACTCCAGTTCGGAGATCAGCGACAGCTGGCGCTGGATCAGACCCTGGGAGCGGCGCGAGAGGTTGGTGAACATCGCGTTGACGTTGCCCCGCAGCAGGGCCTGCTCGGCGGCGAGCCGGACCGCCTCGCGGTGCACGTCGTCGAAGGCCGCGGCCACCTGGCCGATCTCGTCCCGGGAGTGCACACCGACCGACTCCACGGAGGTGTCCACGTCCTGCGGGTCGGACTCGGAGAGCTGCTTGACCAGCTCGGGCAGACGGTCCTGGGCGACCTTGGTGGCGGTCTCCTGCAGACGGCGCAGGGAGCGGATCATGGAGCGGGCCACGACGAAGGCGCCGACCAGGGAGACACCGAGCACCAGCAGGATCAGCGCACCGGAGATGATCGCCTCGCGCTCGGAGGCGGAGCGCAGCTCGCGGGCCTTCTGCTCCATGTCCTCGAGCAGCGTGTGCTCGATCTTCTTCATCTGCTCGATCTTGACCGAGCTCTCGTCCACCCAGTCGCGGTAGGACCGCTTCTGCAGTTCGGAGAGGCCGTCGGCGCTGCTGAGGGCGCGGTTGGCGTAGGTGTCCGCGGACTCGATGCTCGAGTTGCCCGAGTCGATGGGCTTCAGCAGCTCCTCGGGGTTCTGGTCCGCGTAGATCTTCCGGAAGATGCTGAGTTCGGAGGTCTCGCTGCTCTGCGCCGACTGCGCGTACAACCGGTCGTTGTCGGAGAGGCGACCGGACGCCGTGTTCGTCTCGGGCAGGGCCGCGGCGAGGACCGCGCGCTGCACGGACGCGTACTCCTTGGCGGTCGAGAACGCCGCCAGGGCGCGGGTGCGCGAGATCATCTCCGGGTTGCTGGACGCCTCCGCCATGTCCTGCGAGAGGTCGACGAGCTGGGTGATCAGGCGGTGGTAGGACTCGACCGTCTGCGTCGAGTTGTCCTTGGACTGGTACGCGGCCTTGCGGATCTTCGCCAGCTGGTCGAGCTGGCCCGCCAGGCCGACGAGGCTGTCGCGGACGCCCTGCAGCTGACCCTTCTTGCTGGCGTCGTCGATTTCCTCGGAGGCGTCGTTGAAGTTGCCGAGGGCGTGGTCGGTCTTCTCGTACAGACCCTTGACCGCGTAGTCCCCGTTGGGGGTGGCGCCGTGCGCCAGCGGGCCGGCGGACTGGTCGCGCTCGTCCTGGAGCGCCTGGGCCAGCTCGGTCGCCTGCTTGGTCATGTCCGTCAGCAGCTTCATGTTGTCGAGCTGCTGGATGTCGTCGACGTTCTGGCTGATGCGCAGCGCGCCCAGCGAGGTCGCGGCGACCACGGGGAGTGCGAGCAGCGACACCAGGCGCGTCGAGATGCGCCAGTTGCGCAGCGCCATGCGCGCGCCGGGGCCGGAGGGGCCCTTGGCGGGCTTCACCGCGGGAGCGGGGCTCGCGGGTCCCGAAGGTGCCGACGCGCCGGGGCGCCCGGAGCGCTCACCGGCGTCGCCCGACGGGGCCGGGCCCGGGTTCTGGGCGTGCTGGGGCGCGGAGCTGCCTTTCACGGGGCCAGTCCCGCCATGCGGCTCCGGCTCCGCCGAAGCGCTGCCATCCCTCTTGAAACGTCCCTGCACTAGCGTCGCAACCTCTGGACCAGGCGCCCCTCCGCGAGAACGGAAGGACACGGTGTCGGCGTTGTGGAGAGCGCCCTGAAAACGCCCTCCTGGGGGGTCTTGGGTGACCGGCGCTGGCTCCCCCTGTCTCGCCGCCACATCGGCGCTGCGTCGCGCCCCCTGTGCGCCGGCTCGATCCTGCGGCGGTCCGTGGAATTCCAGCACAGTGCCGGATCTCCAACAAGGGCCGGGGCCGAGCTGTGACCTCCGTGACAGCAGGTGAGTGCCGTGTTACACGACGTGGAGGCAATTCGCGGACAAAGCGGACTTACTCCGGCGGGTTGCCTGCGTGTGGCCGGTGTCCCAGTCGCCATGATCAGGAGCGGAATGACGGCTTCAGGGAGTCAATGTCCGTTTCATCGATGAGGATACGGAGTCGGAATTGACCGAGATGTCTCCGCACTCGTGAGCAAACTCACACGTCGACCATGAGTACTTCACGACTCCGCTGGGGAATCGCGTGTTTAGCCTGGCACTTTACAAATACGGCAACAGTGACAAGACGAACAGGACGACCGCAACCGTGAAGACGACGATGATGTTCCGCACGATAGCCAACCCGCGGCGCACGACCCTGGCGCACCTCGAGGACGCCGGCGAACTGCAGACCCCGGAGCAGCCGGAGCACTCCGTCGAACTGCCGACCCAAACCGCGAACCCCAGGCGCACCGTCCTCGTCGAGGTCCCGGTCGGGACCTCCGTCGCGGAGTAGTACGCACACCGGCCGCCGGATGCTCAACCGCGGCCGAGCACGGGATGCGGGCGCCCCGGTACGGAGGGGCGCCCTTCGTCATGCGCGAGGTCCCGGGCCTCTTCCGCGTTAGCCTGGATCGTCAGACTCCAGCCGGCTCGGTAAGAAGTTAAGGGGCGCAAGGATCCCGTGCGCATCGCCAGGTTCTCCATCGACGGGAACGTCGCCTTCGGCGCGGTCGAGGGCGACAAGCAGGACGAACTCGTCCTCGACATCATCAAGGGCATCCCGTTCGCGGACTACGCGCTCTCCGGCACGAAGGTGCCGGTCAGCAAGGTCAGGCTGCTGCCGCCCGTACTCCCCAACAAGGTCGTGGCCTTCGGCCGCAACTACGCCGAGCACGCGCGTGAACTGGGCAACGAGGTCCCCGACGCGCCCTTCGCCTTCTTCAAGCCCTCCACCTCGGTGATCGGCCCGGGCGACGAGATCCAGTACCCGCCGTTCTCCGAGGAACTGCACCACGAGGCCGAGCTGGCCGTGGTCATCGGCCGCATGTGCCGCGAGGTGCCGCGCGAGCGCGTCCAGGACGTGATCTTCGGGTACACCTGCGCCAACGACGTCACCGCCCGCGACGTCCAGAAGCGGGAGAAGCAGTGGGCGCGGGCCAAGGGCTTCGACACCTCCTGCCCGCTCGGTCCCTGGGTCGAGACGGACCTGGACCTCGCCACCGCGTCCGACCTGACCGTCCAGCTCACGGTCAACGGCGAACAGCGCCAGCTGGGGCGGACGAGCGAGATGATCCACTCCATCGAGGACCTGGTCGTCAACATCTCCGAGGCCATGACGCTGCTGCCCGGCGACGTGATCCTCACCGGCACCCCCGCAGGGGTCGGCCCCCTGAACGTCGGCGACGAGGTCGCCGTCACCATCGAAGGCATCGGCACTCTCACCAACAAGGTTGTCAAGCGTGGCTAGCGCACCCGGCTCCCCCGTACGCGTCCGTTTCTGCCCCTCGCCCACCGGTAACCCCCATGTGGGACTGGTCCGCACCGCCCTGTTCAACTGGGCGTTCGCCCGGCACCACCAGGGCACGCTGGTCTTCCGCATCGAGGACACCGACGCGGCCCGCGACTCCGAGGAGTCCTACGACCAGCTGCTCGACTCCATGCGCTGGCTGGGCTTCGACTGGGACGAGGGCCCCGAGATCGGCGGCCCGCACGCGCCGTACCGGCAGTCGCAGCGCATGGACCTCTACAAGGACGTCGCCGCCAAGCTGCTCGACGCCGGCCACGCCTACCGCTGCTACTGCTCCCAGGAGGAGCTGGACTCCCGCCGCGAGGCCGCCCGCGCCGCGGGCAAGCCCTCCGGGTACGACGGCCACTGCCGTGACCTGAGCGCCGAGCAGGTGGAGGAGTACCAGGCCCAGGGCCGCACCCCGATCGTCCGGTTCCGCATGCCCGACGAGACGATCACCTTCACGGACCTGGTCCGCGGCGAGCTGACCTTCACCCCGGAGAACGTCCCGGACTACGGCATCGTCCGCGCCAACGGCGCCCCGCTGTACACGCTGGTCAACCCGGTCGACGACGCCCTGATGGAGATCACCCACGTCCTGCGCGGCGAGGACCTGCTCTCCTCCACCCCGCGCCAGATCGCGCTCTACAAGGCGCTGACCGAGCTGGGCATCGCCAAGCGGATCCCGGCCTTCGGTCACCTGCCGTACGTGATGGGCGAGGGCAACAAGAAGCTCTCCAAGCGCGACCCGCAGTCCTCCCTCAACCTCTACCGGGAGCGCGGCTTCCTCCCCGAGGGCCTGCTCAACTACCTCTCCCTGCTCGGCTGGTCCCTCTCGGCCGACCAGGACATCTTCACGATCGACGAGATGATCGCCGCCTTCGACATCGCGGACGTGAACCCGAACCCGGCCCGCTTCGACCTGAAGAAGGCCGAGGCGATCAACGCCGACCACATCCGGCTGCTGGATGTGAAGGACTTCACGGAGCGCTGCGCGCCCTGGCTCAAGGCCCCCTTCGCCCCCTGGGCGCCGGAGGACTTCGACGAGGCGAAGTGGCAGGCGATCGCCCCGCACGCGCAGACCCGGCTGAAGGTCCTGTCGGAGATCACCGACAACGTCGACTTCCTCTTCCTCGCCGAGCCGGTCCACGACGAGGCGAGCTGGGCCAAGGCGATGAAGGAGGGCGCGGGCGACCTGCTCCGCACGGCCCGCGAGAAGCTGGAGTCCGCCGACTGGACCTCGGCGGAGTCCCTGAAGGAGGCCGTCCTGGCCGCCGGCGAGGCCCACGGCCTCAAGCTCGGCAAGGCCCAGGCCCCCGTCCGCGTGGCCGTTACCGGCCGCACGGTGGGCCTGCCCCTCTTCGAGTCCCTGGAGATCCTGGGCAAGGAGAAGACGCTGGCCAGGATCGACGCGGCACTGACGAGGCTGGCCGCGTAAGCGCTGATACGTGTGAGGGGCGGCACCCGGAACTCCGGGTGCCGCCCCTCACACGTACCGGAGGACAGGCGGCGATACCGTCGGCTCATGAGCATCCGTGCCGTGGTCTGGGACGTGGACGACACCCTGTTCGACTACTCGACGGCCGACCGGGAGGGCATACGGGCGCACCTCCTGGCCGAGGGGCTGCTCGGGCGGTACGGGTCGGCCGAGGAGGCGCTGCGGCTGTGGCGGGAGATCACCGACGCCCAGTGGGCGCGGTTCTCCGCCGGTGAGGTCGACTTCGTCACACAACGGCGCGACCGCACCCGTGTCTTCCTCGGCAGACGGTTGACCGACGGCGAGGCCGACGACTGGTTCGCGCGGTACCTGGTCCACTACGAGGCGGCCTGGAACCTGTTCCCGGACGTGCTGCCCGTCCTGGACGCCCTCGCCGCCAGCCACCGGCACGCCGTGCTGTCCAACTCGAGCATCCACGTGCAGGAGCGCAAGCTGCGCACCCTGGGCGTGTGGGACCGCTTCGAGACCGTGTTGTGCGCCGCCGAGCTCGGGGTCTCCAAGCCGGCGGCCGGGGCGTTCCTGGCGGCGTGCGAGGCCCTGGACCTGCCCCCGCACGAGGTGGCGTACGTCGGCGACCACCCGGAGATCGACGGGCGCGGGGCCGCCGAGGCGGGGCTGCGGTCCGTGTGGATCGACCGGGCCGGCGCGTGGACCGGCGACGACGTGTCGGTCCGGCACCACCGGATCGCGTCCCTCGCCGAACTGCCCGCGCTCCTCGCTCCGGATAGTCGTTTTGGAGCCCCGTCCACCTTCAGGTAATGTTCTTCCTGCGCCGCCGGGGAGCGGGCCGAAAGGCCGGAACCGACGGAGCGAACTAGAACAAGATCCCCTCAGGGGCTTGCGTTCCAGTGGCCTATGGTGTAATTGGCAGCACGACTGATTCTGGTTCAGTTAGTCTTGGTTCGAGTCCAGGTAGGCCAGCTCGCGGAGCTCATCCGCACTGCGGATCACATCCGCAAAGCCCCCGTTGTGTAGCGGCCTAGCACGCCGCCCTCTCAAGGCGGTAGCGCCGGTTCGAATCCGGTCGGGGGTACTGGTCCTGACCCTGTCGGGATCGCTAGGGCCCCCGTTGTGTAGCGGCCTAGCACGCCGCCCTCTCAAGGCGGTAGCGCCGGTTCGAATCCGGTCGGGGGTACTGACTGGTCTAAACCATCATTGGTCTATGGTGTAATTGGCAGCACGACTGATTCTGGTTCAGTTAGTCTTGGTTCGAGTCCAGGTAGACCAGCTCGGATCTGCGGCGATGTAAGTCAACGCTTGCAAGATCCTCGCCCCCGTTGTGTAGCGGCCTAGCACGCCGCCCTCTCAAGGCGGTAGCGCCGGTTCGAATCCGGTCGGGGGTACAGCAGTTGAAGGCCCTCCACTTCGGTGGGGGGCCTTCGGTGTTCTTCCGGTCACTTGCCGCCGAACCGCCGGCGTGACTCCTCCGCCTCCGCCAGTCGGCGCAGGCTCAGCAGCACCGGTTCGTACAGCACGGTCAACGCCACCGCGGCCTCCACCTGCTCGTCCGGCGTCCCGTAGCGCTCCACCAGGTCGAGATCGGTGACCGCGATCCGCTCCATCGCGCGGGCGTACGGCTCCAAGTCCTGGGCGGAGCACGGGTAGCCGAGCCGGGAGAGTGCGGAGATCGCGGTCACCAGCATCCCGTATGCCGGTGCGGTGGGCGTCTCGCAGGTGCTGCCGTAGTTCCAGCCGAGCCGGTCCAGCAGGGCGTCCGCGGTGCGCCGCGCCGCCTCGTGCGCCGGGTCGCCCTCGTCCGGCGCCGGTCCGTGGGGGAGGGCCCACACGGCGGTGCCCAGTCGCTCGTTGCGGCCGAGGCCCTCGTCCTGCAGGGCGGCGAGCACCTCCCGGGCCGAGGCCACCGGGATCCGTCCCACCTGGATCAGTGCGCGCACCAGGCGCAGCCGCCGCAGATGCTCCTCGTCGTACTCGGCCTGCGTGGCCGTGATCCGGCGGCCGGGGTGCAGCAGCCCTTCGCGCAGGTAGTACTTGATCGTCGCCGTGGAGACACCGCTGCGCGTGCTCAGCTCCGCCAGTCGCATCCGTCTCGCACCCCTTCCTCTCGCGCTTTCCTCTTGCACCCCCCATTGGAAAGTGCCACTATCCAATCATGGATAGCGCAGCTATCCAATGATCGGGTCAGGACCGTCGGGGAGTGGGGGACGTGATGGGTGCCAAGCTGATCGAAGGACGCATGACCGCGGCGAGCGAGGGCGAGGTGGTCGTCTTCCTGATCGGGATGCGGATCAACAGCTTCACCGCGCTGCGCAGTTGGCTGCCGGTGTCCCGGGCCATGGGTCCGATGATCGCGGAGCTGTCGCGCGAGAAGGGCAGCGGACTGCTCGGTCACCAGTTCCTGCTGGGCTTCCCGCGGGTGCTGTACGTGGTGCAGTACTGGGACTCGAAGGAGAAGCTGCTCGCCTACGCGTCGGCGCCGGACAAGCGGCACCGGCCCGCGTGGGCCGCCTTCAACCGGCGGCTGCGCGAGGGGAAGGGCAACGTCGGCTTCTGGCACGAGACATACGTCGTGCAGGCCGGATCGTACGAGTCGATCTACATGAACATGCCCGAGTTCGGCCTGGGCAGGGCCACGGGTGTCGTCCCCGTCGGACGGCGGGGCGACCGGGCGGCCGACCGGCTCCGTGCCTCCTGAGCGGGTCCGCCGACCGGCGACGTGCTGCCGGGAGGGTCCTGCCGCGGCGTTGAGGCCGACCCCTCCCGGGTGACGTACGAGCCGGCGGTCAGCCCGAGCGGCGCAGGGCCTCGGAGAGGCGGGCGGCGGCGTCGATGACCGCCTGGGCGTGCATACGGCCCGGGTGGCGCGTCAGGCGCTCGATGGGGCCGGAGACGGACACCGCCGCCACCACGCGGTTGGAGGGGCCGCGCACCGGCGCGGAGACGGACGCCACGCCCGGCTCGCGCTCGCCGATCGACTGGGCCCAGCCGCGCCGCCGTACGCCCGACAGGGCCGTCGCCGTGAAACGGGCGCCCTGCAGACCGCGGTGCAGCCGCTCGGGCTCCTCCCAGGCCATCAGGATCTGCGCCGAGGAGCCGGCCTTCATGGTCAGCGTGGAGCCGACCGGGACGGTGTCCCGCAGTCCGGACAGCCGTTCCGCCGCGGCCACACAGATGCGCATGTCGCCCTGGCGCCGGTAGAGCTGGGCGCTCTCGCCCGTGACGTCCCTGAGGTGGGTGAGCACCGGCCCCGCCGTCGCCAGCAGGCGGTCCTCGCCCGCCGCCGCGGCCAGCTCGGCCAGGCGCGGGCCGAGGATGAAGCGGCCCTGCATGTCGCGCGCCACCATGCGGTGGTGTTCCAGAGCCACGGCCAGCCGGTGGGCCGTGGGTCGTGCCAGTCCGGTGGCCCCGACCAGACCCGCGAGGGTGGCCGGACCGGACTCCAGGGCGCTCAGGACAAGGGCTGCCTTGTCCAGAACGCCGACGCCGCTACTGTTGTCCATGAAACGATACTCGCGTCTCACTCTGTGAAACGCAAGTTCAATTTTCCGTGGACTGCGCCACCCTTGAACGCAGAGCGGCCCGCCGACCAACGGGCCCGGTGGCGGACGCCCAACATCTGGGGCGCGGGCAGCTGCCTCCTCAAGATCTCTAGTTGGGCCGGCGCACCTGCGCCGGCCGGAGGGAATGCGATGGGTAGGACACTCGCGGAGAAGGTCTGGGACGACCACGTCGTCCGGCGCGCCGAGGGCGAGCCCGACCTCCTCTTCATCGATCTGCACCTGCTGCACGAGGTGACCAGCCCGCAGGCCTTCGACGGCCTCAGGCAGAACGGCCGCAGGGTGCGCCGCCTCGACCTCACCATCGCCACCGAGGATCACAACACCCCGACCCTCGACATCGACAAGCCCATCGCGGACCCGGTCTCCCGGGCCCAGCTGGAGACGCTGCGCAAGAACTGCGCGGAGTTCGGCGTCCGGCTGCACCCCCTGGGCGACGTCGAGCAGGGCGTCGTGCACGTCGTCGGCCCGCAGCTCGGCCTGACCCAGCCCGGCACGACGGTCGTCTGCGGCGACTCGCACACCTCCACGCACGGTGCCTTCGGCGCGCTGGCGTTCGGTATCGGCACCTCCCAGGTGGAGCACGTGCTGGCCACCCAGACGCTGCCGATGGCCCGCCCCAAGACCATGGCGATCACCGTCGAGGGCGAGCTGCCCGAGGGCGTCACCGCCAAGGACCTGATCCTGGCGATCATCGCGAAGATCGGCACCGGCGGCGGCCAGGGCTACGTCCTGGAGTACCGCGGCTCCGCCATCGAGAAGCTCTCGATGGAGGCCCGGATGACCATCTGCAACATGTCGATCGAGGCCGGCGCCCGCGCGGGCATGATCGCCCCGGACGAGACCACGTTCGAGTACCTCAAGGGCCGCCCGCACGCGCCCGAGGGCGCCGACTGGGACGCCGCGGTGGAGTACTGGAAGACCCTGCGCACCGACGACGACGCGGTCTTCGACGCCGAGGTGGTCATCGACGCCGCCGAACTGTCGCCGTTCGTCACCTGGGGCACCAACCCCGGCCAGGGCGCGCCGCTTTCGGCATCCGTCCCCGACCCGGCTTCGTACGAAGACGCTTCGGAGCGCTACGCCGCCGAAAAGGCCCTGGAATACATGGGGTTGGAGGCCGGTCAGCCGCTGCGCTCCATCAAGGTGGACACCGTCTTCGTAGGCTCCTGCACCAACGGCCGTATCGAGGACCTGCGCGCCGCCGCTGAGCTCCTCAAGGGCCGCAAAGTCGCCGACGGCGTACGGATGCTGGTCGTCCCGGGCTCCGCGCGCGTGGGTCTGCAGGCCGTCTCCGAGGGCCTGGACGTCGTCTTCAAGGAGGCCGGCGCCGAGTGGCGGCACGCGGGCTGCTCGATGTGTCTGGGCATGAACCCCGACCAGCTGGCCCCGGGTGAGCGCTCCGCCTCCACCTCCAACCGCAACTTCGAGGGCAGGCAGGGCAAGGGCGGCCGTACGCACCTGGTGTCGCCGCAGGTCGCCGCCGCCACGGCGGTCGTGGGCCACCTGGCCTCCCCGGCCGACCTGTCCGACGCCGCCACCGTCACGCCCGCTGGAGTCTGATCAGTCATGGAAGCATTCACCACGCACACCGGCCGGGCCGTCCCGCTGCGCCGCAGCAACGTCGACACCGACCAGATCATCCCCGCTCACTGGCTCAAGAAGGTGACCCGGGACGGCTTCGAGGACGGGCTGTTCGAGGCCTGGCGCAAGGACCCGGAGTTCGTGCTCAACCGCCCCGAGCGGCAGGGTGCGACCGTCCTCGTGGCCGGCCCCGACTTCGGCACCGGCTCCTCCCGTGAGCACGCCGTCTGGGCGCTGCAGAACTACGGCTTCAAAGCGGTGATCTCCTCCCGCTTCGCCGACATCTTCCGGGGCAACTCGCTGAAGAACGGGCTGCTCACGGTCGTCCTGGACCAGAAGGTCGTGGACGCGCTGTGGGAGCTGACCGAGCAGGACCCCACGGCTGAGGTCACTGTGGACCTTGAGGCGCGTGAGGTTCGCGCGGCGGGCATCAAGGCCTCCTTCGAGCTGGACGAGAACTCCCGCTGGCGACTGCTGAACGGGCTGGACGACATCTCCATCACGCTGCGCAGCGAGGCCGACATCGCGGCGTACGAGGCGAAGCGCCCGTCCTACAAGCCGCGGACGCTGCAGGTCTGAACCAGCGCAGCCGATCCCGCAACCGAAGAGGTCGAGTTTCGGCCACCGCAACACCCGGGCCGTACCCCCGATCACCACGATCGGGGGTACGGCCTTTTCTGCACCCGAACGGCCCCGTGCCGTCCCGCCCCCGTACCCAACGGCCCACGTTAAGCGGGTGGTTGCCGGGGTATGCGTGACTTGGGACCACAGCGTTCGGGTGGCCCAGGAAGGCTGTCCGTGGCGGTAGTTGCACCCTGAGCGGGCGACAACTCGCCCCAGATGGCACAATCTGTGCATGGAACACGACGGCCAACTCCAGCTCTATACGGCGGTCGCGAACCAACTCAAGGAAGCGCACTCAAGGGTGCGCGCACTGCAAGTCCCGGAGGGCGTACGGATGGCGCTGACCCGGAAGCTGCTGGTCATTACGGCCGCGGCCAAGCACGATCTCGCCGACGCGGCAAGGCGGCTCGATCGGTTCATCGCGGACCTCGAAGCGGGGCGCATCCCCGAAGAGGACCGCTGAACAAGATCAGATCCAGCCGAGTTCGTTGCGGCACGAGGGTGATTAGCCCGTTTCGTGTTTGATTTGCGGTATATATCTGCCTAACGTGCGAAAAAGCTTGAACACTTTCGTTCTGGCGATGTCTCCGAAGGGGAAGACGTGAACAAGGCGCAGCTCGTAGAAGCGATTGCCGACAAGGTGGGTGGCCGCCAGCAGGCCGCCGACGCTGTCGACCATGTACTGGACGCCATCGTCCGCGCTGTCGTCGCGGGGGAGCGGGTCTCGGTCACCGGCTTCGGGTCCTTCGAGAAGGTGGACCGCCCCGCCCGCTACGCCCGCAACCCCCAGACGGGCGAGCGGGTTCGGGTCAAGAAGACCTCTGTGCCGCGCTTCCGCGCGGGCCAGGGCTTCAAGGACCTGGTGAGCGGCTCGAAGAAGCTCCCGCGTGGTGGCGAGGTGGCGGTCAAGAAGGCCCCCAAGGGCAGCCTGTCCGGCCCGCCGCCCACCATCGCCAAGGCCGCCGGCAAGAAGGCCGCCGCCAAGAAGGCCACGGGCGCGGCGAAGAAGACGACCACGGCGCGCAAGACGACGGCAGCCGCGAAGAAGACCACGGCCGCCGCCAAGAAGACCACCGCGAAGAAGACGACCGCCAAGACCACGGCGGCCGCCAAGAAGACGACGGGCACGAAGGCCGCCGCCAAGAAGACCACGGCCAAGAGCGCTCCGGCGAAGAAGGTCACGGCCAAGAAGGCCCCGGCCAAGAAGTCGTCCGCGCGCAAGACCACCCCCGCCAAGAAGGCCACCGCCCGCTGAGGCGCAAGGGCACAGGGCACTCACATGCCGGGCCGGACTCCCCTCGGGAGCCCGGCCCGCGGCGTGTCTCCCGGGCGCCGAGGCGCCTTCACCGGGCGCTCAGAAGGTCTGCAGCGTCACCAGCGTGATCCGCAGGCCCGCTCCGGCGCCCTCCGGTGACTGGGCCACCGGTTCGGTCTCGATCCGCACCCGCTGTCCCGGCCGCAGCAGCCGCAGCCCGCCCGCGTCGAACGCCGGCGCGTCGAAGCCCACCGGGGTGCCGTCGTCGAGCAGCACCTGCCCGCTGCGGGTCTCGGGGTCGTACGTGTACGCGGTCGCCTGCATACCGGCAGCCTACTGTCCCGGAATCAGCAGCCGCGCGGTCACCGTCGCCGTGCGGGGCCCCACCCCGAGGGCCAGGGCCGCCCGCAGGTCCTCGCCGGTGTCCACGTCCTGGCGCACCGAATCCACCGCGTCCAGCAGGAGTTCCGCGGCGCCGGACGCGCGGTGCCGGGCCCGCGAATCGAGCCCGAAATCCGGATGCAATTCCTGGCCCGGGGTCGCGGCCAGCAGGGTCGTGCCGACCTCCGCCGCATCGGGCAGAAAAGCCCGGGGGAATTCCGCGGCGGCCGACAGGACCCGGGACAATTCCAGTGGACGCAGGGCCGGCAGATCGGCGTTCAGGGCGGCCAGCGGGGTTTCCGGACGCGACGCCCGTACGACACCGGCGGCATGTGCCAGCGCCGCGTTCAGGCCGCTTTCCGGTTCGTCCGGGACGATCCGGGCGCCCAGCGCCGCCAGCTCACGGCCGGCCAGGGCGTCATTGGTGACGACCGCCACATCCGCCACCACCGGGCAGGCCAGCGCGGCAGCCACCGTGTCCTGGGCGAACGCCAGGGCCAGTCCCGGGCGCAGGCCGTCGGCGGCGGTGTCCGCCAGCCTGCTCTTGGCGCGCTCCAGGGGCTTGAGGGGTATGACCAAGGTCCACTGCACCGACGTACCGTCCCTTACTCGTTGCCCTCATTGTCACCCGGGGCTTGACGGCGGCGGGGGAAACGGGGCGTACGGTGTCCTCGACAGACCGGCGGCCTGGGGCGACACTTGTGCGGCTCCCCGGCCCTGGTGGCAGCCCTCGAGGCCCTAGAGGAAGGTGTCCGCGTGCCCCGCCGCAGAATCGGCTTCTGGTACCGCTTCGCCGCGGTGATCTGCAAACCGCCCCTGGTGGTTCTGATCAAGCGGGACTGGCGTGGAATGGAGCACATTCCGGCCGAGGGCGGATTTATCACCGCGGTGAACCACAATTCCCATGTGGATCCCTTCGCGTACGCGCACTACCAGTACAACACCGGACGGGTCCCGCGATTCCTGGCGAAGAGCGGCCTTTTCAAGAAGGGATTCGTCGGCGCCGCCATGCGCGGCACCGGGCAGATCCCCGTCTACCGCGAGTCCACCGACGCGCTGAGCGCCTTCCGGGCGGCCATCGACGCCGTGGAGCGCGGCGAGTGCGTCGCCTTCTACCCCGAGGGCACCCTGACCCGCGATCCGGACGGCTGGCCCATGACCGGCAAGACCGGCGCCGCGCGCGTGGCGCTGCAGACCAAGTGCCCGGTCATCCCGGTCGCCCAGTGGGGCTGCAACGAACTGCTGCCGCCGTACGCCAAGAAGCCGCACCTCCTCCCGCGCAAGACCCACCACGTGCTGGCCGGCCCGCCGGTGGACCTCTCCCGTTTCTACGGCCGGGAGATGACCGCGGACCTCCTGAAGGAGGCCACCGACGTCATCATGGAGGCCATCACCCGCCAGCTGGAGGAGATCCGCGGCGAGAAGGCCCCCGAGACCCGCTACGACCCGCGCCGGGAGCGGATCGAGCAGCGGCGCAGGACCCGGGCGCAGACCGGCCACGAAGAGGAGAACGCCAAGTGAGCGAGTCGGTCAAGGCGGCGGTCTTCAGTGCCGGTTCGTGGGGCACCGCCTTCGGAATGGTGCTCGCCGACGCCGGTTGCGAGGTCACCATCTGGGCCCGTCGGCCCGAGGTCGCGGACGCGATCAACCACACCCGGACCAACCCCGACTACCTGGCCGGCGTGGAGCTTCCGGAGAACCTGCGGGCCACCACGGACCCGGCCGAGGCCCTCGCCGGCGCGGACTTCACGGTCCTGTCGGTGCCCTCCCAGACCCTGCGCGAGAACCTCGCCGAGTGGACCCCGCTGCTCGCCCCCGGCACCGTCCTCGTCTCCCTGATGAAGGGCGTCGAACTCGGCTCGGCGATGCGGATGAGTGAGGTCATCGAGGACGTCGCCAAGGTGGGCCCGGAACGGATCGCCGTCGTCACCGGGCCGAACCTGGCCCGTGAGATCGCCGCTCGCATGCCCGCCGCGGCCGTCGTCGCCTGCACCGACGAGGCCGTCGCCCAGCGGCTCCAGACCGCCTGCCACACGCCCTACTTCCGCCCGTACACCAACACCGACGTGGTGGGCTGTGAACTGGGCGGCGCGGTCAAGAACGTCATCGGCCTGGCGGTGGGCATCGCCGACGGGATGGGCCTGGGGGACAACGCCAAGGGCTCGCTCATCACGCGCGGGCTCGCCGAGACCACCCGGCTCGGCATGGCCCTGGGAGCCGACCCGCTGACCTTCTCCGGCCTCGCCGGCCTGGGCGACCTGGTGGCAACCTGCTCCTCGCCGCTGTCCCGCAACCACACCTTCGGCACCAACCTCGGCAAGGGCATGACCCTGCAGGAGACCATCGCGGTCACCAAGCAGACCGCGGAGGGCGTCAAGTCCTGCGAGTCCGTGCTGGATCTGGCCCGCCGGCACGGTGTCGACATGCCCCTCACGGAGACGGTCGTCGGCATCGTGCACGAGGGCAAGCCGCCGGTGGTCGCCCTGAAGGAGCTGATGTCGCGCAGCGCGAAGCCCGAACGACGCTGAGCCACACCGCCGGCCGCGCCGCTGGGCCACCCGCGTCGCCGCGGCCCGCCGACGCTGTCTCCGGGCCCTACCACCGGGTACTCTCAACGCGATATGAGCACCGAGAACCTCCCCCAGAGCCCTGAGCAGCAGCCGTCCCGCAAGCCGCGGGTGGCCGTCGTGTTCGGCGGCCGCAGCTCCGAACACGGGATCTCCGTGGTCACCGCCGGCGCCGTCCTCAAGGCCATCGACCGGACGAAGTACGACGTCCTGCCGATCGGCATCACCAGGGACGGCCGTTGGGCGCTCACCGCCGACGAACCCGAACGGATGGCCATCACCGACCGGCGCACGCCCAGCGTCGAGGAGCTCGCGGAGTCCGGCGAGGGCGGCGTGGTGCTCCCCGTCGACCCCGCCAGCCGGGAGGTCGTGTACAGCGAGCCCGGCTCGGTGCCCAAGGCGCTCGGCGAGGTCGACGTGGTCCTCCCGGTGCTGCACGGCCCGTACGGCGAGGACGGCACCCTCCAGGGCCTCCTGGAGCTCTCCGGCGTCCCGTACGTGGGTTCGGGCGTGCTCGCCTCGGCGGTCGGCCAGGACAAGGAGTACATGAAGCGGGTGTTCACCTCCTTCGGGCTCAAGGTAGGCCCGTACGTGGTGATCCGGCCGCGTGAGTGGCAGCAGGACGAGCCCGCCGCCCGCAAGAAGATCGTCGACTTCGCCGGCGAGCACGGCTGGCCGCTGTTCGTGAAGCCCGCGCGCGCGGGTTCGTCGATCGGCATCACCAAGGTCGACGACCTCTCCGGGCTGGACGAGGCCATCGCCGAGGCCCAGCGGCACGACCCGAAGATCCTGGTGGAGGCGGCGCTGCGGGGCCGCGAGATCGAGTGCGGGGTCCTGGAGTTCGAGGACGGGCCGCGTGCCTCCGTGCCCGCGGAGATCCCGCCGCCGGACGCGCACGCGTACTACGACTTCGAGGCCAAGTACATCGACTCCACGCCCGGCCTCGTGCCCGCCCCGCTCACCGAGGAGGAGACCGCCGAGGTGCGCCGCCTCGCGGTGGAGGCCTTCGAGGCGGCCTCCTGCGAGGGCCTGGTCCGCGCGGACTTCTTCCTCACCGAGGACGGCGAGTTCGTGATCAACGAGATCAACACGATGCCCGGCTTCACGCCCATCTCCATGTACCCGCAGATGTGGCAGGCGACCGGCATCGGCTACCCCGAGCTGGTGGACCGACTGCTCCAGGCGGCGCTGCGCAGGCCGACCGGGCTGCGGTAGACATCCCCCGGCGCGGGTGTCAGGTCATGGAGGCGATCCCCTCGGGGATCGCCTTCTTCACGGACGCCGCGATACCGGTGAGGACGGCGGCGCTGTGATCCTGGCCCGCCAGCTTCTTCGGCAGGACCAGCTCGACGTAGGCCTCGCGGTTGGCGGTGGTGAGCCGGTAGGTCCCGTCGCCCTCGATCTCCATGAGCCATTCGACCCCGTTCACCCCGCCGGTCATCGCCTTCGGGTCGTTGCCCTCGGCCACCTTGGGGTCGACCATCTTGGGCGGCCGGGTGACACCGCAGCGCAGTATGATCGCCGGGCTTCCCCAGCCCGCCGTGTAGGCGGACCGGGGCTCGGGGTCGTTGCGGCTCCGTCCGTCCAGCTTCTTCGGCAGTACCCGGTGCAGGCTCCGGCACAGCCCGGCCGTCTTGGTGTCCGGGGTGGGAACCGCCATCCTGGCGCTGTCGTCGCTTGAGGAGCAGCCCGCGACGGCGATCAGCAGGGCGAGCGCGGGAAGACCGGCGGGCCGGTGACGGAAGAAGTTCACCGGCCAAGGGTAGACGGGGGCTAGAGATGCACGACCGGGCAGGTCAGGGTGCGGGTGATGCCGTCCACTTGCTGGACCTTGGCCACCACCATGCGGCCGAGGTCGTCCACGGTGTCGGCCTGGGCGCGCACGATGACGTCGTACGGTCCCGTCACGTCCTCGGCCTGGATGACTCCGGGGATCTTGCTGATCGTCTCGGCGACGGTCGACGCCTTGCCGACCTCCGTCTGGATCAGGATGTACGCCTGTACCACGGAACCTCCAGGGCGGCCACGAGGATCATGTGGGGAAAAGGAACGCCACGGTATCGCGTAGTCGGTCGTCGCGGGGAGACCTGCGCAGCGGTGCCTCCCGCGCGCCGGGGTAGGGGCACGCCGGGAGCCGGGGGTCGCCTCGGCCGTGACGGGGGCCAGGATGAAGTGTGAGCGGGTAGGCAGAGGCACAGGCAGAGAAGGGGCTGAAGGGCAATGAAGGGCACTGTGGGTGAGCTGGGTGAGTTCGGGCTCATCCGGGAGCTCACCTCCCGTCTCACCACGACCCCGGCGGTCCGGGTCGGCCCCGGTGACGACGCCGCGGTGGTCGCCGCTCCGGACCGCAGGGTGGTGGCGAGCACCGACATCCTGCTGGAGGGGCGGCACTTCCGCCGCGACTGGTCCACGGCGTACGACGTGGGGCGCAAGGCGGCCGCGCAGAACCTCGCGGACATCGCGGCCATGGGGGCCGTCCCGACCGCGCTGCTGCTCGGCCTGGTCGTCCCCGCCGAACTCCCGGTCACCTGGCCGAGCGAGCTGATGGACGGGCTGCGCGACGAGTGCCAGGTCGCGGGCGCCTGTGTGGTCGGCGGTGACGTGGTGCGCGGTGACACGATCATGGTGTCGATCACGGCGCTCGGCGACATGCGCAACCAGGAGCCGGTGACCCGGGCCGGCGCCCAGCCCGGCGACCTCGTCGCGGTGACCGGCTGGCTGGGCTGGTCCGCGGCCGGGTACGCGGTGCTGTCCCGCGGCTTCCGCTCGCCGCGGGCCTTCGTGGAGGCGCACCGGCGCCCGGAGCCGCCGTACCACGCCGGTCCGGCCGCCGCAGGGCTGGGCGCCACCGCCATGTGCGACGTCAGCGACGGTCTGATCGCCGACCTCGGGCACATCGCGGAGGCCAGCAAGGTCCGTATCGACATCCGCTCCGGCGCCATCGACATCCCCACCCAGATGAACGACATCGGGCAGGCCGTCGGCGTCGACCCGCTGCAGTGGGTGCTGAGCGGGGGAGAGGACCACGCGATCGTGGCCACGTTCCCGCCGGACGTGAAGCTGCCGGCCCGCTGGAAGGTGATCGGCGAGGTGCTGAACCCCTCGGCGCTGCCCCAGGTCACGGTCGACGGGGCGCCGTGGACCAGGAAGGGCGGCTGGGACCACTTCGGGGACATCGAGTCGTGATCCCCAGGGTCCTGACGGTGGCGGGCTCCGACTCCGGCGGGGGCGCGGGCATCCAGGCGGACCTGAAGACGATGCTGGCGCTGGGTGTGCACGGCATGAGCGTGATCACCGCGGTCACCGCGCAGAACTCGCTCGGCGTCCAGGGTGCCTGGGAGCTGCCGGTGGCGGCCGTACGGGCCCAGTACCGCAGTGTCGCCGACGACATCGGCGTCCAGGCCGTGAAGACCGGGATGCTCGCCTCGGCCGAACTGGTCGAGGCGGTGGCCGAGTTGATCGGCGGGACGGACGCGCCCGCGGTGGTCGACCCGGTGGGCGTCTCCAAGCACGGGGACCCGCTGCTGGCGGCCTCCGCGCTGGACTCCGTACGCACCGGGCTGCTGCCGGTGGCGACGGTGGCGACTCCGAACCTGGACGAGGTGGCGCAACTCACCGGAGTGAGGGTCGAGTCGGAGGGCGACCTGCGACGGGCCGCGGCGGCCGTGCTGGCGTACGGGCCGCGCTGGGCGCTGATCAAGGGCGGGCATCTGTCCGGGGACGCCGTCGACCTGCTGACGGACGGTTCCGAGGAGCACTGGCTGCGGGCGCCCCGGCACGACAACCGGCACACGCACGGTACGGGCTGCACGCTGGCCTCGGCGGTCGCGGCGGGACTCGCGAAGGGGCTGGCCGTGCCGGAGGCGGTGGCGGCGGCGAAGAGCTATGTCACCGGGGCGATCGCCGCCGGGTTCGCGCTGGGGGCGGGGATCGGGCCGGTGGACCACGGGTGGAGGTTCAGGGACTGACCCGGGCACGGCAAAAAGCCGGCCCACCTTCCGGTGGACCGGCTCCGTGCAGCGAACCAGGCAGTGGCCGCGCGCTCAGCTGTAGCGTCAGCGCGAGACCTTGCCGGCCTTGATGCACGAGGTGCAAGCGTTCACGCGCTTCGGCGTCCCGCCGACCACAGTACGCACGCGCTGGATGTTCGGGTTCCAGCGACGGGGCGTACGGCGGTGCGAGTGCGAGATGTTGTTGCCGAAGCCCGGCCCCTTGCCGCAGACGTCGCAGTTGGCAGCCACGGGTCACTCCAAAGACTTCAGATGCACTTACGGTTGATTCCCGGCATGCCGGGATCGAGATCCTAAGACCTGAGATCTTGAGTGGCGCTGCCAGGGGAATGGCCCGACCAGGATCGGGCAACCGGAGCAGCATACAACGGCTGCGCCCGTACAACGAAACTACCATGGCGGCCCGGCGGTCCTCCCCGCCTCTGCCCACCGGTCCCTTCCGGTGGACACCGGTCCGGGGTCTACGCTGCGTCCCAGGTCGAGCCCAGGTCGAGCCCCAGGGAGGCGCAGGTGGCGCAGGTGCCGCAGACATTCTTCGATGCTCTCGCGGTGCGCACCTGGTGCTCTCTGGCGCTCCGGGCGCTGGGACGCTCGCGCGAGGAGATCGACGCGATCAACGTGTACCCGGTGGCGGACGGGGACACCGGTACGAACCTGTACCTGACCCTGGAGTCCGCGGCGGCGGCGGTGGAGGCCGTGTTCGCCGGGCACGCGGCGGGGCCGGGGAGCCGTCCGGAGAGCGTCGCGGAAGGCTCCGGGCCGTCCACGGCCGATGCCATGCACGCCATGGCGCACGGGGCGCTCATCGGGGCGCGGGGCAACTCCGGGACGATCCTCGCGCAGCTGCTGCGCGGTATGGCCCAGGTGCTGGCCGCCGAGGGTGAGGAGACTCACGCCGACGGACGGGCGCTGCGGCTGGCCCTGCGGCACGCGGCCGACTCCGCCCGCCAGGCCGTGGCCCACCCCGTGGAGGGCACGGTCCTCACGGTCGCCGCGGCCGCCGCCGACGCGGCGGAGGGGGCCGGCGGCGACTGCGCGAGCGTGTCCCAGGCGGCCTACAAGGGGGCCTGTGCGGCCCTGGCGGCGACGCGGGGACAGCTCGGAGTGCTGCGGCGGGCCGGCGTGGTCGACGCCGGCGGGCGGGGGCTGGTGGCGGTGCTCGGGACGCTGGTGGAGACGTTCACGGGGGAGACCCCGGCGGCGGTGGCGGCGCACGAGCCCTACGCGCGCGTGGAACCCACCGGGCCAGGCGAACCCACCGGGCCAGGCGAACCCACCGGGACGGGGAAGCCCGTCGGGACTGGGAAGCCCGCCGGGGCCGAGGAGTGCGCCGAGGCGGGCGGGCCCGCCTTCGAGGTGATCTACCTGCTGGAGGCCGAGGACGCCGCCGTGGCCCGGCTGCGCGAGCGGCTCGACCGGCTCGGGGACTCCCTCGTCGTCGTCGGCGGCGACGGGCTGTGGAACGTGCACGTGCACGTCGACGACGCGGGCGCCGCCGTGGAGGCCGGTGTCGAGGCCGGGCGGCCGTACCGGATCCGGATCACCCACTTCGGGCTCGGGGACGTCCACACCGGGGCCGAGCGGCCGCCCAGGGAACGGGCCCAGCGCGCGGTGGTGGCCGTCGTGCCCGGCGAGGGCCTGGCCGGGCTGTACGCCGAGGCCGGCGCGACCACCGTGCTCGCCCGTCCCGGGGAGCCGCCCGCCAGCGGGGAGATCGTCCAGGCGGTGCGCCGCGCCCACGCGCGCGAGGTGGTGCTGCTGCCCAACGACGCGGAGCTGCGCGACACGGCGGCCGCGGCGGCCGAGCAGGTGCGCACGGAGGGGGTCCGCGTCGCCCTCATCCCGACCCGCTCGGCGGTCCAGGGGATCGCCGCGCTGGCCGTGCACGCGCCGGACCGGCGTTTCGACGAGGACGTGGTCCAGATGACCTCGGCGGCGGGCGCCACCCGGTACGCCGAGGTCGTCGTCGCCGAGCACGAGTCCTGGACGATGGCCGGCATCTGCCAGGCCGGCGACGTGCTGGGGCTCGTCGACGGCGACGTGGCGGTGATCGGCTCGGACGTCACCGCCACCGCCGGGACGGTCCTGGACCGCATGCTCCAGGCCGGCGGCGAACTGGTCACCATCGTGCTCGGCGACGAGGCACCCGAGGCCGTCGCCGACCACTTGGAGGCGCGCGTACGCGAGTCCTACCTCGCCGTCGACACGGTGGTGTACCGGGGCGGGCGCCAGGGAGCGCTGCTGCTCATCGGGGTGGAGTGAGCGGCCCGGCGGCCGGGCCTGCCGCGGGCCCCGTGCGCAGCAGAACGGGCGCTGTTGCTCACGGGGACGAGGTGAGCGGTCCTTCGTCCCGTGGCCGGGTGTCCGCGGGGAGCACGTCCAGCAGCTGCTCCGCCTCGGCTCGCCGGGCCTCGACGGTGTCGTCCGTGCCGTCCGCCCCGGCGTAGGCCGCCAGCACCGCACGCGCGCGTGCGGCCGCCTCGGTGGGGCGGCTGAGGTCGGCCTCCAGCCAGCCCGCGGCCAGCTCGGCGGCGGTACGGCTGTGCAGGGCGCCCGCGCCGATCGAGGCGAACGCCGCGACGGCCCGTGTCATCTGGGTCAGCGCGTCCTCGAACGCGGCCCGGATCGCGGCGTCCTCGGCGTCCTCGGACACCGAGCGGGCCAGCAGGTCGCCGCACTGCCGGTGGGTGTGACCGAGCTCGGCGGCGAGCCGCTCCCGGTCCTCCGGATCGTCCGTCTCCTCCAGCGCCGCCGCGCACTCCCGGACCGCCTCCGCCATCAGCTCCCGCGCCGCTTCCAGTCCCGCCTCGGTGCGCAGCGCCAGCCAGGCGCGGGCACGCAGACTGCGCACCAGGCCGTGGACGTTGCCCAGGGAGCGCCACAGATCGCCCGCGCGCGCGTAGGCCCGGTCCGCGTCGGCGGGGAGCCCGGCCTGTCCGAGGGACTCGCCGGCCAGGTGGGCGAGCGTGGCGTGGTCCTGCTGCTCGGGCCAGTGCCGGGCGATCTCGGCGGCCTGCAGCCGGTGCTCGGCCGCCGCCCGGTGCTCGCCGAGCTCGCCGAGGCAGTCCCCGAGCCACCACCGCGTCTGCACGATCGCGCCGTCGCCGTGCGTGTCGGCGGTCAGGTCGGGCAGCGCCGACTCCAGCACCTCGGCGGCCTCCGCGTACCGGCCCTGCCGCAGCAGGAAGCCGCCCAGTTGGTGGCGCGCCCAGGCGCCGAGGCCGGCGGCCTCGCCCGCCTCGTCGGCCCAGTGCGCGGCCTGCAGCGCGTGTTCCGCCGCCTCCCGCACGTCACCCCGGCCGCCGACCACCTCCGCGAGCTGAAGGTGCAACTGGGCCCGGCCGACCGCCTCCACATGGGGTCCGCCGTGTTCCAGGGCCGCCCGCAGCGCCCGTTCGGCCTCGGCCATGTCGCCCCGCTCGTGGGCGAGGCCGGCCACCCGCACCTCGTACTCCACCGCGAACCACGGCAGCCCCGCCGCGACGAACTCCGCCGCGGCCCGCCGGAACAGCTCCGCCGCCCTCCCGGCGTCCCCGGAGTGCTCCGCGGCCTCCGCCAGCATCGCCCGGGCCTCGGCGGTCCGGGACACCAGCCGCACGTCGTCCCCGACGTGCCCGTCGACGAGCGCCAGCAGCTCCCGGATCGCCTGCTCGGCGTCGGGCAGGGCGCCGGGCGCCCCCTCGTGCACCCGGCGCATCAGGATCCGCGCCCGGCTCATCAGCACGGACGCCGCCTGCCGCACGCCGGTGGCCTCCTCGGCGTAGAGGGCGAGGATCCCGTCGTAGGGCTCGGCGACCGCCGCGACCGCCTCGTCGACCCGGCCCGCCAGGGCCCGTATGTACGCCGCACGCGCGCGTGCCGCCAGCGACTCCCCGGCATCGCCCGCTTCCGCGTACAGCTCGGCGGCCCGCTCGAACAGTTCGGCCCCCTCCGGGCCGCGACCCATCGCCTCGTGCTCGACGATCTCCGCGCGGTCCCGCGCGTCCAGCTCGACGCCGTCCGCGGCCCGGGCGACCGCCGCCCACGCCTCGAGGGCGTGCGGCTGGAGGCCGTCCGACAGCCGCCGGGCCTCGGCCAGCAGTGCCTGCAGATCCGGCTCGCCCGAGTCCGAGTCGGTGCCCGTGCCCGTGCCCGCGACGGGCGGAACCGGAGCCTGCGGCCTGGCCGTGACGGCCGGCCCGGCCGCCGTGCGCACCCCGAGCGGCAGCCGCTCCACCAGCGGGCGCCGCGCCATCCGCGCGCGTGCCTCGTCGCCGATGTGAGAGGTGCCGTTGCGCAGGTCGAACCGCCCGGCCAGTTCGAGGGCCTCGGCGCGCGCGTGGGCCGCGAGTTCCCGCGCCGTCCACACCTGCCCGGCCGGGCCCGGTACCCGCCGGCCGCCCAGCCCGAGTTCGGTCAGGCGGTCCATGAGCAGCGCCACCACGGCCATGAAGTCCAGGCGGCTGCGCGGATGCCCGGTGTCCGTGAAGTAGGCCGGCCGCTCGGCGAGCAGTTCCAGGCCGCGCGCCTCGTTGCCGGTGAGCGCGCAGAACTCCACATGGTCCGCGTACGCGCCGCGCATGCTCTCCATCGGCCGCACCAGCCGGAAACCGCGCAGATGGTGGGCGCGGGCCTCGTCCACGCGGCCCAGCCTGAGCAGCGGTACCAGGGAGGAGGCGAGGACACTGTGCGGCTCGTGGGCGCAGCTGTACTCGCCCTCCAGGACCGGCCGCCACAGGTCCAGGGCCTCCGCGTCCCGGCCGCGCTTGACGTGCCAGGTGCCCTGGCCGTGCAGCTCGCAGGCGTGGCAGTCCGCCATCCGGTCCCGGTCGGCGGCCAGCCAGGCCGTGTAGGCCCGCTCGGCGCGGTCCAGGTCGCCGGTGTGCGCGGCCACGCTGAACTCGGCGCTGCGCACGGCCCGTTCGGAGTGTCCGGCCAGCCGGTAGCGGTGCTCCATCTCGCCGAGCCACTTCTCGATGGAGGCCAGCGGCACGTGCGGCTGGTCCAGCATGCCGGCCGACACCCACTTGAAGACCCAGTGCAGGGAGTGCGTCTCGTACTCGTCGAAGTCCCCGGGCCGTTCGTCCCACATGCGCAGCAGCCGCGCGAACGGGACGAACATCTTGTCCTTCTCGGAGCTGTAGTTGTAGACCTTCAGCTGGTGTCCGAGCGCCTCGATCACCGCGAGCGGGATGTCCAGCCTCTCCGCCTCGGCGAGCAACTGCTCGGCGCGCGCGTTGCGGGCCGGGCCCTCCGGCCGCTCGGAGTTCTCCGCCATCGCCCGGCGCAGCGCGTCGAAGTCCGTGATCCCGCTC
Organism: Streptomyces sp. NPDC001544; assembly: GCF_042894285.1. Taxonomy (NCBI): domain Bacteria; kingdom Bacillati; phylum Actinomycetota; class Actinomycetes; order Kitasatosporales; family Streptomycetaceae; genus Streptomyces; species Streptomyces sp. NPDC001544. The sequence goes on along the minus strand of NZ_JBIAVN010000008.1, from coordinate 161,519 downwards.
ATCGGTGACCGTCCTCCCCGTTCGCGGATTCCCCGTGTGTAGCCCATTCCAGGAGGCCGATGAACGCGCGGTTGAGCAGCGCGGAGTCCGCGGGCCTGAGCGGGCGCTGCGCCATCAGCAGCGCCTGTCCGTACAGCGACTCGGTCGCGGTGCCGATCAGCTCGGGATCCCGCAGGGAGGCGATCCGCCGGATCAGCGGGTTGAGGTGGTTGAGCACCAGACGCGCGCGTGGCGCGCTGCCGCGCAGCGAGCCGAGGATGCCCGCCCACAGGTCGTCCGCCTGTGCCTCGGCCTCCGCACGGGCCTGCTCGTGCCGGGCCGCCCGGTCGTCCAGGTGCAGCGCGGGCACCGAGACGGGGTGGAAGGCGCGCAGGACGACGTCACAGCCCAGCGGGTCGAGCTTCGCCCGCGCCGCCGCCAGGAAACCGGACAGCGCCAGCTCCTGCGCCGCGTCCACCGCGTCCAGATGGGCGGTCACGGTGTCCGCGTCCAGCTCGGCGACGACCGTCCCCGGGCGCACCGACGGCAGCGCCTCGACCAGCTCGCTGTCATAGGTGTAGCCGCCGTTGACCACCCCGACACCCTGTGCGGAGGCGATCGGGGCGACCTGCCGGTACTCCTCCACCGTCCGGGTGAAGTGCACCACCGGGTGGCGCAGCGCGAACTCCTCCAGGGACAGCTGCCCGTCGGTCGTCTCGAACGGCAGCCACGGCAGCATCGTGCGCAGCATGTCCTTGTCGTGCCGGGCGAGGGACTTCACCCCGAGGTGGTGCACCGACAGGAAGGCCGCCAGCCGCTCCGGATCGCCCGCCGCCAGCCCGGTCAGCCAGGACCGGATCCGCTCGCCGAGCGCTTCCCGTACGGCGGCCAGCGTCTCGTCCTCGTAGAGCGACTCGCGCGAGGCGGTGGGCCGCAGGCTGTCGGTGTCCAGGACACAGCGCACGAAGAACGCCCAACCCGGCAGCAGCTGTTCGGCCCGCTCGGTCAGCAGCATGCCCTTCAGGTGCACCCGGTGCGTGGCGCGCTGGGCCGGGCTGACCGCGGCGGGCAGCACGTACGCCACCCCGCGGATCCCGGCCAGCGGCACGTTCAGTTCGATCGAGTCCAGGGGGGTGAAGCCGAAGGTGTCGTGGCAGTGCCGGGCCAGGGCCACGCGGCGGGTCGCGGGGGAGGGGTGGGGGCGGTCCCAGGGCGCGGGCAGGTCGGTGACCGTCTCCTCGCCCACCCGCACGTCGTAGGGCAGGAGCGAGCCGAAGTCCCGGGCCAGCGCGAGCACCCGCTGCCCGGCCAGCCACTCCCCGGCGTCGGCCCGCGCCACCAGGTGCACCGTGGTGCCCGGTTCCGGCCGGGCCTCGTCGGGCAGCGTCCGCACGGTGTAGGAGCCGTCGTCGCTCGCCGTCCACTCCACCGGCGGAGCGCCGGGCTCACGGGCGCTGCGGCTGACCACCCGGATGCGCTCGGCGACCACGAAACAGGCCAGCAGGCCGATGCCGAACTGGCCGAGGAAGTCGGAGCGGGCCTCCTGCAGCCCGTCGGCGCGTTTGGAGCTGCGGCCGATGGTCGCCAGCAGGCTGTGCACGTCCGACTCGGTGAGCCCGACGCCGGTGTCCTCCACCCGCAGCGCGGCGGGCCCCGCCGAGTCCGCCGGGTCCGTGTACAGCCGCACCCGCGCCGGGGCGTCCGGCTGCTCGGCGCGCCGGGCGGTGATCGCGTCCACCGCGTTCTGCAGCAGCTCGCGCAGGTAGACCTTGGGACTGGAGTAGAGGTGATGGGAGAGCAGGTCCACCAGACCACGCAGGTCGACCTGGAACGTATGAGGTGGCTGTGATTCGTGGGATGCCTGGGCTGACTGTGAGGTCTGGGAGTCCATCGTCGCAGCGCCGCCGGTGGGGGGACTTCGCGACAGCGCGGGGTCGGGCGGCCCCTTGTTGGGGAGGTGGCCGCGGGGGATGGCCGGAGCGCGCCATCCTAGAGCGCGAACAGCCCGGCTGACCAGGACTTTCCCGACACGTATACGGCATTGTCAGTGCCGTGTTGTGCAATGGGTGTCGTGCCCGCACTGGAAGAACCACTGAAACAGCCGCTGAAGTCAGTGCTCGGCCCCGCCACCGCCAAGGTGATGGCCGAGCACCTCGGCCTGCACACCGTCGGCGACCTGCTGCACCACTACCCGCGCAGGTACGAGGAGCGCGGCCAGCTCACCCACCTCGCCGACCTCCCCATGGACGAGCACGTCACGGTGGTCGCCCAGGTCGCCGACGCCCGCCTGCACAGTTTCGCCTCCGCCAAGGCCCCGCGCGGCAAGGGACAGCGCCTGGAGGTGACGATCACCGACGGCAGCGGCCGACTCCAACTGGTGTTCTTCGGCAACGGGGTTCACAAGCCCCACAAGGAGCTGCTCCCGGGCACGCGCGCACTCTTCGCGGGCAAGGTGTCCCTGTTCAACCGGCGGCTGCAACTCGCCCACCCGGCATACGAGTTGCTCAGGGGCGGCGACAGCGAGGAGACCGTCGAGACGTGGGCCGGGGCCCTCATCCCGCTCTACCCGGCCACCGCCAAGCTGGAGTCCTGGAAGATCGGCAAGGCGATCCAGACCGTGCTCCCCGCCGCGCAGGACGCCGTCGACCCGCTCCCCGTCTCCCTGCGCGAGGGCCGCGGTCTGGTGTCCCTCCCCGAGGCCCTGCTCAAGATCCACCGCCCGCACACCAAGGCCGACATCGCCGACGCCCGCTCCCGCCTCAAGTGGGACGAGGCCTTCGTCCTCCAGGTCGCCCTGGCCCGCCGCCGGCACGCCGACGCCCAGCTCCCGGCGGTCGCCCGCGAGCCGCTCCCCGACGGCCTCCTCGCGGCCTTCGACGACCGGCTGCCCTTCACCCTGACCGAGGGCCAGCAGAAGGTCTCCCGGGACATCTTCGGCGACCTCGCCACCGAGCACCCGATGCACCGGCTGCTCCAGGGCGAGGTCGGCTCCGGCAAGACCCTTGTCGCACTGCGCGCCATGCTCGCCGTCGTCGACGCCGGCGGCCAGGCCGCCATGCTCGCGCCCACCGAGGTGCTGGCCCAGCAGCACCACCGTTCGGTCACCGAGATGATGGGCGAGCTCGCCGAAGGAGGCATGCTGGGCGGCGCCGAGCACGCCACCAAGGTGGTGCTGCTCACCGGCTCGATGGGCGCCGCCGCCCGCCGTCAGGCACTGCTCGACCTCGCCACCGGCGAGGCCGGGATCGTGATCGGCACGCACGCGCTGATCGAGGACAAGGTGCAGTTCCACGACCTCGGACTGGTCGTGGTCGACGAACAGCACCGCTTCGGCGTCGAACAGCGCGACGCCCTGCGCGGCAAGGGCAAACAGCCCCCGCACCTGCTGGTCATGACCGCCACACCGATCCCTCGGACGGTCGCCATGACCGTCTTCGGCGACCTGGAGACCTCCGTCCTCGACCAGCTCCCGGCCGGCCGTTCGCCGATCGCCAGCCATGTCGTCCCGGCCGCCGACAAGCCGCACTTCCTGGCCCGGGCGTGGGAGCGGGTGCGTGAGGAGGTGGCGGCCGGCCACCAGGCGTACGTCGTCTGCCCGCGCATCGGTGACGAGGAGGACGATCCGAGGAAGGGCGGCAAGAAGAAGTCCGCGGAGGACGAAGCCGAGAAGCGGCCCCCGCTGGCCGTCCTCGACGTGGCCGAGCAACTGGCCAAGGGCCCTCTGCAGGGCCTCGGGGTCGAGGTCCTGCACGGCCGTATGCACCCCGACGACAAGGACGCGGTGATGCGCCGGTTCGCCGCAGGGGAGACCGACGTCCTGGTCGCCACCACGGTCATCGAGGTCGGCGTCAACGTCCCGAACGCCACCGCCATGGTGATCATGGACGCGGACCGGTTCGGCGTGTCCCAGCTCCACCAGCTGCGCGGCCGCGTCGGCCGCGGCTCCGCGCCCGGCCTGTGCCTGCTGGTCACCGAGATGCCGGAGGCGAGCGAAGCCCGCCGGCGGCTGGGCGCGGTGGCGTCGACGCTGGACGGCTTCGAACTCTCCCGTCTCGACCTGGAACAGCGCCGCGAGGGCGACGTCCTTGGCCAGGCCCAGTCGGGCGCCCGCACGTCCCTGCGCGTGCTGGCCGTCATCGACGACGAGGAGATCATCGCGGAGGCGCGGGAGGAGGCGGCGGCGGTCGTGGCGGCCGACCCGGAGCTGGAGCGACTCCCCGCGTTGCGCACGGCCCTTGACGCGCTGCTGGACGAGGAGAGGGAGCAGTACCTGGAAAAGGGCTGACAGACTGGGAACGGCCACCATCCGCGCACCGACAAGGACCTGAGATGACCCGCGTGATCGCCGGGGCAGCCGGCGGACGCCGCCTGGCCGTCCCGCCAGGGAACGGCACCCGCCCCACATCGGACCGCGCGCGCGAGGGACTCTTCTCCACCTGGCAGTCCCTGCTGGGCGGCCCGCTGGACGGCGAACGCGTCCTCGACCTGTACGCGGGTTCGGGCGCCGTGGGCCTGGAGGCGCTCTCCCGTGGCGCGAGCCACACCCTCCTCGTGGAGTCCGACGCGCGGGCGGCCCGCACCGTTCGGGACAACGTGAAGAACCTCGGCCTCCCCGGCGCCGAGGTCCGGGCGGGCAGGGCCGAGCAGATCATCCAGTCACCGGCGCCGGCGGAGCCGTACGACCTCGTCTTCCTCGACCCGCCGTACGCCGTCTCCGACGACGATCTTCGGGAGATTCTGCTCACACTCCGCACGCAGGGGTGGCTCGCGGCGGAAGCCCTCGTCACCGTGGAGCGCAGCACCAGAGGCGGCACATTCCACTGGCCGGACGGCTTCGAGGCGATCCGGGCCCGTCGCTACGGCGAGGGAACGTTTTGGTACGGTCGCGCCGCCTCTACGTGCGAAGACGCACGATGACCGGACCGGAGAGCGAGGGACCACCAGTGCGCCGCGCCGTCTGTCCCGGGTCGTTCGACCCGATCACCAACGGACACCTCGACATCATCTCCCGCGCCTCCCGTCTCTACGACGAGGTCTACGTCGCGGTGATGATCAACAAGGCCAAGAAGGGCCTGTTCGAGATCGACGAGCGGATCGACCTGATCCGCCAGGTCACCGCCGAGTACGAGAACGTGCGGATCGAGGCCTTCCACGGCCTCCTCGTCGACTACTGCAAGCAGCGGGACATCCCCGCCATCGTCAAGGGCCTGCGCGCCGTCAGCGACTTCGACTACGAGCTGCAGATGGCCCAGATGAACAACGGGCTCTCGGGCGTCGAGACGCTCTTCGTGCCGACCAACCCCACCTACAGCTTCCTCTCCTCCTCCCTGGTCAAGGAAGTCGCCACCTGGGGCGGCGACGTCTCCCACCTGGTGCCGCCGCAGGTCCTCGACGCCCTCGGCAAACGCCTCAGGAAGGACTGACGGGCTGACAGTCCGTCACCCGGTGTCGGACCCGCGTCCCGGGGCCGTACAGTCGTTCCGTCCGTCTCCAACACAGCTGTAGAGAGTGGCGAGCACAGGTGGACGTCCAGAAGAAGCTCGACGAGATCGTCACCGCGGTCTCCAGCGCCCGGTCCATGCCGATGTCGGCCTCGTGCGTGGTCAACCGCGCCGAGCTGCTCGCGATGCTCGAGGAGGTGCGCGAGGCGCTGCCCGGCTCCCTCGCGCAGGCCCAGGAACTGATCGGCGACCGCGAGCAGATGGTCGAGCAGGCCCGTCTGGAGGCCGAGCGGATCATCGAGAGCGCGCACGCCGAGCGCGGCTCGCTGATCTCCGACACCGAGGTGGCCCGCCGCTCCCAGGCCGAGGCCGACCGGATCGTGGCCGAGGCCCGCAAGGAGGCCGAGGAGATCCGGGCCGAGGCCGACGAATACGTCGACTCCAAGCTCGCCAACTTCGAGGTCGTGCTTACCAAGACCCTCGGCTCGGTCGGCCGCGGCCGCGAGAAGCTGCTGGGCACCGGCCCCGGTGTCGACGAGCACGGCTACGAGGACGAGGACGCCCCGGAGCGCAGCCACGACCCGGAGACCCTGCGCCGCGACGCGGACGCCTACGTGGACGTCAAGCTCGGCGCCTTCGAGGCGGTCCTCGCCAAGACCCTCGAGGCCGTCGGCCGTGGCCGTCAGAAGCTGCACGGCCGTATCGCCACCGACGACCTCGGCGCCCTCGCCGACGACTCCACCACCCTGCAGCACTCCAGCGACGCCGACTACCTGGCCGACCTCGCGGCCCTCGCCCAGCAGGACGCCCGGACCGCACAGGCCGCCCAGTCCGAGCAGCAGCCGCAGTACGACCAGCAGTCCGCCTACTCCCCCACCTCCGGCTACGCTCCGGCGGGAGGTGCCCCCATCGAGCAGCAGCCCGACCCCTACGGCGGCTTCCCGCAGCAGCACGGCTACGGCCACCAGGACCCGTACGGCTACCAGCAGGCCGACCCCTACGCCTACCAGGCCTCCTACGACCAGCAGGCCTACGACCCGAACCAGACTCACCAGGCGCAGCAGCTTCACCAGCCCCAGCAGGCCCAGCAGGACTACGCCCTCGACGAGACCAGTCTCTTCGACACCAGCATGATCAGCGCGGAGCAGCTGCGGGCCTACGAGCAGGAGCGCGGCCTGTAGCGACGACCCCGATTGGGCCGTGAGTGAAAGGTCCAGTATCCTGGCTCTTCGGTCGCGTGCACGTCCGCGATCAGCGCTGCCCCGGTACGCAACGGGTGGCGTCCCTCTGAGCTCGAAGATCGAAAGCAGGAATGGCTTCCAACGCGCGCCTCGACCACCGCAACCCTCTCGTGTTCGACACACACGAGCTGGGGCGGCGTCCAGGTGCGCTGCAGCGCCTGACCCGCACGATCGACGCCCCCAGGGACCTCGGTATCCAGGGAGTCATCGGAGTGCCGGAAGGCGCCCCGGTGGAGCTCGAACTCCGGCTCGAGTCGGTCATGGAAGGGGTGCTCGTCACAGGCACCGCCCGTGCAGCGGCCGAGGGGGAGTGCGTAAGGTGTCTGGAGCCGGTCGAGCTGGAGCTCGAAGCGGACTTCCAGGAACTGTTCTCGTACCCTGACGCCGACGACCGGGGCCGTGTGATCGCGGAACCGGGCGACGACGCCGAGGACGACGAGGACAGGTTCTTCCTCGAGGACGGACTCTTCGACCTCGAACCTCTGCTGCGGGATGCGGTAGTGCTCGCACTGCCGATGCAGCCGGTGTGCCGGGAAGACTGCCCGGGCATGTGCTCCGAGTGCGGAGCGCGGCTCGCGGACGACCCGGACCACCACCATGACGCCGTCGACATCCGTTGGGCGGCATTGCAGGGACTCGCCGGCACCATGAAGGACGGCGAGAAGGACGAGATGAGCGGCGCTGACGCGGAAGCGGGCGTCGACGAGAAGCAGGAGAAGTAGCCGTGGCTGTTCCGAAGCGGAAGATGTCGCGCAGCAACACGCGCCACCGCCGGTCGCAGTGGAAGGCTGCGGTCCCCACCCTGGTTGCGTGCGAGCGCTGCCACGAGCCCAAGCAGCAGCACATCGCGTGCCCGTCTTGCGGCACCTACAACAAGCGCCAGGTCCTCGAGGTCTGAGCGGCTGGTGAGAGGCACTGTGTCCACGCCGAAGAAGAACTCAGCGGACAACACGGCCTCGTCCCACACGCTTCTGGAAGGGCGGCTCGGCTACCAGGTCGAGTCCGCCCTTCTGGTGCGAGCGCTGACCCACCGGTCCTACGCGTACGAGAACGGCGGTCTGCCGACGAACGAGCGGTTGGAGTTCCTCGGGGACTCCGTACTCGGTCTCGTCGTCACGGACACGCTGTACCGCACCCACCCGGATCTGCCCGAGGGCCAGCTGGCCAAGCTCCGGGCCGCCGTGGTGAACTCTCGTGCGCTCGCGGAGGTGGGCCGCGGTCTCGAACTGGGCTCCTTCATCCGGCTGGGCCGCGGTGAAGAGGGCACGGGCGGACGGGACAAGGCGTCCATCCTCGCCGACACCCTGGAAGCGGTGATCGGCGCGGTCTATCTCGATCAGGGCCTCGACTCGGCGTCCGAGCTGGTGCACCGGCTCTTCGACCCGCTGATCGAGAAGTCCTCCAACCTCGGAGCCGGCCTGGACTGGAAGACCAGTCTCCAGGAGCTCACCGCGACGGAAGGGCTCGGCGTGCCCGAGTACCTGGTCACGGAGACCGGCCCCGACCACGAGAAGACCTTCACTGCTGCCGCCCGCGTCGGAGGCGTCTCGTACGGCACCGGCACCGGCCGCAGCAAGAAGGAAGCGGAACAGCAGGCCGCCGAGTCCGCATGGCGGTCCATCCGGGCCGCGGCGGACGAGCGTGCCAAGGCGACGGCCGACGCGGTCGACATCGACGCGGGCGCCGGCGACGAAGCCTCCGCTTCCGCCTGACAGGCAGCAAGAGCCGAGCGCCCGCCCCAGCTCAGGGGCGGGCGCTCGGATCGTCCACCAGATGTTCCCGGGGGTCCCGATGCCCGAGTTGCCGGAGGTCGAGGTCGTACGACGCGGCCTGGAACGGTGGGTCGCCCACCGGGCCGTCGCCGACGCCGAAGTGCTGCACCCTCGTGCCGTACGCCGCCACCCGGCCGGTGCGGACGACTTCGCGCACCGCCTCAAGGGGCACCGGGTGGGCACGCCCAGCCGCCGGGGCAAGTACCTGTGGCTGCCGCTCGAGGACACCCGGCAGGCGGTGCTCGCCCACCTCGGGATGAGCGGCCAGCTGCTGGTGCAGCCGGACAGCGCGCCGGACGAGAAGCACCTCAGGATCCGCGTCCGCTTCGCCGACGGCCTGCACACCGAACTCCGCTTCGTCGACCAGCGCACCTTCGGCGGTCTGTCGCTGCACGACACGACCCCGGACGGCCTGCCGGACGTCATCGCTCACATCGCCCGCGACCCCCTCGACCCGCTGTTCGACGACGAGGCCTTCCACCTGGCACTGCGCCGCAAGCGGACCACCATCAAGCGGGCGCTGCTGGACCAGTCGCTGATCAGCGGCGTCGGCAACATCTACGCGGACGAGGCACTGTGGCGCTCGCGTCTGCACTACGAGCGTCCCACCGGCACCTTCACCCGCCCCCGCACCAGCGAACTCCTCGGCCACATCCGGGACGTGATGAACGAGGCCCTCGCCGTGGGCGGCACCAGCTTCGACAGCCTCTACGTCAACGTCAACGGCGAGTCCGGCTACTTCGACCGCTCCCTGGACGCGTACGGCCGGGAGGGCCTGCCCTGCCGGCGCTGCGCGACGCCCATGCGCCGCCGGCCCTGGATGAACCGGTCCAGCTACTTCTGCCCGAAGTGTCAGCGGGCGCCGCGCCTGGCGTCGTAACGCTCGCGGGCGGCCAGCACCCCGTCCATCCGGCCCTCCACGCAGTGGATGAGGTCCAGCAGGCGGGTCGCCACCTCGCGGCCCAGCGGGGTCAGGTCGTAGTCCACCCGCGGCGGGTTCGTCGGCTGCGCCTCGCGGTGCACCAGGCCGTCGCGCTCCAGCGCCTGCAGGGTCTGGGAGAGCATCTTCTCGCTCACGCCGTCGACACGGCGGCGCAGTTCGTTGAACCGCAGCGAGCTCTCGTACAGCGCGCCGAGGGTGAGCGAGCCCCAGCGGCCCGTGACATGCTCCAGGGTTCCCCGCGACGGGCAGGCCCGCGCGAACACGTTGTAGGGGAGGTCCCGCTCCTCCGCGCCCGGCTGACTCTCGTGCATGACGGTCATCCGTCAAGCGTACTCGAAGGAAGCGCTAACCATCAGGTTGCACTAACCGCAGGTAAGCGCTGCGGCCGATCCTAGTAGCCGAAGTCCTGTGTCCACCACGGACCGCCGGACCCGTAGTGCACACCGACTCCCAGGGTCTTGAAGTCACAGTTCAGGATGTTGGCCCGGTGGCCCGGGCTGTTCATCCACGCCTCCATCACCGCGGCGGCGTCCGCCTGGCCCCGGGCTATGTTCTCGCCGCCGAGACCGCTTATGCCCGCCTTGGCGGCGCGGTCCCAGGGGGTGGCGCCGTCGGGGTCGGTGTGGTCGAAGAAGCCGCGCGCGGCCATGTCCGCGCTGAAGCCCTCGGCGAGCTTGGTCAGCGAGCTGTTCGCCGACAGGGCGCTGCAGCCGACCTTGGCCCGCTCCTCGTTCACCAGCTTCAGCACCTCGGCCTCGGCCGCGGCCTCCGCCGACACCGTCACCGGCGCCGGCGTCGTGACCGGGGCCTTGCCGGCCGTACGGCTCGGCGTGGTCCTCGGCCGCGCGGGGACCTTCGCCGTCGGGCGCTTCGAGGGTGCCTTGGTCGGCGTGGGGGACTGCGACGCCGGTGTGGAGGGCGCGGAGGGGGAGGGGGAGGCGGAGTCCGAGGCGGACGGGCTCGCCGGAGAGGCCGGCCGGTCGGTGTCACGGCTGGTCGAGGGGCCGCCGCTGCGGCTCGCGGTGGCACTGCCGGAGGCGCCGCCCTGCTCGCTCGCCGTGTTGCTGGGCGTGCCCGCGGCCTGCACGTTGTCGCCGCCGCTGCTGGTGGTCCCGCCGAGCCGGTAGTCGTCGAGCCCGGGCACCGCGCCGGTGGCCACGGCCACCGTGCCGAGCGCGACCGCGGCGGACACCCCGAGCAGCCCGGTGCGCACCGCCGCCGGCTTCTTCTTCCGGCGACGGCCGCGGGGCGCATTGCCGGAGGGGGAGAAACCGGTCTCGGGGAAGGCGACCGTACCGGTGGCCCGGGCGTAGTCGTCGTCCGTGGCGTACAGGTACGCCTCGGACTTCTCGTGGGTGCCGGCGTACGCCTCCGGGTTCAGGTAGGGCGCGATGCCCATGGGCTCGCGGTCACCGGCGTACGCATCCTGCGGGTCGTGGCCGCCCGTGCCGGCGGCAGAGCGTCGGTGGCGTCCCATGTCCTGGCCTTCCTCGTCCCTCGCGGTCAACCCCTCTCATACGATCTTGTGGGTCAACCCAACTCACTCGATCGAGTGAGTTTCATATGAGATTCATTGGGTGGGGACGGTACCCCATGCCGCGCGAGGGCGAAGTGTCCCAAGAGACATTGGCCGGTTAGGTTGCACCCATGAGCGAGGATGTACGGCTGGTCGCCTGGGTGCGTGGACGCGTGCAGGGCGTGGGATTTCGCTGGTTCACGCGGGCCAGGGCGCTCGAGATCGGCGGACTGAGTGGTTTTGCTCTCAATTTGGCGGACGGCCGGGTCCAGGTGGTCGCCGAGGGCCCGCGCGAGGCGTGCGAGGAACTGCTGAAGTGGCTCCAGGGCGGCGACACGCCCGGGCTCGTCAACGGTGTCACCGAGATCTGGGACACAACCCGCGGCGGCTACGACGGCTTCGCCATCCGCTGAGCCCGTTCCGGCACGTCACCCGGGTGGAAGCGGAGGGGCGTGCCACCGGCAACTGCCGGAAGCAGAAAGAGCCTGGTTGTTGCCAAGAACCGCTTGCAGTGGCAGGCTCCGCACGTAAGGATGATCGCCACGCCCCGAGGGCCCCGTATCAGCCGCAGCGCCGCCGCTTTCCGGCCGCGCAGCGCCGGGTTGCCCGCCAATCCGGGGCGTGATCGTGTTGACCGTCAAACTTTTTGGTGAGACGCTGAAAGCCCCGCGCACCTTAGCTGTTTGGCATGTAGCAATAGCAGAGCAACACTCGAGTGTGCCAAGCACCCCGGGTGCGAATCCCTCACGACCCACCACCGCTTCGGTCGGTCACTCAGTGTGGAGGACCATCCATCATGGCAAAGGCGCTTCTCGGTTACGTCGGCGGCTCCGACCCTCGACTCCTCGCCGAGATGCGACGGCTCCAGCAGCGCGTACAGGACCTGGAATCCGAGCTCGTACGGATCCAGGCGGAGAACGACGCGCTTTCGGCTGCCGCTTCTCACGACAGGATCATGGAGAGCATCGACGCACACCAGGCGGAGCCTGCGCTCACCTGATCGCTGCACCGCTCCACGACAGCACACGCAGCGGTTGGGCCGCCCGTATCAACCGCTCGGTTGTCAGACGACTGAAGGCAAGTCGTCAGATTTGCAAGGGACGCTTCGGCGTCCCTTCTTTCTTTCCCCCGCGCATCCTTTCACCTTCTTCAACGTCTGATGTGCCCTGCCTGTTCATGCGCGAAACCGTGCGGTTGCCGATGTTCGTAGAGTGAGATAGGGACGGAAGGGTAAAGTCCGGCGGCGTGCACCTCAAGGCCCTGACCCTTCGCGGGTTCAAGTCGTTCGCCTCGGCGACCACACTCCGGTTCGAACCGGGCATCACGTGCGTCGTCGGTCCGAACGGCTCGGGCAAGTCCAACGTGGTGGACGCCCTCAGCTGGGTCATGGGGGAGCAGGGCGCCAAGTCGCTGCGCGGCGGCAAGATGGAGGACGTCATCTTCGCCGGCACCACCGGCCGTCCGCCGCTCGGCCGCGCCGAGGTGTCCCTGACCATCGACAACTCCGACGGCGCGCTGCCCATCGAGTACGCCGAGGTCACCATCACGCGGATCATGTTCCGCAACGGCGGCAGCGAGTACCAGATCAACGGCGACACCTGCCGTCTCCTCGACATCCAGGAACTGCTGTCCGACTCCGGCATCGGCCGCGAGATGCACGTCATCGTCGGCCAGGGGCAGCTCGACTCCGTCCTGCACGCCGACCCCATGGGCCGCCGCGCCTTCATCGAGGAGGCCGCCGGGGTCCTCAAGCACCGCAAGCGCAAGGAGAAGGCGCTGCGGAAGCTCGACGCGATGCAGGCCAACCTCGCGCGCGTGCAGGACCTGACCGACGAACTGCGCCGCCAGCTCAAGCCGCTGGGCCGCCAGGCGGCGGTGGCACGCAGGGCCGCGGTGATCCAGGCGGACCTGCGCGATGCCCGCCTGCGTCTGCTCGCCGACGACCTCGTCCGGCTGCGGGAGGCCCTGCAGGCCGAGATCGCCGACGAGGCGGCGCTGAAGGAACGCAAGGAGGCCGCCGAGCAGGAGCTGAGGAAGGCCCTCCAGCGCGAGGCCCTGCTCGAGGACGAGGTCCGTCGGCTCACGCCGCGCCTCCAGCGCGCCCAGCAGACCTGGTACGAGCTGTCCCAGCTCGCCGAGCGGGTGCGCGGCACGATCTCGCTGGCCGACGCCCGGATCAAGAGCGCCACCTCCGCGCCCCCTGAGGAACGGCGCGGGCGGGACCCCGAGGACATGGAGCGCGAGGCCGCCCGGATCCGCGAGCAGGAGGCCGAGCTGGAGGCCGCTCTGGAGGCCGCCCAGCGCGCCCTGGACGACACCGTCGCTCACCGGGCCGACCTGGAACGCGAACTCGCCGTCGAGGAACGCCGCCTCAAGGACGTCGCGCGGGCCATCGCCGACCGCCGCGAGGGCCTGGCCCGGCTCAGCGGGCAGGTCAACGCGGCCCGTTCGCGCGCCGCCTCCGCGCAGGCCGAGATCGACCGCCTGGCCGCCGCCCGGGACGAGGCCCAGGAGCGGGCGGTGCGTGCGCAGGAGGAGTACGAGGCCCTCAAGGCCGAGGTCGACGGCCTCGACGCCGGGGACGCGGAACTGGCCGAGCAGCACGAGACGGCGAAGCGGCAGCTTGCGGAGGCGGAGGCCGCCCTGTCCGCCGCCCGGGAGGCGCTCACCGCCGCGGAGCGCAGCCGCGCCGCGACGCAGGCCCGCCGGGAGGCGCTGGCGCTCGGGCTGCGCCGCAAGGACGGCACCGGAGCGCTGCTGGGCGCGAAGGACCGGCTCACCGGTCTGCTCGGCCCGGCCGCGGAACTGCTGACGGTGACACCCGGGTACGAGGTCCCGCTCGCCGCGGCCTTCGGCGCCGCCGCCGACGCCCTCGCCGTGACCACCCCGTCCGCCGCCGCCGACGCGATCCGCCTCCTGCGCAAACAGGACGCGGGCCGCGCGACCCTGCTCCTGACGGGGGCCCCGGAACCCGCCGACGCCCCGTCCGACGGGGCCGCGAGGGCCGTTGGCGGCGCCGACGCATCCGGGCCGGACGCCGGGTCGCCGGGCGGGGGTTACGTACCCGGCCGTGCGGCCGGAGCTGCCGGGGCGGATGGTGCTGCCGGTGGCCCTGGGGCAGGTGGGCCAGGTGCCTCAGCGCCTGGCGGGGGTTACCGACCGGGTGTTGCGGCCGGAGCGGCCGAGACGGACGGACCCGCTGGTGGCCCTGGGGCAGGTGGACCGGCTGTCGCGTCGGCGGGTGGACGTCGGGACCTGCCGGGTCGTGCGAACGAAGAGGCCCGGGCCGGCGGGTCACCTGCTGGGCCGGGGGCCTCCGCGACGGCTGCCGCGGCGTCCGGCCAGGCCACCGGCATCCCCGGCCGGGCCACCGGTGTGGCGGGAGGGCTGGAGCCCGACGGCCGGGAAAACGGGCCGGACGGCACAGGCACCCGAAACGGGCCGGACGGCACAGGCACCCGAAACGGGCCGGACGGCACAGGCACCCGTACCGCCGCCGCGGGCGCGTCCGGCAGTCCCGCCGGGTCGCTCCGCGCCGCCGACCTGGTCCGGGGGCCCGGCGAGCTCATGCCCGCCGTGCGCCGGCTGCTGCGCGGGATCGTCGTCGTGGGCAGCCTGGAGGACGCCGAGGACCTGGTCCACGCCCGCCCCGACCTCACCGCCGTGACCGCCGAAGGCGATCTCCTGGGCGCGCACTTCGCGCAGGGCGGATCCGCCGGTGCACCGAGCCTGCTCGAGGTACAGGCCTCCGTCGACGAGGCCACCGCCGAGCTGGAGGAGCTGGCGGTGCGCTGCGAGGAACTGGCCGAGGCGCAGCGGGCGGCGGCCGGGCGGCGCGGCGAGTGCGCCGCACTCGTGGAGGAACTGGGGGAGCGGCGCCGGGCGGGCGACCGGGAGAAGTCCGCCGTCGCCCAGCAGCTCGGGCGTCTCGCCGGCCAGGCCCGCGGCGCCGCCGGGGAGGCCGAGCGGTCCACCGCGGCGGCGGCCCGCGCACAGGAGGCGCTGGACAAGGCCGTCCAGGAGGCCGAGGAACTCGCCGAGCGGCTCGCCGTCGCCGAGGAGATGCCGGTCGAGGAGGAACCGGACACCTCCGTACGGGACCGCCTCGCCGCCGACGGCGCCAACGCCCGCCAGACCGAGATGGAGGCCCGGCTCCAGGCCCGTACCCACGAGGAGCGGGTCAAGGGCCTCGCCGGACGCGCCGACTCCCTGGACCGGGCCGCCCGCGCGGAACGCGAGGCACGCGCGCGTGCCGAGCAGCGGCGGGCCCGGCTGCGGCACGAGGCCGCCGTCGCGCAGGCCGTCGCCTCCGGCGCCCGCCAGCTGCTCGCCCACATTGAGGTGTCGGTGGGCCGCGCCGAGCGGGAGCGCGCCGCCGCCGAGGCCGCGAAGGCCCGCCGCGAGCAGGAACTGGCGGCCGCGCGAGGCGCGGGACGGGACCTCAAGGCCGAGCTGGACAAGTTGACGGATTCAGTTCACCGAGGCGAGGTACTAGGAGCAGAGAAGCGGCTGCGGATCGAGCAGCTGGAGACCAAGGCGCTGGAGGAACTCGGTGTGGAACCGGCGGGGCTCGTGGCCGAGTACGGCCCGCAGCAACCGGTGCCGCCCTCGCCCCCCGCCGAGGGCGAGCAGCTCCCCGAGGATCCGGAACACCCGCGCAACCAGCCGAGGCCGTATGTACGCGCCGAACAGGAGAAGCGCCTCAAGTCCGCCGAGCGGGCCTACCAGCAGCTCGGCAAGGTCAACCCGCTGGCCCTGGAGGAGTTCGCGGCACTGGAGGAACGGCACCAGTTCCTCAGCGAGCAGCTCGAGGACCTGAAGAAGACCCGCGCCGACCTGCTGCAGGTGGTCAAGGAGGTCGACGAGCGGGTCGAGCAGGTCTTCACCGAGGCCTACCGGGACACGGCCCGCGAGTTCGAGGGCGTCTTCGGCCGGCTGTTCCCGGGCGGTGAGGGACGCCTGGTGCTGACCGACCCCGACAACATGCTCACCACGGGCGTGGACGTCGAGGCGCGTCCGCCGGGCAAGAAGGTCAAGCGGCTGTCGCTGCTGTCCGGTGGCGAACGCTCGCTGACCGCCGTCGCGCTCCTGGTGTCGATCTTCAAGGCGCGCCCCAGCCCGTTCTACGTCATGGACGAGGTCGAGGCCGCCCTCGACGACACCAACCTGCAGCGGCTGATCCGGATCATGCAGGAGCTGCAGGAGGCCTCGCAGCTGATCGTGATCACGCACCAGAAGCGCACCATGGAGGTCGCCGACGCACTGTACGGCGTGTCCATGCAGGGCGACGGAGTGTCGAAGGTCATCTCCCAGCGGCTTCGGTAGCGGCCACCCTCGGTCACTGCGGCCTCACGCGACCTTCAAGAAATGAACACAACAAGTCCTCCCGTATCTCGAAGGTCACACCACTTCGCCTATTGACTTCAAAACTTGAAGGCATAGTCTCGGCACCGTTGTTTTTACCTTCAGGTCTCACCGGAAGGGCTCGCCCCCACGCCGGCAGCGTTGCCGGCGGCCCGAGGAGTTGAACGCGTGACCAGCACAACGCAGGCACACAAGTCAGGAGCCGGCACGGCTCACCCCGAACATCTCGGGCACGTCATCTTCATCGCGGCGGCGGCCGCGATGGGCGGCTTCCTCTTCGGCTACGACAGCTCCGTCATCAACGGCGCCGTCGAAGCCATCCGGGACCGCTACGACGTCGGCTCCGCAGCACTGGCGCAGGTCATCGCCATCGCCCTGATCGGCTGTGCCATCGGTGCCGCGACCGCCGGTCGCATAGCCGACCGGATCGGCCGCATCCGCTGCATGCAGATCGCCGCGGTCCTGTTCACCGTCAGCGCCGTCGGCTCCGCGCTGCCCTTCGCGCTGTGGGACCTCGCCCTGTGGCGCGTCGTCGGCGGCTTCGCCATCGGCATGGCCTCCGTCATCGGCCCCGCCTACATCGCCGAGGTCGCCCCGCCCGCCTACCGCGGCCGCCTCGGCTCCTTCCAGCAGGCCGCGATCGTCGTCGGCATCGCCATCTCCCAGCTCGTGAACTGGGGCCTGCTCAACGCCGCCGGCGGCGACCAGCGCGGCAAGCTGATGGGCCTGGAGGCCTGGCAGGTCATGCTCGGCGTCATGGTCGTGCCCGCCGTCCTCTACGGGCTGCTCTCCTTCGCGATCCCCGAGTCCCCGCGCTTCCTCATCTCCGTCGGCAAGCACCAGCGCGCCCGGGAGATCCTCAACGAGGTGGAGGGGGACAGCGCGAACCTGGACGCCCGCGTGCACGAGATCGAGACCGCGATGAAGCGTGAGGAGAAGTCCAGCTTCCGCGACCTGCTCGGCGGCGGATTCTTCTTCAAGCCGATCGTCTGGGTCGGCATCGGCCTGTCCGTCTTCCAGCAGTTCGTCGGCATCAACGTCGCGTTCTACTACTCCTCGACGCTGTGGCAGTCGGTCGGCGTCGACCCGACGGACTCCTTCTTCTACTCCTTCACGACCTCGATCATCAACATCCTCGGCACCGTGATCGCGATGATCTTCGTTGACCGGGTGGGCCGCAAGCCGCTCGCCGTCATCGGTTCGGTCGGCATGGTCGTCGGCCTCGCGCTGGAGGCCTGGGCCTTCTCCTTCGACCTCGTCGACGGCAAGCTGCCCTCGGCGCAGGGCTGGACCGCCCTGATCGCCGCGCACGTGTTCGTCCTCTTCTTCGCGCTCTCCTGGGGCGTGGTCGTCTGGGTCATGCTCGGCGAGATGTTCCCGAACAAGATCCGCGCCGCCGCCCTGGGTGTGGCCGCCGCCGCGCAGTGGATCGCCAACTGGGCCATCACCGCGAGCTTCCCGTCCCTGGCCGACTGGAACCTCTCGCTGACCTACGTGATCTACACGGTCTTCGCCGCGCTCTCCATCCCGTTCGTCCTGAAGTTCGTCAAGGAGACGAAGGGCAAGACGCTGGAGGAGATGGGCTGAGCCTCGTCGCAGCCCCCTGAACCGGGGAGAAGGGCCAAGTCCCCGCTGCCCCTCTCCTCGTACCTCAGCCGCCCCGGCCCGCCCACTGCGCGGGCCGGGGCGGCGGTGTCGTAAGAGCGGTCACCAGATGAGGACGCCGCCGCCGATCCCCAGGGCCTTGCGGCAGCTTTCCTCGATGATCCCCAACCGCGTCTCGATCTGGTGCCGGTGCTCCTCCACCGTCCGCGGCCGCTCGGTGCCGTGGGCGACCTCGTCGAGACGGGAACGCAGCACAGCGACCTCGCGCCGGAACTCCGGCACGTCCCCGGCCTCGACATAGAGGTCCTGTTCGGCCGGCACGGGCAGGAAGCGGGCGCCCAGCGAGCGCACGAACTGCGATCCCCACACCGTCGTACGCCAGGACTCGAAACCGCCGGAGTGAAACACGTCGTCCGGCACGTCAGTATCCGTAACTCCCCGTCCGCTTCCCGGACGAACACCTCTACTGTCAGACTCATGCGCCCAGTGGATCACCGCAGGCCTCCACCGGCCAGGGATTAACGGCGCAGGTCAGTCCCGCAACGCCGGAACCACCCGCTCCGCGAACAGCCGCAGGCTCCGCCAGCCCTCCTCCACCGGCATCCCGCCGGCCAGCGGATGCAGGACGAGGTTGTCGAGCCCCTGTGCCAGGCACTCCTCGGGGGTGAGCACCCGGTAGACCCCCTCCGCCCGCAGCTCCGGCACCGTCGTGGCCGACGACCGCACCGCCGAGCGGATGTCCGAGGACTGCCAGGAGGCGTACGTCCGCGCCTCGTGCAGGAAGTGCTCCCCGTACTCCGCCCACGTCCGGTCCGGGTCCTCGGCGAGGTGCAGCAGCGGCGTCTCGGCCGCGGGCATCATCGTCCAGCCCTCGGTGCCGTGCGCCACGAGCTGCTCCTTGTAGTACGCCTCCAGCTCGGGCAGGTGCGCGCTCGGGAAGAACGGCAGGCCGAGCCGGGCCGCCCGGCGGGCGGCGGCCCTGGAGGAACCGCCGACCAGGAGCAGGGGGTGCGGGTCGCTGAGCGGGCGCGGGGTGACCCGCACCGTACGGCCCCGGTACTCGAACTCCTCGCCCGTCCACGCCTTGAGCAGGGTCTCCAGCAGCTCGTCCTGGAGCCGGCCGCGCCGCTTCCACTCCACGTCGAACAGGGCGTACTCCTCCGGCCGGTACCCGATGCCCGCCACCGTCACCAGCCGGCCCCCGCTGAGCAGGTCCAGCACGGCGATCTCCTCCGCCAGCCGCAGCGGGTCGTGCAGCGGGCCGATGATCGCCGACACCGTGACCGCGATCCGCCGGGTGGCCCCGAAGACCGCGCCCGCGAAAGCGAACGGCGTCGGCAGCCAGTTGTCGTCCGCGCCGTGGTGCTCCTCGGTCTGCACGGTGGTGACGCCCCGCTCGTCGGCGTACGCGGCCATCTCCAGGGCCGCCCGGTAGCGGGAGCCGAGGGCGGCGGGGGAGGCGCCGGGTTCGACGAGGTTGAAACGGACGACCGTGACGGGCATGGGGGGTCCCCCTTCGCCGGGTGGGTGGGCCGGGTGCGGGGACAATAGCTGACGGTGTGTCAGGTAGCCAGGGGTCGGCGGGCCTGAGCCGCCGCCGTCAGCGGCAAGGGTGTGTCACGACCCACCTCATGGGCCGTGACACACCCTGGGGACGCCGCTGCGCGTACCCGACGGAACCCTGGATAACGGACCCGTTGTGACTCCGCCCGGAGGGCTTCCGGTCGACGCGAGGTCGGACCGCGGGCCGGCCCGGCCCGGCGGGGCCCATGAGGCCCCGCGCGTACAACGAACGGCCGAGCGGTAGGTCACGCCATACTGGACAAGTTATGGAAACCATCATCCTTGCCGTAGTCATCGCCGTGGTCGTGCTCGGTGCGCTCGGGGGGCTCATCGTCGGCAGCCGGCGCCGGAAGCCGCTGCCCCCGCCGCCCCCCACCACGCCCGACATCACCGCGCCCCCGGCCGAGCCGCACGTCGGCGAAGAGGCCGAGACGCCGCGCGACGAAGAACGCCGGACCATCGAGGAGGTGGACCTCCCCGGCGGCCCCCCGGTCGCCGTCGAGGAGCCCCCCGTCGTACCGGCTCCCGAGATCGAGGTCCCGGAGCCCACCGCCGGCCGCCTGGTGCGCCTGCGCGCCCGGCTGTCCCGCTCGCAGAACGCCCTCGGCAAGGGTCTGCTGACCCTGCTCTCCCGCGAGCACCTCGACGAGGACACCTGGGAGGAGATCGAGGACACGCTGCTCACCGCCGACGTCGGTGTGCAGCCCACCCAGGAACTGGTCGACCGGCTGCGTGAGCGCGTCAAGGTGCTCGGTACGCGCACCCCGGAGGAGCTGCGGGGCCTGCTGCGCGAGGAGCTGGTCAAGCTGGTCGGCGCCGATGCCGACCGCACGGTGAAGACGGAACCCGAGGACCGCAAGCCCGGCATCGTGATGGTCGTCGGCGTCAACGGCACCGGCAAGACCACCACCACCGGCAAGCTCGCCCGGGTCCTGGTGGCCGACGGGCGCACCGTCGTCCTCGGCGCCGCCGACACCTTCCGGGCCGCCGCCGCCGACCAGCTCCAGACCTGGGGCGAGCGGGTGGGCGCCTACACCGTGCGCGGGCCCGAGGGCGGCGACCCCGCCTCCGTCGCCTTCGATGCGGTCAAGGAGGGCAAGGAGATGGGGGTCGACGTCGTCCTCATCGACACCGCCGGGCGTCTGCACACCAAGACCGGCCTCATGGACGAGCTCGGCAAGGTCAAGCGCGTCGTCGAGAAGCACGCCCCGCTGGACGAGGTGCTGCTCGTCCTCGACGCCACCACCGGGCAGAACGGGCTGGTGCAGGCCCGGGTCTTCGCCGAGGTCGTCGACATCACCGGCATCGTGCTGACCAAGCTGGACGGCACGGCGAAGGGCGGCATCGTGGTCGCGGTCCAGCGCGAGCTGGGCGTGCCGGTCAAGCTGATCGGCCTCGGCGAGGGCGCGGACGACCTGGCGCCGTTCGAGCCGGAGGCGTTCGTTGACGCCCTTATCGGAGAGTGACCATCACCTGCCGAACGCGGCAGCCGATCGCGGAAGCGCCCGCCCCGGGATGTGACGGGGCGGGCGCTTGCGTCGTGCGGGGCGGCGAGGGCGCCGGGACCCGGCTCAGACCCGTGACCGGTGCGCCACGTACGCGAGTGTCCCCAGCAGCAGCCGGGCCGTCGGAGGCCTCGTCGCCGAGTCCAGCGCGGGCGGCCGCAGCCAGCGCACCGGGCCCAGGCCGCCCCGGTCGGAGGGCGGCGCGGTGATGTACGCGCCGGGTCCGAGGCCGCGCAGGTCGAGGGCGGAGGGGGCGTCCCAGCCCATCCGGTAGAGCAGTGCGGGGAGCTCCGCGGCGGCGCCCGGGGCGACCAGGAAGTGGGCGCGGCCGTCCGGGGTGGCGGCGACCGGACCGAGGGGCAGGCCCATGCGTTCCAGGCGCACCAGCGCGCGGCGGCCGGCCGGCTCCGCCACCTCGATCACGTCGAACGCCCGTCCGACGGGCAGCATCACGGCGGCGCCCGGGAACTCGGCCCAGGCCTTGGTCGCCTCGTCCAGTGTGGCCCCGGCGGAGATCCGGGGCGCGAACTCCAGGGGGTGGGCGCCCGGTGCGGGGCAGTCCGCGCGTCCGCAGGAGCAGGCGCCCGCGGCGGCCCGCGCGCCCGGGACCACGTCCCAGCCCCACAGTCCGGTGAACTCGGCGACGGCGGTGCACTCCGACGAGCGCCCGCGCCGACGCGCGCCGGAGCGGATCTCACGGATGCCGCCGATCGTGAACTCCATGCCCCCTCCAACGGGTCCGGCACGCGGTGGTTACGCGACGGAACGGTACGGAAACGGAACGTGACCTGTCAGGGTTCCGCCTTCCCTTCTTTCCGCCCGATGCAGACGGCGCGTGGAAGCGTCCGGGGCCGTACGCCCGGCCGTGCGCGCCCCTCGGTGCACCGCTGCACCTGCTTCCGGCCGCCCTGTGTCAAGTGAATCGCGCCCGGGCGGACGTGAGTTCATTCGAAGGGGTGGCGAATGGTGGCGATTCCAGGATCGCCGTGGCTGCGTCCGTGATCGTAGGATTACGCTGTGTGCGCGAGTCCTGGGGACGCATGCACTCGTGGGTATGCCGGAGGCAAGTCGCCATCCCGTTCGAAGGGTGGCAACTGCCGGACGAGAAGCCGTATTTACCGGCATTCTGATAAGGCTTGGTGCACTCGGCGACAAGTGGTCTCAGGGATGGGGGCGTTCCAGTGGGCGGCAGTGGCGGTAGCGGGACGAACGCTGACAAGCGCCCCAACGAGCTGCTCGGCTCGTGGTTCGTGCGCAGCGGCTGGTCCAAGGGCGAGCTCGCCCGCCAAGTCAACCGCCGAGCACGCCAGTTGGGCGCCAACCACATCTCCACGGACACCTCGCGGGTGCGCCGCTGGCTGGACGGGGAGAACCCGCGCGAGCCGATCCCCAGAATCCTCTCCGAGCTGTTCTCCGAGCGGTTCGGCTGTGTCGTCTCCGTGGAGGACCTCGGTCTGCGCGCGGCCCGCCAGTCACCCTCCGTGTCCGGAGTGGACCTGCCCTGGACCGGCCCGCAGACGGTTGCTCTGCTCAGTGAGTTCTCGCGCAGCGACCTGATGCTGGCGCGGCGCGGCTTCCTCGGGACCTCGCTGGGCCTGTCCGCGGGCCCGTCCCTCATCGAGCCGATGCAGCGCTGGCTCGTCCCCTCGCCGTCCGCGCCCGTACCGCACCAGGCCGGGCCCGTCGCCGAGCCCCGCCGCCCCGGCCGGCTGTCCAAGCCGGAGCTGGAGCTGCTGGAGACCACCACGGTGATGTTCCGGCAGTGGGACGCGCAGTGCGGCGGCGGTCTGCGCCGCAAGGCGGTCGTCGGCCAGCTCCACGAGGTCACCGACCTCCTCCAGGAGCCCCAGCCCGAGGCCGCCACCCGCAAGCTCTTCCAGGTCGCCGCCGAGCTCGCCGAACTGGCCGGCTGGATGAGCTACGACGTCGGGCTGCAGCCCACCGCGCAGAAGTACTTCGTCCTCGCCCTGCACGCCGCCAAGGAGGCCGGCGACAAGCCGCTCGGCTCCTACGTGCTGTCCAGCATGAGCCGCCAGATGATCCACCTCGGCCGACCCGACGACGCGCTGGAACTGATCCACCTCGCGCAGTACGGCAGCCGGGACTGCGCGAGCCCGCGCACCCAGGCGATGCTGTATGCGATGGAGGCCCGCGCCTACGCCAACATGGGCCAGCCCGGCAAGTGCAAGCGGGCGGTGCGGATGGCCGAGGACACCTTCGCCGAGGCCGACGAGTGGGACGATCCCGACCCCGACTGGATCCGCTTCTTCTCCGAGGCCGAGCTGCACGCGGAGAACTCCCACTCCTACCGCGACCTCGCCTATGTCGCGGGCCGCAGCCCCGCCTACGCCTCCCTCGCCGAACCCCTGATGCAGCGGGCCGTGGAGCTCTTCGCCAAGGACCACGAGCACCAGCGGTCGTATGCGCTCAACCTCATCGGCATGGCCAGCGTGCACCTGCTGCGCCGGGAACCCGAGCAGAGCGCGGTCATGGCCACCCAGGCCATGCAGGTCGCCAAGAAGGTCCGCTCCGAGCGTGTGAACACTCGTATCCGAAAGACCGTAGACACCGCCGTCCGTGATTTCGGTGACCTCGCCGAGGTCGTCGAGCTCGGCGAGCAGCTCGCCGTCGACCTCCCGGAGACCGCCGAAGCGGTCTGACCGCACACCGCAAACCGCAAGCCCCGGCCGCGGCCGGCCCTCCCGAACTGTCCGACTCGGCTCCCCCATGCCAGGTCATCGGAAGGCCGTCCGCGGCCGGTTTCCCCCCTTTGCGCCTAAGCCCCTCTCGCGGACGTGGCTGATCACCGTGGGGGGTTCCTCAACCGATGGTTGCGGTCGTCTTCGTCCAAGGTTGCGCCACGATAACGACCGGCGCGGCCGACATCCGGCAATTCACCGGCACGTAACACGCACGGCGTCTTCGTCACCCCGGCGAAACAACGAGGGGCTTCCACCGAAACCGCGCTGCGCCAATCTCGTGGCGCATAACCGGCCCACCCCTCACTGACCGGACCGCTCAGGCTTCGCCCGCACGGGGCCGTACCAATCGACGAGGAGACGCCGATGGCACCAGCCATCACGCTTGCCGCGGAGGCACCGAAGCTGTCCTCCGCGAACACAGGCTTCATGCTCATCTGTTCCGCCCTGGTGCTGCTCATGACACCCGGTCTCGCCTTCTTCTACGGAGGCATGGTCCGCGTCAAGAGCACGCTGAACATGCTGATGATGAGTTTCGTCAGCATCGGGATCGTCACGATCCTCTGGGTCCTCTACGGCTTCTCCCTCGCCTTCGGCACGAAGAACAGCCTCATCGGCTGGAATTCCGACTGGTTCGGGATGAGCGACGTCGGCCTGACGCAGCTCTGGCCCGGCTACACCATTCCGATCTTCGTCTTCATGGTCTTCCAGCTGATGTTCGCGGTCATCACGCCGGCCCTGATAAGCGGCGCCCTCGCGGACCGCGTCAAGTTCTCGGCATGGTCGCTGTTCGTCGCCCTGTGGCTCACGGTCGTCTACGTCCCGGTCGCCCACTGGGTCTGGGGCGCCGACGGCTGGGCCTACAAGCTCGGTGTGATCGACTTCGCCGGTGGTACGGCGGTTCACATCAACGCCGGTGCGGGTGCCCTCGGCGTGATCCTGGTCATCGGCAAGCGCGTCGGCTTCAAGAAGGACCCGATGCGCCCGCACAGCCTTCCGCTGGTCATGCTCGGTGCCGGTCTGCTGTGGTTCGGCTGGTTCGGCTTCAACGCCGGCTCGTGGCTCGGCAACGACGACGGCGTCGGCGCGCTGATGTTCGTCAACACACAGGTCGCCACCGCCGCCGCCATGCTGGCCTGGCTCGCCTACGAGAAGATCCGCCACGGCGCGTTCACCACGCTGGGCGCCGCCTCCGGTGCGGTCGCCGGTCTGGTCGCGATCACCCCGTCCGGTGGTGCGGTCTCCCCGCTCGGCGCGATCGCCGTCGGCGCCATCGCCGGTGTCGCCTGCGCCGCGGCCGTCGGCCTGAAGTTCCGGTTCGGCTACGACGACTCCCTCGACGTCGTCGGCGTCCACATGGTCGGTGGAATCATCGGCTCCCTGCTCATCGGCTTCTTCGCCACCGGCAAGGGCCAGTCCACCGCGACCGGTGTCTTCTACGGCGACCACTCCTTCACCCAGCTGTGGAAGCAGTTCGCCGGTGTCGGCGCGGTCCTCGCCTACTCCCTGATCGCCTCCGCCGTCCTCGCCTTCCTCCTCGACAAGACCATCGGGATGCGGGTCACCGAGGACGAGGAGATCTCCGGCATCGACCAGGCCGAGCACGCAGAGACCGCATACGACTTCAGCGGCGCCGGCGGCGGTGTCGCCGGGTCCGTCTCCGCCGCGGCCCTGGCCGCCCCGCAGACCAAGACCAAGAAGGTGGACGCATGAAGCTCATCACCGCCGTCGTCAAGCCCCACCGGCTCGACGAGATCAAGGAGGCCCTCCAGGCCTTCGGCGTCCACGGACTGACGGTGACCGAGGCGAGCGGATACGGTCGTCAGCGGGGCCACACCGAGGTCTACCGGGGTGCCGAGTACACCGTCGACCTGGTTCCCAAGATCCGCATCGAGGTACTGGCCGAGGACGACGACGCCGAACAGCTCATCGAGGTCGTCGTCAAGGCGGCCCGCACCGGCAAGATCGGTGACGGCAAGGTCTGGTCCCTGCCGGTCGACACGGCCGTACGGGTCCGGACCGGCGAGCGCGGCCCGGACGCGCTGTGACCGGACGCGCCGAGAACCGGACGCGCTGAGAACCGGACGCGCCGAAGAACAGAACCACCTGAATACGAGCGGGAGCTGCTGGGTGACGAGTACGGGTGTACGGAAAGAAACGGGTGACTCGGGACCCAGCGGCTACGCGGCGGCCCGGCTGCGTCTCCTCGGCGAGGGGGCGCGGTCCGGGCCGCCGCGCCGTGCGGCCCTCGCCGAACTGACCGACGACTGGCTCTCGGGGCTGTTCACCGCGGCGGCCGAGGGACTGAGAGGCGTCTGTCTCGTCGCGGTCGGCGGCTACGGGCGCGGCGAGCTGTCCCCGCGCAGCGACCTCGACCTGCTCCTGCTGCACGACGGCGGCGACACCAAGGCGGTCGCCGCCCTGGCCGACCGCCTCTGGTACCCCGTATGGGACCTCGGCCTCGCCCTCGACCACTCCGTGCGCACACCGGCCGAGGCCCGCAAGACCGCCGGTGAGGACCTCAAGGTCCAGCTCGGCCTGCTCGACGCCCGGCACCTCGCCGGTGACCTCGGCCTCACCGCCGGGCTGCGCACGGCGGTACTCGCCGACTGGCGCAACCAGGCGCCGAAACGTCTCCCCGAACTCCAGGAGCTGTGCGCCGAGCGCGCCGAACGCCAGGGCGAGCTGCAGTACCTGCTCGAACCCGATCTGAAGGAGGCCCGGGGCGGCCTGCGGGACGCCACCGCCCTGCGCGCCGTCGCCGCCTCCTGGCTGGCCGACGCCCCGCGCGAGGGCCTCGCCGACGCCCGCCGGCGCCTGCTCGACGTACGCGACGCCCTGCACCTGGCCACCGGACGGGCCACCGACCGGCTGGCCCTGCAGGAGCAGGACCAGGTGGCCGCGGAGCTGGGACTGCTCGACGCCGACACCCTGCTGCGGCAGGTGTACGAGGCCGCCCGGGTCATCTCGTACGCCAGCGACGTCACCTGGCGTGAGGTGGGCCGGGTGCTGCGGTCACGTGCGGTACGCCCACGCCTGCGCGCCATGCTGGGCGGCGGCAAGCCGGCCCCCGAACGGTCGCCGCTGGCCGAGGGCGTGGTGCAGCAGGACGGCGAGGTGGTGCTCGCCCGCGCCGCCCGCCCCGAACGCGACCCCGTACTCCCGTTGCGCGCCGCGGCCGCCGCCGCGCAGGCCGGCCTCCCGCTCTCCCTGCACGCCGTGCGGCGCATGGCAGCCCACACACGCCCCCTGCCCACGCCCTGGCCCGCCGAGGCGCGCGAGCAACTCGTGACCCTGCTGGACTCCGGACGCCCGACCGTCGACGTCTGGGAGGCACTGGAGGCGGAAGGCCTGATCAGCCGCCTGCTGCCGGACTGGGAGCGGGTCCGCTGCCGCCCACAGCGCAACGCCGTCCACATCTGGACCGTCGACCGGCACCTGATCGAGACCGCGGTGCGCGCCTCCGAGCTGACCCGCCGGGTCAGCCGCCCCGACCTGCTGCTCGTCGCCGCACTGCTGCACGACATCGGCAAGGGCTGGCCCGGTGACCACTCCGTGGCCGGCGAGATCATCGCCAAGGACGTCGCGGCACGGATCGGCTTCGACCGCGCGGACGTGGCCGTGCTCTCCACGCTGGTCCGCCACCATCTGCTGCTCGTCGAGACCGCCACCCGGCGCGACCTGGAGGACCCGGCCACCGTCCACTCGGTCGCCGAGGCCGTCGGCACCCAGAGCACACTGGAACTGCTGCACGCCCTCACCGAGGCGGACGCGCTGGCCACCGGCCCGGCCGCCTGGTCCTCCTGGCGCGGCTCCCTCGTCGCCGACCTGGTCAAACGGGTCTCCGCCGTGCTCGCCGGGGACGCCCCCGACGAACCCGAGGCCGCGGCGCCCACCGCCGAGCAGGAGCGGCTCGCCATCGAGGCGCTCCGCACCGGCGGGCCGGTCCTCGCCCTGCGCGCCCAGACCGAGCCGCCGGCCGACGAGGCCTCGGCCGAACCCGAGCCGCTCGGCGTGGAACTCCTCATCGCCGTCCCCGACCAGCCCGGTGTCCTGCCCGCCGTCGCCGGTGTCCTGGCCATGCACCGGCTGACCGTCCGCACGGCGGAACTGCGCGCCCTGGACCTGACCGACAGCATCGAGGAGGGCTCGGCGCTGCTCCTCAACTGGCGGGTCGCCGCGGAGTACGGCTCCCTGCCCCAGGCGGTCCGGCTGCGCGCCGACCTGGTACGCGCCCTCGACGGCAGCCTCGACATCGCCTCCCGCCTCGCCGAACGCGACGCCGCCTACCCCCGCCGCCGCGGCCGGGTCGCCCCGCCGCCGCGCGTCACGGTCGCCCCGGCCGCCTCCCACCACGCCACGGTGATCGAGGTCCGCGCCCAGGACGCGCCCGGGCTGCTCTTCCGGATCGGACGGGCACTGGAGGACGCGGCGGTGCGGGTGCGCAGCGCACACGTCAGCACGCTCGGCTCCAACGCGGTGGACGCCTTCTACGTCACCGGCGCCGGGGGCACACCGCTGCCGGGGGCGGAAGCCGCGACCGTGGCCCGCACCCTCGAGGAGACGCTGCGGACCTGACCCCGCGGCCGGACCGCACGTCCTCCCGTCGTCCCCGCCCGCCGGATCCAGCGGGCGGGGACGATTTGCCTGCGGGGCCGGATACCCTGGAGGGCAGCCCAGATTGTCGCCGACACCAAGGACCGACGCCGCCGTGTTCGATACCCTCTCCGACCGCCTCAGCGCGACTTTCAAAAACCTCCGCGGCAAAGGCAGGCTGAGCGAGGCGGACATCGACGCCACGGCGCGCGAGATCCGTATCGCGCTCCTCGAGGCGGACGTCGCCCTCCCTGTCGTCCGCACGTTCATCAAGAACGTCAAGGAGCGCGCCCTCGGCGCCGACGTCTCCAGGGCGCTGAACCCGGCCCAGCAGGTCCTGAAGATCGTCAACGACGAGCTCGTCACGGTCCTCGGCGGCGAGACCCGCCGGCTGCGCTTCGCCAAGCAGCCGCCGACCGTGATCATGCTCGCCGGTCTGCAGGGTGCCGGTAAGACCACCCTCGCGGGCAAGCTCGGCCGGTGGCTGAAGGAGCAGGGACACTCGCCCCTGCTGGTCGCCGCCGACCTCCAGCGGCCCAACGCCGTCAATCAGCTCAGCGTGGTCGCCGAGCGCGCCGGTGTCGCGGTGTACGCGCCGGAGCCGGGCAACGGCGTCGGCGACCCGGTGAAGGTCGCCAAGGACTCCATCGACCACGCGAGGACCAAGGTCCACGACATCGTGATCGTGGACACCGCCGGCCGCCTCGGCATCGACCAGGAGATGATGCAGCAGGCCGCGGACATCCGCGACGCGGTCAGCCCCGACGAGATCCTCTTCGTCGTCGACGCCATGATCGGCCAGGACGCCGTCAACACCGCGGAGGCCTTCCGCGACGGTGTCGGCTTCGACGGCGTGGTCCTCTCCAAGCTCGACGGCGACGCCCGCGGTGGTGCGGCCCTGTCGATCCGCCAGATCACCGGCAAGCCGATCATGTTCGCGTCGAACGGCGAGAAGCTCGAGGACTTCGACGCGTTCCACCCGGACCGGATGGCTTCCCGCATCCTCGACATGGGTGACCTGCTCACCCTGATCGAGCAGGCGGAGAAGACGTTCAGCCAGGAAGAGGCCGAGAAGATGGCCTCCAAGCTGGCGTCCAAGAAGGGCCAGGACTTCACCCTGGACGACTTCCTGGCCCAGATGGAGCAGGTCAGGAAGATGGGCAGCATCAGCAAGCTGCTCGGCATGCTGCCCGGCATGGGCCAGATCAAGGACCAGATCAACAACCTGGACGAGCGGGACGTCGACCGCACGGCCGCGATCATCAAGTCGATGACCCCGGGCGAGCGCCAGGACCCGACGATCATCAACGGCTCGCGCCGCGCCCGCATCGCCAAGGGCTCCGGCGTGGACGTCAGCGCGGTCAAGAACCTCGTCGAGCGGTTCTTCGAGGCCCGCAAGATGATGTCCCGCATGGCCCAGGGCGGCGGCATGCCGGGTATGCCGGGGATCCCGGGCATGGGCGGCGGCCCCGGCCGCTCCAAGAAGCAGCCGAAGAAGGCCAAGGGCAAGCAGCGCTCCGGCAACCCGATGAAGCGCAAGCAGCAGGAGCTGGAGGCGGCCCAGCGCCGCGAGGCGGCCGCCCAGGGCGGCGGCGCCTTCAATCTGCCCCAGCAGGGCGGCCAGGACTTCGAGTTGCCGGACGAGTTCAAGAAGTTCATGGGCTGACCGGCTGCCGGTCCCGGTGCGGCCGGTACGCGGTACGCCGGTACGCCGGTACGACATCGAGGGCGCCCCTCCCGTGAAGGAGGGGCGCCCTCAGCGCGTGCCACGGCCCGCTGTGTGCCGTAACGTCCATATATGAGCAATGCCGCGCCACCCCCCAGGGCCCCTGACCGCCCGTGGCGCACCGAGGGCACCCCGGACGAGACACCACCCCGGACCGGCGGCAGAAGGATCCGCGGCCGGTGGTGGGGGCTGCTTGTCACCGCGGTGATCGTCTTCCTGCTGGCGTACGCCGGGCTGAACTACCTCGGCAAGGGCAACGAGCCGACGATCTCGTACACGGAGTTCAGCAGGCAGGTCGGCGCCGGCAACGTCGCCAAGATCTACTCCAAGGGCGACGCGATCGAGGGCCAGCTCAGAACCGCCCGTACCAACCCCGAGGGTGGCGGCCGGTACGTCAGGTTCCGGACGCAGCGCCCGGCCTTCGCGGACGACAGGCTCTGGCAGAACCTGAGCAGCCACCACGTCACGGTGACCGCGCAGCCGGTGGTGCAGCAGCGCAGCCTGCTGTCCAACCTGCTGCTCTCCCTGGTGCCGCTGGTGGTCCTGGTGGCGGTGTGGCTCTTCTTCGCGCGGCGGTTGCGGGCGGGCGGTCTCGGCGGCCCGGGGGGCATGCTCGGCCGCAAGGCGCCGCCCAGACCGGTCGAGCTGCGGCCGGGCACCCAGCGCACCACGTTCGCCGACGTGGCCGGCATCGACGAGGTCAAGGGCGAGCTGGACGACGTCGTCGACTTCCTGGAACACCCGGACCTCTATCGCAGGATGGGCGCGAAGATGCCGCGCGGCGTGCTGCTCGCGGGTCCTCCCGGCACCGGCAAGACCCTGTTGGCGCGGGCGGTGGCGGGCGAGGCGGGCGTGCCGTTCTTCTCCGCCTCCGCCTCCGAGTTCATCGAGATGATCGTGGGCGTCGGTGCCTCCCGGGTCCGCGAGCTGTTCGCCGAGGCACGCAAGGTGGCCCCGTCGATCATCTTCATCGACGAGATCGACACGATCGGCCGGGCCCGCGGCGGCGGTGCCTCGGTGAGCGGGCACGACGAGCGCGAGCAGACGCTGAACCAGATCCTCACCGAGATGGACGGCTTCTCCGGCTCGGAGGGCGTGGTCGTCATCGCGGCGACGAACCGCGCCGACATCCTGGACCCGGCGCTCACTCGGCCCGGCCGGTTCGACCGGGTGGTCAACGTCTCGCCGCCGGACCGCGGCGGACGTGAGGCCATCCTGCGGATCCACACGCGCGGGATCCCCCTCGCCGCGGACGTGGACCTGGCCCGGGTGGCCCGCACGACCCCCGGCATGACAGGGGCGGATCTGGCCAATCTCGCCAACGAGGCAGCGCTGCTCGCGGTCAAGCGCAAGCAGGAGCAGGTGACCCCGTCCGACCTGTCGGAAGCCCTGGAGAAGGTGCAGCTGGGCGCCGAACGCACCCTGATCATGCCCGAGGAGGACCGCCGCCGCACCGCCTACCACGAGAGCGGCCACGCCCTCCTGGGCATGCTGCAGCCCGGCGCC
The DNA here is from genome assembly GCF_042894285.1 of Streptomyces sp. NPDC001544. Lineage (NCBI taxonomy): Bacteria > Bacillati > Actinomycetota > Actinomycetes > Kitasatosporales > Streptomycetaceae > Streptomyces > Streptomyces sp. NPDC001544. Next base: position 130,063 of record NZ_JBIAVN010000008.1, on the reverse strand, counting down.
GACCCCGTCCGCAAGATCACCATCGTGCCGCGCGGCCGAGCCCTCGGGGTGACGATGTCGACCCCGGAGGTCGAGCGGTACGCGCACTCGGAGGAGTACCTGCGCGGCCGGATCATCGGCGCCCTGGGCGGCATGGCGGCGGAAGAGGTGATCTACGGGGTCGTCACCACGGGCGCGGAGAACGACCTGGAACAGGTCACCAACATCGCGCGCGGCATGGTGGCCCGCTGGGGCATGAGCGAACGCGTCGGTCGCCTCTCCGCCCTCCCGAGCGACGCCCAGCAGGCGTACGGGCTCGCCGCCGCACCGCACACCCTCGACGTCATCGACGACGAGATGCGGCGGATCGTCGACGAGTGCTACGAGGAGGCATGCCGCAAACTGCGCGACCACCGCGGGAAGCTGGACGCCCTCGCCCACGCCCTGCTGGAGCACGAGACGCTCGAAGAGGTCGACGCGTACCGGATCGCGGGGATCACCCGGCTGACCAAGGACGAGCCCCAACGAACCGCCTAGGGGGTGTCTTGTGGATCAGGCCGGTTGAGACCGACGGCGCCTTCCAGCCGACCCGAGCGGGGTCTGGTGCGTGCAGCTGCAAGGCGGAGGAGGGAGTCGACGCGGAGCGTCGAGGACCGACGACAACGCCGGTGGGGGCCCCTCCCGCTCGAGCGAAGTCGAGAGTGGGGGAGTGCGTGCCAGACCCCGCGACCCCGGCGTGATCCACAAGACACCCCCTAGGGAACGCGGGCGACCAGGTACCGGAAGACGTTCGGCATCCAGACGGTGCCGTCCGCCCGCCGGTACGGGTGCAGCGCCTCCGCCAGCTCCTTGCCGACCCGCTCCTGGTCGGTCGCGGCGATCGCCCCGTCGAGCAGGCCCGTCGACATCAGGCCGCGTGCGGCGCTGTCGGGGTCGGCGTACCCGAAGGGGCAGGAGACCCGGCCCGAGCCGTCCGGTTTCAGCCCGGCCCGCTGGGCGACGTCCTCCAGGTCGTCGCGCAGGGCGGGACGCCACCGCGCCCGTCCGGCGGTCGCCCGCAGCACCGCCGACGTGGCGCAGCGTTCCGGCGGGCCCCAGCCGGCGAGCACCACGGGCGCCCCGCGCCGGGCGAGCGGGGTCGCCGCGGCGAGCAGCTCCGCGAGGTCCTCGGAGCCGGCCGCCAGGGATCCGACCGGGTCGAAGGCGGTGACGAGGGTGTAGACGGGGGTGTCCGGGCCGGCCACGTCCCGGACGGATCCGGCGAGGATCCGGGTGCGGACACGCGCGCGTGTGTTCCAGCCCTCCGGTTGCAGGCGTTGCCGCGCGAGGGCGAGTCGTTCGGGCGAGGAGTCGACACCGGCGACCGCGGCCCCTCTGGAGACCGCCATCAGCAGGGCGAGTCCGGAGCCGCAGCCGAGGCCCAACAGCCTTGTGCCGGGGCCTGTTTCAAGTCGCTCGTAGACGGCCTCGTAGAGCGGGACCAGCATCCGCTCCTGAATCTCGGACCAGTCACGCGCGCGTGCGCACAGGTTCACGCGGGGAGCCGCCCCCACGTGAGACAGGTGTTGTCGCACGAGCGTAGGTGTCATAGGTAAGCGCCCCAATCCGCAGAGAGTTGCCGCTGTGCCCCGTTGCGTGGCCCCCGTGCCGTGCGCTCGCACATTCCACGTATGTCAGGTAACTCCGGGCTCGCGGCGGCGTCCAGTGGCCGAGGGGCCCTCTTTGTGCCTTCCCGGTGCCTGTGGCGAGAATTCACATCCTCGCAACGTGAGCCCGTACCATCTCGCCATGGCCAAGGCACCCGTTCTCACACCCCGGGCGGACGACTTCCCCCGCTGGTACCAGGATCTGATCAGCAAGGCGGAACTGGCCGACAACGGTCCGGTGCGCGGCACCATGGTCATCCGACCGTACGGATACGGACTGTGGGAGCGGATGCAGGCGGAGATGGACGCCCGCATCAAGGCGACCGGCACCCAGAACGCGTACTTTCCGCTGTTGATCCCGCAGTCGTACCTCACCAGGGAGGCCGACCACGTCGAGGGGTTCGCGCCCGAACTCGCGGTGGTCACGCACGGCGGTGGCAAGGAGCTGGAGGAGTCGGCGGTGGTCCGGCCGACCTCCGAGATGATCATCAACGACTACTTCTCGAAGTGGGTGCAGAGCTACCGTGACCTGCCCCTGCTGATCAACCAGTGGGCGAACGTGGTCCGTTGGGAGCTGCGGCCGCGACTGTTCCTGCGCACGACCGAGTTCCTGTGGCAGGAGGGCCACACGGCGCACGCCACCTACGAGGACGCCCGTGACTTCGCCTCGCACATCCACCGCGAGGTGTACGAGGACTTCATGACGAACGTCCTGGCGATGGACGTGGTAGCGGGACGCAAGACCGCCAAGGAGCGGTTCGCCGGCGCCATCAACACCCTCACGCTCGAAGGAATGATGGGCGACGGCAAGGCCTTGCAGATGGCCACCAGCCACGAGCTGGGCCAGAACTTCGCCAAGGCCTTCAACACCCAGTACCTGTCCCAGGAGGGCAAGCAGGAGCTGGTCTGGCAGACCTCGTGGGGTTCGACCACCCGCATGATCGGCGCCCTGGTGATGATGCACGGTGACGACAACGGCCTGCGCGTCCCGCCGCGCCTCGCGCAGACCCAGGTCGTCGTCCTCGCGATCAAGGGCGACGACGCGGTTCTGGCCAAGGTCCGTGAGATCGGCGACCGGCTGAAGGCGGCGGGTCTGCGGGTCCAGGTCGACGACCGCACCGACACGCCCTTCGGCCGCCGGGCCGTCGACTGGGAGCTCAAGGGCGTGCCCGTGCGCGTCGAGGTCGGCCCCCGCGACCTGGAGAACGGCACCGCGATGCTCGCCCGGCGCATCCCCGGGGGCAAGGAGCCGGTGAAGCTCGACGCGCTGGCGGACGTCCTGCCCGGCCTGCTGGAGGAGGACCAGGCGCTGCTGCTGAGCCAGTCCCGTGAGCGGCGCGAGTCCCGCACCACGGACGTGTCCTCGATCGACGAGGCCGTGGAGGCGGTCGGCGCGGGCGGCTGGGCGCGCATCCCGTGGGCGACGCTCGGCGCGGACGGCGAGGCCGAGCTGGCGGAGCAGGCGATGACCGTACGCTGTCTGGTCGCCGAGGACGGGTCGGTGCCGGCCGACGAGGACGCCCCGGGTAACGTCGCGCTCGTCGCACGCGCTTACTGAGCGCGGCCCCTCCGGTCGGCGAGCGGCCGAAACGCCTCTTGCGGCTCCTGCGGAACACGGCGGCTTGGCGCGCGGACACCAGGTACGTGCTGGGCCGTACGTTGCACTACGTACCGGCTTGTTACGACCTGTGCGGCATATCCGCAGATCAACGCACCCGCCCTCGTCAGGACGCATCAGGTGAAACTGACGGGTACGTGCAAATTATTTGGGATGCCCCGGAATCGGAACACTGCGGCACCCCGGCTCGTTGTCATTACGTGAGCACGACACAGACACCACCTGTCCTCGCCGCAGAGCTGGCGCAGGCGTGGTCCGACATCCAGCGGTACCACCCCGAGCTGCCTGACCTCGCCGCGCCAGAGTCCCTGATCGGAGAGTCCTCGTCCGCCTGCGGACACGAGCTCTCCTTCGAGCGACTGCTGCACGAAGCAGTCCACGGCATCGCCGCCGCGCGCGGAGTGCGCGACACCTCCCGCGCCGGCCGCTACCACAACCGCCGATTCCTCGCGATCGCCGAGGAGCTGGGCCTGGACCACCCCGACGAGCCGCACCCCAGCAGCGGCTTCTCGCTGGTCACGCTCAACCCCGAGGCGAAGCGTCGCTACCGGTCGACCATCGAGCGCCTGCAGCGCGCCCTCAAGGCCCACACGGCGGCCACGTCCGCCGACACCTCCCGTACGTTCCGCGGCCCGGCCGCCCGCCACGGCTCGTCCGGCGGCGGCGTCCGCGTCAAGGCGGTCTGCGACTGCGGCCGCAACGTCCGGGTGGTCCCGTCGGTCCTGGCCCAGGCCCCGATCGTGTGCGGCGGGTGCGGCAAGCCGTTCCGGATCCCGGAGGTCGTGGGGGCGGCGGCGAGCTGAGGTTACGGCTGTTCGTGGCAGCCGTAACCCGCTCCCGTCCGGCGGGCGGGCACCCGACGTACCTCACCTCCGCGCCGGGTGCCTCTCAGGCATGCCCGCGCACGCCCCCGTACCGAAGCGACCCGCCGGGTATGGCACAATGGCTAGCTGTACTCGACAGCCGCACAGGACCCCTCTCTCCTCCGGCTGACGCGTCCATCGGGCACTCGGGTACCGCAACCCCACGCGGCATTCTCGCCGTGCCCAACCACGTCAAATCCAGGAGAACCCACTCCCGTGGCAGTCAAGATCAAGCTGAAGCGTCTGGGCAAGATCCGTTCGCCTCACTACCGCATCGTCGTCGCCGACTCCCGTACCCGTCGTGACGGCCGTGCGATCGAGGAGATCGGCAAGTACCACCCGACCTACAACCCGTCGGTCATCGAGGTGGACGCCGAGCGCGTGGCGTACTGGCTGGGTGTCGGCGCGCAGCCGACCGAGCCCGTGCTGGCCATTCTGAAGAAGACCGGCGACTGGCAGAAGTTCAAGGGCGAGCCCGCCCCGGCGCCGCTGCTCGTCGCCGAGCAGAAGTCCGCTCGTCCGTCGTTCGACGCTCTCGGCGGTGACGACGAGGGCAAGGGTGAGGCGATCACCCAGAAGAAGAAGGCTGAGAAGAAGGACGAGGCCGCGGCTGAGTCCGAGTCGACCGAGGCCTGAGCAGCATGCTCGAAGAGGCGCTTGAGCACCTCGTGAAGGGCATCGTCGACAACCCTGACGATGTGCAGGTCGCCTCGCGCAACCTGCGCCGCGGGCGCGTCCTCGAGGTCCGGGTGCACCCCGACGACCTCGGGAAGGTGATCGGCCGCAACGGCCGCACCGCACGCGCCCTGCGCACCGTCGTGGGCGCCATCGGCGGCCGCGGTGTCCGCGTCGACCTGGTCGACGTGGATCACGTCCGCTGATCGTGCAGCAGCACCGGCTCGGGCCGGGGAAGGCCTTCGGGCCGTCCCCGGCCCGTAGTCGTATGAGCCGCCCTACGGCTCGTCGTTCCGACAGGAGAGCAAGCACAGTGCAGCTGGTAGTCGCACGGATCGGCCGCGCCCACGGCATCAAGGGCGAGGTCACCGTCGAGGTCCGTACCGACGAGCCGGAACTCCGGCTCGCACCCGGTGCCGTACTGACCACGGACCCCGCCTCCGCGGGGCCGCTCACCATCGCCACCGGCCGCGTGCACAGCGGCCGGCTCCTCCTGCGCTTCGAGGGCGTCGCCGACCGCAACGCCGCCGAGGCGCTGCGCAACACCCTCCTGATCGCCGAGGTCGATCCGGACGAACTCCCCGAGGAGGAGGACGAGTACTACGACCACCAGCTCGTCGACCTCGACGTGGTGACCGAGGACGGCACGGAGGTCGGCCGGATCACCGAGATCTCGCACCTGCCCACCCAGGACCTGTTCATCGTGGAACGCCCGGACGGGACCGAGGTCATGATCCCGTTCGTCGCGGAGATCGTCACCGAGATCGACCTGGAGGAGCAGCGGGCCGTCATCGCCCCGCCGCCGGGGCTGATCGACGACCGGGCGGAGATCGCCTCGTCCCGGGAGCCGGGGGACGCGTCGTAATGCGCCTCGACGTCGTCACGATCTTCCCCGAGTACCTGGAACCGCTCAACGTCTCCCTCGTCGGCAAGGCACGCGCGCGTGGGCAGTTGGACGTGCACGTGCACGACCTGCGGGGCTGGACGTACGACCGCCACAACACCGTCGACGACACCCCGTACGGCGGCGGCCCCGGCATGGTCATGAAGACCGAGCCCTGGGGCGACGCCCTCGACTCCGTCCTCGCCGACGGCTACGAGACGGGCTCCCACGCGCCCGCGCTGATCGTCCCGACCCCCAGCGGCCGCCCCTTCACCCAGGAGCTGGCCGTCGAGCTGTCCGAGCGCCCCTGGCTGGTCTTCACCCCGGCCCGCTACGAGGGCATCGACCGGCGTGTCATCGACGAGTACGCCACCCGGATCCCGGTGTACGAGGTGTCCATCGGCGACTACGTCCTGGCCGGCGGCGAGGCCGCCGTGCTCGTCATCACCGAGGCCGTGGCACGGCTGCTGCCCGGTGTCCTCGGCAACGCCGAGTCCCACCGCGACGACTCCTTCGCGCCCGGGGCGATGGCGAGCCTCCTGGAGGGCCCCGTCTACACCAAGCCGCCTCTCTGGCGCGGCCGCGACATCCCGGACGTGCTGCTCAGCGGCCACCACGGGAAGATCGCCCGCTGGCGCCGGGACGAGGCCCTCAGGCGTACCACGGCCAACCGGCCCGACCTCATCGAGCGCTGCGCCCCCAAGGCGTTCGACAAGAAGGACCGCGAGATGCTGTCCATCCTGGGCTGGGAGCCCGACCCGGACGGCGAGCCCTACGGCCGATTTTGGCGCAGGACCGAGGGCGTGGAAGAATAGACCGCTGTTGTGCGTCCGTCCGGTGGGCGCCCCTGCCACAGGGGGACACGACGTCCGCCCCGACGCGCACGGCAGTCCTCCTGGAAACCTAGTTCCCGTTGATGACCTGTGGCATCAGCGAAGAAAGCAGACGAAATGTCTCACCTGCTCGACACCGTCGACTCCGCGTCGCTGCGCAGCGACATCCCGGCCTTCCGCCCGGGTGACACCGTCAACGTCCACGTCCGCGTCATCGAGGGCAACCGCTCCCGTGTGCAGCAGTTCAAGGGCGTTGTGATCCGCCGCCAGGGCTCCGGTGTCCGCGAGACCTTCACGGTCCGCAAGGTCTCCTTCTCGGTCGGCGTCGAGCGCACCTTCCCGGTGCACACCCCGATCGTGGAGAAGATCGAGCTCGTCACCCGCGGTGACGTGCGCCGCGCCAAGCTGTACTACCTGCGCGAGCTGCGCGGCAAGGCCGCGAAGATCAAGGAGAAGCGCGAGAGCTGAGCTCTCCGCGGAGTTCACAGCGGGGGCGGATAGCATCTGGCCCCGATGGACGCCGAAGCACAGCCCACGGAGCGCGACCGCTCCTCCCGCCCCGACGACACCGGAGGCACGGAGGATCGGTCGCGTTTCGCGTTGGTGTCGCGGATCACCGACCGGCTGCCGGGCGGGCGGATCACCCTCACCCTCTTCGCCTGCCTGGTGTTCCTGCTCCTCCTCAGCACGTTCGTGGTTCAGCCCTTCCAGATTCCCAGCGGATCCATGGAACAGGGATTGAGGATCGGGGACCGCGTTCTCGTAAATAAGTTGGCGTACCGTTTCGGTGCCCAGCCGCGCCGTGGCGACGTGATTGTGTTCGACGGCACCGGGTATTTCGGGGACGCCGACTACGTCAAACGCGTTGTAGGTGTGGGGGGAGACCACGTGGTCTGCTGCGACAAGGAGGGGAGGATCGAAGTGAACGGCCGGCCGGTCGACGAAACGGCGTTCCTCCACCCCGGGGACAGCGCGTCCGACGTGCCCTTCGACGTCGAGGTGCCCGACGGCACGCTCTTCGTCCTGGGCGACCATCGCAGCGACTCCAGCGACTCCCGCGACCACCTGGGCTCGCCGGGCGGCGGCATGATCCCCGTCGGCGACGTGATCGGGAGGGCCGACTGGATCGTGTGGCCGTACGACCGTCTCACCCACCTGAGGCGACCCGCCGCCTACGCGCGCGTGCCCGCCGCCGCGGAGGGCGCCCATGGGTAACCGCGGCAAACCGCGCGGCGTGCCCGGAACCCCCGCCGACAGCCTGCTGCCCACCGGGTTCCGCCGCACCTCCGGTCCGTCGTCCGGCGGGCGCAGCCGCGCCGAGCGGCGCAAGCTGCAGCGCAAGGTCAAGCGCAAGCGCAGGCGCGGCGCCATGCGGGAGATCCCCCTTCTGGTGGGCGTGGCCGTGCTCATAGCGCTCGTGCTGAAGACCTTCCTCGTCCAGGCGTTCGTGATCCCCTCGGGCTCCATGGAGGAGACGATCCGGATCGGCGACCGCGTCCTGGTCGACAAGTTCACCCCGTGGTTCGGCTCCAAGCCGCAGCGCGGCGACGTCGTGGTGTTCCACGATCCGGGCGGATGGCTCAAGGACGAGAAGACCACCACGACCAAGAACGACCCCGTGGTGGTCAAGCAGGCCAAAGAAGGGCTCCAGTTCATCGGCCTGCTGCCCTCCGACAACGAAAAGGACCTCATCAAGCGGGTCATCGGGGTCGGCGGCGATCACGTCAAGTGCTGTGACGCGCAGGGCCGGGTGACGGTCAACGGCGTTCCCCTGAGCGAGACCGACTACCTGTACCCGGGCAACGCCCCGTCCCTCATGCCGTTCGACATCACCGTCCCCAAGGGACGGCTGTGGGTGATGGGCGACCACCGGGGCAACTCGGCGGACTCCCGCTATCACCAGAACACCAAGTACGGCGGCACGGTCTCCGAGGAGTCGGTCGTCGGACGCGCCATGGTCATCGGCTGGCCACTGGGGCACTGGACCCGTCTCAAGGAACCGCAAACCTTTTCTTCCGTCACCGACGCGGGGTCCGCGACGGCCTCGGCACCGCAGCCGTCGCATAGGGTTGTCACCGACGATCCGAACGGAACGATCCAACTCCCGAGCCCTGCGGAACTTCCGCTCGTTATGGGAGTGGTGGGCCTGCACCGTGGATGGGGCAGGCGGCGGCGCAGAGTGAGGAGTTGGCGTGGGGGATGTGGCCCTTGGCGCACGGTCAGGACACGACGGCGAGGAGGACCGCGGACGCCCCGTGGACGCGACCCCCGGTGCGGACGACGCCGTGACCGCAGGGAATGATCCCGCGGCGGGCGACGGTGACGGTGCGGCGCCGGGCGAGCAGCAGCCCCCGGCCGGGGACCAGGGTGCCGGTGGCTCGACGCCGGCTCCGAGGAAACCGCGCTCCTTCTGGAAGGAGCTGCCGATCCTGATCGGCATCGCGCTGGTGCTGGCCCTGCTGATCAAGACGTTCCTGGTACAGGCCTTCTCGATCCCCTCCGACTCGATGCAGAACACCCTGCAGGAGGGCGACCGGGTCCTGGTCGACAAGCTCACCCCGTGGTTCGGCTCCGAGCCGGAGCGCGGCGAGGTCATCGTCTTCCACGACCCCAGCGAGTGGCTGGCCGGTGAGCCCACGCCCGAACCCAACGCCGTGCAGAAGGTCCTCAGCTGGATCGGCCTGATGCCGTCGGCGGAGGAGAAGGACCTGATCAAGCGGGTGATCGGAGTCGGTGGCGACACCGTCGAGTGCAACAAGACCGGCCCGCTCAAGGTCAACGGCAAGGCACTGAACGAGCCGTACGTCTACCCCGGCAACACGCCCTGCACGGATGACGACTCGGGCGGCCAGTTCAAGGTCAAGGTGCCCAAGGGCTACGTCTGGGTCATGGGCGACCACCGCCAGAACTCCCGCGACTCGCGCTACAACCAGGACGACAAGTACCACGGCATGGTTCCGGTCAAGGACGTCGTCGGACGCGCCATCGTGAAGGCCTGGCCGATCAACCGCTGGGGCACGCTGCCGGTTCCGGACACCTTCGACCAGCCGGGCCTCGACCAGCAGTCGGCCGCCATGGCGCCCCTCTCGGTGGCGCCGCAGGCCATCGCTCTGACGGGTGTGCTTCCGGTGGCGGTGTGGCGGCGGAAGCGCAAGAGCTGACCAAGATCGGGAAAGAGGGGCTGCCCCCGTTCGGTACCGCCGGGTAGGGTGCGGGGCCATGGGTGGCGAGAGCACGACGCGTACGGCCCCGCACAGCGGCGGGAGCACAGCAGCGGCACGGACAGGCAGCCGGCTGGGACAGCGGCTGTCCGGGGTGGTCGTGGCACTGGGCCTGGTGATGTTCCTCGGCGGGTTCGGCTGGGGGGCGCTGGTCTACCGGCCGTACACCGTGCCCACCAGTTCGATGTCGCCGACGATCGCCGCCGGCGACCGGGTGCTCGCCCAGCGCGTCGACGGCGACGAGGTGCGACGCGGCGACGTCGTGGTCTTCCGGGACAAGACGTGGGTGACGGGCGCGAACGTGGTCAAGCGCGTGGTCGCGGTCGGCGGTGACACCGTCTCCTGCTGCACCGACGGCAAGCTGACCGTGAACGGCAAGCAGATCGACGAGCCCTACCTGCCCAAGGGCAGTCCGGCCGAGGACAAGCAGATCCCGACGGTGACCGTGCCCAAGGGCCGGCTCTTCCTCCTCGGCGACGAGCGCCAGGGCTCCCTCGACTCCACCGCACACCTCACCGACGCCGCCAGGGGCACCGTCTCCCGCAGCGCCGTCTCCGCCCGCGTCGACGCCGTCATCTGGCCCATGAACGGCATGCTGAAGCGCCCCACCGGCTTCGAGGCCCTCGGCGCCCTCTCCCAGCCGGGCCCGCTGCGCACGATCGTCTGGCTGATCATCGGCGGCGCCGTGCTCATCCTGGGCGGCTCGGCCTACGGCCCGGTGGCCAAGCGACTGGGCGGCAAGCGCTCACCGGCGCGAACCGCGGAGCCCGCCGGTGCCCGCTGAGGTCACCGAGCCGGACCCGGACTCCCGCGGCGGCGGACTGCGCAAGGTGGCCCGGGTGATCCTGCTGGACCCCGAGGACCGCATCCTGCTCCTGCACGGTCACGAGCCGGACGACCCGGCCGACGACTGGTGGTTCACCCCCGGCGGAGGACTGGAGGGCGACGAGACGCACGAAGAGGCCGCACTGCGGGAACTCGCCGAGGAGACCGGCATCACCGAGGTCGAACTCGGCCCGGTGCTGTGGCGGCGCATGTGCTCGTTCCCGTTCGCCGGCCGCCGCTGGGACCAGGACGAGTGGTACTACCTGGCCCGTACGGCCCAGACCGACACCCGCGCGGCGGCCCTCACCGAGCTGGAGCGGCGCAGTGTCGCCGGAGCACGCTGGTGGACGTACCGGGAACTCACCCGGGCACATGAGACGGTGTATCCGACCAGACTCGCCGAGCTCCTGGGCAGGCTGCTCGACGAAGGTCCCCCGGCCAGGCCCGTCACCCTTGACCCGGAAATCGTCTAGGGGCCTGCGGGACTGACGCACAATGGGGGGATCGCACGGTGAAGGGGAACATGCCATGAGCGCCGAGGACCTCGAGAAGTACGAGACCGAGATGGAGCTGAAGCTCTACCGGGAGTACCGCGATGTCGTCGGTCTGTTCAAATACGTGATCGAGACCGAACGGCGCTTCTATCTCACCAACGACTACGAGATGCAGGTGCACTCGGTCCAGGGTGAGGTGTTCTTCGAGGTGTCCATGGCGGACGCCTGGGTGTGGGACATGTACCGGCCGGCCCGCTTCGTGAAGCAGGTGCGCGTCCTCACGTTCAAGGACGTGAACATCGAGGAGCTGAACAAGAGCGACCTGGAGCTCCCGGGCGGGTGACGGGGTTGTCCACAACCGCGGACTTGTCCACCAAGATCCAATAGTCCGCTGAACCGCCCTCATCGTTGGCGCCGGAGGTGGTGCCGACATGAGGGCACACAACGCACAACGCAGTGCGACGGGCAAGTACGGCGAGGACCTGGCCGCGCGCCGGCTGGGGGCGGCCGGGATGACCGTCCTGCAGCGCAACTGGCGCTGCGGCAGGACGGGTGAGATCGACATCGTGGCCAGGGACGGCGACATCCTGGTGGTCTGCGAGGTCAAGACCCGCCGGGCCGGCTCCTTCGAACACCCCATGGCCGCGGTCACACCGGCCAAGGCACGGCGCCTGCGTTGTCTGGCGGAACGCTGGACCCAGGAACACGGGGGCGCCCCGCCGGGCGGTGTCCGCATCGACCTGATCGGTGTCCTGCTCCCCGACCGCGGCTCGCCCGTGGTCGAGCACGCACGGGGGGTGGCCTGATGGGATTCGCCCGAACGTGTGCGGTGGCACTGGTGGGCGTCGAGGGCGTGGTGGTCGAGGTCCAGGCCGACCTCGAACCGGGCGTCGCCGCGTTCACCCTGGTGGGCCTGCCCGACAAGAGCCTCACGGAGAGCCGGGACCGGGTGCGGGCGGCGGTCGTCAACTCGGGCGGCGAGTGGCCGCAGAAGAAACTCACGGTGGGCCTCAGCCCGGCCTCGGTACCCAAGGCAGGCAGCGGTTTCGACCTGGCCGTCGCCTGCGCGGTGCTCGGCGCCGCCGAGCGCATCGACCCCCGGGTCCTCGCCGACATCGTGATGATCGGTGAACTCGGACTGGACGGCCGGGTCCGCCCGGTCCGGGGCATCCTCCCCGCCGTGCTGGCCGCGGCGGACGCGGGGTACGAGCAGGTGGTCGTCCCGGAGTGCGCCGCCGCCGAGGCCGCACTGGTGCCCGGGGTCTCGGTGCTCGGCGTCCGCAGCCTGCGGCAACTGATCGCCGTCCTGACCGACGAACCCGTACCCGAGGAGGAACCGGACGAACCGGGCCGCCCGGACCCGCTCCTCGCCGGACTGCGCGCGCCCGGCGCGGGAGCCGCCACCGGTGTGCACGGCCTCGGCGACGCGCAGCACGAGCAGGTCCACGACCTCGCCGACGTCGTCGGCCAGCGCTCAGCCCGCACGGCGGTGGAGGTGGCCGCCGCGGGAGGGCACCACCTCTTCCTCGAAGGACCCCCGGGCGCGGGCAAGACCATGCTCGCCGAGCGGCTGCCCGCCGTCCTGCCCCGCCTCGGCCGGCAGGACTCCCTGGAGGTGACGGCCGTGCACTCGGTCGCCGGGCTCCTGCCACCGGGCAAGCCCCTCATCGACACCGCCCCGTACTGCGCCCCGCACCACTCGGCCACCATGCAGTCCCTCGTCGGCGGCGGCCCGGGCATCGCCAGGCCCGGCGCCGTCTCGCTGGCACACCGGGGCGTGCTCTTTCTGGACGAGGCCCCCGAGTTCCACAGCCACACGCTCGACGCGCTCCGGCAGCCCCTCGAGTCGGGCCACGTGGTGATCGCGCGCAGCGCCGGCGTCGTGCGGTTCCCGGCGAGGTTCCTGATGGTGCTCGCGGCCAACCCGTGTCCCTGTGGACGGTTCTCGCAGCGCGACTCCCTGTGCGAATGCCCGCCCTCGACGATCCGCCGCTACCAGTCCCGGCTCTCCGGCCCCCTGCTCGACCGGGTCGACCTGCGCGTCGAGGTCGACCCCGTCACCCGGACCGAACTCACCGAGCCCGGTGCGCGCGGGGAGTCCACGGCGACGGTCGCCGACCGGGTCCGGGCGGCCCGGGAACGGGCCGCCGCCCGCCTCGCCGGAACCCCGTGGCGGACCAACAGCGAGGTGCCGGGCAGGGAGCTGCGCGGCCGCTGGCACGCGGCGAGCGGTGCGATGGACGAGGCGGAGCGGAACCTGGAGCGGGGCGTGCTGACCGCCCGGGGGATCGACCGCGTGCTGCGGGTCGCCTGGACGGTGGCGGACCTCGTCGGCCACGACCGGCCGGACGCCACGGACGTCGCCCTGGCCCTCCAACTGCGCACCGGCGTCCCCCGGGGTGTACCGATGGCCATCGGAGCGCTGACGTGACCGCGGTGGACGCTGCGCCCGAGGAACGGCTGTGCCGGGTCCTCCTCACCCGGGTCCTCGAACCCGGTGACGAGACCGGCGGCCGCTGGGTGCGGGAGCACGGGGTCCGGGAGGTGGCCCGGCGGCTGCGGGAGCGGGACGAGCCGCTGCCCGGGGTGAGCGGCACGCGCTGGGCGGGGCTGCGGGCCCGGGCCGGGCAGGCCGAGCCCGAACGGGACCTGGAGGTCGCGCGGGCGGCCGGGGTGCGGTTCGTGTGCCCCGGGGACGCCGAGTGGCCGGGCCAGCTCGACGACCTCGGAGATGCCCGGCCCCTGGGGTTGTGGGTGCGCGGCCGGGCCGGCCTGCGGATGTGGGCGCTCAGATCGGTCGCCGTCGTGGGCGCCCGGGCCTGCACCGAGTACGGCGCCCACACGGCGGGCGTGCTCTCCGCGGGGCTCGCCGAGCGGGGCTGGGTGGTCGTCTCCGGCGGCGCCTACGGCGTCGACGGCGCCGCCCACCGGGGCGCCCTCGGCGCGGGCGGTGCCACCGTCGCCGTCCTCGCCTGCGGTGTCGACCGGCCCTACCCGCGCGGACACACCCAGCTGATCGCCCGGATCGCGCACCAGGGACTCGTGATCGGGGAGCTGCCGCCCGGTGATCACCCGACACCGAGCAGGTTCATCCTGCGCAACCGGGTGATCGCGGCGCTCACCAGGGGCACCGTGGTCGTGGAGGCCGCCTGCCGCAGCGGCGCCCTGGTCACGGCGCGGGCGGCACAGCGGCTGGGACGGTACACCATGGGCGTGCCCGGGCCCGTCACCAGTGCCCTCTCGGCGGGGGTGCACGAGCTGCTGCGCGGCGAGGCGGTGCTCGTGACCGACGCCGCGGAGGTCGTCGAGCTGGTCGGCGAGATCGGTGACCTCGCCCCGGCCCGGCGCGGCCCGGTCCTGCCGCGCGACCTGCTGGAGCCGGACGCCCGGCGCGTCCTGGCCGCCCTGCCCGCACACCGGCCGGCCCCGCCCGGGGAGATCGCGTGCGGCGCGCAGACCACGCGGGACGAGGCGGTCGCCAGACTGTACGAACTCCGAGCACTTGGTTACGTGGAACGACACGGCGACGGCTGGAAGTTGACACGCCAGGCGATGAACCCGGTCGAGGACGATCGCACCCGATGTTGACCGAGCGTGTTCGGCCGTCCGGGGGAACCCCCGACACCCTTGGGTTTCCACGGAGTTGGCACCCCCGGACAGTCACGCAGAGCAATGCGTCCGGCGAGCGTGGACGCGCCGTCACGGGTGCCCCCGCAGGGGGTGACGCTCGTCGTTCGCGCACCGCGACTCCTCAGTCACGCTACGCTCACGAAGGCTTCGACACAGACCGCGGCAACTCGACACCAGGCAGACACCTCACCCACCCGATCCCTCTTCGGTCCACTCCTCTCAGTTACAGCACTTCACGGCACTTCACGGCAGAACGGCACAAGGCGACGAATGCCCCAGCACACCTCCGGGTCCGACCGGGCGGCGATCCCCCCAGCCGCCCGCGACGGTGGCAGCGTGCGGCCGCCCGCTCCCTCGACGCTCGACGAGCTGTGGCGGTCCTACAAGGCGACGGGGGACGAGCGGCTGCGGGAGCAGCTGATCCTGCACTACTCGCCGCTGGTGAAATACGTGGCGGGACGGGTGAGCGTCGGCCTGCCGCCCAACGTGGAGCAGGCCGACTTCGTGTCCTCGGGGGTCTTCGGGCTCATCGACGCGATCGAGAAGTTCGACATCGACCGGGAGATCAAGTTCGAGACGTACGCGATCACCCGGATCCGCGGGGCCATGATCGACGAACTGCGGGCCCTGGACTGGATCCCCCGGTCGGTGCGGCAGAAGGCGCGGAACGTCGAGCGGGCGTACGCGACGCTGGAGGCACGGCTCAGACGTACCCCCACGGAGCCCGAGGTGGCCGCCGAGCTGGGTATCGAGGTCGACGAACTGCACGCGGTCTTCAGCCAGTTGTCACTGGCCAACGTGGTGGCGCTGGAGGAGATGCTGCACGCCGGCGGTGAGGGCGGCGAGCGGCTGACCCTGATGGACACGCTGGAGGACACCGATGCCGACAACCCGGTCGAGGTGGCCGAGGACCGCGAACTCAGACGGTTCCTGGCGCGGGCGATCAACACGCTGCCGGAGCGGGAGAAGACCGTCGTGACGCTCTACTACTACGAGGGGCTCACACTCGCCGAGATCGGCAACGTGCTCGGGGTCACGGAGAGCCGGGTCAGCCAGATCCACACCAAGTCGGTGCTGCAACTACGGGCCAAGCTGGCGAGCTTCGCCCCCAGAGCGACAGATTTGTAAAGTTGTCGGCGTGCCAAGGATTCGAGCGGCCTCCGTGGCCGAGCACCGGTCGATGCAGCGAGCCGCCCTCCTGGACGCGGCGCGGTCCCTGCTGTCCGAGGGCGGGACGGAGGCGCTGACCTTCCCCGCGCTCGCCGAGCGGACCGGGCTGGCGCGGTCGTCCGTGTACGAGTACTTCCGGTCACGGGCCGCCGTGGTCGAGGAGCTGTGCGAGGTCGACTTCCCGGTGTGGGCGGCCGAGGTGGCGGCGGCGATGGAGCGGGCGGACACTCCCGAGGGCAAGGTGGAGGCCTATGTGCGCCGGCAGCTGGACCTCGTCGGGGACCGGCGGCACCGGGCCGTCGTGGCGATCTCGGCGAGCGAGTTGGACGCCGGGGCGCGGGAGAAGATCCGCGCGGCCCACGGAGCGCTGGTCGCGATGATCGTCGAGGCCCTGGGCGAGATGGGGCACGCGGAGCCCCGGCTCGCCGCCATGCTGCTGCAGGGCGTCGTGGACGCGGCCGTGCGGCGGATCGAGCTGGGCGCCGCCGAGCACCCGGCCGAGATCACGGATGCCGCGGTGGGTATGGCTCTGCACGGCGTACGGGGCTGACGCCGGCCGCGCCGTCCGCCGGCGCTACCGGGGCAGCGGAACGCCGAGCACCGGCAGCAGTCGCGACGGGCCGCTGCGCAGCAGCCACGGCGGGAGCAGGGACAGCGGGTCCAGATAGGTGTGCCCGCTGAGCAGGCCCCAGTGCAGGCACCCGCCCCCGCAGTGTCCGCCCGTGGACTCCACCCTGCCCACCATCTCGCCCGCTTCCACCGCGTCCCCCTTCCGCACGGAGGGCGTCACCGGCTCGTAGGTCGTGCGCAGGCCGGTGCCCGCCAGCTCCACGGCCACCACCCCCCGTCCGGCCACCCGCCCCGCGAAGGAGACCCGGCCCGCCGCCACCGCCCGCACCGGAGCCGGAGCGGCGGCCGCCAGGTCCACGCCCCGGTGACCGGGGCCGTACACCGACGCCGGGGGCTCCCAGCCGCGTACCACCGCCGGCCGGGTGCCCACCGGCCAGGCCCGCCCGATCGCCGGGACCGGTGGCTCGGCGGCCGGGGGTCCAGTGGTGTCCGCCCGCGCCAGGGAGGACAGGGCCAGGGGAGACAGGGCACTCACCGTCAGAGCCAGTGGCAGGAGCAGCCACAGGCCCGCGCATCGTTTCACTCGCATGCGAGAACCGTCCCGCACCGCCGCCGGCCCCCGCCCCGGTCTGTGGACGGCACACGGGTTGTGGACATGGGCGTCACCCGGCGGCCCGCCGGTCCCGTACACTTCTTGTGGCGATCCGGGTCACCGGGTCGACTTCGCACGCCCCGACGCGAGGCGTGACCGGCGACGGTCCGTTCGTGTCAGCGCCCCTCGGTCCTCATGTGGCAACGGCGCATCGCGGGCGTCAGGCGCGGGAGCCGTCCGGCATCCGCGGCACAACCGAGAAATTCAAGGAGATACGGCCATGGCCGTCGTCACGATGCGGGAGCTGCTGGAGAGCGGCGTCCACTTCGGTCACCAGACCCGTCGTTGGAACCCGAAGATGAAGCGCTTCATCTTCACCGAGCGCAACGGCATCTACATCATCGACCTGCTCCAGTCGCTGTCGTACATCGACCGCGCCTACGAGTTCGTCAAGGAGACCGTCGCCCACGGCGGCACGGTCATGTTCGTCGGCACGAAGAAGCAGGCGCAGGAGGCCATCGCCGAGCAGGCCACCCGCGTCGGCATGCCCTACGTCAACCAGCGCTGGCTGGGCGGCATGCTCACCAACTTCTCCACCGTCTACAAGCGTCTGCAGCGCCTCAAGGAGCTTGAGCAGATCGACTTCGAGGACGTCGCGGCCTCCGGTCTGACCAAGAAGGAGCTGCTGGTCCTCTCCCGCGAGAAGGCCAAGCTGGAGAAGACCCTCGGCGGTATCCGCGAGATGCAGAAGGTGCCCAGCGCCGTCTGGATCGTGGACACCAAGAAGGAGCACATCGCGGTCGGCGAGGCCCGCAAGCTCAACATCCCGGTCGTCGCCATCCTCGACACCAACTGCGACCCCGACGAGGTCGACTACAAGATCCCGGGCAACGACGACGCGATCCGCTCCGTCACCCTGCTCACCCGTGTGATCGCCGACGCCGTCGCCGAGGGCCTCATCTCCCGCTCTCGCGTCGCCACCGGTGACAAGGGCGAGAAGGCCGCCGGCGAGCCGCTCGCCGAGTGGGAGCGCGACCTGCTCGAGGGCGAGAAGAAGGCCGACGAGGCCCCGGCCGCCGCCGAGGCCACCGAGGCCCCTGCCGCCGAGGCCCCCGCGGCCGAGGCTCCGGCCGCCGAGGCTCCGGCTGCCGAGGCTCCGGCTGCCGAGGCTCCGGCCGCCGAGGGCGAGCAGGCCTGACCTCAGCGTTGACGGCGGGGGCGGCATGAAGTCCGCCCCCGCTGTTCACCCGTAGGTCAGCACCGGGTCCGCGGTCCGCGGTACTTCAGTAGACCGCAGACCGCGCAGATCTCCGATCTCCCAAGACTTCGAGAAAGACTCACAGACTCATGGCGAACTACACCGCCGCCGACGTCAAGAAGCTCCGTGAGCTCACCGGCGCCGGCATGATGGACTGCAAGAAGGCGCTGGACGAGGCCGAGGGCAACGTCGAGAAGGCCGTCGAGGCGCTCCGCATCAAGGGCCAGAAGGGCGTCGCCAAGCGCGAGGGCCGCTCCGCCGAGAACGGCGCCGTCGTGTCCATCATCGCCGACGACAACTCCTCCGGCGTCCTGGTCGAGCTGAAGTGCGAGACGGACTTCGTCGCCAAGGGCGACAAGTTCCAGGCCGTGGCCACCACCATCGCCGAGCACGTCGCCAAGACCTCCCCGGCCGACCTCGACGCCCTGCTCGCCTCCGAGATCGAGGCCGGCAAGACCGTCCAGGCGTTCGTGGACGAGGCCAACGCCAACCTCGGCGAGAAGATCGTCCTGGACCGCTTCGCGCAGTTCTCCGACGGCTACGTCACCGCCTACATGCACCGCACGATGCCCGACCTGCCCCCGCAGATCGGTGTCCTCGTCGAGCTCGACAAGCCGAACGCCGAGGTCGCCAAGGGCATCGCCCAGCACATCGCCGCCTTCGCGCCGAAGTACCTCGCCAAGGAGGACGTGCCGGCCGACGTCGTCGAGTCCGAGCGCCGCATCGCCGAGGAGACCACCCGCGCCGAGGGCAAGCCCGAGGCCGCGATCGCCAAGATCGTCGAGGGTCGGCTGAACGGGTTCTTCAAGGACGCCACGCTGCTCGGCCAGCCGTATGCGCTGGACAACAAGAAGTCGGTCCAGAAGGTTCTGGACGAGGCCGGTGTCACCCTGAAGCGCTTCGCGCGCATCAAGGTCGGCATCTGAGTCCGTACCGCGATCGACGCGTGACCCTGGGGAAATCCCGATAGGGTCGACAGCAGTCGTCCGCGTACACCGTCACACCCGGGCATGTGGCGGACGACAGCAGATCTGACGAGGAGGCCATTGCCGCGCATGGGAGCGAGAAGCGACCCCAACCGGCAGTGGCCTTCTTCGCATGTGCACCACGTAACAGAGGCGGGATCCCCATGACCACCAAGGACCAGAAGAGCGACGACGGCAAAGTACACGGCCGGTTTCTGCTGAAGCTGTCCGGAGAGGCGTTCGCCGGCGGCGGGGGCCTGGGCGTCGACCCGGACGTGGTGCACAAGATCGCCCGTGAGATCGCGGCCGTCGTGCGCGACGGCGCCGAGATCGCGGTCGTCATCGGCGGCGGCAACTTCTTCCGCGGCGCCGAACTCCAGCAGCGCGGCATGGACCGCGCCCGCTCGGACTACATGGGCATGCTCGGCACCGTGATGAACTGCCTCGCCCTCCAGGACTTCCTGGAGAAGGAGGGCATCGACAGCCGGGTGCAGACCGCCATCACCATGGGCCAGGTCGCCGAGCCGTACATCCCGCTGCGCGCCGTGCGCCACCTGGAGAAGGGCCGCGTGGTCATCTTCGGCGCCGGTATGGGCATGCCGTACTTCTCCACCGACACCACCGCCGCCCAGCGCGCCCTCGAGATCGACGCCGAGGCGCTGCTCATGGGCAAGAACGGCGTGGACGGGGTCTACGACTCCGACCCCAAGACCAACCCGGACGCGGTCAAGTTCGACGCCCTCGGCTACGGAGAGGTCATCACCCGCGATCTGAAGGTCGCCGACGCCACGGCGATCACCCTGTGCCGTGACAACAAGCTCCCGATCCTCGTGTTCGAGCTGCTGGCCGAGGGGAATATCGCGCGGGCCGTCAAGGGTGAGAAGATCGGCACGCTTGTGGGTGATCAGGGCAGCCGGGCCTGACCGGACCACCCGGGACCTCGCCGGGGGATGGACAATGACCTGCCGGTCGGGAACCGTGCAGGAAGAAGACGCGACGCAGCCGGCCGCCGCCGCCAAGGAACCGCAGCCGGGCCTACTCAAGACACGCAGGAGCAAGTGGTGATCGAAGAGACCCTCCTCGAGGCCGAGGAGAAGATGGAGAAGGCCGTCGTGGTCGCCAAGGAGGACTTCGCCGCGATCCGCACCGGCCGAGCACACCCGGCGATGTTCAACAAGATCGTGGCCGACTACTACGGCGCGCCGACGCCGATCAACCAGCTGGCTTCGTTCTCCGTGCCGGAGCCGCGCATGGCGGTCGTGACCCCGTTCGACAAGACCGCGCTGCGCAACATCGAGCAGGCGATCCGCGACTCCGACCTGGGCGTCAACCCGAGCAACGACGGCAACATCATCCGCGTGGTGTTCCCCGAGCTCACCGAGGAGCGCCGCCGCGAGTACATCAAGGTCGCCAAGGGCAAGGGCGAGGACGCCAAGGTGTCCATCCGTTCCGTCCGCCGCAAGGCCAAGGACGCCATCGACAAGCTGATCAAGGACGGCGAGGTCGGCGAGGACGAGGGCCGCCGTGCGGAGAAGGAACTCGACGACACCACCGCGAAGTACGTCGCCCAGGTGGACGAGCTCCTCAAGCACAAGGAAGCGGAGCTGCTCGAGGTCTGATGAACGACTCTTCCTGGGGCGCTCCGCCGCACACCGGGCCACCGGCCGGGTACTGGGGGCCCACCGACCGGGGGCCGGTCCAGGGACCTGCTCCGGCGGGGCCCGCGTACGATGCGCAGGACGCGCAGCAGACTCGCCCCATGCCCAGCGTGCCCGACGTACCCGCGTTCGGCGGAGACCAGGAGACACCGCAGGCCCACCCCTACGGACCGTATGACATGCCGCGGACATCGCCCCACGGGGCGGCGCCGCAGAATCCGGAGCCCATGCCCGACGCCCCGCAGCCGGCGCCCGCGCCCGCGCCGCAGAAGAAGAGCGCGGGCCGGGACCTGGGTGCGGCCATAGGGGTCGGCGTCGGGCTCGGTGTGGTGATCGTCGCCTCCCTGTTCGTCGTCAAGGCCGTGTTCGTCGGCGTCATAGCGGTCGCCGTCGTCGTGGGCCTGTGGGAGCTGACCAGCAGGCTGCAGGAGCGCAAGGGCATCAAGGCGCCCCTGGTCCCGCTGGCGCTCGGGGGTGCGGCGATGGTCGTCGCCGGGTACCTGCGGGGCGCGGAGGGCGCCTGGGTGGCGATGGCGCTGACCGCGCTGGCCGCGCTGGTCTGGCGGATGACCGAACCGCCGGAGGGCTACCTCAAGGACGTCACGGCGGGCGTCTTCGCGGCGTTCTACGTCCCGTTCCTGGCCACGTTCGTCGCGATGATGCTCACCGCCGACGACGGCCCGTGGCGTGTGCTGACCTTCCTGGCGCTGACGGTGGTGAGCGACACCGGCGCGTACGCCGTCGGCTGGCGCTTCGGCAGGCACAAGCTCGCCCCGCGGATCAGCCCCGGCAAGACGCGGGAGGGGCTGCTCGGCGCGGTGCTGTTCGCCATGGTCGCGGGCGCGCTGTGCATGCAGTTCCTCATCGAGGACGGCGCCTGGTGGCAAGGTCTCGTTCTCGGCCTCGCGGTCGCGGCCAGCGCCACGCTCGGCGACCTCGGCGAGTCGATGATCAAACGCGACCTGGGCATCAAGGACATGGGCACGCTGCTCCCGGGCCACGGGGGCATCATGGACCGCCTGGACTCACTGCTGCCGACGGCTCCGGTGGTGTGGCTGCTGATGGTGTTGTTCGTCGGCTCGGCCTGAGCCGCGCGCAGGACCGCACGGGCCCCCGTACCGCACCGGTACGGGGGCCCGGACCGCGTAGCCGGCCAGCGTGAGGATCTCCAGCAACGCTTGGCGCAGCGCGGCCCGGATCCCCTCGTACTCCGCGGCCCTGCCGGTGGCGCAGCACGCTGATCCGGGCCCCGTCGGCGAGCACGGCCTGGAAATCGTGATGGCCGTGTGCCCGAGCTTCGAGGTGCATCCGCGAGCCGGTGGGCAAACGCACCACCGCGGCGGTCATGCCGGCCTGACGACCCCACCGGTGACATCAGCGGGCATCAGCCCTGACGGGCCGCACTGCACCGCCCGGCGCCGCGCGGGCGTGGTCATCGGGTGGTTGTTGGGCGGCGGGTGTGCGAGCACCGGGCGCGGTGGCTCGGTCAGGTGGGTTGGGGGCGGCCGAAGAGCAGGTCGTAGCCTGCGGGGAGCTGGAGCAGGACCTGGGCCAGGAGGTCGTCGTCGGCAGCGTCGGCGACGGCGCTGAGGACGGCGCTGACGTCCCAGGCTGCGGTCTGCTCGGTGGCCCCCTCGATCCAGGCTGCCGTCGCCCGCACGAACCTCTCCGGCGGCAGCGGCTCGGCGCTCTGCAGGGGGTTGAGCAGGATCAGGGCGAAGTCTTCGGGCAGGCACGCCGCCAGCTGGGCGCGCACCTCGCCGACCAGATGTGCGCCCAGCAGCGCGAGGACCACGCGCGCCGCGCGCTGTGCTTCGTGCTCGGTTTCGTACTCACCGCGTTCCTTCACCTGGTCGAGGAACGCTTCGCGGCGCAAGGCCACGTCTGCCACCACCCTTCTTCAGCTCCTTGGCTCCGGTGAGTGCGGGCGAGGGGGAGGCCAGGTGCCTCGTCCGTAGTCGTGGGGAGGCCCCAACGGCCGGTCGGCCGACGGCGCAATCTCCTCCCGCGGCCCGCTGAAGGCGATTTTGCTCTCCCTCCTCGTCCTCACCTCGTTCTTCGCCTCACCGGCCGGGAATCCACCGGACCGGACCCGCACGCAGCGGCGGCTCGCGGCGGATGGCCCCGAGCGCCGCGGTGTACCTCCACGCGGGACGACCGGGCACCGGCCCTGGCTGATGCGCGTGGCGCTGGTCGTAGGCTGCCCGCAGGGCCGGATCGCGCAGTGTCTCGTACGCTGCCCGCACCTCGCCGAACCGTGCGGCGGTGGCCGCGTCCACGCGGGTGTCGGGGCGCAGTTCCCGCACCCGGGCGCGGAAGGCGGAGGTGATCTTTTCGGGCGTCGCCGAAGGCTGCACCCCCAGCACCGCGTACAGGTCGGATTGCGGCTCCCGCACCGGCACGTCCGGCCACCCCCTCGCCCATTGTGAACTGCTGTTTCTCTTCTGACTTGCCTACCCTTTGAGATAAAACCTGAGCCTTGTCTTGTCAAGCCTGTGCGAGGTATAGGGGAGGTGTCAGGAGTGCTCCCGGGACTGCGGGACGCAGTGCCGGTGGCGAAGGGGTTGAACGAGACGGCTGGGCTTCCTCGCGGCGCACTGGGAGAACAGTTGGGCCGTGATGGAGATCAAAGGCGCCCTGGACGGGGCCACTGCCCGGGAACTGCGTGACTTCGCTGCCTCCGTCAGCCCGTTCACCCCTCCCTGGGCGCAGCCCTGTCAACGCCCCGAACCGCGCCACTACACCGGACGGGAGGTGCAGTGCAGTGATCACCGAACTCGCTGTCGAACGCGTGGAGTTCACCTGCGGCTCGTGCTGGCACAGCTGGAGCGTCGACTACGACGTGCAGCGCTACCGAGACGCTCTCGACGCCGAATGGGAGGTCTTCTACCGCGACAACACCGCCGTACCTTCCCCCTACACCCCGCAGGGCGCACCACCGTGCGAGCACTGCGGCCGCCGCTGGGTCGGGTGCCTGGTAGCGCGCCGGCCCGTGCCGCTGCCCGGTGACGCCGAGGCGCCCCGCAGCCGTGTCCCGGCCGAGGGCGGCCACCGTCGCGAGCGGCACAGCGCGCCGATGCTGCGTGCCGCCGGTCACCCCCAGCCGCAGTCCGGCACGACAGGTTCCCAACGGTCGACCCACTCGTCCCCAACCGGTCGTTGACCGGGCACGCGCTCAGGCGCTTCAGTCCCCTGCGCAGGGAGGCGTCGTGGTCGGGCGTGGGTGTGAGCTGCGGCATTGCCGCCCTTCTCGTCCGGCCCCACCATGGCCGGACGGGACGTCAAGGAAAGCAGCTCCTCATGGGTGATCATGTGCATGTGCGGCTCAGCCAGGGTCTGAGCGTGTCCGAGACCGGGGAACTTGTCGAGCACTCCCGCTGCCGGTGCGGGGCCACCTTCACCAGGGTGTTCGACGCCGACGGCGGGGAGCCGGAGCGTCCGCCCCGCTCGTGACTCACCGGCACGGCAAAGGAGATCCCCCGCATGGCCTGCACAGGGCAGCGGTCCTCAGCCGTCGGGGCCGCCTGTTCCCGGACGGCGCCGCTGAGACGATGATGTTGTCCCCCTCACCTGCCCTCAACGAACGCCGACCGGGTTGTGGCCGTGCACGGCTGGGCCAGGGCACGGTCACGGGGACCGTCGCCTTCCCGCGTCCTCGTGACCGACGGTTGGTTGTTCCCGGGCGGGGCCAGGGACGGTTTCAGGGCCTCGGACTGCTGCCCGAGGCCCTGAGGCAGTGGTGTTGCTGTGGCGTCAGCCGCCCAGTTCCTTGTGGTCGCTGCGGCCGCTGATGGCGATCTTGCGGGGCTTGGCCTGCTCGGCTACCGGGATGCGCAGCTTCAGCACACCGGCCTCGTAGGAGGCTTCGATCTTCTCGGTGTCGAGGGTCTCGCCGAGGAACAGCTGCCGGCTGAACGCCCCCGCGGGCCGCTCGGTGACCACCGTTTCGGTGTTCTGGCCGTACGCCGGCTTGCGTTCGGCCTTCACCGTCAGGACGTTGCGCTCGACATCGAGATCGATGGACTCCGGGTCCACGCCCGGCAGGTCCAGCTCCACGAAGAACGTCTCACCCTCACGCCAGGCGTCCAACGGCATGCCCGCCGGGTGTGCGGCCGTGCCCCAGACCCGCTCGACGAGCCGGTCAAGCTCGCGGAAGGGATCCGTACGCATCAGCATCTTGAGTTCCTCCTTGGTGTCTCTCTCGCTCTCGCGTCCTTCGCTCTCCTTCTGATGTACCACTACGCCGGAAAGTTGACAACTGTGGGCTCAACTTTCTTTCCCGGCCATCCTGCGCCGACCACCAGACCGCCCCGGCGTCCGAAGCCGTCGGCGCAAACCAACACTCACAGCACGGGCAGGGAATTGAGCCTGCCATTGTCAACTTCATGCAGCCAACACTTGTCAGACAATCTTCTGAGGGGTTATACGAATGGTGGTACTCAATCGTGGGGCCGCAGTTCCTGCGCGGCTGCCTCAGGGAGGGAGAAATTGGACATGCTTGCGCGTCCGGGCGTTGTGGGTGATCTCGACTTGCTCGTGAATCAGCTCGCGCATGTCGGCGCATCGGCCGACAGCGTCATCCCGGCGGATGCCTGGCGTGACGACGAAGCGCTCTACCTGCAGTTCGACCTGCCCGGCATGGACCGCTCCACCATCGAGCTGACCACGCAGCAGCACACGGTGACCCTGACCGCCGAGCGGCCCTCCCCGATCCCGGTCGACGCCCGGCCCGTACTCACCGAGCGGCCCACCGGCCGCTTCGCCCGCCGCCTGGCCCTGTCCGACGCACTGGACACAGCAGCCACCGAGGCGGCCTACGACAACGGCGTCCTGACCCTGCGCATCCCGCTGGCCGCACACGCCAAGCCCCGCAAGATCGCCATCTCCGGCGGCGCACCCAAGCAGCTGAGCCCCTGAGAACTGCCTGTCTGCCCGACCGTCCCATCTCATCGAGGGAGGGTGAAGCCGTGGGCGCCCTGCTGTGGCTGCTCATACCGCTCGTCGCCGGCATCGCCGCAAGCGTCTGGGCCTGGGGCACCGGACGCCGTAACCCCAGCCCGCCCGACCACGACACCTGGGAAGACCTCGGCCGCTATCAGCGACTGCGGACCGTCCTGAGCACCAACGGTCATGGGGCTCGATGGTGACGGTGGGCAGGACCTTTATCCCGGCGGCGGTCACGGCGCGCTGCTTTTCGCCGCCACAGCAGTTCGGCCGAAGGCACGCCCTCATGCGTGGTAAGTGCGCCCTTCTGGAGCGGGAGTTGGGGGTCAGTCGGTGTCAGTGGGTCCCGGCATGATCGCGGTATGACCACTTCGATCGTGGAAGAGCTCGTTCTCCGGACGGCCGCGAGGCATGGCGTTCCCGGGCCGGTCGCACAGGAGCTGCTCGCCGGCTCCCGACCGTGCCTCCACCTGGTCGCTTTCCACGGCCTGACGCTCGCCCAGCGGGAAGAGGCCCGTCCTGCCGCGCGCACGGGAGGCCTCCCCTTCCTGCCGGACGGCGTCGACTGGCCCGATGGGCGCAACCCTCTGGTGCTGACCGTCGATTGCGCGGCGCTCCCTCGTGCAGCCCTGGACATCGAGCTGCCGTCAGACGGGAGCCTGTTGTTCTTCACCCAGATCGAGTACGAGCCGGAGTCGTCGGTGGTGCTCCACGTTCCCGCCGGCGTGCGGACCACGGAACGCTCGGCGACGTACGAGCTCGACGGGGAGCCGGAGCAGGTCAGGGTCTACCAGCCGGATGTTCTGTATCCGGTGCCGGGACTGACCGTCTCACCCGATTGGCGCGACTCCCCGGCGACCAGCGCGTTCCTGGACGGTGGCGCGGACCGGGACGACATCCTGGACGATTTCGAGGACGCCGTGCGGAGTGCGGCAGCGGGCGGCGCCTCATACGGAGTCGCCGTCCAACTGGGCGGTTTCTCCAGCCCTTGGCAGTCGGCTCCGGACGAGGGCGATCTCGTCCTCCTCGCGCAGATACACGGTCAGTCGATCGACCGCGACGTCTACACCCAGACGCTGATCGTCGGCACCCACGAGGACATCGCAGGGCGCCGGTACGAAGCCTTGGAGTTCGAGCAGCAGGTCTGAACAGCCACCGGTTTCCTCACCGCGGCTCTGGCTCCTTTCCTTCCGGTGGTGGCCGGTTCTGGTGTTCGCCACGGACCGGCGGGTTCGGGGTCCGTCGGTGCTCACCTGGGCCGTCGGCCGAGGATGCCACCTGGTGTCCCGGCCGGCCGTCCTGCGGGGACTCAGCGTGACGACCGGCGTCGTCCCGATCGGCCTGGGCGCCGCAGTGACAGCGGGAGTCTGAGCGCACCAGCATCAGCAGTTCACCCGACCCCCGATGATCACGCGATGGCCGTACCCGTTCCCCGCCGGGTCCGCGGCAAGATCGCGAACCCGGACCGAGGTATCAGGAGTGATCGAACAGAGTGACTGCGCTCTGCGGTGCCTCCCGGCCGAAAAAGACTTCCAGGTTCTGCGCCGAGCGCTCGGCGGCGTGGCTACTGCGAGGGAACAGCCGCTCTTCGTAGGCGCTGAGCGCGACCTCGATGTCGGGTTGCTCAACCAGCTCGCCGGCCAGGTCCGCGCCGTCGTACATGGCGAGGTTCGCGCCCTCGCCGGCGAAGGGTGACATCAGATGCGCGGCGTCGCCGACGAGCGTCACTCCGGGCACCCTGTCCCATGTGAGTCCGACGGGAAGGGCGTAGATGGGGCGGAGCCACGGCTGCGCGTCGCTCTCTGTCACGAAGGCGGTGAGCAGCGGCGACCAGCCGTCGAACTCGCCGGCAAGTTGGCGGAGGCCCGCGGACGGGTCGCCGAAGTCGATCGACCCCATCCACTCCTCGGGCTTGTTCAGCGCCACGTATCCGCGCACGCTCCCGTCGGCGTAGCGATGGGCGATGATGCCTTTGCCCGGCGCGACGGCCATCAGCGTGCCGCTGCCGATCGCAGCCACGCTCGCCCGGCGGTTCTGGCCGCCCGAGGCGAGGGCGATCTCGATGAAGCAGGTTCCGCTGAAGAGAGGCTCGGCGGGCGTGAGCAGCGGACGCACCTTCGACCAGGCGCCGTCCGCGCCGACGACGATGTCGGCGCGCGTGGCGGAACCTTCCGCGAAAGTGAGGACGTAGCCGCCCTCCGGACGGTGCCGGACCGAGGCGACTTTGTGACCCCACCTGATCGTCCCGGGCGCCAGCGAGTCGATGAGCAGGCGCCTGAGTTCGCCACGATCCACCTCAGGACGGGCTGAACCGGGGTCCGCGGGCATGTCGAACAGGATCGTGCCGTGACGGTCGACCACACGCTTGGCGTCCTCGCCCGGGCGGACCAGAGTGAGGAACTCGTCGTACAGACCAGCCGCGCGAAGCGCGACCTGTCCGGTCTCCTCGTGGATGTCGAGCAGGCCGCCCTGTGCACGGGTCGTCGCCGAAGCCTCACCCTCGTAGATCGTCGCGGCGACACCGTGAGCCTGAAGCACCCGGGCGAGCGTCAGCCCGCCCAGTCCCGCTCCGACGATGGCGATGGTCTTCTGCATGCTGCGCTCCCTGGGTAGCGCCGACACGCGTCGGCGATGGTCAGCGCCGTGAGCGGACGGGGTGTCCGGTCTCGGCAGGAGACGCTCACCGATCAGAACCATCTGCGTCGATGTATGTGCGACGCCCGGCGGGTGGACCCGCGAGACATCGTTTTTCGCGACCCCGCGACTATAGCCCGGCATCCGCCTCGCAGTGGCCGGGGCCGGGTCTGGGCCGTCCGAAGCCGACCAACGCTGACAGACAGCACCCACGGGTGACCGTCCCCACCCCGCTCCGGCCCGGGCCGCCGGAGTTGATCTGCGACACTGGAGGGGTTATGCCTGCACCCGGAGAACTCACTTTCGTCGCCCCGCGCGGAGCCAAGAAGCCGCCGCGGCATCTCGCCGACCTCACGCCTGCCGAGCGCAAGGACGTGGTGGCCGAGATCGGGGAGAAGCCGTTTCGTGCCAAGCAGCTCTCGCAGCACTACTTCGCGCGGTACGCGCACGACCCGGAGCAGTGGACCGACATCCCCGCCGGGTCGCGTGGCAAGCTGCGGGAGGCGCTGCTGCCGGAGTTGATGACGGTGGTGCGGCATCTGTCGACCGACCAGGGGACCACCCGCAAGACGCTGTGGCGGCTGTTCGACGGGACGCTCGTCGAGTCCGTGCTGATGCGGTATCCGGACCGGGTGACGATGTGCATCAGCTCGCAGGCGGGGTGCGGGATGAACTGCCCGTTCTGCGCGACCGGACAGGCGGGGCTCGACCGGAACCTGTCGACCGCCGAGATCGTCCACCAGATCGTCGACGGGATGCGCGCGCTCAGGGACGGCGAGGTCCCCGGTGGCCCGGCGCGGCTGTCCAACATCGTCTTCATGGGGATGGGGGAGCCGCTCGCCAACTACAAGCGGGTCGTCGGCGCCGTCCGGGCTCTCACCGACCCCGCGCCGGACGGGCTGGGACTGTCCCAGCGCGGTATCACCGTGTCCACCGTCGGGCT
Organism: Streptomyces sp. NPDC001544; assembly: GCF_042894285.1. Taxonomy (NCBI): domain Bacteria; kingdom Bacillati; phylum Actinomycetota; class Actinomycetes; order Kitasatosporales; family Streptomycetaceae; genus Streptomyces; species Streptomyces sp. NPDC001544. Next base: position 100,662 of record NZ_JBIAVN010000008.1, on the reverse strand, counting down.
CGTCCCGGCGATCCACCGGTTCGCCGACGAGGGCTTCAAGTGCCGCCTCGCGATCTCGCTGCACGCGCCCGACGACGAACTGCGCGACACCCTCGTTCCCGTGAACACGCGCTGGAAGGTGCGGGAGGTGCTCGACGCCGGGTTCGAGTACGTCGAGAAGTCCGGCCGCCGGCTGTCCATCGAGTACGCGCTGATCCGGGACATCAACGACCAGGCCTGGCGCGGTGACCGGCTCGGGCGGCTGCTCAAGGGCAGGCCCGTGCACGTCAACCTCATCCCGCTGAACCCCACGCCCGGGTCGAAGTGGACCGCCTCCCGGCCGGAGGACGAGAGGGCGTTCGTGGAGGCCATCGCCGCGCATGGCGTGCCCGTCACCATCCGGGACACCCGGGGGCAGGAGATCGACGGGGCCTGTGGTCAGCTGGCGGCCACGGAGCGATAGGATCTGGCCACATCACATCTTCATATTCCGACAGGGGAGCGCCACAGCGCTGAGAGTGCGGCAGACGGGCCGCAGACCCTCTGAACCTCGCCCAGGTCATTCTGGGTAGGAAGTTCGGTCACCCACTCAAGCTGTTGTGCCCTGCCCGGACGTTCCGGGCGGGGCCGCGTTCTTCCTGGCCTACCCCAGGAGGACATCCAGTGCACCGCAAGACGTTCGTGGCCGCGGCCGCCGGGCTCGGCCTCGTGGCGCTGTCCGCTCTGACGGGGTGCGGGTCGTCCGGCGCCAAGGGGGCGGCGGACTCCAGGACCGTCACCCTCGTCAGCCACGACTCGTGGGCCGTGTCCAAGAGCGTGCTCGCGGACTTCGAGAAGAAGTCCGGGTACAAGGTCAAGGTCCTCAAGAGCGGCGACGCCGGACAGGCCGTCAACAAGGCCATCCTCACCAAGGACAACCCGCAGGGCGACGTCTTCTTCGGCGTGGACAACACCCTGCTCTCACGGGCCCTCGACAACGGGCTGTTCCAGTCCTACCGGGCCAAGGGACTGGACACGGTGGGCGCCGGATACCAGCTCGACAAGGGCAAGGACCGGGTCACGCCGGTCGACTACGGCGACATCTGCGTCAACTACGACAAGGCGTACTTCGCCCGGCACAAGCTGGCCCCGCCCCGGTCCTTCGCCGACCTGGCCAAGCCCGAGTACAAGAACCTCCTCGTCACCGAGAACGCCGCCACCTCCTCGCCCGGCCTCGGGTTCCTGCTCGGCAGCGCGGCGCAGTTCGGCGACCAGGGCTGGCAGGGCTACTGGAAGAAGCTCAAGGCGAACGGCGTCAAGGTCGTCGACGGCTGGGAGCAGGCCTACTACCAGGAGTTCTCCGGCTCCTCCGAAGGGAAGAAGGCCGGCGGCGACAGGCCGCTCGTCGTGTCGTACGCCTCCTCCCCGCCCGCCGAGGTGATCTACGCCAAGAAGCGGCCCAGCACCGCCCCGACCGGTGTGTCGACGGGCACCTGCTTCCGGCAGATCGAGTTCGCGGGACTGCTGAGCAACGCCAAGAACACCAAGGGCGGCAAGGCGTTCATCGACTTCCTGCTCTCCAAGGAGTTCCAGCAGGACATGCCGCTGAACATGTTCGTCTACCCGGTGGTGAAGGGCGCCGCCGTGCCCGCCGAGTTCACCGAGTACGGGCCGCCCGCCGCCGATCCCGAGACCATGGCCCCCGGCAAGATCGCGGCCAACCGTGACCAGTGGGTCAAGTCGTGGACGTCACTCGTACTGCGGTAGCACCCCGCAGAGGCGCGCGCGGGAACGCGGTGCGGCTCGGCCTCATGGCCGTGCCCGTCGCGTTCTTCGCCGTGTTCTTCGCCTGGCCCGTGGCCGCGATCGTCGCGCGCGGGCTGAAGGTGGACGGCGCCTGGCGGTTCGGGCGGATCGCGGACGTGGTCAGCCAGCCCGACATCCGGCACGTGCTGTGGTTCACCGTCTGGCAGGCGCTCGCCTCCACCGTGCTCACCCTGCTGCTCGCGCTGCCCGCCGCCTACGTCTTCGCCCGGCTCGACTTCCCCGGCAGGCAGGTGCTGCGGGCCGTGGTCACGGTGCCGTTCGTGCTGCCGACCGTCGTGGCCGGAGCCGCCTTCCTCGCGCTCGTCGGACACGGCGGGCTGCTCGACGACCTGTGGGGCGTGCGGCTGGACACCACCGTGTGGGCGATCCTGCTGGCCCACGTCTTCTTCAACTACGCCGTCGTCGTCCGCACGGTCGGCGGGCTGTGGGCGCAACTCGACCCACGGCAGGAGGAGGCCGCCCGGATGCTCGGCGCGTCGCCGCTGCGTGCCTGGCGGAAGGTCACACTGCCCGCCCTCGGGCCGGCCGTGGCCGCCGCCGCGCTGATGGTGTTCCTGTTCACCTTCACCTCCTTCGGCGTGGTGCAGATCCTCGGCGGGCCCGCCTACTCCACCGTCGAGGTCGAGATCTACCGGCAGACCTCCGAGATCTTCGACCTGTCCACGGCCGCGGTTCTGACGCTGGTGCAGTTCGTGGCGGTGGGCGCGATCCTCGCCGTGCACGCCTGGACGGTGCGGCGGCGGGAGACCGCCCTGCGCCTGGTGGACGCCTCGGTGACGGCGCGACGGCCGCGCGGCGTGGGCCAGTGGGCGCTGCTGGCCGGTGTCCTGGCCACCGTCGCCCTGCTCCTCGTCCTGCCGCTCGCCGTGCTCGTACGGCGCTCCCTCGACGCTCCCGGCCTCGGCTACTACCGGGCGCTGACGGACTCCGACGGCGGAACCTTCCTGGTGGCGCCGCTGAACGCCGTGTGGACCTCACTGGAGTACGCCGCCGCCGCCACCGCCATCGCCCTGGCCGTCGGCTCCCTGGCCGCCGCCGCGCTGGCCCGCCGGGACGCGGGGCGGATCGTGCGCGGCTTCGACGCGCTGCTGATGCTGCCGCTCGGCGTGTCCGCCGTGACCGTCGGCTTCGGTTTCCTCATCGCGCTGGACAGGCCGCCGCTGGACCTGCGCCAGTCCTGGATCCTGGTCCCGCTCGCGCAGGCACTGGTCGGCGCGCCCTTCGTCGTACGGACCATGCTGCCCGTGCTGCGGGCCGTGGACGGGCGGCTGCGGGAGGCGGCGGCCGTGCTCGGGGCGTCGCCCTGGCGGGTGTGGCGGGAGGTCGACCTGCCGATGGTGCGGCGGGCGCTGCTGATCGCGGCCGGGTTCGCCTTCGCGGTGTCGCTGGGGGAGTTCGGGGCGACCGTGTTCATCGCGCGGCCCGACAACCCGACGCTGCCCGTCGCGGTGGCGCGGCTGCTGTCCCGGCCCGGCGATCTCAACTACGGGCAGGCGATTGCCCTTTCCACGATTCTGATGCTGGTGTGCGCGACGGCCCTGCTGGTACTGGAGCGGCTGCGCACGGACCGGACGGGGGAGTTCTGATGCTGCTGAGCCTCGATGCCACGACCGTGCGCTTCGGCGGACGGGCCGTGCTCGACGCGGTCGGCCTGGACGTCGCCGAGCACGAGATCGTCTGCGTGCTCGGGCCCAGCGGCAGCGGGAAGTCGACGCTGCTGAGGGCGGTCGCCGGGCTGCAACCCCTCGACTCGGGGCGGGTGTTGCTCGACGGGCGTGACCAGAGCGGGGTGCCCGCGCACCGGCGCGGGGTGGGGCTGATGTTCCAGGACCACCAGCTCTTCCCGCAGCGGGACGTGGGCGGCAACGTGGAATTCGGGCTCCGGATGCACGGGATCCAGAAGGCGCAACGGGACACCCGGGTGCGGGAGTTGCTGGACCTGGTGGGCCTGCCGGGCGCGGCCCGCCGGGCCGTCGCCGGGCTGTCCGGCGGTGAACAGCAGCGTGTGGCACTCGCCAGGGCGCTCGCGCCACGGCCCCGGCTGCTGATGCTGGACGAGCCGCTCGGGCAGCTCGACCGCTCGCTGCGGGAGCGGCTGGTGGTGGAACTGCGGGAGCTGTTCGGCCGGTTGGGGACCACCGTGCTCGCCGTGACGCACGACCAGGGAGAGGCGTTCGCGCTGGCCGACCGGGTGGTGGTGATGCGGGACGGGCGGATCGCCCAGTCGGGCACGCCCCTTCAGGTGTGGCAGCGGCCGGCCGACGAGTTCGTGGCCCGCTTCCTCGGCTTCGACAACGTGACCGACGCGACGGTCGCCGGGGAGGCCGCGGACACGCCTTGGGGCAAGCTGCCGGTGCCGCAAGGAGCGCCGCAGGGGGCCCGTACGGTACTCGTCCGGCCCGCCGGGGTCCGGCTCGTCCCGGCCGGTGAGGGCCTGCGCTGCACGGTGACCGCCCGTACGTTCAAGGGCACCCATGTCGCCGTCCACCTCCAGCCCGAGGACGCCCCGCGCCTGGAGGCGGCGTGTGCGCTGAGGGACGCGCCGGAGGTCGGCGGCGCGGTCGGCGTGGAGTTCGACGCGGCCGAGATCGTCGTGCTGGACGGGGAACCGTCCGCGGACTAGGGGGTGTCTTGTGGATCAGGCCGGTTGAGACCGGCGGCGTCTTCCAGCCGACCCGAGCGGGGGCGATGGGGGTGCCCCCGCGCGAGTCTGTTCGAGCGTGGGGGAGTCGGGGACCGACGACAACGCCGGTGGGGGCCCCTCCCGCTCGAGCGAAGTCGAGAGTGGGGGAGTGCGTGCCGGACCCCGCGACCCCGGCGTGATCCACAAGACACCCCCTAGGGCCGGTCCGGCGGGTCAGGTCGCAGGAAACGGGCGGTGCCTCATCGCCGCGGATGGGCGTGCCGAGCCCCGCGTCTGCGGCATGATCCGCCGGACAGGCCCTTGACGCCAGTGGCCCGCCCCCGGAACGACGGGACGGGCCACGGAGGCGGACCGGAACTGAGAGGTCAGCGGCCGCTGTGCGAGCCGCGGCGGCGCATGCCGTAGAACACCGCGCCGCCGCCGACGAGTACCAGGGCGGCCGCGACACCGGCGATCAGGCCGGTGTTGGAGCTGGCACCGGTCTCGGCGAGGTTCGACTCGCCGACCGCCGGGGACGGCGCGTTGTCCGAGGTGCCGGCCGGGGCGGTGCCCGCGCTCTCCGACGCCGACGCCGAGACCGTCGCCGTGGCCGAGGGGCTCGCGGACTTGGCGGGGGCGGGGGCGTCGGCGGATGCCGACGCCGATGCCGACGCGGTCTCCGTCGCGGTCGCGGTCGGCTTCTCCGACTCCTCGGTCTTGCAGGCCGTGGAGGGGGTGGTCAGGTTGGGCGTGATGTCCTTGTCGACCTTGTTGCCGGCCTTGACGTGGACGCGGTACGTCGCGTTCGGCTTCCAGTCCTCCGCGAAGGTGACCGGGGTGCCCGCGGCAGAGCCCTTGACCTCCGTCGGCTTGCCGACCTTCTTCACGTCGGCGCCGTTGTTCTCCAGGAACACGGTGATGACGGCCGGGGTGCCGCCGGCGTCCTTGTCCGTGACGACGATGACGCCGTTGCTGCCGTCGCAGGTGGCCTCGGCGGAGAAGTCACTGATGTCGCAGGCGAGCGCGGTGCCCGCGACACCCAGCGCCAGAGCGGCGGTTGCGGAGGCGACACCCAGGACGCGCACGGAACGGCGAGAGCTGCGGCGAGTTTTGGACACGTTTGTCCTTTACAGATTGCATAGCTGCGGGGGGCTGGGCGGGAGATGGCGCGACGGCGGCATCGTGAGCCATCGTCAGCATCATCAACCCCTAGAGGCTCACAGGTTTATAAGCGCTCCATAAGTAGTGTCAACGCATCAGCATTCTACACGCGTTGGCTTTGCCCGCTTATTAACCGGCGAGACGTTTCAACGCCTCCGGAGCCTCCTCGATCCGGTCAACAAGGGCGATTCGGGACTCCATCGGCCGGCCCTGGCCGAGCGCCCGCAACAGGGGCCACACCGGCAGCCGCTCCGTCCAGTGCGTCCGGTCCACGAGCACCATCGGCGTGGGCTCGCCCCGCGACTCGTAGTAGTTCGGGGTCGCGTTGTCGAAGACCTCCTGTACGGTCCCGGCGGCGCCCGGCAGGAACACCACCCCCGCGTTGGAGCGGGCCAGCAGGCCGTCCTCGCGGGTGGCGTTGGCGAAGTACTTGGCGATGTGCGCGGCGAAGGCGTTCGGCGGTTCGTGACCGTAGAACCAGGTCGGGATGCCCACCGACGCGCCGCCCCCGGGCCAGCGGTCGCGGACCTCGAACGCGGCGTGCGCCCAGTCGGTCACGGACGGCCGGAACGAGGGGGCCTTGGCGAGGAGCTGGAGCGCCTCCTTGAGCATCCCGTCGTCGAAGGGCGCGGCGTACGCACCGAGGTTGGCCGCCTCCATCGCCCCCGGCCCGCCACCGGTGGCCACCGTGAACCCGGCCCGCGCCAACTCCCGGCCGAGGCGGGCCGCACCGGCGTACTCCTCGGTGCCGCGCGCCATCGCGTGGCCGCCCATCACGCCCACCACCCGCTCTCCGGCGAGGAGTTCGTCCAGCGCGTCGGAGACGGCGTCGTCGTGGATCGCGCGCAGCATGGACGAGTAGACGTCCCCGTCGGCCTTCGTCCGCTGGAACCAGACGTACGCCTGGGCGTCCGGCGTCGCCTCGTACCCCTCGTCGAGCGCCTCGAACAGCTCGTCGGGGGTGTAGACGAAACCCCGGTACGGGTCGAAGGGCAGGCCCGGGACGGGCGGGAACACCAACGCCCCGGCTGCACGCACCCGGGCGGTCGCTTCGGGGTCCATCGGGCAGCCGAGGAAGACGGCGCCCGAGGCGTCCAGGCGGAGCAACTCACTTGTACGGCCCGTCAGGTCGACGGCCTGCACACGGAACCGGGCGAGGGTGCCGTGCTCGGCGACCACCTCGTCGAACTCGGCGAGGGACTCGATCTCGTGGTCGTGGGCGGCGCGGTGGGGCTGGGCGGGTGTCGGATGCACCCGCCCATGCTGGCACAACCGCCCGCGCCCGGCTCCGGGTTCTCCGGTCTCAGCCCTGGACCGCCGCCGGGTCCATCCACATGATCTCCCAGGTGTGTCCGTCGAGGTCGTCGAAGGCGCGGCCGTACATGAAGCCGTGGTCCTGCGTCCGGCCCGTGTCGGTGCCGCCCGCGGCCACCGCCCTGTCCACCAGCTCGTCGACCTTCTCGCGGCTCTCGGCGCTCAGACACACCAGCACCTCGCTGGTCTTCGTCGCGTCGGCGATCTCCTTGTCGGTGAACGTCGCGTAGAACGGCCTGGTGAGCAGCATCGCCACGATGGTGTCGCTGATCACGACGGAGGCCGCGTTGTCGTCGCTGAACTGCGGGTTGAGCGAGTAACCCAGCTCCGTGAAGAACTTCTTCGAGGCGTCGAGGTCGTTCACGGGCAGGTTCACGAAGATCATCTGCTGGTACATGCCGGGTCTCCCGTCGGGGTGCGGTGCGCGTTACGGGGATGTGGACCGGCGACCGACGCGGAACTCATCGGCGGTCGGAAAATTTTCTTCCCGGCTTTCTCAGCTCTGTCAGCTCTGCTCAGCGCGCCAGGGGAAGCGCGGCGAGACCGGCGACCACCAGGGTGAGCGGGCCGAACAGGGCGAGCAGCGCGCCCGCGCGCAGGGCCGCGGCGGCGCGCAGCACCGTGGCGCGGGCACCGAGCCGGAGCAGCGCGGCGGTGGTGTCGGCGCGGGACTCCCTGGCCTCCACGGCCGCCATGAGCAGCGTGGCCATCGTGCAGCCGGCCACCAGGAGGGTGCCGAGACGGGTCAGCGGACCGAAGGACGCCAGGTCGCGGTCGTACCGTGCCGTCATCGCGTACACACCGGACACGACGGCGCAGACGACGCCCAGGGGGCGGCCGATACGGGGGGACTCCGCCATCAGACCGCGGCCGGCGAGCAGCCTGAGCGCGCCGGGGCGGACCGCCTGCAGCAGGCGCCCGCACAGGTGGGTGAGGCCGGGGGCGGCGAGCCGGAGGCCCAGGGCGGTGAGGATCCAGCCGGCGAGTACCGCCGCGGGGCCCTCCGGGAGGGCGGCGGTGGAAGGGGCGGCGTAGGACTCCACGGCAAGGCCTGCGGCCAGCACGGCGATGCCCCAGGGGAGGCCGCCGGGGGCTTCTCGGGGCGGCGGGTGGCTGCCGGGGGCGTCGGTCCGGTAGGCGCCCGGGGCCGGTGTCTCGGGGTCGGTCACCTCGTCCGGGGACTGCTGTGCGCCGTCGGCGATGGCGGGGGCACCGGGCGCGCGACCCGGCACTGACAAGGGGCCGCTGCGCCCACCCTCCCCCACTCCCGGCTTCGCTCGAGCGGGGGTACCCCCATCGCCCCGGGCGGCACGACTGCCCGCAGCTACGGCAGTTGCGGCAGCTACGGCGGCATCGGCGGCAGCCGCGGGCGAGGACACCCGGACCCGGGCGTCCCGGGGCCGCAGTACCAGTGCCACCACCGCCGAGGCGGTGACCGGGATCAGGGCCAGCAGGGTGAGGGCGGCCGGGACGGGCAGGGGGCGGTCGGCGGCGAGGAAGGCGGTGGCGCCGTCGAAGGGCGTGCCCGGCAGGTCGCCGCGCAGGTGCAGGAAGAGCACGAGCGCCGTCGTCGAGCCGAGCGTGCAGGACAGGGCGGTCGTCAGGGCGGAGACGGCCATCAGCCGGGCCGGACCCAGCCCCAGCGCCGACAGGCCGGTCCGGGGCCTGGTGCCGGGATCCGCGCGGGCGACGGCCACCGCGAGCTGGACGGTGGCCGCCAGCGGGAGCGCGCACCAGCCCAGGCGGAGGAGGAGCGAGGTGGGCGCCGCGTCCGGGTGGCCCAGCGCGTAGCCGAGGGTGCACAGCAGCAGGAACCCCGTGCCCGCGGCGGCCGCCGCCACCAGGAGACGCCGCAGCTGGACGGCGGGACGGGCGAGCCGGGTCAGACGGACAGCGAGCACGCGGCCCGGCCTTCCGCCTCGGGCGAGCCCGGCAGGTGCACGGTCTGCACGCGCCGCCCGTCCAGCAGCGCCACCGTGCGGTCGGCGAGGGCCGCGGTGTCGGCGTCGTGGGTGGCCAGCACCACCGTGATGCCGTGCGAGCGGGCCGCGGTGGTCAGCGTCCTGAGCACATGCCCGCGATCGGCGCGGTGCAGGGGAGCCGTCGGCTCGTCGGCGAAGAGGACCGTCGGCGCGGGGGCCAGCGCCCGGGCGATCGAGACGCGCTGGCGTTCGGACTGCACCAGCTCGTGCGGACGCTTGCGGGACTTGTCGCCGACGTCCAACCGCTCCAGCCACTCCTGCGCGGCCGCCTTGGCCCGGCGGCGGCCGGTGCCGCGCAGCATCAGGGGGAGGGCGGTGTTCTCCCAGACGGTCAGCTCGGGGACCAGCACGGGTGCCGGGTCGATCCAGCAGAAGCGGTCCCGGCGCAGCCGCTCGCGGCGCATGGGACCCATGGTGTGCACCGGCACGCTGTTGAACCAGACCTCCCCGGCCTGCGCCCGCAGCTCGCCCGAGAGGCAGCGCAGCAGGGTCGTCTTGCCGCTGCCGCGCGGACCGCTGACGGCGAGGATCTCGCCCTCCCGCACACCGACCGAGACACCGGCCAGCGCCGGCGAGCCGTCGGGGTGCGTGTACTGAAGGGAGCGTGCCCAGAGCACGTCGTTGTCCGGCGGGGCCTCCATGGGCGTACACCTCGGTTCTGATCCTCGATTCCCGTGCCAAGTCCCTCGTACGGGGGAACGAAGGCGGGGACGATCGGTCACTCGGCACGCTAGGCAGTGCACCGGGGGAGGCCGGACAGCACACGGCCCCGGGCCGCCCTTTCTCACTCGAACGGGCGGCCCGGGGCCGTATCTGATCACACTGTCAGCCGATCACAGCTTGGTCCACGCCTCCGTGAGCGTCGCGCGCAGGATCTGCTCGATCTCGTCGAACGTCCCCTGGTCGGAGATCAGCGGCGGGGCGAGCTGGACGACGGGGTCGCCGCGGTCGTCGGCACGGCAGTACAGGCCGTTGTCGTACAGCGCCTTGGAGAGGAAGCCGTACAGGACGCGCTCGGTCTCCTCCTCGTCGAAGGACTCTTTGGTGTCCTTGTCCTTCACCAGCTCGATGCCGTAGAAGAAGCCGTTGCCGCGGACGTCGCCGACGATCGGCAGGTCGTGCAGCTTGCGCAGCGTGCCGAGGAACGCGGCCTCGTTGTCCAGCACGTGCTGGTTGAGGTTCTCCCGCTCGAACAGGTCCAGGTTGGCGAGGCCCACCGCGGCCGACACCGGGTGACCGCCGAAGGTGTAGCCGTGCAGGAAGGTGTTGTCGCCCTTGTAGAACGGCTCGGCCAGGCGGTCGGAGACGATGCAGGCGCCTATCGGGGAGTAGCCGGAGGTCATGCCCTTGGCGCAGGTGATCATGTCCGGGACGTAGCCGAACTTGTCGCAGGCGAACATCGTGCCGAGCCGGCCGAAGGCGCAGATGACCTCGTCGGAGACGAGCAGCACGTCGTACCGGTCGCAGATCTCGCGGACCCGCTGGAAGTAGCCGGGCGGCGGCGGGAAGCAGCCGCCGGCGTTCTGCACCGGCTCCAGGAAGACCGCGGCGACCGTGTCCGGGCCCTCGAAGAGGATCTGCTGCTCGATCTGGTCGGCGGCCCAGCGGCCGAAGGCCTCCGGGTCGTCGCCGAAGATCGGGGCGCGGTAGATGTTGGTGTTCGGGACCTTGTGCGCGCCCGGCACCAGCGGCTCGAAGGGGGCCTTCAGGGCCGGCAGGCCGGTGATCGACAGGGCGCCCTGCGGGGTGCCGTGGTAGGCGACCGCGCGGGAGATGACCTTGTGCTTGGTCGGCTTGCCGACCAGCTTGAAGTACTGCTTGGCGAGCTTCCAGGCGGTCTCGACCGCCTCGCCGCCGCCGGTGGTGAAGAAGACCTTGTTCAGGTCGCCGGGCGCGTAGTCGGCGAGCCGCTCCGCCAGCTCCACGGCCTTGGGGTGGGCGTAGGACCACACCGGGAAGAAGGCCAGCTCCTGCGCCTGCTTGAAGGCGGTCTCGGCGAGCTCCGTGCGGCCGTGACCGGCCTGGACCACGAACAGACCCGCGAGACCGTCGAGGTAGCGCCTGCCCTTGTCGTCGTAGATGTAGGTGCCCTCGCCGCGCACGATCGTGGGGACGGGGGAGTTCTCGTACGAGGACATGCGGGTGAAGTGCATCCACAGGTGGTCGTACGCGGTTCGGCTGAGGTCCTTCTGGCTCACGGTTATCGGGTTCCCCACATGTAGGTCTGCTTCTTGAGCTTGAGGTAGACGAAGCTCTCGGTGGAGCGCACGCCGGGCAGCGCCCGGATGCGTTTGCTGATGACGTCCAGCAGGTGGTCGTCGTCCTCGCAGACGATCTCGGCGAGGACGTCGAACGAACCCGCCGTCATCACCACGTACTCGACCTCCGACATGTCGGACAGCGCGTCGGCCACGGCCTCGACATCGCCCTCGACGTTGATCCCGACCATCGCCTGCCGGCGGAAGCCCACGGTGAGCGGGTCCGTGACGGCGACGATCTGCATCACGCCCTGGTCGAGCAGCTTCTGGACGCGCTGGCGCACGGCCGCCTCGGACAGGCCCACGGCCTTGCCGATCGCGGCGTACGGCCGGCGGCCGTCCTCCTGGAGCTGCTCGATGATGGCGAGGGAGACGGCATCCAGCTGGGGGCTGCCGTTCCTGGACTCGCGGGAGTCCCTCTGGTCTGCGCTTCGACTGGCCACGAGCTCACTGTGCACGACGTCTCGACAGTTCCGCAAGGCTCGATCGATGAAATTCGTTGTTTACGCGCCTGAAGCCTGCGGATTCCGTACTCACGCCGCGACCGGGGGTGTTGAAAACGTCGGCCGTCGGATTAGTGTGGGTGTCTCAGTCAATGGACACCCAACCTTGGAGGGCCGGCAGTGAGCACCGAGCTGCGTCGTCTGCGCAACTACATCGACGGTGAGTTCCGGGACGCCGCCGACGGACGGACCACCGAGGTGGTCAACCCGGCGACGGGCGAGGCGTACGCGACGGCGCCGCTGTCCGGGCAGGCCGACGTCGACGCCGCGATGGCGGCCGCCGCCGCGGCCTTCCCCGGCTGGCGGGACACGACCCCGGCCGAGCGGCAGAAGGCCCTTCTGAAGATCGCGGACGCGTTCGAGGAGCGCGCCGAGGAACTGATCGCGGCCGAGGTGGAGAACACGGGCAAGCCGGTCGGGCTGACCCGCTCCGAGGAGATCCCGCCGATGGTCGACCAGATCCGGTTCTTCGCGGGCGCGGCCCGGATGCTGGAGGGCCGCTCGGCCGGTGAGTACATGGAGGGGCTGACCTCGATCGTCCGCCGCGAGCCGGTCGGCGTCTGCGCCCAGGTCGCGCCGTGGAACTACCCGATGATGATGGCCGTGTGGAAGTTCGCCCCGGCGATCGCCGCGGGCAACACCGTCGTCCTGAAGCCGTCGGACACCACGCCGACCTCCACCGTCCTGATCGCCGACATCATCGGCTCGATCCTCCCCAAGGGCGTCTTCAACGTCATCACCGGCGACCGCGACACCGGCCGCCTGATGGTCGAGCACCCGACCCCCGCGATGGCCTCCATCACCGGCTCCGTCCGCGCGGGCATGTCGGTCGCCGAGTCCGCCTCCAAGGACCTCAAGCGCGTCCACCTGGAGCTGGGCGGCAAGGCCCCGGTCGTCGTCTTCGAGGACACCGACATCCCGAAGGCCGTCGAGGACATCTCGGTCGCGGGCTTCTTCAACGCCGGTCAGGACTGTACGGCCGCCACGCGCGTCCTGGTCCAGGAGTCCATCCACGACGAGTTCGTGGCCGCGCTCGCGAAGGCGGCGGCGGAGACGAAGACGGGGCAGCCGGACGACGAGGACGTCCTCTACGGCCCCCTGAACAACCCGAACCAGCTCAAGCAGGTCTCCGGCTTCATCGAGCGCCTCCCCGCCCACGCCAAGGTGGAGACCGGCGGCCACCAGGTCGGCGACAAGGGCTACTTCTACGCGCCGACCGTCGTCTCCGGCCTCAAGCAGGACGACGAGATCATCCAGAAGGAGGTCTTCGGCCCGGTCATCACCGTCCAGTCCTTCTCGGACGAGGAGCAGGCGGTGGAGTGGGCCAACGGCGTCGAGTACGCCCTCGCCTCCTCGGTGTGGACCAAGGACCACGGCCGCGCCATGCGGATGTCCAAGAAGCTCGACTTCGGCTGCGTGTGGATCAACACCCACATCCCGCTGGTCGCCGAGATGCCCCACGGCGGCTTCAAGAAGTCCGGCTACGGCAAGGACCTGTCGGCGTACGGCTTCGACGACTACACGCGGATCAAGCACGTGATGACGTCCCTGGACGCGTAGGCCTCCGGCGGTCCGGCAGGACGGTGCGGCCGCCCGGCACCGGGCGGATTGGCCGCACGCGGAACGGCACGGCATGCTGCCGTGGTGCCTGCTTCCCCTCTGCCCTCCCGCCGCTCCGTCCTGCACGCGCTCGGCGGCACCGCCGCGCTCGGCGCCCTCGCCGGGTGCGGGGTGCCCGCCGCGTACGTCGCGCCCGGGGACCGCGCCGCCCCCGACTCCTCCGCCACCGACAAACGGCTGACCTGGGCGAACTGGCCGCTGTACATCGACACCGACGACGACAACCCGGGCAGGCGGCCCACGCTGGAGGCGTTCGAGAAGCGCACCGGCATCTCCGTCGACTACGTCGAGGAGATCAACGACAACGACGAGTTCTTCGGCAAGATCAGCCCCGCGCTGATGAACCACCAGTCCACGGGCCGCGACCTCGTCGTCATCAGCGACTGGATGTGCGCGCGCTTCGTACGCCTGGGCTGGGTCCAGGAGATGGACCGCGCCGGCCAGCCGAACGTGGCCGGGCACCTCGACCCCCTCCTGCGCTCGCCCGCCTTCGACCCGGGACGGAAGTTCACCGTGCCGTGGCAGTCCGGCATCACCGGGATCGCGTACAACCGCCGCAAGCTGGGCCGCGAGATACGGCACGTGAAGGACTTCTGGGCGAGCGACCTCAAGGGCCGCGTGACCCTGCTCTCCGGCCTGGACGAGGCGTTCGCGCTGCTGATGCAGGGCAACGGGGTGGACGTCACCAAGTGGACCGCCGACGACTTCCACACCGTCTGCGACCAGGTCGAACGGGAGGTCCGCCGGGGCCAGATCCGCCGCTTCACCGGCAACGACTACACCAAGGACCTCGTCAGCGGCGACGTCCTCGCCTGCCAGGCGTACTCCGGCGACGTCATCCAACTGCAGGCGGACAACCCCGACATCCGCTTCGTCGTCCCCGAGGAGGGCGCCGAACTCTGGTCGGACTCCCTGATGATCCCCGACCGCGCCCACCACAAGGCCAACGCCGAGCGGCTCGTCGACTACTACTACGCCCCCGAGGTCGCCGCCGAACTCGCCGCCTGGGTCAACTACGTCTGCCCGGTCCCGGCCGCCAAGGAAGTCCTGGCCGCGTCCAAGGACAAGGACACGGCCGCCCTCGCCGACAACCCCCTGATCTTCCCCGACGCGACGATGCGCGAACGGCTCGCCATCGCGCGGGACATCACCTCCACGGAACGACTGGAGTTCGCGAAGCGGTGGAACCGGATCGTGGGGTTGTAGGCCCGCAGGGCTGCACTGCGCAACGAGTGGGGGGGAGCGGCGTTGCCGCTCCCCCCCCCGTGCCGCGACCGGTGTCAACGGCTGGGCAGGCCACTGGAACGCGGTGCTGGGGAATGGACCCGGCCGCGTGTGGGTCGGTCCGCGAAACAGGCCGGCCGGCAGGATCCCGGCCCGCGCACCATGGCTGGACGGGGTCCGGAGGTGTCGTCGCCGTCGTACAGCGCGTCGGCCACGACCTTGGTGTAGAAGCCCCCGTTCGCCTTGGCGGCGGGAATCGTGAGCGGATCGGCCCGCCAGCGTCCGTCCACCCATTGGAGGGGGAAGGTGTGGCGACGGGAGCCCCCCAGCCTGAGCAGTATCTCGACCGAGGTACGGTCACGGCTGACCTCACCGATCGACGAGGTGACCAGCAACACCGATCGGCGGGCGTCTCCGTGCGCCGCGAAGTTCCGCTGCATGTCGCTCACGCAGTCTTTGGAACCGGGATCGGCGAGCAGGCACCAGCTTGTGCCGGCACCCCGGTACTCGGCGATCTGGATCTGCAGAGCGGTCTCGTAGGCGCCGCCGGGCCCGGGACGTTCGAAGGCCGAGGAGTCGAGCTCGCCGTCCCGGACGCCGCCCGCAGCGAGACCGGGGGGGGAAGCCACAGCAGTTGGGGCCCGATGCGAACCGAAACCGTGGGAGAGCCCGAAGACGCTGAGGAAGGCGACCGCGACGGCCGTGAGGGACATCCAGTAGCGGCGTGTCCGCACGAGCGTTTCCGAGCCGCTCTGTTCCGCTTCGGTGTCGTCGAAGGACTCCTGGTCGATGACCCCCACATTCGACCGGGTCTCCTGGGAGGGAAGCGATCCCGCCGATGCCTGCCTCCCGCCGGCGACCGAGGCCCTCAGGGAAGACGCTGTCCGGGTGTCCACCTCCTCCGGTGCCGTCGGCTCCCCGGGGGGCAGCGTCGCCATGAGGTCCGCCACGAGAGCCACCTGGGAGCGCCTGCGTTCGAGTTCCTCCGGCCCCCAGGTCGCGGGCCCGGGCCCGAGTGCCGCCAGCAGTTGCCGGTCACGGCGCCGGCGGGCCGCGATCCGCTCGGCCGCGTAGATCTTCTCGGCCGCCCGCACCTCCCGTCCCATCCGGGAGAAACGCCACCGCCACGCCCTTGGGTCGAGCAGGATCCTCAGCGCCGACGTGATCCGGACGTTCATCATCGGACCCCCTTCGTGACCTTGTGGGTCAGGCTCTGCCGCAGTTCGCTGTCGCAGGCACGGTCGAACTCCTGCCGGGCCCGGTGCAGGCGCTGACGGATGGTGCCCGGCCTCTCTCGGAGCAGGGCAGCGATCTCCTTCGGGGTGTGGCCTGCGTATGTCATGATCAGCACCTCCTTGTGCTCGGGGGCCAGTCCGTCCATGACCTTCAGGGATCGCTCGACCAGATCGTCACTGACGGCCAGCTCTTCCGGAGCGGGTGCCGGGTCGGGCAGGTCCACGGAGAACCCCCGGCCGTCCGGTGACATCTGCTGGAGCGGAATCGTGTGAGGGCGAAACGTGCGCATGCGCGAGATGCGGGAATTCACGAGTGCGCGCCGGGCATAGGCGACCGCCGTGGACGGGTCGATGGTGTCCCAGCTGATCTTTATCCTGGCGAGAATCAAGTTCATCTCGCTCTCACCGTTGAACTCGACACCGTCGTAGGACAAGTAGCGCGCATATCGGTACAACTGTTCGGCGGAGGCGGTGAAGAAGTCGTCCCACGTCTCAAAAGGTTTGTCGCGCACTCTCTTACGGGGCGCTGGAGTCATGGGCGCGTTGCTCCTCGCTTCGTGAATTCCGTCTGACTCCACTCATGACGTCTTCGCCCCTGGAGGCGTCACCAAAGCCGCTCCTTCTCACCCATTCGGGCTAAGGGGCCGGTGGGGTGGGCAGCCCAGCCCTCGGTGACGCGATTCGGGCCTGCCTCGTCTACGAAATGGGGGACCACCGGACCGAGGACGGAAGGAAGTGCGGGACGATGGGAAGGTTCGGCCCAGTCGTGAAGAAGTGGCGAGAGAGGTGGCGTGAGTTGAAGGCCGCGATGGTCTGGGCTCTCCTGGCCGCCGTTGCCGTCGAGCCGCTCTGGCACGTACTGACGTACGTGCTGCACGGCATGGGGCTGCAGTGGCCGTGGGAGCTCTATCTGCCGCTGGACTGAGCGCACTTGGAACGGGCCCGGCCTACCGACGAACACGATGTCCGTGAGCCGGGCCCGTCGTCGTCGCGTGCGTCAGTTGCCGTGCGACGGGCCGAAGAACTCGATCTCCGCGATGGCCACCTGCTTGCTCGCGGAGGTCTGGTAGGCCGACTCCAGGGTGAAGCGGACCGCGGTGACCTCGCCGACGCGGAAGGGGCGGCGCTGGGCGCCCGCGCCCTGGTCGAGGGTGAGGTCCACGGTCCTGGTCTTGCCGGCGGCCGTGGTGACGCGGGCCTCGACGCGGTGCGGGAGCGCGGACTTGGAGAGCTGGTCGGCGTGGGTCGACGTCCCCGGTGTGATGATCACGTCGAGGAGCCGGGTGGGCTCGTCGAAGCGCGCCTCGATCCACTGGCCCTGGCCGGACTCGGACACCCCCGGCCCCCACCAGGTGTTGTTGAGCTTGTCGAAGGCCAACTCGGGCTTGTGGCCGGGGTAGGAACGGGACGCGGCGACCTTGTCCGGGGCGACCGGGGCGCGCTTGGCGAAGTGGTCGCGGGTCGCCTGGACGCCCGCCGGGATGTTGATGGCCAGCACGATCAGCAGGGCCAGTACGACCGCCGCCGCGAGCCAGCCCAGGACGCGGTCGAAGGTGCGGCGCAGGCGGGGGCGGTCGCCCGCCCACGGGGCCTCCCGGTCGCCGGAGCGCAGCAGCCGCCGCCACCAGGGCAGCCGGCCCGGTGTCTGTCCGTCCCCGGCCATGGGCATGGCGCACCGGGCGCAGTAGTGCCGCTCGGGCCGGTTGCGCGTGGCGCACCAGGGGCACGGGATCCCGCCGTCCGCGCCGAGTTCCTCCCCCGGGGCGCGGACGGCCTGCGGGCGCTGGGGAGCCGGACGGCCGGGCAGCACCGGGGCCACGGCGGGATCCGCCGCGGGGCGGGGCTCGGGGTCGGTGACGGGGACGAGGAGGCGGCGGGCGCGGTCCGTCATGCCCTCCGGGTCGGCGGCGGTCCGCGCCGCGGAAGCGTCGGGGGCGGGCCCTGCGGGGACCGGTTCGGTGGGGGCGGTCTCGTCCACTGCGGAGGTGTCGCCGGCGGTGGCTTGCGGCGCGCTCTCGCTCTCGTCGTGGCCGTCCGGGGCGGTGTCCGTCCCGCCGTTCGCGGTGGCCGAGCCCAGCAGGTCCCGTGGGCTGCGCGCCAGGCCGGTGCCGCCGTCCCGGCGGGAGAAGGCGTCCCAGCCGGGACCCGCGTCGGGGGCGGCCGGTTCGGCCGGGGACGACGCGGTGGGCCCGGAACCGCTCGCCGGGCCGTCCTCCCGGGCGTCCGCCGGATCGTCGCCGGAGACGGCCGGCGTGCCGGGCCGGGTGGCCACCGCGTTGCCGGAGTCGCCCGCCGC
Source organism: Streptomyces sp. NPDC001544 (assembly GCF_042894285.1). NCBI lineage: Bacteria > Bacillati > Actinomycetota > Actinomycetes > Kitasatosporales > Streptomycetaceae > Streptomyces > Streptomyces sp. NPDC001544. The sequence continues at coordinate 82,661 of NZ_JBIAVN010000008.1, read as the reverse complement.
CGCGTCACCGGAGCGGGGTCCGGACCCGCCGGCCGACGCCGTCACGGCGCCGCTCGTCACCCGGGCGCCGGCCCGGTCCGTCCAGCCGAGCACCGCCCCGCAGGCGTCGCAGAACGACTGGCCCGGTTCCGCGCGGGTGCCGCATTCGGCGCAGTTCTGGGTTGTCGTCATCTCTCCGGGTTCCTCTCGGCGGGTGGGGCGGTGTCCGCGGCGGTCACCTGGACCGTGTACGGCATGTGGGCGGGGCGGGCGGCGGCCACCAGGGTGTCCAGCCGGTGGTGGTCCGCGGGGGTGGGGGCGGGCAGCCGCAGGTGGACGTGCAACCGGGGGCGGCGCTCGCCGGGGACCGGGCCGAGCGGGCGGGCGCTCCAGTCGGCGCCCCCGCTCTCGCTGATCTCCGGCTCCACGCCGAACGCCAGCCGCACCGCCTCGGCCAGCCCGCGCCGGGTGCCGCGGATACGGTGCAGATGCGCGGCGGCGGCCACGGCGGCCCGCAGCAGCGGTTCGGGTTCGGTGCCGTCGGTCTCCGCGCCCACCCAGCCGCCCAGCCAGCGGGCGAAGTCGAGCGGGGCGAGGGACGGCCGGAAGTAGGTGTCGAGGCAGTCCAGCACGCTGTGGATCGGCGCGATCACCTCGTCGAGCCCGGCGACGAACCGCTGCGCGAGGTCGTCATCGGCGAACACGGCGGGCAGCATCACACCGATCGGGGCGGAGGAGCCGAGACCGTCGATGGAACCTCTCATCAGGAGCCGTCCCCGATCACCCGGACGCGGTGGTCGAAGGAGAACACCAGCGACGGCGGCGACAGGTCGATGCGGTCCGTCGCGTCCCCGCGTTTGCCGGTCAGCGGGTCGGCGGGGTGCAGGACCACCTGGTCGACGAGTTCCACCCCGGGCACGCGCTGCAGCACCGCGAACACCTCGCCGGCCTGCACGGGCCGCCCGAACGGCCAGCCCTTCCCGTCCGCGCCTCCGGTGAGCGGATCGAGGTGCCGGTAGAGCGCGTCGTGGGCCTCCCGCCGCACCCGGTCGGTGTCGGTACCCCGGAAGGCGTGCACCGTGGCGACCACCGTCACGCCCTGGTAGTACGGCGGCCCCACCGCCAGCCGCGTCCCGATCAGCCGCCGCTCGTCCAGGTGCCGGGTGATCCGGTCCAACAGGGCGTCCCCGGGCACCAGTTGCTCGAAGCGCAGCCGGCCGCCCGGGTCCGCCACCGCCTGCGGCACGACCAGGACCCGTACCGCGTACGCCCCGTGCTCGCTCTCCTCGCCCTCCAGGCAGGTGATGCGCGCGGTCTCCGGGGCGGCGCGGCGGGCCAGTTCCTCGTAGTCGCGCAGGGTCACCGCCCGCTCCTGGGCGCGCAGGGTGATCGGCGCGCGGACCTTCGCCTCCTCCACCGTCTCCCCGTCGACCCCGCCGCGCGCGGCCTCACGGTTGACGACCTCGGAGACGTACGGGATGGAGGTGCGCAGGATCCGGACGGCGCCCCGTGCCACGTTGCCCGCGCGTCCGCCGCCGGTGCGGTAGCGGCGGGCGCGGACCGGGGCGCCCTTGGGGGCTACCGTGCCGTACTGGCGCAGGGAGCCGTCGGGTTCGCGCACGGCCGGGCCGAAGGCGATCTCGCCGGTCGTGGCGTCGAGGGTGATGTGCCGGTCGTACGGGCCGGAGGCCGCGAAGTTCGGCACCACCCGCCAGTCCACCCAGCCCTCGTGCTCGGCGGTCTGCAGCAGTACCGGCGGGTCGTCGCCGACCACCGGGGCGTGCGCCAGGCGCAGCCGCTGCCCGGGCAGCCCGGTGGACTCGCCGAGCGCCTCGTCGTAGACGGTCTCCGCGTGCACGGTGGAGGTGGTGCCACCGATCGTGAAGGCGTCGGCGGCCCGGACGGTGGGGGAGGTGGTGTAGAAGGGCTGGCCCGGGAGCGGGTCGGTGACCCGGCAGCGGATCCAGCCGGCCTCGTGGCCCGCGTTGCGCGACAGGACGTGCCCGCCGGGAACGTGCAGGACCACCTCGCCGGGGCGGTTGAGGCCGCCCGTGCCGTCCCGGTCGACCTCGCACGGTTGCCAGCCGTCGGCGGTCCACGCCTCCCACACCAGCGGCGGCTGCCGCGGGTCCACGCCGACACCGTCCACCCGGCTGTCCAGGTCGAGGGCGAGCGCGCAGTGCGGTACGGCCGCGGTCAGGCCGAGCAGCATGCAGTCACCGGGGTCGGGGGACTCCGAGAAGCACAGCAGGTCCTTGTCGTCCTCGGTCAGCTCGTGCGTCCGTTCCACCGCGGCCTCGCCCTGATGCTGCACCAGCAGATGCCGCAACTCGCAGGGCACCATGGTCAGTTCCCGCTCGGTGGCGAAGACGACCGCCTCCTCCGTCTCGGTGCGCATGGTGGCGACCTCGGTGCCGACCGGCACCGCGACCGGCTCCTCCTGCGGCGCCGACAGCCAGAACGTCACGTCCGTGCGGGCGGCGGACGGCGGGAACAGGGTGATGCCCACCAGGTCCAGGAACGCCAGGTGGTTCTTCTCCGGCACCCGGTTGAGCCGGTAGACGATCTGGTCGGCCATGTGCGCGACCGTCTCGACGAGGGTGACGCCGGGGTCGGACACGTTGTGGTCGGTCCACTCCGGGGCACGCTGCTGGATGTAGCGCTTGGCGTCGTCGACGAACTGCTGGAAGCGGCGGTCGTCGAGGTTGGGGGAGGGCAGGGCCATCAGCGGTCGCTTTCCGGAGCCGGGGAGGTGCCGTCCGGCTCGTCGTGGGACGGAATGACGTAGAACGGGAAGACCAGACTGCGCGGGTTGTTGGTGCCGCGGATCGAGTAGCGGACGTCGATGTAGAGCACGCTCTGGTCGGTGCCGGCCGAGACCTCCACGTCTTCGACCTCGATGCGCGGCTCCCAGCGGTCCAGGCTGGCGTACACCTCGTGCTGGATACGGCCCGCGGTCTGCTCGTTGACCGGCGCGAACACCAGGTCGTGGATCGCGCAGCCGAAGTCCGGCCGCATCGGACGCTCGCCCGGCGCGGTGGACAGCACCAGCCGGATCGCCTCCTCGATCTCCCGCTCCCCGCTGACCAGGGCGATCCCGCCGGTCGGCCCGATGCGCAGCGGGAACGACCAGCCGGAGCCGACGAACTGTTCGGCCATCAGAACCACACCCCGCCTTCCGGGGCCACGGAGACGGTCACGGGATCACCATCGGCACGGGGATGGTGGTGACCCCGAACGTCGGGGACGCCACGAAGAAGTTCGTCCCCTTGACGGTCGTGTTGACGGCAGCCGTGATCTGCACGGTGGCCAGGGCGCTGAGATTCGCGGCGCCCACGGCGCTCAGGTTCAGGGCACCCTCCGTGTTCACCCCCACCTCACCCGCGGCCTGCACGTTGACCGTGGCGCCGCCCTCGATGCTGAGCGGGCCGCCGCTTTTGATGGTGAGTCTGCGCCGCGCGCTCAGCGTGAGATCCGTGCCGGCCTCGACCGACACCGACCGGCTGCCCTTGATCCTGACGTCGCCCTTGCTGTCCACGACGATCTCGGTCTTCGTCCGGTCCAGGAAGACGGTGAGCTGCTTGTCGCCGGACACCAGCCGCACGCCCTGCTTGCGCCCGCCGGTCTGCTGGCTGAGCAGGTCCATGCGGTTGCCGTCCCGGTCGGAGACCGTGTGCCGGCTCGCCTTCTTGCGTACGGTGTCGTGCAGCGGCACGTCACTGACGACGGTCGGTCTGTCCTTCCCGTTGTACAGCCCGCCGATCACGAACGGATGGTCGAGGGCACCCCGGTCGAACGCCACCAGCACCTCGTCGTTGACGTCCATCGGGAACACCCCGCCGCCACCGAGGCCGCCCAGCTGCACGGTCCGCGTCCAGTCGCTGACGTAGGTGTCGTCCAGCCACGGAAACTGCAACCGGACCCGGCCCTGCTTGAGCGGGTCGTTCACGTCGGTGACCAGGGCGTTGGCTACGCTGGGCAGCCGGGGCGCGGTGTCCGTTCCGCCGGAACTGAGCCCGTACAGCGAGCGCCACTGCCGGCCGCTGACCGTCACCCACGCCTCGTAGTGCTTGCCGTCGCCGAAGACGTGCCGTACGGAGGTGACGGTGTACTTGCCCTCGAACGGCTTGCCCACGTCCGCGAGCGCCACCGGGACACCCGGCCGCAGCTTGGGGTTTCCGCGCGCGACGACCTCCAGCTCGGCGAAGGAGGAGGTCACGTCGTCGGCGAGGGCGTCGGCGGCGAACTTCACCTCGTTCTGCTTGTCGTAGGGCGTGCCCGTGTCGACCAGCTTGGCCGCCTTGAACTTCCCCGCCGCGGCGCCCGGCGTGGTCCCGATGCCGATGCCCGGGTTGGAGGCGGCGGGCGCGGTGGCGGTGAGCTTCTTCTTCGTCGTCACGTCCCACCCGCGCGACTCGACCTTGGCGACCTGGTCGGCGGCCGTGACCGCGGCCCGCAGCCGCAGGATGTCGTGCCCGGCCTGGAGCACGAACGGGCTCTTGTCGCCGTCGGTGCTCGGCGAGGGCGCGCCGGAGGCCGACTTGGGCTTCACGAACTGGAACTTGCCGTCCGCGTCCACCGACATCACCATCTCGTTCTCGTCGGCGAGCCGCGCGAGGAAGTCCCAGTCGGTGACGTTGGACTGGCTGATGAACTCGTACACCGTCCTCGTCGACTCGATCCGCCCGACCGGCACCCCGTCCTGGGCGGCCAGCTTCCGGGCGATGTCGGAGGCGCTCTGGTTGCGGTAGGCGGCCACCCGGCGCTGGCGCAGCAGGCGGTGCCCGAGGTCGTAGCCGCGTACGACGGTGAAGGTGCCGGTGCCGTCGTAGTCGGCCTCCAGGGCGGTGACCTCGCCGGTCAGCAGCGGATCGGAGGCCCCCTGCCCGTCGGCCACCGGGGCCAGGACCACCGGGGTGCCGAAGGTGATGCCCAGTTTGCCGAGGATCAGCCGGTAGGGGTCACGGAAGGTCAGCCGGAACGCGGCCGGCACGCCGACGCCCTGGTCGACGTAACTGTCGACGAGGGCACGGGCGAACTCGGGCGGCAGCTTGGCGCCGCCGATCCGTACGTCGATGACGTTGGAGAACGCGGATCGCACCATCAGGCACGCACCTCCTCGGCGGCGGGCAGCACGAGTTCCGTGCCGGTCGGCAGGTGCCCGGGATCGTCGATGCCGTTGGCCTCGGCGATGGCCCGCCAGGCTGCCGCGTCCCCGTACTCCCGCCAGGCCAGCGACTGCAACGAGTCGCCCGCCACGACCCGGTGCACGCGCTGCGCGGTGAGCGCGCCCGAGGTCGGGTTCTGCCCCTTCGTCCGGCTCGGGATCTCCTGCAGTTGCAGCCGGCAGGTGGCCCGGATGGGCACGCCGGTCGTCCCGAACAGGGTGTACGTGGCCTCCACGGAGCTGACGTAGGCCGTGAACCGGGCGGTGGAGAAGGACCCCCACTGGAGCACCACCCAGGGCGGTGAAGGCTGTTTGGCGGCGATGCTCTTCGTCGTCACCTCGCAGCAGTCGAGCAGCGACTCGACCTTCTTCAGCACGGTGTTGCTGGTCGGCTCGTCGGAGGAGTCGAGGAAGATCTCCACGCTCATCTCCCGGGGCCGGGACCCCATGAACTCCGGCAGGGAGCCGTCCCGTTCGATCTGCGCGGGGGTGGTCTTCCACTCGGCGTGCCGGGTCAGCGACAACTGCGCCGGGTTGAAGTCGAAGCCGAACGTCCTGATGATCCCGCCGGGTGTCGTGCTGCCCCCGACGGGGGGCTCGTGGATCGCGAGCGTCGCGCGTACGAGGCTCTTGCCGGCGCCGCCCTTGCTGCCCTTGGCCATGCTGGGTCCTCCCCTCGGTCCGTTCAGTCCGCTCAGTCCGTGAACCCGTGGTGGGCGATCTCCAGCACCTCGGTCGCCACGGCCGGGTTGCCGGGGTCGAGGGTGGGACCGGTCCAGCTCACCGGCAGCACGTCGATCAACCCCCAGCGGGCCACTTCGGAGCCGTCCGCACGCAGCGCCGCGATCTGGGCGGTGGGCCGCTTGATCCCCGTCTGCACGGAGGAGATCCACTTGGCCACCTTGGTGGTGTCCGGGGTGAGCGGGCGGGTCAGCCGGATGGTGGAGAACGTGACACGGGTCGGCAACTGCCAGACGAAGCCGTTGTTGCCGCCCTCCTGGCGGTGCTCGACCTCCACCTGCGACGACAGCCCCTCGCATCCGTTGAAGTAGCCGAGGCTCTCGCCGTCGATGCTGAGGCTGAACCAGATGGTGGAGCCCGGGTCCTGGCGGGACATCGCGGGTGGGCCTTTCTGTCGTTCCTGATCGGTGTTACTGGTCGGTGTCGGACGTCGGGACGCGGTCAGCGGCGGGGGTCGCGGAGCTTGCCGATCCGCTCGCGGTCCAGGCGGAGTTCGGTGCGGATCAGCCGTGTGATGCGGCCGATGATCCGGTGCACGAGTTCGTCCAGCTGGAAGTCGGTCAGCTCCCTCGGGTCGAAGGCACCCGGGGGAATGGCCGCGTACTCGGGCGGGGGCGGTTCGCCGGGAGGCGGGGTGCGCGGGGTGTACGGGGGCGGGGAGCCGGCCTGGGGGGTGTACGGGGGCGGCGGGGCCTCGGCCCTGCGGGTGGTGGGCGGCCTGGACAGGGTGTCGGCGACGGTTGCCGCCGCGGCGGCCGCGAGGGCCCCGGTGGCCGGGCTCTTGGCCGGCTTCTTCGTCCCCCACCCGAGGCGCTGGACCACGGGGAGAGGCGCGACCGGGGTGGTGGGTGTGGCGGTGCCGGGCGGCGGGGGCGGCGTGAGCGGGGCTACCGGGAGGGCGGTGCCGCCCGTGGCGAGGGGCCGTGCGGAGGGTGCCCGGCGCTGGACCGCGGTGGCGCCGGGAGGTGCCGAGGGAGCCGCGGGGGTGTCGGCGGGCCGGGCAGCGGGGGAGCCGAGGGGCGTCGCGTCGGCGGACGGGGTGTGCCCGGTGGTCCGCTGGACGACCGGCGCGGGGACCCCGGTGGGGGCGGCCCGGAGCGTGGGCGACACGGCTGGGGCCGGCGGGACGGGCTGGTCCGGGGAGGTGGAGGGCGGGGCGGAGAGGGGCGCACCCAGGCCCGGGCGGGGCTTGCGGCGGGCCGCACTTCGCTGGACGGGCACGGCGGAGCGCCGCGTCGGCTCGGCGGCAGGTCGGGCGGGGCGGTCAGCCGGGCGCTGCGGGGGAGTGGGTGCGTCGGCGGAGTGCGTCGTGGTCCGCGGAACGGGGGGCGTGTGGCCGGCCGGTGCGGGCGTCGGCGTGTTCGTGGGGAGCGCGGCCCGCTGCACGGCCGTCACCGGCCGCGCCCGGGGGACGTCCACGTCGGCGGAAGGAGCGGGGCGGGCGCCCGACGGAGGCGGCACGGCCGGTTCGTCGGACGGCGCGGGCGCGGGACGGGCAGTCAGCGGACGCCCCAGGCCGCCCGATACGCGGGCGGGATCGGACGGCGCCGTGCGGTGCGGACGGCTCGACCCGGTGGCCGGTTGCCGCTGGACGGCGGGTGCCGTCCCGCTGGACCGGCTGCCAGGGGCGGGCCCGGCCGGGGCCTTTGACGGGGGCCGGGAGGCATCGGCCGCCGTGGCGCCGGGCCGGGAGCCGTCGGTGGCCGACTGCCGTCGGACGACGGGCGGCGCCGGAGCGGGGCCCGCCGTCGGCCGGCGCGGAGCGGGGGAGACCTCAGCGACGGAGGGCACCTCGGCGCGGTCGGTTTCCACGCCACGGGACTGCGGAGCGGCCCCGGGCCCGGAGATGTCGGTGGGCGCGGCGGTGGTGGTCCCGGTGGCCCCGGTCAGCGATCGCTGTACGGGCGCCGTGCCGGCCGCCGTGTCACCGGACGCCCTGACCTCGCTGGGCGACGCCGCCGCCCTCCGGACGCCGGGCGGGGCCGCGGCGCGGCGGTCGGCCTCGACGGCCGGGCTGCTGTCGCCCGATGCCGTGGGTGCCCCGCTCGTCCGCCGTGCCACCGTGGCGCCGTCAGCAGGTACGGCCACGGGCGCGTGAGCCCCGGCGTCGTGACGGGCGTGCGCCGACGTGGTGGGCGCCGTGCTCGCGTGCCGTGCGGTCGTGGTCGGTTCGGGTGCGGGGGCGCCGGCGGGGGAGCCCTGGATGCGCTGGACCGTGGGTCCGGTTCGGGTGTGGTCGGCTGCGGCACCGCTCCGCGCGTCGGCTGTCGTCTGCGCGGGTCCGGGGGCGCTGGTGGGGGTGGCGTGGAGCCGCTGGACCGCTGGTGCGGTCGCGGTGTGGGGGGCTTCGTCGTCGGGGGTGGTGAGTCGCTGGACGGTGGGTCCGGTTCGGGTGGGGTGGGGGGCGTCGGTCGGGCTGTTGTTGGTCGGTGTCGTGGGTGAGCCGTTGGTCTTGCTTGCCGCCGGGGCTCCGGGCGCGGGAGGTCGCCGCTGGACCGCTGGTGCGGTCGCGGTGCGGGGGGCTTCGGCGTCGGGGGTGGTGAGTCGCTGGACGGTGGGGCCGGGTTCGGCGTCGGGGGTGGTGAGTCGCTGGACGGTGGGGGCGGCTTCGGCTTCGGTGTCGGGGGTGGTGGGGCGTCGCTGGACCGTGGGACCGGCTTCGGCCTGGGGGGTCGCGTCGTCTGGGCTGCTGACCGTCGAGGGCGTGGGCCGGCCGTTCGCTGTCTTGGCCGTCGTGGGCACGGGTGCCGCGTCGCGCACGGATGTGGCGTGGCGTCGCCGCACCGGGGGCCCGGTTCCGGCGTCGTGGGCCGTGCCGTCCGGGCCGTTGTCCGCCGGGGCGCCCACCGAGCCGGCGGTCTCCTCGGTGCTCGGGGGTGCCGATGCCGTGCCGCCGGTGGGCATGGGGAGCCGCCGTGCCGCCGGCAGCGTCCGCCGTTGCACCGCGGTGGCCCCGGCCCGGGCCCGCGTGAGGGACGCCGGCCGGGGTGAGGAGGCCGCCGGGACGGGTGTCAGCCGGAGCCCGGGGACGGGGAGCGGCGCGTGCGCCACCGGGGCCGACGGCGGCTCGGGCGACACCACGGGGACGTCCGGACCGGTGACAGCGGCAGCCGAGGCCACCGCGGTCGGCACGGAGCCGCCGGCGCTCGCCCGCTGGACCGAGGGCGGCTGCCCGCCCGCCCCGCCGGACAGCGGCGGGGAGAACGAGGGAGCGGACGCGGCCGGCCCGCCCGGAGCCGACCCTGACGGGGTGCTCGGCACGGTCCCCACGGGGCGGGCCGGCGCGAGCGGGGAAGCAGCCGTACCCGGGCCCCTGCCCGTGTCCCCCGGCACCCGGGGCGGAAGAAGCCGCAGCGGTACCACCGGAGCGCGCTGCACCGGCGGTTGCTCGGCCGGGCCGGCCAACGGCAGGGCACCGGCCGGGTGTTCGAGGCCGGAGACGGGACGCGCCGCCGACGAGCTGAACGTGCCGCCGAGCATCGCGCTCGACCGTCCGTCCAGCACCGCATGGGACGCCGCACCCATGAACGACGGGTTCTGCCACGTCGGCAGCCGCCCCCCGAACCGGGCATCGGAGACCCCGGCCGGGCCAGGGTCCATGGCTCGCTGGATCGGCGGCAGCACCGGCCAGGAGGCCGCCACCACCGGCCGCCCACCTACCGGGCCGTCACCACCCACCGGCGCGTCACCGCCCGCCGACTCAGGGGCCGCCGAGCCCCCGGCAGGCGCCTGCTTCCGGAACCGGTCCAGGAAACCCACCGCTCAGCCCTCCGCCCCGGCCCGCGTCACCAGGGACGCGATCTGGTCCGTGTAACGGCGTCGGTCCTGGTGTTCCAGGTCCAGGATCTCCTCCAGGCTCCAGTGGAAGTGGTAGGCGACGTACGCGATCTCCTCGTGCAGCCGGTCGGTCGCGTACGTCACGATTCCCCCAGGCGGCTCCCGCCGAGTTCCACTTCGAACGGCTCCGCGCAGTGCGGGCACCGCACGGCGGCGCGGGTGTGGCCCTCCGCGTTGATCTGGCGGTAGAAGTCCTGCAGGAAGGCCAGGTCGGAGGCGAACATGTTCTCCACGATCCCGTCGTGGACCATGGGCAGCGTGCCGAGCCGGGTGATGACCCGGCCCAGCAGCACCACCGACAGGAACGCCGGGTTCTCCTGCACCCGCACATCGCGCAGCGGGACGAGTTCGTCCCGGGCCGTCGACAGCCGCATCACACCGTCCCGGTGGACGGTGCCCGACTCGTCGACGTACCCACGCGGCAGCTGGAAGGGGAACTCGGTGCGCAGTGACTCCTGTTGCTGCGCGGGGGCGGGTCCCGGGGCCGGGGCCGGCACCGGCTCCGGCCCCCGCGCCTGCGTATCCGCCACCGCACCCGCCTCCGCCCCCGGCGCCTCCGCGCCGGTGTAGGAGACGGCGCCGCCGGACCTGGCAGCCGTACGCCGCATTACTCGATGACCAGTTCTTCGAACGCGATGGTCACCGTCTCGGTGAGGGCGGACGCCTCACCGGCCTTCACCGTGCTCGCGTCGATCTTGTTGCACCAGGCGTTGCGCAGGTGGTAGCGCTTCACCGGGTTGTTCTGGAAGTCCATCATGATGATCGACGCGTTCTTGCGGGCCGTCGTCATCTGGCCCGAGATCGACTCGTTGATCCACTGGGTGAACGAGGCCGACTGGGTCATACCGCGGACGACCGTGCAGGTGCCGTTCTTCTTCACTCCCGGCAGGTTCTTGACCACGTTCTGGCCGTTGGGAGTGTTCTGCTGGTAAGTGATGACGTCCTGCTCGATGCTCAGACCGCTGACCTCGGCCAGGTACTCGACCATCACGCCGTCGATCTGCAGGCCGAAATTGTGTGAGGTGAGGGCGTCACCCGGCTGGAGACTCATGTGCTCGCTGTCCTTCTATGGATCTGGAAATGGGCGTACGGAGGCGACGGCGGTGCCTACTCCTCCAACTCCCCGTTGCCGCTGGAGAACTGCGCCAGCCGGAAGATCACGAACTCGGCGGGCTTGACCGGCGCGATGCCGATCTCGCAGACGACCCGGCCGACGTCGACCGACTCCGGCGGGTTGGTCTCCTCGTCACACTTGACGTAGTACGCCTCCTCGGGCCGCTGGCCGAACAGGGCGCCGCTGCGCCACTCGTTGACCAGGAACGCCGAGATGTTGCGCCGGATACGGGCCCACAGGGCGTGGTCGTTCGGCTCGAACACCACCCACTGGGTGCCGATGAGGATCGACTCCTCCAGGTAGTTGAAGTACCGGCGGATGTTCAGGTACCGCCAGGCCGGGTCGGAGGACAGCGTGCGCGCGCCCCACACCCGGATGCCGCGGCCGGGGAAGGCGCGGATGCAGTTGACGCCGATCGGGTTGAGCAGGTCCTGCTCTCCGCGGGTGATCTGGATCTCCAGGTCGACCGCGCCGCGCACCACCTCGTTGGCGGGCGCCTTGTGGACGCCGCGCTCGGAGTCGTTGCGGGCCCAGACACCGGCGACGTGACCGCTCGGCGGGACCAGCCGGGACTGGCCGCTCGCCGGGTCGAAGGACTTGATCCACGGGTAGTACAGGGCCGCGTACTTGGAGTCGTAGCCCGCCGTCTCCTGCCGCCAGACCCGGATCTGACGGGCGTTCATGCTCGGCGGCGGGTCGATGATCGCGACGCGGTCGCCCATCAGCTCGCAGTGCGCGATCAGGCCGAGCTGGACCGCCTTGACGGCCTCCAGGTCGATCGCGCCCCGCTGGTAGGCGGCCATCAGGTCGGGCACCGCGACCATGGAGACCTCGTCGATCGCCTCCAGGCCACCGAAGCCGGTGCGGTCGGCGGAGTCGCCGAGGTACGTCGCCGGGCCGGGGTGCGACTCGTCCGACGCGTCCGAGGACGGTACGGCGGGGGCGGCGGCCGGGGAGGGGAGGGCCACCGTCTGGTTGTCCGGGCGGGCCAGTTGCGCGGCCGGCGCGGCCTCGGTGACGGTGATGAGCTTGGAGCGTTCCTTGACCTGGGTGACGACGTAGTTGCGGCCGCCCTTCTTGGCGGTCACGTCGAAACTCTCGACGGGCTTGTCGCCGTCCTTGACGATGAGCCGGAACCGCTCGGCCGGCCCCTCGCCCTCCGGGTCGGCGACCTCGACGCTGAGCGAGCCGCTGCTGCCCGGGGCGATGGCCGTCACGGTGAACGTGCCGAGCTGTCGCGGCTCGGCCGCCGGCAGTGCGGCGGGAGCCGGGGAGCCGGTCACGGCGGCGGGGGCGGTGCCGGCCGTGCCGTCGACGGGGGCGCCTTCGGCGGAGCCGCCGACGCGGACCACGTAGGCGGCCGTTCCGCCGTTGTTGAAGAAGCCGTAGACGGAGTGCGCGAGGTAGTACCCCTCGGTGAACTCGCCGAAGGAGGCGACGTACTGGCTCCAGTTGGTGACCAGTGTCGGCTCGTTCAGCGGACCGGTCGGCGCGAGCCCCACGAAGGCCGCGACCGACGTGCCCACCCCCTCGATGGGGCGCGAGCCGCTGGCCACCTCCTCGACGTAGACGCCGGGCGACAGGTAGGACGGCATGCTCTGCTCTCCTCGGGGTACGAGACAGGAACGCCCCCCAGCCTCACGCGCGCGCGGCACCCCGGGAAACGGCCGCCGGTTCCCTTCCGGGGGCACCGCCGTTGCCCGCGCACGTGCCCGATGGGGCAGCTCCGGCTCCGGAGTGCCCCGGGGGCTGCCCTTCCGGCCCTTGTCCGCCCGCACCCCGAGCCGTACCCGTAGAGGATGCCGAGTACTCGCAGCCAGTGGGATGCCGGCCGGGCAGACGTCGTCACCGCAGGGTCGAGAGGCAGTTCATGTACGCACCGGAGGACCGCAAGCAGACCACCCCGAGCGCGGCTCCCCGGCTCCCCGCCGGACCGGTCGCCTCACCTGCTCCGTTGAGCGGCACCGCCGCCGGCCTGCTCGCCCTCCAGCGGACCGCGGGCAACGCGGCCGTGGCGCACGCGGTGGCGCAGGAACGGCACGAACACGACGCGGGCTGCGGGCACGTGCCGTCGGTGCAGCGCCGCGCCCTGGTGCACAGGGTGCTGGCATCCCCCGGGCAGAAGATGGACCCGACGATCCAGCGCGAGATGGAGGCCCGGTTCGGCGGCGCCGACTTCAGCCACGTGCGGGTGCACACCGGCGCCCTGGCGCGGGAGTCGGCAGCCGAGTTGCAGGCGAAGGCGTACACGTCGGGGAACAACGTGGTGGACGGCGGCACCATGACCAAGGAGGACTGGGCGCACGAGCTGACCCACGTAGAGGACCAGATGGCGGGTCCCGTGCCCGGCACGGACACCGGCTTCGGGGTGCGCATGTCCGAGGAGGGCGACGCGGGCGAACGGCACGCGGTGGAGAACGCCCGCCGGGTGATGAGCGGTCCCGTGCCCGTCCAGCCGGTCCGTGACCCCGGGGCGGCCACCGCGGCCCGGCCCGCGGCCGGGACCGGACGGGGCGGACCGATGATCCAGCGCACCGTCTGGGAGTTCGTACCCGGCTCCAGCTTCCAGGACCCGCTGGGCGGCGCCCAGGTCCGCTGGCAGAACGAGACCAACCCCGCCGACGTCCGCACCTCCGCTCAACTGGGCGTCGCCGCCGGTGTCACACCGCGTCCGGGTGACAAGTACGACGACGTGACCCGTGAGCACCACAGCAGCGGTAACGTCACGTTCTCCAAGAAGGGGACGATCCCGGACCGTGATTACCCGGGTGTGGAGTCCCGGACCCGCCGGGCCGTCGTCGAGGCCAAGCAGAAGATCGCGTCGGTGCTGGCGATGCTGCAGGCGGCGGGCGGCAACCCCGGCGGCGCGCTGCTGGCCGGCCTCCACTCGGGCTTCCCCGCCTTCCGCTCCGCGACGCCGCAGCAGATCGCGACCTTCCTGCCCCGGATCATCGAGGTCGTGCGCCGCATCCAGGCCGGCCTGAACTCGGCGGGCGCGGAGATCGCCCTGGTCGGTGCGGGCACCGGCACCCCGAACGACGTCGCCGGCTGGGTCGCCCCCAGCACACGTGACATCGCGGGCCGTGTGCTCAACCCGAACCAGCAGAAGAGCGAGGACCTGCCCACCATGGACGTGGGGCGCTCCGGTCCGATCAACCTGACGCCGCTGGGCCAGAACGCGTGGTACGTCATCCACGAGGCCACGCACCGGTTCGCCGGCACCCTGGACTACCAGTACAGCCCCTACGACCAGGAACTGGAGGAGGAAGGTTACGAGGCGCAGCTCGCCACGATCATGCCGGGTGAGGCGGCGGCGCGGGACGCGGCGATGCTCGGCAAGCGTGCCGTGCGCGACCCCGGCGCCTACACCGGCAAGGACGAGCCCTCCCCGGCCAAGCAGCCGAACTGGTACGCCATGGGCCGGCGGGCTCTGATGAACGCCGACTCCTACGCGCAGTTCATCCTCACGGCCACCGGAACGCGGGCGCCGCGGACCTGAGAGGCGCCGCAGGGTGCCCGCGAGGGCAACACCCCGCCCCTTGTGCCGTCGAAGGCTGCCCATACGTCCGCTGCACCGGCACCGCGCCCCAACTAGCGTCGCGGCGTGAGCCTGTGGACTTCTCTGGAACCGGCCTCCGCGACGGTGGATCCGGGTGGCAGTACGCGTGTGCGGCTGCGGCTGCGCAACACCGGTGACGTGGTCGACGAGTACCGTTTCGAACCGGTGGGGCCCATCGCTCCGTGGACGACGGTGGAGCCGCAGACACTGCGGTTGTACCCGGGGACGACGGGGACGGTGGAGCTGACGTTCGCGCCTCCGCGCACACCGGACGCCACCGCCGGTCCCCACCCGTACGCGGTGCGGATCACGCCGACCGAGCATCCGGAGGCGACGACCGTCCCGGAGGGCAACCTCACCATCACCCCGTTCACCGAGGTCCGGGCGGAGCTGGTGCCGCCGACCGTGAAGGGCCGTTTCCGGGGGCGTCCCCGCCTCGCTGTCGACAACCTCGGCAACACGAAGCTCACCGCCTCCGTCAACGGCAGTGACAACGGCGATCAGCTCTCGTACGACATCCATCCGAGCAACGTGCAGATCGAGCCCGGCCGGGCGGCGTTCGTGAAGACGACGCTGAAGCCGCGCAGGATCATCTGGTTCGGGGCGAAGGAGCAGCGGCCGTACACGCTGTCCGTGCTCCGGTCCGGGGCGGACCCGATGCCCGTCGAGGGCACCTACGTCCAGCGGGGTTTCCTGCCGCGCTGGCTGGCCACCTTCTTCGGTGTGATCACGGCGCTCGCGGTCACCTTCGTGATGCTCTGGATCGCCTACAAGCCTAACGTGACCTCCGGTGCCGACGAGAAGGTCGCCGAGGCCGGCACCACGCTCGCACCCAGCCCCTCGGCGAGCCCGCCGCCGGCACTGCCTCCGGCTCCCACCATGACCAGCGCACCGCCGGCCGCCGCACCCGGCACCGACGCCGGGGCGGGCGGCGGGTCCGGCGGGGCAGGAGGGGGCGGCGCCAAGGCCACGGTGACGGCCAAACCCAAGGCGGACACGGCGGCGACCGCCGTGCACCGGCTGGCAGCGCACGTTCCCAGTGGACGGCACGTCTGCTACCGCGCCTACGTCCAGGGCGACGGCTGGCAGAAGCCGGTGTGCGACGGCACGGTCGCCGGCACGGTGGGACAGGGCAAGGCGGTCAAGGCACTCAACGTCGCCGTGTACGGCGTCCAGGGTTCCGCCGGCAACGCCATGGTGTACAACCCCCAGTCGACCAACGGCCAGGGGAACTGGAAGCCGGACTGGACGGCCATCGTCGCCGACGGCAAGGACAACTACATCGGCAGCACCAAGAAGAACGACCCGTACATGGTGACCTTCGTCTGGAACGTCGGCTCCGGGCAGGCCTGCAGCGTGGTCAAGATCAGCGGCCAGGACTGGGACGGCCAGACCTGCAACAACGCGCGCCCCGACCTCAACACGGCCGGCCACTTCGACAACTCCCGCTTCGTCGAGGCCATCAAGCTCACCGTGTGAGAACGGCCCCGCCGCGAGAGCGGCGGGGCTTGCCCACCACTGCGGGCAGCACCACACGTGCGGGGCCGTTACCAGGCGCCCTCGCCCGGCAGCAGCCGTCCCGCCTTGCGGTACTCCCGGCGGGCACCTTCCAGGAGGTCGGCGCTGGTGACGAGGCCGTCGCGGCCGGCCGCGAGGTACGCGGCGGTCACCACGGCGCTGCGGATGGAGCCGCCGGCCAGCTCGAAGCCGGCGGCCACCGCGCCGAGTTCGACGTCCTCGGCGCCGGGCACGTGGGACAGGCTGTGCCGCCACAGGGCGAAGCGCTGCTCGGCGTCGGGGAAGGGGAAGTCGACCACCAGGTCGAGGCGCCGGGTGAACGCCTCGTCGATGTTGGCGCGCAGGTTGGTGGTGAGCAGGGCGATGCCGTCGAAGGACTCCAGGCGCTGCAGCAGGTAGGCGCTCTCCATGTTGGCGTACCGGTCGTGCGAGTCCTTCACCTCGGAGCGCTTGCCGAACACCGCGTCGGCCTCGTCGAAAAGGAGCACGGCGTCGGTGCGGTCGGCCTCGGTGAAGATGCGCTCGAGGTTCTTCTCGGTCTCGCCGACGTACTTGTCGACCACCGACGACAACTGCACCACGTAGAGGTCCAGGCCCAGTTCGGCCGCGACCACCTCCGCGGAGAGGGTCTTGCCGGTGCCGGACTCGCCCGCGAACAGCCCGAGCACGCCCCGGCCCCGCCCGCCGCCCGCGCTGAGCCGCCAGTCGCCCAGGACCCGGTCGCGGTGGCGGGCGCGCAGGGCGAGCTCCCGCAGCTGGGTCAGCGGGCGGTCGGGCAGGACGAGGTCGGACCAGTCGACGGCGGGACGGATCCGGCGGGCGTGCTGTTCCAGGCCGGAGGCGGACTGCTGGCGGGCGGCGAGCCGCAGATGGGCGGGGGAGAGCGGGGCGCCGTCGAAACCGGCGAGGCCCTGGGCGGCGCGGGCCGCGCGGGCGATGCGGTCCTCGGACAGGTGGTACGGGGCGACGACGGCCGCCAGGTCGAAGCCGGGCTCCTCGCCGAGCAGGGCCGACCAGGTGCGCACCGCCCCCGCCGGCCGCCGGGGCACCTCCAGGACGAGGGGGTCGCGGTCGCACCAGTGGGGGTCGTACGGGCGGGGCCCGGCCACCAGTACGGTGACATCGGACGCCGCCACCAACTCCCGGACAAGCGAGCCGGGTTGATCCGGCAGTCCGTCGACGACGACCGCGCACCCGACCAGCCGGGCCTCCCGCAGCAGCTCGGGGACGCGCTCCGTGGGGCCCGAGAACCGCAGGGCGGGGACGCCCGCCGATCGCAGCGCGGCGGCCACACACGCGAGCCCGTCGCCCTCCCGGCCCTCGCGGAGATAGGCGGCGAGCGGGGGACCGGCGGCGAGCCGTGCGGCCAGCCGGTGCACGGCGAGGGCGAAGTCACCCTCGCCGTCGGCGGGTTCGTCGTGCGGCGTCAAAGGGGCGGGCAGCGGGTGCAGCTGCCCGGCCAGCGCGGCGTCCGGGGTGTCGTCACCGAGCAGATGCGCCACGACCCGGTCCGGTACGCGCAACGAGCGGCCAAGGAAAGGGCGTTCGGGGTCCTCCACCGTGAGCAGTCCGAGCGCGGGCAGCGGTGCCGTCGAGTGCAGCCGGGCCCGGGCGGCCGACGAGTGGGCGGGGATCCCGCACAGGTCGAGGGCGAGGGCGACGGTGGCCCGCCGCCTGCTGACGTCGTCGTTGAGGTAGCCGTACAGCGGCTCGAAGGTGCGGTCCAGGTCGGGGGCGAGGGCCACGAGCAGGAGGGTGGCGTCGAGTTCGGTCAGACCGAGCCGGACGGACAGGGCCGCCAGCCGGTCGTCCGGCGGCTCGGCGGGATCGGGCGGCGCGACGGACGGCATCTGCGGTGCCGGGCGCAGCAGATGCCGCACCGCCTCCTCCGACAGGTACAGGCCGCGCAGGGGGTCGGTGGCCGTGGGGTCGTCGGCGGAGCGGTGCTCCACCAGCAGGGCGACCCGCTCGCGCAGGGCGGCGAGGCGGACGAGGAGCGGGGCGGCCGGGTCGGACGCCGTCACGTCGTGCGCCGGGGTCCACGTGATCACTTCGCCCGGCCCGCCCCACCGCGCCGCATCGCCGCCTTCCGGGCGGCCCGGGCCGCCGCCACCTGCCGGGGACGGTGCGCGCGTTCCTCCACCCCGGCCGCAGTGCCGTCCAGGGCGCGTACGCGGACCGCCGCGCCCTCGGTGACCGGCGGGCCGGCGTCGTACTCGGGGTAGGCCGGGAAGGGGGCGGTGACCACCAGGTCCAGGGACGGCTTCAGTTCACCGCCGAGCGCGGACCAGATCTCCGCCAGAGAACGCGACTCGGTCTGGATACCGGCCACCGACAGCGGCACCGTCATGCCCAGGGCACCCAGTGCGCCCGGCAGTTCGGAGGGCGGGAGCAGCTCGCGCGGGATCAGGGTGGCCAGCACGGCGGACAGCAGTCGGTGTTCGTCCCGGGGCTGCTTGGTCCACGCCGTCACCAGGTAGGACAGCCGGAACCAGCGCGGCGGCTGACGGCGCTTGACCACGACGTCGCGCTCGTCGTGGACCGCGATGTGCCCGCGCTGGCGGCGGCCCACGTCCTCCCGGATGTCGTACAGATAGGCGTTGATCGTGGGCGCGTTGCGGCGGGCGGCCCAGTCACGGGTGGGGGCGTCGAAGGCGACGTCGATACCGGAACCGGTCAGCGCGCCACCGCCGAGCAGGGACTTGAGGACCTCGTCCACCTCGTGGATCACCGTTGTGCTCCCGCCCTGCCGTGCCCGGCCTCGCCCGTCCGCCTGCCGCCGTGACCGATCCTGCCCTCCGGGCCGGCCGTCCCCGCAGGCACGCCGGGGACGACCGCGGGGCAGACCGGATGACCGGAAGGGCCGGTACCGCATGCCCGTTCGATCAGATGTAGCCTTCCCGCAGGGCATGCGCCACGGCGTGCGCCCGGTTGCGAAGGTGCAGCCGGGTGGTCAGCCCGTGCATCACGTTCTTGACGGTCCGTTCGGAGTAGGACAGCTTGCCGGCGATCTCTCCGGTGTCGAACCCCTCGGCGACCAGCCGCAGTACGTCCACCTCACGCGGGGTCAGCCCCGAGGTGGGCGTGCCCGAGCGGCCGGCCGCGCTGCGGTGCAGGGTGCCCACCTGGTTGATCAGCCGGCCGAGCAGGTCGGCGGGCAGGTCGCCGTCGCCGCGGGCCGCCGCGAGGACGGCCTGCACCAGACGGGTCGCGGTCGCCTCGTGGCGCCACACGATGGCGCCCACCCCGCACTCGATCACGTCGAGCAGCTCGGCCTCCCGCAGCGACCTCACCACGAGCACCGCCCGCGACCCCTCGCTGCGCACCAGCCGGCGCAGCCGGGTCAGCGCGGTCTCGTCGAGCACGTCGTCGACGAGCAGTGCCACCGTGCCGGGGCCCGACGCGCTCTCCTCCCGGAGTTCGACCTCCGGGTACCGGCGCAACTGGCCCAGCACCCCCTCGCGCAGGATCGGGTCCGGGGCGTGGACCGCCACCGGTATCCGGTCGGCGGAGTCGGCCGTACCGGGGCGTGTGGTCCGCGATGAGCTGAGCAACCGTCTCCCCCAAGTCCGCGTGCCAGCCACCTCTGCGGGACCGGGGCCGGGCGTGTGTTCCTCACACTCATGCGGCCGGAGGGGCCCGCGCAATCGTGGAGCACCACGAGCGGCACCACGAGATCGGCGGTACCACGACCACGACGTGTGTGACGTGCACGACCCCCGTGAGGTGCGCGATCTCTGCGACGACCACGACGACCACGACGTCTACGACGGTGACCCGTCCGAGCAAGGAGGCAGGGATGTCCCGACCGCTGGGTGACCCGCCGCGCGAACACCGCGAGGCCGCCGCGCTGATCGCCGCCGGCGTGGCGCGCGCCCGGGCCGGAGCGGGCGGCCTGGTGCTGCTGCGCGGGGCCACCGGCACCGGCCGGACCACCGCCCTGGAGGCTGCCGCCGAGCACGCCGCCGACCAGGGCATGCGGGTGCTGCGGGCCCGCTGCTCGCCCGGCGACTCCACCGTGCCGTTCGCCACCGTGCTGCAACTGCTCGGCCCCGTCCAGTGGTTCGGGCAGCCAGAGGGCAACGGCAGTGAACGCGAGCAGGGCCTGCTGCTGTGGCGGGTCCTGCGCGGATACGCCGACGAGTCGCCGCTGCTGATCGCCGTGGACGACGTCCACCTCGCCGACGCCCCCTCGTACCGCTGGCTGGTGGAGTCCGCCCGGCACGTGGACCGATTACGGCTGCCGATCCTGCTGGCGGTCACCGAACGCGCCCAGTACGACGTCGACCCGCCCGGCCCGGGCTTCACCCACACCCTGTCGCCCGCCCTGGTCCACACCCACACCCTCGCTCCGCTCACCGCGGAAGCGGCCACCGGGCTGGTGCACACCCGGGTCCCGGCCGCCACCGAGGAGTGGGCCGACAGCTGCGCGCGGGCCGGCGCGGGCATCCCGATGCTGCTGCGCGCCCTGCTCGACGACCTCGGCGGCCCGGACCGGCACCCGGACGTGCCGGACGCGTCCGCCGCGCTGTACCCGGGCGCGTACCAGGCGGCCGTGTCCTGGTGGCTGGACAGCGCCGGCGCCGGCACGACCGAGGTCGCACGGGCGCTCGCCGCCCTGGAGGAGGGCTGGGACGCGGGAGGCGGCACGGACCCGGGCTGCTCCGCCGAGGGCCTCGGCGGGCTGCTCGCCGAGCTGGCGGGCGCGGACCCGGCCCGGGTGACGGGCTGGCTCACCGCGATGACCGGCCTGGGGGTGCTGCGTCCCGCCCCGGACGGCCGCCCCCGGTACGCGCACCCCCTGCTGCGGGACGCGGTGCTCACCGGCGTGCCCGCGGCCCGGCGGCGCGCGGCGCACCGGCAGGCCGCCGAGACGATGCTGCACCGCGGCGCCCCCACCGACGCGGTCGCCCGGCAACTGCTGCGCTCCGGCCCGGTGGGCGAGCCGTGGTCGGCGGGCGTGCTCCAGGACGCCGCCGCCCACGCCCTGCGCGACGGCCGGGCCGACGACGCCGTCGCCTTCCTGCGCCGGGCCCTCGACGAACCACTGCCCGACGAGCGCCGCCAGCGGCTGCTGACCGGGCTCGGCTCGCTGGAGTGCGCCGATCCGGGTGCCGCGTCCGGGATCTCCCGGCTCACCGAGGCCATGCGGCTGCCCGGCACACCGCAGGACCGGGTGCGGGCGGCCGTCGCCCTCGGCACCGCGCTGGCCGGACGCGGCAAGGCCCGTGTCGCCGTGGAGGTGCTGCGCACGGTGGACGGCCAGTTCACCGACCGCCCCGAACTGACGGGCCTCGTGCACAGCGCGTCCGCCGTGCTGTCCGACCAGGACCAGACCGTGCGCCGCGATGTGTACCGGCGGCTGAGCGACACCGCCGCGCACGCGCCCGAGCAGGTCGGCCCCGCCGCCAGGGCCCTGCTGATACGGCGCGCGGCGACCGCCGGGCTGGCCTCGGCGGACGACGCGATGCGCCAGGTGCGCACCCTGCTCGCCGAGCCCGCCGACCCGCTGACCGAGCCGTTCCTGCTGGGCACCGCCGCCGCGGTCGCCCAGTGGGCCGACGAACTCGACGAGGCGGACCGGCTCGTCGACCGCGGCCTGGCCGGGCAGCGGCCCGACCTGCTGCACCCGATGCACGAGGCGCTGCTCAACGTACGGGCCGACATCTGGGCGGCCCGCGGCGAGTACGGGCGGCTGCCGGCCGAGCCGCCCGTGACCGCGGACGCCGGACCCGCCAACGCGCACGCCCACACCCTGATCGCGCTCGTGGAACTGGGCCGCACGGACGAGGCACGGCGGTTCGCGGACGGCTTCGACCTGCGGGCGGCGCCCGACTCGTGGGAGCTGAACCGGTTCCTGTACGCGCGGGGCGTGCAACGGGCCGCCGCGGGTGACCCGGCCGGGGCGCTGCACGACTTCCTGGAGTGCGGCCGCCGCCAGTCGGCCCGCGAGGTGGTCAGCCCGGTCGTCACCCCGTGGCGCTCGGCCGCCGCCGAGTGCCGGCTCGCCCTCGGCAGCCCCCGGGAGGCGCTGGCGCTCGCCGAGGAGGAGCTGCGCCTGGCCCGGGTGTGGGGGACGCCCCGGACGGTGGGCCGCGCCCTGCGGGTGCTCGGCACGGTCACCGGCGGCCGGCGCGGTCTGGAACTGGCCGAGGACGCCGTACGGCTGCTGCGCGAGGCACGGTCCGGCACGGAGCCCGAACTGGTGGCCGCGCTCGTCGCGCGGGGCCGGCAGCTTGCCGCCGCCGGGGACCGCGCCCGGGCCCGGGAGGGGCTGCGGGAGGCGGCCGAACGCGCCGAACGCCTTGGCGTACCGCGACTGCGCGAGCTCGCCGAGGAGGCCCTGCGCGAGAGCGGCGCCCGCCGTGCCGGCACCGCCCGCACCGGATCCGGTTCCCTCACCGGCAGCGAGCGCCGCATCGCCCAACTCGCCGCCGACGGCCGTACGAACACCGAGATAGCCACCCTGCTGCACCTGGCCCGGCGCACCGTGGAGACCCACCTCACCAACGCCTACAAGAAGTTGGGCATACGGCGCCGGGCGGAACTGCGGGAGGCGCTCGGCGGCCAGGCTCTGCCTAGGGAGTCGGTGCCGCCTTCCTGAGGCCGAGCCGGTCGTCGGGGTCCTGGAGTTCGGCGGGGTGTGCGGTCAGCAGGCGGCGGACCGCGGGCTCCGGCATGCGGATCACCACCGGTGCCGGGAGGGTGATCTCCCGGACGGCGGTCGATGCGCGGCCGGAGCGCACCCGGTTCGTCACCTCGGCGACCACCCGGACGTCCAGCGTGAACTGCACCAGCACCGATGTCGTCTTGGGCTTGTGCAGCGGCATGGAACCGGAGGAGTTCACCGCCGCGTCGGTCGCGCCGCCCGCGCCGCCGGTGCTGCCCATCAGCTGGTTGAGCCGGAACTCGTCGGCGTTCAGCAGACCGGCGCCGAACAGTCCGCGTGCCTGCCTGCCGTGGTCGGCGGAGCTCTGGCCGTCCGTCTGGGTGGGGCGGGGGGCGTCCAGGTGGCTCTGGCCGACCGTCTCGAAGGTCATCTTGTCGCCCTTGCCCAGCACCCGCCCGGCGCGCAGCCGGGCGTGCAGACGGGCACGCAGGTCCTGCCCCTCGACACCGGTCGCGTGCACCGGCGGCAGGTCGGCCCCGGCGGAGGTCAGCAGCGGCAGCGCGGCGATCAGCCACTCGGTGGAGACCGCCTCGTTCAGGGCGTACGCGGCGGCCTGGCCCCTGTCCCGGAACCGGTCGCCGCCGCCCGCCGCCCGGACGGCGGCGTTCACCAGCTCCCGCACTCGGGGCGCTCCCCGGAAGCCGTTGACCTGTGCCTCCATGGGCAGGCGCACACCACCCGCCCGCCACGCGCCGACGTCGGCCGAGGCACCGCTCGGCCCCCGGGCGGCACGCAGCGTCTCCGCCCGGGGCGCGACCACGCGGCCGAGCGCCTCCAGGTCCTTCTCCAGGACACGATGGGTCAGCGCCAGCCCTTCCAGCCGGGCCACCTCGACCCGGGTGCCGCCCCGGTACAGCTCCAGGCTCGCCCGGATCGGCACGCGCATCCTCGCCGACCTCGCGGTCTTGGCCTCCGCGACCGTCTTCATACCGAGCTGGCCCCGGCTGACGGTGCCGTCGCGCCGCGAACCGGCGGAGGCGGCGCCGAGGCCGGCCGCGCCGCCCATGCTCTTCAACTGGCCAGCCCCGCCGTCCGGTTTGCCCGAACCCGCGAGGATGCCCTCGACGCCGGTGACCGCACCCTCGTCGCGGGAGGCGGCCCGCTGGGCGACGGCCGAGGTGATGTACTCCATGTCCCGGCCGTCGGCCGCCGTGCCCTCGGACACGCCGTCGCGGACCCGGTCGACCCTGAACACCGCCCAGTACGGGGTCCGGCGCCCGTCGAACAGTTCCACCGTGACCCCGCCGTCCATGGCACCGGACAGCAGCCCGGCCGAACCGTCCCGGTCCAGGACCCGAAGCAGCCGTTGCACGTTGTCGTTGCGGTCCTTGAGCTGCTGCCTGGGCAGCAGGTCCTCGGCGAGGTCCTGTCGCCGGTTCTGTGCCAGCCGGGTGCGCAGCCGTTCCAGCAGCGGCACGAAGCTGGGCAGCTTCTCGATCATGCCGAAGCCGAGGGGGAGTCCGTGGGCCAGGGACGCGCTCGGCCGCACCGGCGCGGAAGAGGAGGACCCGGCCGTGTCCGTGGCGGTGCCCCGCTCCCGGCCGGCACCCCGCTCGGCAGCCGTCCGGGAGCTCTCCGCCCTGGTCTCCCCCCGCGCGGAGGACGACGCCGGTACCGGTTCCTCGTCGAGCCCGAGCTGCCGCCGTATGGCCGCCGGCAACTGCCGCTCGGTGAGCCACACCGCCGCCGCGCCCGGCAGGGTCCGGACGCCCTTCGCCACGTAGGGGCCGCCGCCGGTCACCTCGACCTCCGCGACCATGTTCACCAGCAGATCGCACTGGACCAGGTAGAGCGGGGCCTTCTTGGGGGTGTGGGCGTTGCGCTCGACCGTGCCGGACACCACGGAGGCCTCGGCCTCGCCCTGACTCCCGGTGCGGTACGCGGACAGGCCCTGGCCGGTGCGCCACTCGGGGCCGTTCTCCGAGCCGGTCGCCCCGAACTGCACCGAACTGGTGGTGCCCCGTCCCTGCTGTCCGGCGGCCTGGTGGCCACCGAGCACGAAGGTCTCCGTGCCGGGGCCCGTGGCCTTGTGCACGAACCTGGGGTTGGCCAGGGTGAGCCGGGTGCCGACCGCTCCGTTCAGTGCGGCCAGGCGGCGCGGGTAGCGCAGGTTCTTCACCACCCACCCCGAGGACGCGGCCTGCCGCAGGGACGCCGTGATCGCCTGCGGGCTGAACCGTTCCTCGACGGCCAGCCGCGGGGCGAGCCCCTCCGTCGCGAGCGCGGGGTCCTCACGCAGCCCCTTGTCGCGGGCGGCGGCCCGGGAGAGCAGCTGGAACGCGAGGTCCCGCACCGGCTGTCCGTCGCCGACCGTCTCCACCAGCTGCCAGTCCCGCAGCGCCCGCCCGGTGGCCGGCCGAGGGGTGAGCGCGGCCAGGTCGCCGATGCCCGCGGCGGCGAAGTCGTGCTCCGGAGCGGAGGCCTTGGCCATACGCCGCTCACGCACCGCCTCCTGCCGCCGCTTGCCCTCCTCGTCCAGCGTGAACTCCGCGGGCGTCAGCAGCCGTACGTCCTGCTCGTCCGTGCTCAGCCCGGCCAGCAGCCTCGCCTCCGGCGCGTCCTGCCCCGGGGAACCCGGGGTGAGGCTCCGGGCGAGCTTGCGCTGCCGGGAGGTCATGGTGACGTCGACGTCGAGACGCAGCGCGGCCCCGAAGACGCTCGCCTTCTCGGAGCCGTTGGTGAGGACGTCCGTACGGGTGGTGGGACCGGCCTGGTTCCGGCGGGTCCCGGCGCTGTGCCGCTCGTAGCGGGCGGAACCGGTCAGTGCGCCGGGCACCAGCCGGGCCTGCGCGAGGACCAGACCGCCGATCGAACGCGAACTGCCGCGCCCGCTCTGTGTGGTGGAGCCGACGCCGGAGTGGCTGCGCACCAGCCAGTCGTCGACGTCACCGAGGTAACCGGTCTCGCGCAGCGCGCCCTTGACCCGTAGCTGCACGTCGTGGGAGTGCAGGGTGGTCTTGCGGCGCAGCCGCACCCGGATTCCGGTGGACAGCAACTGGTCCTTGTTGACCCGCAGGTTGGTCTCCGACAGGGCGGCCATCAGCTCCCGGTGGTTGCGGCGCTGGACCTCGGCCTCCTCCCGGGAGGTGAACGCCGCGGGAGGCGTGGTGCCGAACGCGGGCAGATAGCCGGCCAGCCGCGGATCGGTCGCGAACAGCTCCTGCACGGCCTTGCGCATGGGGCCGGTGTCCAGCCGGCTCAGGGCCACACTGGATCCCATGCCGCCGAAGGGCAGATGGCGTTCGGCGTCCTTCCCGTCCGGTTTCCTGATGAACTCGCCCGCCGTCACGCCGGGTGGCAGCGGCAGCCCGAGCGCCTGCGCCTCGTCGGCGCGCAGGGACAGCCACACGTTCATCGAGTGCTCGGCGACCCGGGCCCGCGGATCCAGCACCATCCGGGCCGAGCGCGGCCCGGTGCCCTCCACGGTGAACCGGACGGTCCCGGAGTAGAGCACCTTGTCGCCCCGCACCTCCGCGCCCTGTCTGCCGGACACCGTCTGCTCGGCCACGGTGAACCGCGCGCCGCGGGCCGCCGCGACCGGCATGGCGGTGCCCCGTACGACGGCCGCGTTCCCGGTCGCGCCGACGCCGATCGCCGGGCCGAGCCCGGCCGTGACCGCCCGCCCCTTGCCCGCGGACTCCGTGACCGAGTGCTGGGTCTGCTGGTGGGTGCGCAACTGGGTGCCGCCGGTGCCCCAGGCGGGGGAGAGGCCGGTGATCGCCGCCCGCATGCGGTAGCCGCCCACCGTGCTGCCGTCCTTGGAGGGCAGGTCCACGCTGGTCACGCCGTCCCGCAGCAGCCGGGGCAGGTCCTCCAGGACGGTCGCCGTGGAGGTCGCCTCGTACAGCCGGGCGCGGCCGGGCGCGCCGGGAGCGGTGAGCGAGGGGTGCAGGACGGAGGCGACCGCGTCGAAGAGTCCGCCGCCGCCCTGGTGCGGGGCGGCGCCGTCGGTGACGCCGAGGGGGGCCAGGGAGTCGGCCAGCGACACCTGCCGGGCGGTCTCCGCGCGGACGGGCTTCGGCGGGCGGGGCGCCCCGGTGCCGGCCGGGACCAGATGCTCGGTCGGCACCCGCTGGGTGAGCGTGCCGAAACCCTCGGAGCTCTGCTCGTCCCGCGCGCCGTGCCTCTTGATCCGCACCCCGTACCGCACCCTGCGCTCCACCTCGACCGAGCCCTTGTCGCTGCGCAGCACACGCGGCTCGGCCACGTTCCGCTGGTGGCGTGACTCGCGCGAGGACTGCCAGGGCTGGACGGCACCGGTGGCGGCGCCGCCCACCCACAGCCCCGGCGCGACGGGCGCGAGCCCGAAGGCCATACCGCCCGCGCCCTTGTTGGAGGAGCCTGCGGCCGTGGTGCTCACGGTCGCCGCGGTGTTGTGCTGCACGTCGACCTTGGTGTCCTTGCCCTCGGCGTCGTCCAGCCGGGCCAGCGGCGTCCCGTCCGGGTCCGGTCCCACCTCGCCCAGGACGTTCCCGGGGTGGAAGACCGGCGGCCGGTCGTCGGGCGCGGGGGAGAGGGTGACGGTGACGTCGAACCACTCCTTGCCCTTCGCCCCCCGCACCGCGAAGGCACGGCCCTGCCCGAAGAAGCTCTCCGGGCGCCCGGCGAGTTCGGCCGCGATGTCGGCGACCGTGCCGTCGCCGTGCCCGACGGCCGCGGCGACGGTGTCGCGCACGAAGCCGTGACCGGTCAGCCCGTGCGCCGTGGACAGCCCGGCCGCCGTCAGGTCCGCCAGGTACGGCGGCAGGGCGAAACCCCGCTCGCTCTCGTCGATGCCGGGCGGCACGGCGACGGGACGCCGCCGGGCCAGGGGCCGGGCCGGTCCGTCCTGCCGGTGACCGAGCGCCCGCGTGGTAGCCGCGTTCCCCGCGGACTGCTGCATGGCGAGCAGGGGATGTGGAGGGGGGCCGGCGGTGCGAGGTGCCAGGGGCGCCCGCTGGGAGCCCTGAATCGGGCCGTCCCCTGACTGCTGTGGTGTCCGCACGGCCCAAAAGTAGCCACCGGGACGACGACGGGCGGGCGGTCGATCCACACCGGTCGCATTCGCCGCTCCCGCCACACCGGTACGTCAACTCCCGTTAACCGCACGGCCGCAGGCGACACACCCCGAACGGTTTTGCCATCTCTTTACAACCTGTTCCCTCGCTGCCTCGTCTCTCCGCTCGATCCGTGACACGGCCCGCCCGCTCACCGGGCGGGCCGACCTACGAAAGAGAGCGATCCATGCGCCGAACTGTCCTCAGTGCCGCGGCACTCGCCTGCGTTGCCGTACTGGCGGGCACCGTGCCCGCGTTCGCGGACGGCACCCCGAGCCCCGCCCCGTCCGCCCGCCCGACTCTCGGTGCGTCGCCTTCGCCGACCACGGGCGGGCGCGGCAGCGCCACCCGGGAGCCGAGTCTGCGGCCGAGCCCCGTCCCGACCAAGGTGCGGGACGGGGGCCAGGTGGCCGTCGTCCCCCGGGGCGCCGCGAACACCGGTGTGGCCTCCGGGTCCGACAGCTCCGGAAACGACGGAGCGCTGATCGGCGGGGGCGTCGCCGGAGCCGCCGCCCTGGGCGGTGCGGCGTTCCTGGTGATCCGCCGCCGACGGGTGACCGGGGCGTGAACCAGCTCTCCAGGCGCGCGTTCGCCGGTGCGGCGGCCGCCGCGCTGCTCACCGGCTGCGCCGGCTCGCACTCGCCGGCCCGGACGGAGGCGGACCGCTCCACCGGAACGCCCCGGCCCGCGCGGCACTCGGCCCACCCGGTCCGCGCGGCGGCCCGTTCGGTGCCGGTGCGGCTGCTGGTCCCGGCCATCGGGGTCGACACCCCGGTCGTCAAGCTGGGGCTGGCCCAGGACGGCACGGTGCAGGTACCCGCGGTCGAGACCCACGACCGGGCGGGCTGGTACCGGTACTCGCCGACGCCCGGCCAGACCGGTCCGTCGGTGATCCTCGGTCATGTGACCGTCGGTGCCTACGGGGACGGCGTCTTCCGGCACCTCGACCGGCTGCGCCGGGGCGACCGGATCGTCGCGGGCCTGGAGAACGGCACCTCGGCGAGGTTCGAGGTCACCGGCGTACGGACCGTCGCCAAGGCCGACTTCCCGACCAAGGCCGTCTACGGGGACGTGGACCGGCCGGAGTTGCGGCTCATCACGTGCGGCGGCCCGCGCACCGGGGACGGCTACCGCGACAACGTGATCGTCTTCGCCGTGCTGAGCCCGGGCGCCTGACCCCGCCAGGCCGGAGAACACCCGGACCACGGGCCGACGGAACGCACAACGGCGGCCCGGGGTCTTCCCCACGAGTGCCCGACCCCCGATGGAGAGCGTTGAAACGGTCCCGCGAGAAGGCAGCAGCCGAGCTGTTCGCCGCCCTCTACCCCCGCCTGGCCGGCTGGTGCCGCCGTCTGGTCGACGACGACGGGACGGCCCACGAGATCGCCTCGGAGGCGTTCACCCGGCTCTGGGCCCGCTGGACGACCGTGGCGGAGCCCCGGGGTTTCCTCTACGTCACCGCCGCCAACCTCGTACGGGATCACTGGCGCAAGCTCGAGCGCGAGCGCAGGGCCGTGCACCGGGCCGGGATCGAAGCGGCGGTCCGGCCGCCCGCCGAGCAGGCCGACCCGTCGGTCCGGCTGCTCGTGCAGGCGCTGCCGGAACGGCTGCGCACGCCGATCCTGCTGCACTACTACGCTGACATGCCGATCCGGGAGGTGGCCGTGCTGACCGGGCGCAAGGAAGGAACCGTCAAGGCCGACCTGCACGCGGCCCGCGAACTGCTCCGCGCCCACCTGAGGAGAAGTCTTGATCACACACTCTGACGACGGTCCGGACTTCGACCCCGACGACCCCCTCGCCGTCATCCTGCGACCCTCCTCCGGTCATCTCGCCCCGCCCCCCGGCCGGTTCGAGGAGATCCGCCGGGGCGCGGCCCGCCGCCGGCTGCTGCGCACGGCGGCCGGGGTCGGTGCGTCGTGCGCGGTCGCCGCGGTCCTGGCGCTGCCGCTGCTGCGCACGTCCCACGAACGGCCCGCCTCCCCGGTGGTCCCGCTCGCCCCGCCATCGGCGAGCAGTCCCTCGGCCGAGCCGACGTCGCCGACGGCCGTGCCGTCGTCCCCCTCGGCCGTGCCGACATCCCCGTCATCCCTGTCGGCCTCGCCCGGCCGGGGTCGGACCACCGCCCCGGAGGGCCGCCCCGTTCCCCGTCCCTCCGGAGCGAGTCCCACCAGCCGTCGCGGGGCCCCCGAGAAGGCCCCCTCCGCCGCGCCCAGCGCGGAGGAGTCGCCGCCACAGGACGCACCCACCACCGAACCGTCGGTGCGGCGGCGGAGGTGACCGGGGCACCCCACTTTTGAACACGTTCAATTCGCGGCGTAGGCTCCTGTCATGAGCGACAGAGCCGCCCAACTCAAGGGCATCCGCGTATGGCTGGCCTGCTTCGTCGTGTGCCTCGTGCTCAGCGGGGCCACCGCCTTCCCGCTCGTCCACGAACTGCGCTGGACCGAGGACCTGCTGCGGTGGCTGCCCGTGCCCGACCACCTGCCGGGGCTCGCGGACTGGATCTCGCGGGTACGGCAGGGCGTGGACACCGCCGACGCCGCATACCCCTTCCTGCTGTACGGCACGGACTGGCTGGCCTTCGCCCACCTGGTCATCGCGGTCGCCTTCTACGGGCCGTACCGCGACCCCGTCCGCAACGTCTGGGTCGTCGAGTTCGGGATGATCGCCTGCGCCGGAATCATCCCGCTCGCCCTGGTCTGCGGGCCGATCCGGGGGATTCCCTTCTGGTGGTCGGTGATCGACATGTCGTTCGGGGTGTTCGGGGTCGTCCCGCTGTACGTCGTGCGGCAGAAGATCAAGCGGCTGGAGGCACTCAGCCCGTCGAACCCGCCGAACCCGCCGAAGCCTTCGAACCCGGCTCCGGCTGCCGCTGCTTGAGCGCCGCCAGGGCGATCCGCTGGGCCACCGGGTTCATCTCCTCGCCCTTGGCGTCCGTCGAGCCGACCGAGTAGACGAGGGTGCGACTGAGGTTCGCGGTCGCGGCGATCACGGTGTTGTAGCCGTACCGGCCCCCGGACTTCATCCAGTACTCCCGACCCTCGTACGTGAAGCGCTGCAGCCCGGCGCTGTGGGTGGCCCCCTCGATGCCGGCCGGGACGGTGAACATCTCCCGCAGCTGCGGCCCGGGCACGATGCGGCCGCCGAACAGCGCGTGGACCAGCCGCTCCAGGTCGGCGGTCGTGGAGATCATGTCGCCGGCCGCCCACCGGTCCGCCTGGTTCCACTCCGTCACGTCGACGAACTCCGTCGTCCCGTCGGCCCTCGTCACCTTCTGGTAGCCGTGGTTGTGCGGTCCGCGGATCCGCGGATCGGTGCCCGGGAAGTACGTGTCCCGCATGCCGGCCGGGCGCAGCACCAGCCGGGTGGCCTCGGAGGCGTACGAGCGCCCGGTCACCTTCTCGATCAGCATGCCGAGGATCGTGTAGTTGATGTTGAGGTAGTCCTGCTTCTTCCCCGGGCGGAACTCCGGCCCCTTCGCCACCGCCGACTTCACGACCTGGGCCGAGGTGAGGGTGTCGAAGCGGTGCGCGTACTGGTCCTCGAAGGAGTCGCCCCAGCCGTCACCGGCCTGGATGCCGCTGGTGTGGTTCAGCAACTGCCGTACGGTGACCGGCTCGCGGAACTTCGGCCCGAGCAGTCCGGGAAGGTAGCGCTCGATCGAGGCGTTCAGGTCGACGCGGCCCTCGGCGGCGAGCCTCAGCACGGCCGCCGCCGTCACCACCTTCGTGGTCGACCCCGCCCGGAAGCGGGCGTCCGGGTCCGCCGCCCGGTCGCTCGCCAGGTCGTGCACCCCCGCGCTGCCCCGCCAGGTGCCGTCGGTGCCGCCCACCCTGACCAGCGCGACGGTCGCGTCCGCGTCGGGCAGACCCGCGATCGCGGCGCGCAGCGCGTCGGCGTCCACGGTGGACGCGGGGTGTGCGGAGGCGGCCGGTGCGGAGGCGGCCGGTGCGGACGCGGCGAGGGCGGGTAGGGCCAGCGGGCCCGCCGTCAGGGCCAGGACCAGGGCGGCGGTGAGTGCGGTGGTGCGGCTGCGTACGCGCATCGAGTGCTCCTGGGATGGCGGGGCGGGAACGTTGTGATCATCCTCGCGTCGTGCCACGGCCCCGGGAATCGTCGTCGAGGAGGGCGCCGACCCTGGCCCGACCCCCACCAACTGCCCTGCCGTGCCCGGAGGTTGTCGGGGTTGGCCCCTAGGGGGTGTCTTGTGGATCACGCCGGGGTCGCGGGGTCTGGCACGCACTCCCCCACTCTCGACTTCGCTCGAGCGGGAGGGGCCCCCACCGGCGTTGTCGTCGGTTGCCGACGCTCCGCGTCGACGCCCTCCTCCGCCTTGCAGCTGCACGCTCCCCCACGCTCGAACAGACTCGCGCGGGGGCACCCCCATCGCCCCCGCTCGGGTCGGCTGGAAGGCGCCGTCGGTCTCAACCGGCCTGATCCACAAGACACCCCCTAGGAGGCGATCGCGCCCCCGGTGGAGTTCGCCGGTCAGGCCGTACGCAGGGCGCACAGCAGGTCGATGCGGTTCGTCGTGATCGAGTCGACGCCGAGGTCGAGGAGGCGGCGCAGGGAGCGGCGGGTGTCGGGGGTCCACACGGACAGCAGCAGGCCGTCGCGGTGGACGCGTGCCGCGACGGTGCGGTCGACCAGCCCGAAGCGGTAGTTCAGCCAGCGCGGGCGCACCGCGTCGAGCAGACCGGCCCGGGGCGGTGCGAGCGTCGTCCAGGTCAGGGCGATCTCGGCGGACGGATCGGCGGCCCGCACCGCCAGCATCATCTCGGCGCCGGCGCAGTAGTAGACGCGGTCCCGCGCCCCGCAGTCGCGCACCACGCCGACGATCGCGTGCACCGCCCGGGCGTCGGCCCGCCCGGGCAGGTCGATCATCACCCGGGCGCCGTCCGCCGCGGCCAGCGCGTCCGCCAGCGTCGGCACCCCGCCCGCCGTGAGCCCGCGCACCTCGTCGGACGACAGTGAGCGCAGCGGGCGGTCGTGCCCCCACAGCCGCTTCAGCGTCTCGTCGTGCAGCAGCACGGGGACGCCGTCACGGGTGAGCCGTACGTCGATCTCGACGGCGTCCGCGCCCTGGGCGAGCGCGGACCGCAGGGAGTCGAGGGTGTTCTCGCGGAAGCGGTAGGGGTCGCCGCGGTGGGCCACGGCGGTCACGGTCTGCATGCGCCCATTGTGGCGGTGCCCGTCTTGGCGGCTGTCAGGAGGCCGTCCACGCGGCGGTGTAGGTGTCGATCTCCTGTGTGATCCGGGCCTTGCCCGCGGCGTCCAGGAAGGAGGCCTCGACGGCGTTCTTCGCGAGGTCGGCCAGGCCGTGCTCGTCCAGGTCGAGGAGGCGGGCGGCCACCGCGTACTCGTTGTTGAGGTCGGTGCCGAACATGGGCGGGTCGTCCGAGTTGACGGTGACCAGGACCCCGGCCTCCACGAACTGCCGGATCGGGTGCTCGTCGAGGGTGCGGACCGCGCGGGTGGCTATGTTCGAGGTCGGGCAGACCTCCAGCGGGATGCGGTGCTCGGCGAGGTGGGCGAGCAGTTTCGGGTCCTGGACGGAGCTGGTGCCGTGCCCGATGCGCTCGGCGCCCAGTTCGGTGAGGGCGTCCCACACCGTCTGCGGGCCGGTGGTCTCGCCGGCGTGCGGCACCGAATGCAGACCGGCCGCGATCGCCCGGTCGAAGTATGGCTTGAACTGCGGCCGGGGCACGCCGATCTCCGGGCCGCCGAGCCCGAAGGAGACCAGCCCCTCCGGGCGCAGCCGGTCGTCGGTGGCCAGCCGGGCCGTCTCCTCCGCCGACACCAGGCCCGCCTCGCCGGGGATGTCGAAGCACCAGCGCAGCACGGTCCCGAACTCGGCCTCGGCCGCCTTGCGCGCGTCCTCGACGGCGTCCATGAACGCGGCCTCGTCGATGCCGCGCCGGGTCGAGGAGTACGGGGTGATGGTCAGCTCGGCGTACCGCACCTGCTGCCGGGCCAGGTCGCGGGCCACCTCGTAGGTCAGCAGCCGGACGTCCTCCGGGGTGCGGATCAGGTCCACGACGGACAGGTACACCTCGATGAAGTGCGCGAAGTCGGTGAAGCTGAAGTAGTCGACCAGGGCCCCGGGGTCGGTGGGGACCTTGGAGTCGGGGTGGCGCGCGGCCAGCTCGGAGACGATGCGGGGGGAGGCGGAGCCGACGTGGTGGACGTGCAGTTCGGCCTTGGGCAGTCCGGCGACGAAGGCCCGCAGATCGCGGTCGGTGGTGCCGGCGGCGGGTACGGCTGTCTGGTCGGTCAAGGTTCCTCCCCGGAACGGCGCCCACGGACCGTGGCCCGGGCGCGGGTGATCGGCTGATCGATGACTCGGGGATCATCGTAGGCCGGGGCCTGTGCCGGGTACGGCCCGGCCTTAACATGACGGGACGCCAGGGGAAGGGGACCGCGCACCATGTCCGAAGAGGAACCGGGGTCCCTCCGGGGGCACGGCACGGACGACACCGCACGGAACCCGTGGGCACCGCCCGCCGACCGCGTTCCCGGTGACTCGGGGCCCGGGGTGACCCTGGACAAAACGGGAGCCCCGGCAGGTCCCGGGCCCGCGCCCGCTTCCGGGCCCGCGCCCGCTTCCGGGCCCGCGCCCGGCGGGGCTCCGCCCGCCTCCCCCTGGGCCGCGCCCGCACCGGCCGATGCCCCTCGGGCCGACCCCGGCCCCTGGGCACCCCCCGTCCTCCACCCCGGCCCGCATGGCACCCCCGCACCGCCCCCGGCCTGGGGTAACCCCTTCGCCCCGCCTGCGGTGGCCGCCCCGCAGCCCCAGTACGCCCCCGTCCCTCCGCCCCCCATATCCCCCGACGGCCCCGGACAGCTCCCGTACGGCTACCCGGGCCAGCCGGGTTACGGCTATCCGGCCGGGCACGGCTACGGCTGGCCCGGGACGCAGCCGACGCCGAGCAACGGGATGGGCACGGCGGCGCTGTCGCTGGGCATCCTGGCCGCCCTCTGCTTCTGGCTGTGGCCGCTGGCCATCGTGCTCGGCGTACTCGCGGTGATCTTCGGCGTGATCGGCCGCGGCAAGGCCCGCCGCGGCGAGGCGACCAACGGCGGTCAGTCCCTGGCCGGCATCATCTGCGGCGCCGCCGGCCTCGTCCTCGGCCTGCTCATGACCGTCGTGTTCATCACGACGTCCTGAGCCCGGGCCGCCCTCAGCCCTCCTGCGCCAGCCGCTCCCGCGCGGCCATCAGCGCGAACCCGAGCAGGTTCGGCCCCCGCCACCGCTCGGGGTCGGCCGCCGCCTCGTCGTCCGCCGCGAGGCCGATGCCCCAGACCCGGTCCACGGGGCTCGCCTCCACCAGGACCTTCCCCCAGCCTCCGGCCGGGGGGACCCCCATCTCGCTCCGCTCGCCGGTGTTCAGCAGGAACTCCCGCAGCTCCGGGTGGGCGGAGAACTTGTGGACGCTGCCCTCGACCACGATCCGGAAGCGCTCGCGCTCCCATATCGTCTCGTCGAAGCCGCGCACCAGCCGTCCGGCCTTCTTGGCCTGCGAGGGGTGCCCCGCCGCCAGCACCTGGCGCTCCGCCTCCGGGTCCTCGAAGAGCCGTGCCTTGCCGGCCATCATCCAGTGCTCCGCCGTCGCGTACTCCACCCCGTCCACCACGAACGGCGACGGCCACCACTGGCTCAGACAGCTCACGCCGACCCGCCCGTCCGGCCGCGGCCGGTGCCCCCAGAAGTGCAGGAACTTCACCCTCGCCCCTGCCCGGACCTCCGTGATCAGCGCGTCCACGCCGTCGATCTTCCCCATGCACGCGAGTCTGGCACGCACCACTGACACTCCGTCCTGGCTTTTCCGGCCCCACTCGACACCTGGTCGACAGATTCCGTTGCGTAACCAAAAGGCAACAACGGAATCACTTGTTGGACGCCCCTCCCTCTGTCAGGATCGGCACTCAATTCGAGCTGGAGCTACGCCACCCGCCCCCCGGGGCGGGACGACGGCGGAGGAGAGCGACATGCACAGACCGGGTACCGCCACCCCGGAGCGATTCCCCGCGCGGGAGCGCCTCGGGGACGGCGCGCAGTTCGTCGCCGGACGCCTGACCGAGGGCACCTCCGGCCGCACGTACGCCGTGGTCGACCCGGCCACCGGCAAGGAGGCGTACACGTACGAGCTGGCCGGAACGGACGACGTCGACGCGGCCGTGGCCGCCGCCCGCGAGGCCTTCCCGGGCTGGTCCGCCGCCACCCCGGGCGAGCGCTCCGACGCCCTGCACCGCTTCGCCGCAGTCGTCGCCGACCGCGCCGAGGACTTCGCCCGCGCCGAGTCCCTCCAGTGCGGCAAGCCGCTCAAGCTCACCCGCGAGTTCGACGTCCCCGGGACCATCGACAACACCGCCTTCTTCGCGGGCGCCGCCCGGCACCTGCAGGGACAGGCCGCCGCCGAGTACTCCGGCGACCACACCTCGTACGTCCGCCGCGAGCCCATAGGCGTCGTCGGCTCGATCGCACCCTGGAACTACCCCCTCCAGATGGCCGCCTGGAAGATCCTCCCGGCGGTCGCCGCGGGCAACACCATCGTGCTCAAGCCCGCCGAGCTCACCCCGTTCACCTCGCTGCTCTTCGCGCAGGCGGCGACCGACGCCGGCATCCCCGACGGGGTGATCAACATCGTCACCGGCACCGGCAGGGTGGCCGGCGAGCACCTGGTCGGTCACCCGGGCGTGGCCATGACCTCGTTCACCGGCTCCACCGCCGTCGGCAGACGGGTCGCCGAGATCGCCACCGCCACCGTCAAGCGCCTCCATCTGGAGCTCGGCGGCAAGGCTCCGTTCGTGGTGTTCGACGACGCCGACCTGGAGGCGGCCGTCCATGGCGCCGTCGCGGGCGCGCTCATCAACACCGGCCAGGACTGCACCGCCGCCACGCGCGCGTATGTGCAGCGCCCGCTGTACGAGGCGTTCGTCGAGCAGACCGCCGCCCTCATGGAGAGCGTCCGGCTCGGCGACCCCTTCGCGCCCGGCACCGACCTCGGCCCGCTGGTCTCGCACGCCCAGCGCGACCGGGTCGCCGCCTTCGTCGACCGGGCGCGCGGCTACGCGCGCGTGGTGGCCGGCGGCGAGGCGCCGCAGGGGGACCTCGCGAACGGAGCCTACTACCGGCCCACCCTGATCGCCGACGCGCCGCAGGACAGCGAGATCGTCCAGGCGGAGATCTTCGGCCCGGTACTGGTCGTCCTCCCCTTCGACGGTGACGACGAGGGCATCCGGCTGGCCAACGACACCCCGTACGGTCTCGCCGCCTCCGCGTGGACCCGGGACGTCTACCGTGCGGGCCGCGCCACCCGCGACATCAAGGCGGGCTGCGTCTGGGTCAACGACCACATCCCGATCATCAGCGAGATGCCGCACGGCGGCTTCAAGCAGTCCGGCTTCGGCAAGGACATGTCGGCGTACTCGTTCGAGGAGTACACCCAGGTCAAGCACGTAATGTTCGACAACACGGCGGTGGCCCGCAAGGACTGGCACCGCACGATCTTCGGGGACCGATAGCGAAGACCGGCCACCGCCGCGACCACGGCGGCCGAACCCATCCTCCCGAAAGGGCACCACGCGCATGGAGCAGTACGAGCCCGGCCGCCTGTCTCCGGTCCAGGTGGCCGCGATACGGCGCAGCCTACGAAGCGGCCGCGCGGCCATGACCCGCCGTTCGCTGCTGCGGGCCTCCGCGGGCGGCGCGCTCACCGTGGGCGGTCTCGGGGCGCTGAGCGCCTGCGGGATCCCCGCGGCCGGCAAGACGCAGGGCGGCACGTCCGCCGAGGACCACTCGGCCGCGGAGAAGGTCGTCGACTTCTCCAACTGGACCGAGTACATCGACGTCGACGACAGCGGCAAGCACCACCCGACACTGGATACGTTCCGCAAGCGGACCGGCATCCAGGTCAGGTACACCGAGGACATCAACGACAACGACGAGTTCTTCGGCAAGATCAAGCCGCAGCTCGCCGCCGGCCAGGACACCGGCCGCGACATCATCGTCCTCACCGACTGGCTCGCCGCCCGGCTGATCCGCCTGGGCTGGGTGCAGAAACTGGACCCCTCGCACCTGCCGCACGCCTACACCAACCTGTCGGCGCAGTTCCGCGACCCCGACTGGGACCCGGGCCGCGCCTACTCGTACCCGTGGCAGGGCATCTCGACCGTCATCGCCTACAACAAGAAGGCGCTCGACGGCATCGAGGTGAAGTCGGTCTCCGACCTGCTCGACAACCCCAAGCTGAAGGGCCGCGTCGGCTTCCTCTCCGAGATGCGCGACACCGTCGGCATGACAATGCTCGACATGGGCAAGGACCCCGGGAAGTTCACCGACGACGACTACGACGCGGTGATCGCCCGTCTCCAGAAAGCCGTCGACAAGGGCCAGATCCGCCGCTTCACCGGCAACGACTACACGTCCGACCTCACCAAGGGCGACTTCGCGGCCTGCGTCGCCTGGGCCGGTGACGTCGTCCAGCTCAAGGCGGACAGCCCGGACGTCGACTTCGTCATCCCCGACAGCGGCTACATGACGTCGACCGACAACATGCTGATCCCCAACAGGGCCCGTCACAAGACCAACGCCGAGCTGCTCATGGACTTCTACTACGAGCCCCAGCAGGCCGCCGAGCTCGCCGCCTACATCAACTACGTGACGCCGGTCGACGGTGTGAAGCCCTGGCTTGCGAAGATCGACAAGGCTGCGGCGGACAACCCGCTGATCATTCCCGACAAGGCCATGCAGGCCAGGTCCCACGCCTTCCGGTCACTGAGCCAGAAGGAAGAGACGGCCTACGAAGAGAAGTTCGCGAAGCTGACAGGGGCGTGACGACGATGAGGACGACAGAGACGACGGACTCGGGCGGCGACGTCCGCCTCTCGGGGATCGGCAAGACCTACGGCTCCTTCACCGCCGTGCACCCGCTGGACCTGACCGTCCCGCAGGGCTCCTTCTTCGCCCTGCTCGGCGCCTCGGGCTGCGGCAAGACCACCACCCTGCGCATGATCGCCGGCCTGGAGGAACCTTCCTGCGGCACTGTGCACCTCGGCGACCAGGACGTGACCCACCTGCCGCCGTACAAGCGGCCGGTGAACACGGTCTTCCAGTCGTACGCCCTCTTCCCGCACCTCGACATCTTCGAGAACGTCGCCTTCGGCCTGCGCCGGCGCGGCATCAAGAGCGTGAAGAAGCAGGTCGAGGAGATGCTGGAGCTCGTACAGCTCGGCGAGCAGGCGCGCAAGAAGCCGCACCAGCTCTCCGGCGGCCAGCAGCAGCGCGTCGCGGTCGCCCGGGCGCTCATCAACCACCCCAAGGTGCTCCTCCTCGACGAGCCGCTCGGCGCCCTCGACCTCAAGCTGCGCCGGCAGATGCAGCTCGAGCTCAAGCGGATCCAGACCGAGGTCGGCATCACCTTCGTCCACGTCACGCACGACCAGGAGGAGGCCATGACGATGGCCGACACGGTCGCCGTGATGAACGCGGGCCGCGTCGAACAGCTCGGCTCGCCCACCGACCTGTACGAGAACCCGCGGACCACGTTCGTCGCGAACTTCCTCGGCACCTCCAACCTGATCGAGGCCGAGGTCGACTCCGGCAGCGGGGACGACATCGTCCTGAAGGCGGGCGGCGGCAAGCTGGTGCTGCCCCGGGCGCGGTGCTCCGCCCCGGCGACGGCCGGCGGAAAGGTGCTGGTGGGCATCCGCCCGGAGAAGATCTCCCTCACGCACGCCGACGACGCGGGGGAGATCCCGCAGGGCCGCAACCGCATCTCCGGAAGGATCGCGGACTCCAGTTTCATCGGCGTCTCCACGCAGTACGTGATCGACAGCCCGGTCTGCCCCGAGTTCGAGGTCTACGCCCAGAACATCGACCGCGACGCCCGTCTGGTGCCCGGCACCGATGTCGTACTGCACTGGAACCCGGCGCACACCTTCGGGCTCGACGCGGCGCAGTCCCTGCTGGCCGGGACAGTGGGCTCCGCCGGCACCGAGGAAGAGGCCGCCGCCTGATGTCGACGCTCACCGAGGCGCCCCCGCCCCTCGCCCCCGCCGAGCCGGCGAAGAAGCCCCCGCGCCGACGCGGCCGCCTCACCCCGTACTGGCTGCTGCTGCCCGGCATCCTCTGGCTGATCGTCTTCTTCGCCCTGCCGATGATCTACCAGGCGTCCACCTCCGTACAGACGGGCTCCCTGGAGGACGGGTACAAGGTCACCTGGCACTTCGCGACCTACTGGGACGCGCTGGCCGAGTACTGGCCGCAGTTCCTGCGCTCGGTCCTCTACGCCACCGCCGCGACCGTGCTGTGCCTGCTGCTCGGCTACCCGCTGGCCTATCTGATCGCCTTCCGCGCGGGCCGCTGGCGGAACCTGATCATGATCCTGGTGATCGCGCCGTTCTTCACCAGCTTCCTGATCCGCACCCTCGCGTGGAAGACGATCCTCGCGGACGGCGGCCCGGTCGTCGGCGCCCTGGGCGCCCTGCACGTCCTGGACCTCACCGACTGGCTCGGCTGGACGGCGGGCGACCGTGTGCTGGCCACTCCGCTGGCGGTGGTGTGCGGCCTCACGTACAATTTCCTGCCGTTCATGATCCTGCCGCTGTACACCTCGCTGGAGCGGATCGACGGGCGGCTGCACGAGGCGGCCGGCGACCTGTACGCCAGGCCCTGGACCACCTTCCGCAAGGTCACCTTCCCGCTGTCGATGCCCGGTGTGGTCTCCGGCACGCTGCTGACCTTCATCCCGGCGGCCGGCGACTACGTCAACGCCGAACTCCTCGGCTCCACCGACACCCGCATGATCGGCAACGTCATCCAGACGCAGTTCCTGCGGATCCTGGACTACCCGACGGCCGCCGCGCTCTCCTTCATCCTCATGGCCGCGATCCTGCTCATGGTCACGGTCTACATCCGCCGGTCCGGGACGGAGGACCTGGTCTGAATGCCACTCGTCACCTGGCTCAAGCGCCATCTCGTCGTCATCGCCGGACTGCTCACGCTCGCCTATCTGCTGCTGCCGAACGTCGTCGTCACGGTGTTCTCCTTCAACAGACCGAAGGGGCGCTTCAACTACGCGTGGCAGCAGTTCTCCCTGGACGCCTGGAAGGATCCCTGCGGCGTCGCCGACATGTGCGGCTCGCTGTCCGTCAGCCTCCAGATCGCCGTGTGGGCGACGATCGGCGCCACGCTGCTCGGCACGATGATCGCCTTCGCGCTGGTCCGCTACCGCTTCCGGGCGCGGTCCGCCGTGAACTCGCTGATCTTCCTGCCGATGGCCATGCCCGAGGTCGTCATGGCGGCCTCGCTGCTCACCCTGTTCCTCAACATGGGTGCGCAGCTGGGCTTCTGGACGATCCTGATCGCGCACATCATGTTCTGCCTGAGCTTCGTCGTCGTCGCGGTCAAGGCCCGCGTGATGTCGATGGACCCGCGCCTGGAGGAAGCCGCCCGGGACCTGTACGCCTCCCCGGTGCAGACGTTCCTGCGGGTCACCCTGCCCATCGCGGCACCCGGGATCGCCGCGGGCGCGCTGCTGTCCTTCGCGCTCTCCTTCGACGACTTCATCATCACCAACTTCAACGCGGGCTCGACCGTCACCTTCCCCATGTTCGTGTGGGGCTCGGCGCAGCGCGGAACGCCCGTCCAGATCAATGTCATCGGTACGGCCATGTTCCTGGTCGCCGTCCTGCTCGTGCTGACCTCGATGGTCATCACCAACCGCCGCAACCGGCACAAGGCATGACCCCAAGAATCGGAAGACCTCTGTAGGGAGTTGAAATCATGGCCCCGAGCGCCATGACCCGTTGGATCACGTCTCTCTCCGAAGCACAGCCGGTCCCGTACTGGCTCGAAGACCCCGGCAAGCCCCACCCCGAGCCCGCCCTCACCGGCACCGAGACCTGCGACCTGCTGGTCGTCGGCGGCGGCTACAGCGGACTGTGGACCGCGCTGAACGCCAAGGAGCGCGATCCGCAGCGGGACGTGGTGCTGCTGGAGGGCCGTGAGGTGGGCTGGGCCGCCTCGGGCCGCAACGGCGGTTTCTGCGCCGCCTCCCTCACGCACGGACTGACCAACGGCCTCACCCGCTGGCCGGACGAGATCCACACCCTGCAGAAGCTGGGCGAGCGCAACCTCGACGAGATCGAGGCGGCGATCGCCCGGCACGGCATCGACTGCGACTTCGAACGCACCGGCGAGATCGACGTCGCCACCGAGACGTACCAGGCGTGGGAACTGCGTGACTGGCACAAGGAGCTGCGGGACAAGGGCCTCGCCGACGGCATCGAGTTCCTGGACGCGGACGCCGTCCGCGAACAGGTGAACTCGCCGACCTTCGAGGCGGGTCTGTACGACCGCCGGGGCGTGGCCATGCTCCACCCGGCCAAGCTCGTCTGGGGCCTCAAACGGGCCTGCGCCCGCCTGGGCGTGCGGGTCTACGAGCACACGCCGGCCCTGACCCTCAAGCCGTACGGCGCCGGCATGGCCGTACGCACGCCCTACGGCTCGGTCCGCGCCCGCAAGGTGGCCCTCGGCACGAACATCTTCCCGAACCTCCTGCGGCGCGTCCGCTCCTACACCGTCCCGGTCTACGACTACGCGCTGATGACGGAACCCCTGTCCGCCGACCGGCTGGCGGCGATCGGCTGGAAGAACAGACAGGGCCTCGGCGACTCGGCGAACCAGTTCCACTACTTCCGGCTGTCCGCCGACAACCGCATCCTGTGGGGCGGCTACGACGCCGTCCACCACTACGGCGGCCGTGTCCGCGCCGAGTACGACGACCGCCCGGAGACCTACGCCAAGCTCGCCGGGCACTTCTTCACCTGCTTCCCGCAGCTCGAAGGCGTCCGCTTCACGCACGCGTGGGGCGGCGCCATCGACACCTGCTCACGTTTCTCGGCGTTCTTCGGCACCGCCCACCAGGGGAAGGTGGCGTACGCGGCGGGCTACACGGGCCTCGGTGTCGGCGCCACCCGGTTCGGCGCCGACGTGATGCTGGACCTGCTGGACGGGGAGCGCACGGAGCGGACGGAGCTGGAGATGGTCCGCAAGAAACCCCTGCCCTTCCCGCCCGAACCGTTCGCCTGGACCGGCATCGCCCTCACCAAGTGGTCCCTGGCCCGCGCGGACGCCCAGGGCGGCAGACGCAACCTGTGGCTGAAGACCATGGACCGGCTGGGGCTGGGCTTCGACAGCTGACCCCGTCCCCTTCCTCAGGCCCGGGCCGCCGTGCTGCCGTCGGCCCGGGCACGCGCGTCGTCCGCTTCCTCGGGGGTGCCGGTCCGTTCGTAGGCGGCCGCGGCGGGCAGCCAGGTGGCACGTACCTCGCTGTCCGGGGCGCCCGCCGCTGCCTTCGTCCTGGCGAGCTCCGTCAGCGCCTCACCGGTGCGGAAGAGGTCCCCCAGCTCCTCCAGCATGGCGGCCGACCGTTCACCGGCGGCCAGCGCCTCGTCGAAGCGGCGCAGTTCCCGCCGCCCGAGGGGATTCAGCCCAACCAGAGACGTCCTGGCGCTCCCGGGCGGGCTCGGATCCGCTCCCCTCGGACATGTGTGCCACCGGACGGGCCGGGCACGTTCAGCGATCCGGTTCGGCCGGAGCCTGCGACGAACGGGGCGGCGGCGATCCCGACCGGAGGAGGGGACCGATGAGGAGCCGCAGCGAGCAGAGCAGCACCGTGGCGAGGCACCAGCTGGCCAGCACGTCCAGTGGCCAGTGGTAGCCGTGCCGGACCAGGCCGAAGGAGACGCCGAGCACGAGGGCGGCACAGGCGGCGACGAGTGCGCGGCGCCCGAGCGGCGAGCGGAGCCGGGGCAGGAGGAGCAGGGCCGCCGAGCCGTACGCGATCGCCGCCGTGGCCGTGTGACCGGACGGGTAGTAGCCGACGCCCGGCGGTACGACGGGGGTGCCGGGACGG
The DNA here is from genome assembly GCF_042894285.1 of Streptomyces sp. NPDC001544. Classification (NCBI taxonomy): domain Bacteria; kingdom Bacillati; phylum Actinomycetota; class Actinomycetes; order Kitasatosporales; family Streptomycetaceae; genus Streptomyces; species Streptomyces sp. NPDC001544. The sequence continues at coordinate 39,117 of NZ_JBIAVN010000008.1, read as the reverse complement.
GCGGTCCAGTGCTTCAGCGGTACGACGACCGCCGGGACCAGCGCCATCAGGGCCGCCGCGGCGGCCGACGGCTGCCACCAGCGGTCCGTACCGGTGGCACGGGCCCGCCAGGCCGCGTAGCCCAGCACCACCGCCAGCACCGGCACGGCGATCTGGGTGTTGCCGAGATCGGCCAGGAACTGCGAGGTGCCGTCCGGGTGGACCAGGGTGCCGCTCAGCCGCTCGTCGAGACGCTCCAGCGGGCCGCCGGTGACGATCTGCCAGGTGATGAGCACGAAAAAGAGGGCCGGCAGGCCCAGGAGAAGGAGGAGAAGGAAGGAGGTCGGCCGCCCCGGAACAGGGGGGGTGGTTCCGGGGCGGCCGTCCGGACCGGAATGTCGCGCGCCCCGGGGGGTTTGGGGCGAGCGACCGTCCGATCGGTGAGGAGATCCGGAGCCGGAGGCACCGGTTGTGTGCGCGAGGGCACGACCAGGTCGAAGCTGGGGAGGCCCCGGCCTGATGTCGCCCACAGTCCCCTGTGGGCGGGGTGTATCTCTCATCTGAAGAGAACCTACGACAGGGGGTGGCGTCAGGACAGACGGAATCGCGTCCCGACATCCACCTCGCACACGTTCTTCACACCGCCTGCCGTACCCGTGGCCTCGCTGTCCGTGACGGGTGCGGACCCGTCGCTCAGATGCGCGCGAACGCCTGCTCGATGATGTCGAGACCCTCGTTCAGCAGGTCCTCGCCGATGACCAGCGGCGGCAGGAAACGCAGCACGTTGCCGTAGGTGCCACAGGTCAGGACCAGCAGGCCCTCCTGGTGGCAGGCCTTGGCGAGCGCGGCGGTCGCCTCGGGGTTCGGCTCCTTGGTCGTACGGTCCTTGACCAGCTCGATCGCGATCATCGCGCCCCGGCCGCGCACGTCACCGATGACCTCGAACTTCTCGGCCATGGCGGTCAGGCGGGACTTCATGACCGACTCGATGTTCTTCGCCTTCGCGTTGAGGTCGAGCTCCTTCATGGTCTCGATGGCGCCGAGCGCACCGGCACAGGCCACCGGGTTGCCGCCGTAGGTGCCGCCGAGGCCGCCGGCGTGCGCGGCGTCCATCATCTCGGCGCGGCCGGTGACGGCGGCGAGCGGCAGACCGCCCGCGATGCCCTTGGCGGTGGTGATCAGGTCCGGGACGATGCCCTCGTCCTCGCACGCGAACCACTGGCCCGTGCGGCAGAAGCCGGACTGGATCTCGTCCGCGACGAACACGATGCCGTTGTCCGAGGCGAACTTGCGGATCGCGGGCAGGAAGCCCTTGGCCGGCTCGATGAAGCCGCCCTCGCCGAGCACCGGCTCGATGATGATCGCCGCCACGTTGTCCGGGCCGACCTGCTTGGTGATCTGGTCGATGGCCTGCGCAGCGGCCTCCGGGCCGGCGTTCTCCGGGCCGGTCGGCCAGCGGTAGCCGTACGCCACCGGCACCCGGTAGACCTCGGGCGCGAACGGGCCGAAGCCGTGCTTGTACGGCATGTTCTTCGCGGTCAGCGCCATCGTCAGGTTGGTACGGCCGTGGTAGCCGTGGTCGAACACGACGACCGCCTGGCGCTTGGTGTACGCACGCGCGATCTTGACGGCGTTCTCGACGGCCTCGGCGCCGGAGTTGAACAGCGCGGACTTCTTCGCGTGGTCGCCGGGGGTGAGCTCGGCGAGGGCCTCGGCGACCGCCACGTAGCCCTCGTACGGGGTGACCATGAAACAGGTGTGGGTGAAGTCCTGCAGCTGGGCGGTGGCCCGGCGGACGACGGCCTCGGCGGACGCGCCGACACTCGTCACCGCGATGCCGGAACCGAAGTCGATCAGACGGTTGCCGTCGACGTCCTCGATGATGCCGCCGCCCGCGCGCGTGGTGAACACGGGCAGCACGGAGCCCACACCCTGCGCGACCGCGGCGGTACGGCGGGCCTGCAGCTCCTGCGACTTCGGGCCGGGGATGGCGGTGACGACGCGGCGCTCCTGCGGAAGTGCGCTCATGAGGGGCTCCTGGTGGTTTCGCGGCCTTGACTTGCCTCGACGGCTCTTGCCTTCTTTTCTCGCAGGCTAAGTCGGGTGGCCGGGGGCGGGCACGCTCCATGGGGGCGTGGTCGGGAATCCTTGTTGTCCGTGGTGGACATGGTGGTCCGGGAAACGCTCGACCCGGCACTCGAAAGTCGTCTGTCCGCTCTCTCGGCCGCGTAAGCGGTGAACTCCCCAGAGCCGGGCGTTAGATTGACTCGCTGATGGTGGACGGAACGGCTGGTCAGGGGGCAACGGCGATGGACAGCGACGGGACGCACGACGCGCAGGGCACGCATGCGGATCCCGTGCCGCGTCCGGCGCGGCCACAGGACGTCCCCACGGTGCCGCCGCGGCCCGCGCGGCCCCCGCGGCAGACGGGTTCCCACGGATTCGAGCAGCAGGCCCCCCGGCGGTCGGCCGTCGTCGAATGGCTCGACGAGCCGCGCCCGGCCACCGGACTCGGCATCTGGCGGTTCGGGTACCGCCCCCCCAAGGGGGCGCAGTCACCGGACCGGCTCCCCGGGATCACGGTCGTCGGCCTGCTGATCCCCCTGGTCGTGGCCCTGCTCCTGTGGTCCCTGTGGCGTCACGGCGGCGTTCCCTACCAGTGGGCACTGCTGAGGCTGTTCACACCGGACGACTGGTGGTGGGCCGGCACCACGTCCCCCAAGGGGATGCAGGGCCGTGAGGCCGCCGTGGTCTACGACGGCGTCTTCTTCGCCGTCCTCGTCTACGGGGTCGCCCGGCTGGGCGGCTGGCCCGAGGTCGTACGGCACGTCGTCGGCCGCCGCCCGCAACCCGCGCGGGCCCTGCTCGCCGCCCTCGGCGCGCTCGGTGCGCTGAGCCTGGTCTTCCCCGACGCCTTCGGCGCCGGCTGGGACGCCCTGCCGGTCGTCGACCCGCTGTTCTCCCTCGTCGTCCTGATCACGGGCGGCTACGAGGTGTTCACCTCCCAACTGCTCACCGACGGGCTGTACGCGCTCATCACCCTGCTGGTCCTGTGGCCCTTCGCCCGCGTCGGCGGCTGGTGGGGGTACGGGAGGGAACTAGCGGCCCGCCGCCGCGCCACGGCCGACCCGACGGCGCCACCGGCCCCGGACCTGCCACGCTCGCAGTGGCCCGAGCTGCGCCACGCCGGGCAGCACCAGGCGGCCGACGTGCTGACCGCCGAGGTGGCCGGCGGCCGGATGAACGACGTGGACTGCGCCCGGATCGAACGCGTCTTCGCGGACTGCCGGAGGGAGGCCCGGCTGGCCCACTTCACGGAGACCGTGCTGCGGGAGGGCGCGGCGGCCTGGACGCATCCGTCCGGGGCCCGTGACCTGCCGTACCGCACCGCGCGCCACGATCTGCTCGACGGCCAGGTGCGCATCGGGCGTTTCGTGCCGGGGGAGCGCACGCCACGCGCCTACCACGGCGCGGGCGCGGCCGTCGGCCCGGACGTCCTCGGCACCTCCCTCCTGCTGGTCGGACCGCCGGGCGCGGGCAAGACCCGGCAGGTGATCGAACCGGTGACCGAGGCGCTGGCGCTGCAGGCGCTCACCGGCCGGTGCGCGGTGGTCGCGGTCCGCACCACCGCCTCCTCGCCCGGCCCGGACCCGGCCTTCGACGTCGTCGTCCGGATCGGCGACCCGGCTTCCGTCCACGACCTCGACCCGTACGCGGGAGCCGAAGACGCCGACGAGGCCGCCGGCTTCCTCGCCGAGGCCCTCGCGGGCGACCTCGACACCGTCAGCGCGCAGAGCGCCGCCACCGCGCTCGCCCAGCTGCTCGGCCCGTACCGCGCCGCGCACGGACACTTCCCGCCGCTGCCGGCACTGCGCGACCTGCTGGAGGGCGACCGGGCCGCGCTGTCCGCCCTGCGCGACGCGCTCAGCGGTGACGGGCACGCCGTGATGCGCCGCGAACTCGACGCCCGGATGCGGCAGACCGGGGGCGCGGCCGATGTCGGCCCCGTTCTCGCCGGCCGGCTCGCGCTGCTGGACCGGCCCGTCTTCGCCGAGTTCTTCGGTGCGGGCGACCAGATCCGCCCCTTCTCGCTGCGCGCGGTCGCCCACCATCCGCTGCGCGTCCGCATCGACCTTCCCGAGCGCGGCCACGAGGAGGCCGCCCGCCTGCTCACCCGGCTCGTCCTCGCCCAGTTCAGCACCGTCGTACGGGAGAACCGGCCCGGGCACTTCGCCTGCCTGGTCCTGGACGACGCCACCGGCACGATCACCGGGGAGTCGGTGCGCCGCATCCAGCGCCTGCGCTCCCTGAACGCCGGCGTCGTCCTCGCCCTGCGCACGATCGCCGACGTGCCCGAGGCGCTGCACGGCCCGCTGCTGGGCGCCGTCGGCTGCCGCATGGCCTTCTCCGGCGTGACCACCTGGGACGGCAGCAGGTTCGCGCACGCCTGGGGAACCGAGTGGGTGGAGACCAAGGAGGTCGCCAAGCACACCGTCTTCGCCGACCAGCCGATGACCCGGGCCATCCACGCGCTGCGCAAGCTCGTCACCGGGAAGGCCGTGACCACGGACGCCGTGACCGTGAAGCAGGTGGAGCGGGAGCGCTGGTCGGCCTCCCAGCTGGCCCATGAGGTGCCCCCGGGCCACGCGGTGCTGTCCCTGACCGACGTCAAGGGTGAGCACGCCCCGCCGCTGCTGGTCGATCTGCGAGGTTAGGGACTCTCGAAAAGGGCGGACACAGGGTCAGCACGCGACCGTACAGTGAGGCAGAATCGGCAGAGGCCGTTCATACGCGGCGGCCAAATGATCACAACGGTCACCTGATCTCCCCAGACCTGAAGGCCCCATGCCCCCGACGCTCGCCTCGCTCGTCCACCACTCCGCGCTCAAGCTCACCGTGCGCGCCGGCGAGGACCGTCTCGACGTGCCCGTCCGATGGGCACACGTCAGCGAACTCGCCGACCCCGTGCCCTACATGGAGGGCGGGGAACTGCTGCTGATCACCGCGCTGAAGCTGGACGCCGAGGACCCCGAGGCGATGCTGCGCTATGTGAAGCGGCTGGTCGGCGCGGGCGTCGTCGGGCTCGGTTTCGCCGTCGGGGTCAACTACGACGAGATCCCGGGGGCCCTCGTCGACGCCGCCGAGCGGGAGGGCCTGCCGCTGCTGGAGGTGCCCCGCCGCACCCCCTTCCTCGCCATCAGCAAGGCGGTGTCCGCGGCCATCGCCGCCGAGCAGTACCGGGCGGTGACCGCCGGGTTCGCCGCCCAGCGGGAGCTGACGAGGCAGGCGCTCAGCACCGGCCCCGAAGGGCTGCTCGCCGCGCTCGCCGCACAGGTCGACGGCTGGGCCGCGCTGTACGACGCCTCGGGCGCCGTGGTCGCCACCGCGCCGGACTGGGCGGGGCGGCGGGCCGCCCGGCTCACCGCCGACGTGGAACGGCTGCGGGACCGGCCCGCGCCCGCCTCGTCGGTGGTCGGCCTCCCCGACCACGACGACCGGGTCGAGCTGCACACCCTCGGCACCGGGCGGCGACCGCGCGCCGCCCTCGCCGTGGGCACGGCCGCCGCCCTCGGCACGGCCGAGCGGTACGCCGTCCACTCCGCCATCGCCCTGCTCACCCTCACCACCGAACGGTCCCGGTCGCTGCAGGCCGCCGAGCAGCGCGTCGGAGCGGCCGTGCTGCGGATGCTGCTCGCCGGCCAGCCGGACCACGCCAGGGCCGTCGCCGGCGACCTGTACGGCGGACTCCTCGACGCGCCGTTCCGGGTGATCGTCGCCGCGTCGCTCGCCACCGACGCCGGCGCGGACCCGCTGGGCGCGCTGGCGGAGACGGTGGAGTCCGCCGCGGCCCGCTCCGGCGAGGCCGTCCTGGTCGTGCCCGAGGGGGAGCGCCTGGTGGTGCTCGCCGCGGACGGGGGCGCCGCGGTGACCGCCTGCGCGGAGCACGCGGCGGCGCTGGAGGCGGCGCGGAGCGTGCCGGAGCAGGGCGGCGGCGACGAGGGCGAACTGGTGGCGGGCCTGTCGGCGCCGGCCGGCCCGATCGCCGCCGCGGCCGCCTACAAGCAGGCCGAGCAGGCACTGTCCGTCGCGCGGCGGCGGGGCCGCGTGATGGTGGAGCACGAGCAGCTGGCGGCGGGATCCGTGCTGCCGCTGCTGGCCGACGACGCGGTGAAGGCGTTCGCGGACGGGTTGCTGCGGGCGTTGCACGAACACGACGCCACCGGCCGCGGCGACCTGGTCGCCTCCCTCCGGGCCTGGCTCTCCCGTCACGGCCAGTGGGACGCGGCGGCGGCGGACCTGGGGGTCCACCGCCACACGCTGCGCTACCGGATGCGGCGCGTCGAGGAGATCCTCGGCCGCTCCCTGGACGACCCGGACGTCCGGATGGAGCTCTGGCTGGCGTTGAAGGCGACGTCGACGGAGTAGCCGAGCCGGGGGAAGGCAGGGTTCCTCGCCTTGCCCTCCCCCGCGGGGATGTCAGGCGGATTCGGTGGGGAGACCGGCATCCACCCAGTCCTGGATGCCTTCCCGGTACTTGCGGACGTCGGTGTAGCCGAGAGCGGTGAGCCGGTCGGCGACCTGTCCGCTGTTGGGGCACGCCGGGTTGGAGCAGTAGGTGACGATCGCGGCGTCGCGGTCGGGGAGCAGCGCGGACGCCTGGGCGTCGACGTCGGCCAGGACCAGCGGGAGCGCGCCGGGCAGGTGCTGCTTGGCGTAGTACTCGCCGCCCAGCGCGTCGACGACGGTCACGCCGCCCGCGTCGATCGCCGCCTTCAGCTCTTCTCGTGTGATGAGTGCGGTCATGCCACTACCTCTCAGATATCGGACTATAGTCCGTTCGTGACTCACGACGATAACGGACTGCAGTCCGATTCTGCAACGCTGTTGGAACTGCTCCGCACTCCGCCCCCGAAGGAGCAAGCGCGCTCGGCGCGCAACCGGGCCGCTGTGCTGGACGCGGCTGCCAGGCTGTTCGCCGAGCACGGGGTCGAAGCCGTCTCCATGGACCAGGTGGCCGCAGCGGCCGGGGTCGGCAAGGGCACCCTGTACCGTCGGTTCGGCGACAAGTCCGGGCTGGCCGCGGCACTCCTGGACGCCCGGGAACGCGTGCTGCAGGAGGCCGTCCTGTACGGACCGCCACCGCTCGGCCCCGGAGCCGCTGCCGAGGAGCGGCTCACCGCGTTCATCAGTGCCTACTTCGACTATCTGCTGGAGAACCTGACGCTCATCCGCACCTCGGAGACCGCGTCGGTCGGCGCCCGGTACCGGATCGGGGCCTACCGGTTCTGGCACCGCCACACAGCGATCCTGCTGGGCGCCACCCCCGACCCCGAACACACCGCCCACGCCCTGCTCGCCGGCCTGGCCGCCGAACATGTGGCCGCTCTCCTGCCGGAACTCGGGGAACAACGGATACGGGCCGGTCTCATTCGCCTCGCCCGCTCCGCGACACAACTCCCCGGCTCGTAGGGCGATGGGCCGATCACGAACCTCACCTGCCCGCGGGCCCTACCGCGCCGATCCGGCGTACCGCCAACCCCCACCACTACGACTCGGACAAGTCCGATCCCGCCGCCCCCGCCCTACCGTGGACCCGAACGCAAGTACACCCGCACCACGGAAGGGCCGGAACCCCACATGACTTCCACCACCGCCTTCTGGCTCGCCGGCCGCCAGGTCACCGGCGAGGACACCTTCGACGTCACCTCCCCGTGGGACGGCCGACTGGTCGGCAAGGTCAGCGTGCCGACGGACGCCCAGGTGGAGGAGGCCGTGGCCGCAGCCCACGCCGTCCTCGAGGACTTCGCCGCCACCCCGGCCCACGTCCGCGCCGCCGCCCTCGACCACGTCAGCAAGCGCCTCGCCGAGCGCACGGAGGAGATCGCCCAGCTGATCTCCGCCGAGAACGGCAAGCCGATCAAGTGGGCCCGCGGCGAGGTCGGCCGCGCGGTCTCCGTGTTCCGGTTCGCCGCCGAGGAGGCCCGCCGCTTCAACGGCGGCGAGGCGCAGCGCCTCGACACCGACGCCGGCGGCCAGGGCCGCCTCGCGCTGACCCGCCGCTTCCCCAAGGGCGTCGTCCTCGGCATCGCGCCGTTCAACTTCCCGCTGAACCTGTGCGCCCACAAGGTGGCCCCGGCCATCGCCGCAGGCGCGCCGATCATCCTGAAGCCGGCCCCGGCCACCCCCCTCTCCGGGCTGATCATCGGCGACCTGCTCGCGGAGACCGACCTCCCGGCCGGCTCCTGGAGCATCCTCCCGGTCTCCAACGACCGCATGCCCGCTCTCGTCCAGGACGAGCGCCTGCCGGTGATCTCCTTCACCGGGTCCGAGAAGGTCGGCTACGCGATCATGGACTCGGTGCCGCGCAAGCACTGCACCCTGGAGCTCGGCGGCAACGGCGCCGCGGTCGTCCTCGGCGACTACGCCTCCGACGCCGACCTCGACTGGGCCGCGACCCGCATCGCCACCTTCTCCAACTACCAGGGCGGCCAGTCCTGCATCTCCGTGCAGCGGGTGATCGCCGACGCCTCCGTGTACGACCGGCTGCTGCCGCGCATCGTCGCCGCCGTGGAGGCCCAGGGCACCGGTGACCCGGCCGACGACAAGACCGATGTCGGCCCGCTGGTCAGCGAGGACGCCGCCAAGCGCGTGGAGTCGTGGGTGAAGGAGGCGGTCGAGGCCGGCGCCACCCTCCTCACCGGTGGTGACCGCGACGGCGCCTCCTACGCGCCGACCGTGCTCACCGACGTACCCGCCGATGTGACGATCTCCTGCGAGGAGGTCTTCGGACCCGTCCTCACGGTGCAGAAGGTGGACGGTGAGGCCGAGGCGTTCGCCGCCGTCAACGCGTCCAAGTACGGCCTCCAGGCGGGCGTGTTCACCCACGACCTCCAAGTCGCCTTCCGTGCCCACCGCGTCCTGGAGGTCGGCGGTGTGGTCGTCGGCGACGTCCCGTCCTACCGCGCCGACCACATGCCGTACGGCGGCGCCAAGCAGTCCGGCGTGGGCCGCGAGGGCGTGAAGTTCGCGATGGAGGACTACACCTACGAGCGCGTGCTGGTGCTCACCGGTCTCGCTCTCTAGGGTGCCGTGACCGCGAACGTTCACGACGTCGGCGGCCATGCCGTTGGCCTGCCGGTGTGGCGGTGGGAGTTCAGCCGACCTCGTCGCGGACGGCGGTGTCGAGGTCGGTGGCGGTCAGGCGAAAGGTGTCGGCCGTCTCCGTCGCGTCCATGTGGAACGGCGCGTACCACTGGTAGTCCATCTCGGCCATCTCGCGGGCGATCGGCACCATCAGGCCGGCCGTACGCAACACGAAGCGCGGTATCTGGATCAGTTTGATCGGTGGCCGGCCCGCCGCGACGGCGTAGCGCCGCGCCAGCTCGCGGATGGTGACGGCCGGCGGGGACGGAACGTGCCAGGGCCGGCCCCACGCGCGTTCTTCCGTGGCCAGCGTGACGAGGGCCTGTGCCATGTCGCCGTTGAAGGTGAACGTGTGAGGCATGTCCAGGTGGCCGGGGATCCAGGCCGCGCTCCCCTTCCTCAGGGCCGGCTCGATGAGCAGGGAGTAGATGCCGTTGGCGTCCTTGCCGATGTAATCGGCGCCGCGGACCTCGACGGTGCGGATGCCCGCGGCGAGGGCCTGTTCCCACATGCGTCTGCGCAGACGGCCCTTGTGCCCGACGGCGGCCATGGGGGTGTGTTCGTTCATCCGGCCACCGGGCTGCGGGCCGTAGGCGTAAAGGCTGCCGGTCAGCGCGAGGACGGCGTCGTTCGCCTCGGCGGCGGCGATGGCCGCCGTCTGCAGGGGCGGCAACAGGCGTTCCCACATCGTGTACGACGGCGGATTGGCGCAGTGGTAGATCACTTCCGCGCCGCGGGACAGCTCGGTCAGGCGGGACGGGTCGGACGCGTCCGCGGCGACCCGGTCGATCAGCCGGTGCTCGGGGCCGGAGCCGCTGCGGGTGACGATCCGGACGCTCTGACCGCGCTCGGCGAGCAGACGGGCGACGTTGGTACCGATGGAACCGGCGCCGATGACGACGTGCTTGCCCATGACGGTTTCTCCTTCTCCGGGATCTCGGTCAGGCGTCCACGCCGGAACCGATGTAGGTGGGCACGTCGGCGAGCATTCCGGCGATCTGCGGGTTGAGCTCGTTGCGGCGCCGGTGCAGTTCCTGGATCTTGGCGTTCAGGTCGGGGTCGTCGTCGTCACTGACGTCGAAGATCTCCAGCCGTTCGACCAGGTTCAGTCCCAGGTGGTCGGTCTGGTAGGTGGTCGGGTGCGTCAGGTAGGCGAAGAGCCCGTCGAGGTCCTCGACGACGAAGACCGCGCTGTACGTGTAGTCGCCGCCGTGGTCGCGGCCGACGAGGAAGGACTTGATGGCGGGGTTCGACCGGCCCTGGTCGCGCCAGCTCTCCAGCGCCGTCTCGATCTGCTCGGGCGTCGCGGTGGCCTTCATCGTGACCCGGTTGATGTGGTGAATCATGACCCGTCCCACGTTCCTAACGTCGTTAGATTTCTTAACGACGTTAACTATGGGATGTGTTTTCGGCGCGGTCAAGGGCGGTGACTAGTGTTCGAGGACACCATCGAAGCGAAGTGACGGACCATGCCGACCAGCACGAGACGAGCCCGCGAACGGGCGAACACCCGGGAGCGGATCATCGAGGCCGCGCTGCACGTCCTCGAGACCGAGGGCGTCGCGGCCCTGACGATCCGGCGCATCGCCACCGACGTCGAATATTCCGCACCCGTCGTCTACCAGCACTTCGCCAACAAGGACGCGCTCGTGCTGGAGCTGGTCGCCCACGGCCACCGCCTGATGCTGACCGAGTTCCGCCAGGCCGCACAGGAGCCGGACACGGACCGGCGCATGATGCGCATCGCGTCAGAGTACGTCCGGTTCGCCGGCGAGCACCCCCACCTCTACCAGGTCATGAACGACCCGGTGGTCGACGCGGACGAACGTCGGCGCGTCGCGGAACCGGCCATCGACGTCCTCAAGGAGTTGCTCACCACCTGGTCGGCCGCACACGACGTGGTCCTGGCCGATCCGGACCAGGCTTGCGAGATCCTCTGGGGCACGCTGTACGGCATCGCGTCGCTCAGTCACCTCGGCAACGTGGGCAACGATCGCGCTCGCCGCCTCGCCGAACAGGCGCTCCGCGCGATCCTTCTCGGCTGGCGGGCCGAGGCACCGGCGAACGGCCGGCCGACGAGCAGCTAGTAGGACTCCGTTAGGTGTGTTTGCGCCTTGTGTCCGGTCTGGGGCGCGGTGTGGGTATGGACATGCGGCAAGTGGAGGACGTGCGGGCGGAGTTAGCCCGGTTCGTGGCGGATGTGTTCGCATCCGTTCCTCGGCGGGACCAGCGCGCCAAAGGTGACTGTTACCTGCGGGGGCTGATGCTGGACGGCCGGCGCAAGTCGATCGCTGCTATGGCAGGCCGGTTGCCGGACGGCGAGGAGCAGAATCTGCAGCAGTTCGTGAACCGGTCGCCGTGGGATCCGCAGCCGGTACGGCAGCGGATCGCTGAGCGGATGGTGCCACTGATCGGCCCCGATGCCTGGGTGATCGACGATGTGTCCTTTCCCAAGGACGGCCGGATGTCGGTGGGCGTGGCGCATCAGTACTGCGGAGCGCTGGGCAAGCAGGCGAACTGCCAGGTCGCGGTGAGCGTGCACGCCGTCACCGATGCCGCGTCCGCCCCCTTTGGGCTGGCGGCTGTTCCTGCCCAAGGACTGGGAGCAGGACTGCGAGCCTCACCGAGCAGCGATTGTCCCCAAAAGCCGACACACCGGACTCACCCTCTACCAGACCCTCGACGCCCTCCAAGACCTGCTGAACTGCTGGAGCGGCACCTGTGCCACCTGTCACCAGCCCCTGCCCCACACCCGGACCAGACACCGCGCAGCGACCTAACGGAGTCCTACTAGTGCTCTGACCGTGAACGTTTGAGCTGTTGGGGTCAGGCTGTCCGGGGGACGGGTCGGCCCCAGCGTCGCTCAAATGTCCTTGAGGTGCTCGCCGTGGACGTCGAGTTCCGGTAAGACGACGCGTCAGCGGCTGGTCTTCTCCGCGATCCACCGCTCAAGCGCGGCCTGCTCCTCGAACGTGGCGTACTTGGCGGCGTAGCTGCGGACGACGTCGTAGAGCCTGCCCTGCAGCTCGCCCATCTCGTCGAAGCGGGCGAGGACGGCCCGGGAGAACTCGCCGATGGAGACGTCGTCCTGCTCGCCGGCTTTGGCGGCAGCGTCGTGGAAGGCGGCCACCACGAGCAGGTGCGCGGTGGCTTCGTCGTCGGGACTCGCGTGCATACCGGACTCCCTACCCCAGGTGAGAAGGAGGGTATCCAGGGCAGGCGCCGGGATCCCCCGGCCTGGCGCCGCGTCAACCCGTCCTCGTCCGAGCACGTGGAGGCTGCGTCCTCGAAATGGCGCGTGAGGACGCTCATCAGGGAAGGGCGCACGCGGGCGGCCAGAGCGCGCGGGGTCGGTCCGGACGGGCCATGTCCTACCCGTCGTCGGCCGAGCCGCGCGATGCGGCGGTTATCGCCCCGAACCGTCGCGAGACGGTCGCCCCTTCGGCCGTGCCACGCCCGCTCGCGCGCAGGGGTCGGCCGCAGCGTTCTCACCTGGCCGTTCCCGTTGTCCGTCGACCGGCCCCGATGCCGGACAACACTTCCCTTTGTTTTCTTTCGGAGCCTCGCTACCGGTCAATGTCCCGGGCTGCTCGACTGGCTGCGGACCGGGTCCACGCCGGCACCCTGCGGCGACCTCGCCCCGCCGGGGGAGGCAGGCCACCGGCCCGGCCCGATCGGTTCGGCTACCAGGAGGAAAAACGTGCAGCAGCCTGCTATTCGCCCACGGACGCGCTGGGGCCTCGCCTTCGACGCCACCTGCCGGCAGATCAAAAGGGCTGCGGCCCGCACGGCCATGGTGGTCGCGCTCGGAGCCGCTGCACTCACCGTCGCCCCCAGCAGCGCCTCCGCGGCCCAGGCCCGGCCCGCGGAGCGGACAGCCGCAGCCCCCGCCGTGGTCTGCGGTTACAACGACAACGTCGACGGCTGGGCTGAGTGGGTCAACTGCGCCGACTACAGCCACCTGATCGAGACGTGGGCCCTGGGCGTCAGCCAGAGCTTCCAGTGCGTGGCCGCCCACTCGACCTACACCTTGGGGCCCACCTGGTTCATCAGCAGCTCGAAGTACGCCGGCGGGGTGGGTTGCACGCCGTGATGACGCCTGTCCATCGCCGGAAAGACGCAACCGCTCATCGGAGGAACCACATGCGCAGGACACTCGCGACGCTGGGCTCTGCCGCCGCCCTCGTTCTGACACTGGCCACGGCCTCCGCCCAGACCGCGCAGGCGGCTCCCGCGGCCGGCTGGAGCCGTTGTCCCAACGGATACTTCTGCATCTTCGACGGGGTCGACGGGACCGGCACGATGGCTTGGTTCGCGTCCGGCTCCCCCGACCTGCGGGGCCAGTCGATGGACAACCGGACCTCGTCGTACTGGAACCGCAACAGCGAGGCATTCGCCCTGTACGACGGGTACGACTACAGCGGCGAATGCTGGACGGTCTTCGCCGGTACACAGACCAACCTGCCGTCACGCTTCCCCGAATGGGACAACCGGTTCAGCTCGATCACCAAGTTCTCCTGCGGCTGAGCTCGCCCACGGCCACTCGTCGGCGAGGGTCCCACCGCCGGTGTCCTGTCGCTCACCCGCCCGAAAGGGCCCGGCACCGGTTCACCGCCGGTGCCGGGCCCCTTCCCTGTGGCGGCTTCGTCCGGACCCTCAACCGGAGAAGCCGACGCGCGCGAGCCGCAGCGGGCCGCGCAGCCTGAGGTGCACGTCGTGCACGCCCTCGGCGACGATGCCGGCGTCGAGCGAGGTGTAGTCGTACGGGCCGGCCGTAGGCTCCGCCGGCGTCAGGGCCGCCAGTACCGGGCCGCCGTCCAGGGACAGCTCGACCTTGCCCTCACCGGCCACCTCCACGGTCACCTCCGTCACGCCGTCACCGAAGTCGCAGTCCCGGTACACGAGTTCACCGATGCCCTCGCCGACGGGTGTCACCGCGTCACCCGACACCTTCGTACGGTCCACCAGAGCCACGCCGGACTGCTCGTCGAAGTCGGCCGCCTCCAGGCCGTACCGCAGGACCGGGCGCGGCGCGGCGGCATCCCCGTCGAGGTGGACGGTCGCGCGCAGCCGGACGTCCTCGCTGGAGGCGCCGACGAGGAGGTCGTACGGCCCCTCCTCCATCAGCCACCGACCCCGTGCCACGTCCCAGAACCCGAAGGCCGACAGCGGGACTTCGAAGCCCAGCTCCGTCCGGGCGCCCGGGGCGAGCGTGATACGGCGGTGGGCGGCCAGCTCACGGCGTGGCCGGACGGCCGACGGGTCGACCGCGCGTGTGTAGAGCTGGGCGACCTCGTCCGCCTCGACGGTGCCGGTGTTGGTGACCGTGAACGACACGTGCACCGTGTCGTCCGCCACCCGGACCGCCAGGTCGGCGTAGGAGAAGGTCGCGTACGACAGGCCGTGGCCGAAGGGGAACAGGGGCGTGCCCTCGTAGTAGAGGTACGTCTGACGGGCCCCGATGACGTCGTAGTCGAGCAGGTCCGGCAGTTCGGCGTCGGCCGCGTACCAGGTCTGCGGCAGACGGCCCGCGGGAGCGACGTCGCCGGCCAGCACCCGGGCCAGGGCGGTGCCCGCCGCCTGGCCGCCGTGCGCCGTCCACAGCACGGCGGGCAGCGAGGCGACGTCCACCGCGTAGGGGTACGCCGAGACCAGCACCAGCACCGTGTTCGGGTTCGCGGCCCGCGCCGCGCGCACCAGCCGCTCCTGGTGGGCGGGCAGGGCGAGGGTCGTACGGTCCTCGGTCTCACGGCCGTTGATGTGCGGGTCGTTGCCGGCCACCACCACGACCGCGTCGGCCGCCGCGGCCACCCGGGTCACCGCGTCCTCGCCCCGCTCGGCGAAGACGACCTCGAAGACCTCGCCGCTCTCCCCGTCCTCCCTGTCTTCCGCGGCAACCTTCACGCCGTCGGCGGCCACACAGACGTGGCGACCCGTACCGAGGTGTTTCAGGAGGTGACCGTTCGGGTGGGGTTCGAGGCGGAACGTCTCCTGGACGACCCAGCCGCCCGGCTGGTCGGCGGAGGCGCGGACGTAGCCGTCGTCGGCGACCGACAGATAGCGGCCGTCGGGTGCGCGGAGGGTGAGGACGCCCTCGCCCCAGTCGACGAGCGCGAACTCGGTACCGGTGGCGTCGGTGGTGAGCGGGGGCAGGTCGGTGCGGCCGGCGAGCAGGGCCGGGTCCAGCGCCCCCTCGGCGCCGCGGGCCTCGTCGGGGGCCTCCGGGGCGGGCGCCGCGTGCAGGAACGTGCCGGCGGCCGTCTTCAGCAGGACCCGGTCCACACCCTCCGCGAACTCCACCCGCTGTGCGCCGAACCGCTCGTACAGGCCCTCCAGCGGAGTGGACCGGTGCAGGAGGGTTCCGCTGTACCAGTCGAGCTTGCACTCGTCGGCGAGCAGGCCGACGACGGCGACACGGGTGTCGGGGGCGAGGGGCAGCAGGTCGTCTTCGTTCTTGAGCAGCACCACCGCCTGTTCGGCCGCCTCCTGGGCGAGCGCGCGGTGTCCCGGGGTGTCGAACTCGCCGGTGCTCAGGTGGGGATCGTAGTGCGGGTCGAACTCGCCGAGCCGGAAGCGCACCGACAGCTGGCGGCGGACGGCGGTGTCGACGTCCGACTCGGTCAGGAGACCCTGGTCGAGGGCCCCGCGCAACCGGGCGACGATCTGCGAGCTGTCCGTGCCGTGGTCGGTGAAACTGTCGATGCCGGCCAGCAGGGCGGCCGCGGTGGCCTCCTCGTGGGTGTCGAAGTAGTGCTCGAAGTCGACCAGGTTGGACGGCGCGCCCGCGTCCGAGCAGACCAGGAGATCCTCGTCGGTCCAGGCACGCAGGTGCTCGCGCAGATACGGGGAGACGTGGTTGGGGCGGCCGTTGACCAGGTTGTAGGCGGGCATCACCCCGGCCACCGCACCCGCCTCCACCGTCTCCTTGAAGGCCCGCAGGTCGTACTCGTGCAGCACGCGCGGACGGACGGAGGCCGAGGAGGTGGCCCGGTCCGTCTCGTTGTTGTGCGCCAGCCAGTGCTTGAGGACCGGAGCGGTGCGCCAGTACGTCGGATGGTCTCCGCGCAGGCCGTGCGTGTACGCCGTGGCGATCGCCGAGGTCAGCTTCGGATCCTCCGAGTAGCCCTCCTCGTTGCGGCCCCACAGCGGATGGCGCAGCAGATTGACGGTCGGGGACCACACGTTGAGGCCGACCCGCTCGTCCCGGGCGCGCATCGCCCGGACCTCCTTGGACACCGCCTCGCCGACCCGGCGGACCAGCTCCGGGTTCCAGGTCGCGCCGAGACCCACCGCCTGCGGGAACACCGTCGCCGGGCCCATCCAGGCCACGCCGTGCAGCGCCTCCTGGCCGGTGCGGAACGCGTCGATGCCGAGCCGCTCCACGGCGGGCACGAACTGGTGCAGGAAGGCGATCTTCTCGTCCAGCGTGAGCCGCGCCAGCAGATCGTCGATGCGCTTCGCGAACGGCAGTTGCGGATCGCGGAAAGGCGGCGCGGATGGGAGGCGTTCGGTCACGGGCAGGTCCCCTTGCGATGGAGCGACGAGGCGCTTTCGAAGCGCTTCGATGCTGATTCGACAACCCTGGAGGTGTCAAGACACCCCGGCACAACAAGTCGGAGTCCTCACCGATATTTCAGAGCGGACACGAGGCTCAGCGGTTCGCCGCGCACCCGCAGGAATCTTGGGGACGACCCTTGTGCGCCCTCAGGGCTTCACTTAACCTCACAGCAACATCGAAGCGCTTCGACGAACGACGAACCGCCACGAGCCGCTTCAGCTCAGCCAGTTCCACTCGAGACACCGCAGCCGACGGCCTCCCGCCGGGTGTCCTGGTGCGCCATGAAGGGTTGACGCAATGACGCCGAACGCCGCCTCCGGATCCTCCGCCCCCAGCCGGAGAAGCTTCCTCGCCTCCACGGCGGTCGCCGCCGCAGCGGTGACCGGAGGGATGCCGTTGCTGGCCGCCTGCGGCGGGTCGGACAGCGGGTCGCGGGACGGGACAACGTCGGGCAAGGCCGCGAAGAAGATCCTGCCCGCCCACGTCGCCGGCAACGCGGTGCAGCCGGACATCCCGTCCAAGAACGGTTCGGCGATGGGCTTCACCGCCAAGCTCGACGTGGACACCCTCAAGACCTCGGTGCCGAAGAAGCTCGGCAAGGGCGGCAAGGTCACCATCATGGCGCCGTTCTGGGGCTCGCCGCCCAAGCAGAACAACGCCTACTACACGGCGATGAACGATCTGACCGGCGTCGACGTCCAGTGGCGGAACCAGGACGGCAACACCTACGACCAGAAGCTCGGCGCGGTCCTCGCCTCCAGCGACATCCCGGACGTGGTGGTGATCCCCGGCTGGAACATGACCGGCCGGATACCCAGCGCCATCATCGGCAAGTTCGCCGACCTCGGCCCCTATCTGTCGGGGGACAAGGCCAAGGAGTACGCGAACCTCGCGGCCATCCCCAGCGACGCCTGGCAGCGCTCCATCTTCGGCGGCAAGCTGCTGGGCCTGCCGATGCCCGCCCCGTACGTCCAGAACATCGTGCCCCTCTACCGTCAGGACATCTTCGACAAGGAGGGGTACAAGGTCCCGAAGTCCGCCGACGAGTTCACGGCCCTGTGCAAGGAGATCACCAGTCCCAAGGCCAAGCGGTGGGCCTGCGGCGACATGAAGTGGACCGCGTTCAACACCTTCGGCGTGATCAGCGGCGGGGAGAAGCCGCTCGGCTGGACCGTGGTCGACGGCAAGATGATCAACCGCATCGAGACCCCGGAGTACCTGGAAGCGCTGGAGTGGGCGCGCAAGCTGATGGCCGCCGGCTACGTCCACCCGCAGTTCAGGCTGGGCAAGAGCCAGATCGGCGACCCGACCCCCCTGTTCGCCAAGGGCGAGTTCCTGATCTGGAACGACGACATCTCCAACTGGTACGGGCGACAGGCCGCCCAGATGACCCAGAACCCCGACTTCAAGGTCTGGGGCATGGACCTGTGGGCCCATGACGGCGGCACCCCGACGTTCTGGGCCGCGAACCCGGCCGGCATCTTCGCCTTCGTCAACAAGAAGGCCTCGGAGTCAGTCATCCACGACGTGCTGGCGGTCGCCAACGTCACCGCGGCGCCGTACGGCACCAAGGAGTGGATGATGACCAACTACGGTGTCGAGGGGACGCACTACACGGTCAAGAACGGTCTGCCCGTCAAGAACGACAAGGGCAACAACGAGGTCGTCAACGCCTTCGTCATGGTCGCGAGCCCCGCCGCGACCATCGCGCACCCCGACCTCCCGGACTACACCAAGGCAATGGTGGAGTGGCAGCAGCGGGTCGGCTCCTTCACCAAGAAGTCGTCCTTCTGGGGCCTGCAGGTCACCGAGCCCTCCCGCTACACCAACCTCGCCGACAACTTCGAGCAGCTCGAGGACGACATCGTCCGCGGCCACAAGAAGATCAGCGACATGCAGCAGGCCATCTCCGACTGGAAGAGGAAGGGCGGGGACAAGCTGCGCGACTGGTACCAGAAGCTGCTCGACGAGAACGGCTCGGCGGCGAGCTGACCAGGCTCTGAGGCAAGGAGAACAACCGTGTCCCACAGCACGGTGCCTCGGAGCAGCGCCGAGGCCAGCACGCCGGCGAAAGCCCCGGTGGCGTCCCCAGACACCACCGGCACCCGGGAGCGGCGCGGCTCGGGCAAGCTGGGCTTCCGGCTCAGGTTCAGACGCGACCGCGTCCTGATCCTGATGACGCTGCCGGCCGTCCTGCTGCTGGTGGTCTTCAACTACCTGCCGATCCTCGGCAACGTGGTCGCCTTCCAGGACTACGACCCCTACATCAGCGACAACGGCATCATCTCCATCCTGCACAGCCCCTTCGTCGGCCTGGACAACTTCCAGCGGATCTTCCAGGACCCCGACTTCTGGAGCGCGGTACGGAACACACTGGTGCTGTTCTTCCTCCAGCTCGTGCTGTTCTTCCCGATCCCGATCCTGCTCGCGCTGCTCATCAACAGCGTGGTGCGACCCCGGGTGCGGGCCGTCGCGCAGGCCGTTCTCTACCTGCCGCACTTCTTCTCCTGGGTGCTGGTCATCGCCGTCTTCCAGCAGATGTTCGGCGGAGCGGGCATGCTCGCCCAACTGCTGCGGCAGCACGGGTACGACGGCTTCGACATCATGACCGACCCGCACACCTTCCCCTTCCTGGTCACCGCGCAGAGCGTGTGGAAGGACGCCGGGTGGGGGATCATCGTCTTCCTCGCCGCGCTGGCCTCGGTCCCCCAGGACCTCTACGAAGCCGCCGCGATGGACGGCGCGAGCCGCTGGCGCCGCATGTGGCACGTCACGCTGCCCGCTCTGCGTCCGGTGATCGCCCTGCTCCTGGTGCTGCGCGTCGGCGACGCCCTGACCGTCGGGTTCGAACAGATCCTGCTGCAACGCGACGCGGTCGGACCGGACGCCGGGGAGATCCTCGACACCTTCGTGTGGTGGAACGGCGTGCGCAACCAGGACTTCGGCTACGCGGCCGCAGCCGGCCTGATCAAGGGCGTGGTCAGCATCGGCCTGGTCCTCGCCGCGAACAAGGTGGCCCATCTCATGGGCGAGCAGGGGGTGTACAAGAAGTGACCACCGTCATCGACAAACCGGCGAGCAGGCCGAGCAGGTGGGCCGCGCCCGCGCGCCCGGCGTGGGAGGAAGAGCCCTCGAAGGCCGGCCTCGCGGGCAAGGGCCTGGCCCTGTCGTTCGCCTGCCTCGCCGTCCTCTTCCCGCTGTGGATCGTGGTCGTCACCAGTCTCTCCTCGCGCAAGACCATCGACGAGGCGGGCGGCCTGGTGATCGTGCCCAAGGGCATCACCTTCATCGCCTACCAGGAGTTGCTCAGCGGCGGCCAGGTCACCCGGGCCACGATCGTGAGCATCCTCGTCACCCTGGTCGGCACGCTCTTCTCCATGACGGTGTCCGTCCTGTGCGCCTACGGCCTGTCCCGCAGCGGCTCGCTCGCCCACCGCTGGATCCTGATGACGCTGCTGGCGACCATGTTCTTCAGCGCCGGGCTCATCCCCACCTATCTCCTGGTGCAGTCCCTCGGCCTGTCGGACAACTACCTCGCGCTGATCCTGCCGAGCGCGGTGAGCGTCTTCAACATCCTGGTGCTGCGCGGCTTCTTCATGGGCATCTCACAGGAACTCACCGACAGCGCGCGCATCGACGGCGCCGGTGACTTCCGGATCCTCTGGCAGATCGTCATGCCGCTGTCGCGCGCCGTCATCGCGGTGATCACGCTGTTCTACGCCGTCGGGTACTGGAGTGCCTGGTTCAACGCCTCGATCTACCTGAACGACCAGGACAAGATGCCGTTGCAGAACGTCATGATCCAGCTCGTGCAGCGGCAGCAGCAGCCGGTCGGTCTGGGCCAGGCCATCCGGACCGGCCAGTTGTCCGGGCTGGCCATCCAGATGGCGGTCATGGTGATGGCGCTGCTGCCGGTCGCTGTGCTTTCGCCCTTCGTCCAGAAGCACTTCAAGAAGGGGATGCTGACCGGCGCCGTGAAGGGCTGAAGCCCGGCTACTCGCCGTAGGGGCCGGCGGTTCCGGGTGCTGCGGCTGCGTCGTGGCCGGTCGCGCCCACGCGGCGGAGCCGCAAATCGACACCGCCCCGCGCCCCTGGGCGTTGCAGTTGCCGCGCATGCCCGAGCTGCGGGCAGTCGTGCCTCCCCCAGTGCCTCAAGGGCCTGGGGGGACCCCCAGGGCGGCACGGGTGGGCGCAGCGGCACCCCGCCAGCGCCGGGCTGCGCGTCCCCCCGCCCCCAGCACCAACCCCGCCCCTCCAACCCACCGAGGTCCCCCATGCCCGCCTCCCCCCTCAACCGCAGAGCCGTACTCGCCGGGACGGCAGCCGCAGCCGCCCTGGCGGCGATCCCCGCGCTCCCGGGCAACGCCCAAGCCGCCCACGCCGCCGAAGCCCAGCGGCAGCGCCCCGCGTACCGCTGGCGCAACGCAGTGATAGGCGGCACCGGATTCATCACCGGCGTCCTCTTCCACCCCACCGTCCGCGGTCTCGCCTACGCCCGTACCGACATCGGCGGCGCCTACCGCTGGGATGACCGGGCCGCCCGCTGGATCCCGCTCATCGACCACATCGGCTGGGACGACTGGAACCTGCTCGGCGTCGAGGCAGTGGCGGTCGACCCCGCGCACCCCGACCGGCTGTACCTCGCCCTCGGCACCTACACCCAGTCCTGGGCGGGCAACGGCGCCGTCCTGCGCTCGGAGGACCGCGGCGCCACCTGGACCCGCACCGACCTGTCGGTGAAGCTGGGCGCCAACGAGGACGGCAGGGGAGCGGGCGAGCGGCTGCTGGTCGACCCGCGCGACAGCGACACCCTGTGGCTGGGCACCCGGCACGACGGACTGCTCAAGTCGACTGACCGGGGCGCCACTTGGGCGGCGGTCGACGGTTTCCCGGCGACCCCGAACCCCTCCGGGCAGGGCGTCACCTTCCTGGTCGCCGCGGGGCGGGCCGTCTACGCCGGCTGGGGTGACGGCGGCGGCACCACCGCCGGCCTGTACCGCACGAGGAACGGCACGACCTGGGAGGCGGTCCCCGGGCAACCCTCCGGCACGTCCGCCGGCGTGCCGATCCGGGCCGCGTACGACCGGCACGCCCGTGAGCTGTACGTGACGTACGCCGACGCCCCCGGACCCAACGGGCAGACCGACGGCGGCGTGCACAAGCTGAACACCGTCAAGGCCACGTGGACCGAGGTCACCCCGGTGAAGCCGCAGGGCGCGGACACCTTCGGCTACGGCGGGGTCGCCGTCGACGCCCGCCGGGCCGGCACCGTCGTGGTCTCCACCAACAACCGCTGGGCGACCGTGGACACCCTGTTCCGCACCACGGACGGCGGCCGTACCTGGGAGTCCCTGAAGGACAGGGCGGTCCTCGACGTCTCCGAGACCCCGTTCCTCACCTTCGGCGCGGACGAGCCGAAGTTCGGCTGGTGGATCCAGGCGGTGGCCGTCGACCCGTACGACTCGAAGCACGTCGTGTACGGCACCGGCGCCACCCTCTACGGCACCCGCGACCTGAAGCACTGGGCGCCGCGGACCCGCGGCCTGGAGGAGACGTCCGTACGCCAGCTGATCTCCCCGCCGACCGGGACGGCACATCTGATCAGCGGGTCGGGGGACATCGGCGTGCTCTACCACGAGCGGCTCACCGCATCCCCGTCGCGCGGCATGGCGACCCATCCCGTGTTCGGGACGGCGACCGGGCTCGCGCAGGCCGCGCGGAAGCCGTCGTACGTCGTCCGCACGGGCTGGGGCGACCACGGCAACGGCGCCTTCTCCGACGACGGCGGGAAGACCTGGGCCCCCTTCGCGGCCCAGCCCGCCATCGCCAAGGACGCTCCGGGACCGATCGCCGTCAACGCCGACGGCAGCGTGCTGCTGTGGACCTTCGTGCACTGGGACGGCACCAGGTACCCGGCGCAGCGCTCGACGGACAACGGTGCGACCTGGGCCGAGGTCTCCTCCTTCCCCAAGGGCGCCACACCGGTCGCCGACCCGGTCGATCCGACGCGCTTCTACACGTTCGACGCCGACACGGGCACGGTGTACACCAGCTCCGACAGCGGCCTGACGTTCAGCAAGGGCGCCGCCGGACTTCCGTCCGGGGACAGCCAGTTCAAGCTGGCCGCCGCGCCCGGACGCTCCGGTGACCTGTGGCTGAGCACCAAGGGGAACGGGCTGTACCGCTCCACCGACGGCGGCGCGGGCTTCACCAAGGTCGGCAGTTGCCGGGCCTCGTACGTCCTCGGGTTCGGCAGGGCCGCCGACGGCGCCCGCTACCCGGCGGTCTACCAGGTCGGTGCCACCGGCGACAGCACCGCGGTCCTGCGCTCCGACGACGAGGCGAGGACCTGGGTACGGATCAACGACGACGCCCACCAGTGGGGCTTCATCGGCGACGCCATCACCGGTGACCCGCGCATCCACGGCCGCGTCTACCTGGCCACGAACGGGCGCGGCATCCAGTACGGGGAGCCCGCCTGATGCCGGACCTCGGTGCCGCCATCGGGGGGCGGATCCTCTTCGGCGGCGACTACAACCCGGAACAGTGGCCGGAGGAGACCTGGCACGAGGACGTCCGCCTGATGAAGGACGCCGGGGTCAACTCGGTGACCCTCGGTGTCTTCTCCTGGGCGAAGCTCGAACCCCACCCGGGGGCACGGGAGTTCGGGTGGCTGGACACACTCATGGATCTGATGCACGACAGCGGCATCGGCGTAGTCCTCGCCACCCCCACGTCCTCGCCCCCGCCGTGGATGGGCCGGCTGCACCCCGACACCCTGCCCCGCGCCGAGGACGGCCGTACCGAGTGGTGGGGCGGCCGCCAGCACTTCTCGCACTCCAGCGCCACCTATCGCCGCTACGCCGCCGCGATCACCGAGGACCTGGCCGCCCGCTACGGCGGCCACCCGGCCCTCAGGATGTGGCACATCAACAACGAGTACTGCACCACCGACCACGGCGACGAGGCGGCGGCGGCCTTCCGCCGCTGGCTGCGGGAGAAGTACGGCACGCTCGAAGCGCTCAACACCGCCTGGGGCACGGCCTTCTGGAGTCAGGGCTACGACAGCTGGGACGGCATCCTGCCGGCCCGGCAGCCCCACTACCTGAAGAATCCCGCCCAGGTGCTGGACTTCCGGCGCTTCACCTCCGACATGCTCCTGGAGTGCTACGTCGCCGAGCGGGACATCGTCCGCCGGCACACCCCGCACCTCTCGGTCACCACCAACTTCATGCCGCTGTGGTTCGGGCAGGACGCGTGGCGCTGGGCCGAGGAGGAGGACGTCGTCTCCGTCGACCTCTACCCCGACCCGCGCGACCCGCTCGGCGCCCAGCACGGCGCACTGGTGCAGGACATGACCCGCTCGCAGGCCCGCGGCCCCTGGATGCTCATGGAGCAGGCGGCGGGACCGGTCAACTGGCGGGGCGTGAACCACCCGAAGCCCAGGGGACTCAACCGGCTCTGGTCCCTGCAGGCCGTCGCCCGGGGCGCGGACGCCGTCTGCTACTTCCAGTGGCGCCAGTCCCGGCAGGGCGCGGAGAAGTTCCACTCCGGGATGATCAGCCACGCGGGGGAGGAGGGCCGTACCTTCCAGGAGGTCAAGCGACTCGGCGCCGACCTCGCCCGCATCGGCGAACACGTGACCGGCACCGCCGTCCGGGCGGACGTCGCGATCCTGCACGACTGGCACGCCTGGTGGGCCGGCGCCCAGGACGGCCGGCCGTCCAGTGAGGTCGACCACCCGGCCCTCCTGCACGCCTGGCACCGCGCCCTGTGGGAGTCCGGCCTCACCACGGACTTCGCCCACCCCGAGCACGACCTGTCCGCCTACAAGTGCGTCGCCCTGCCGCGGCTGTACCTCCTCACGGACGCGGCGATCGGCAACCTCCTCGGCTACGTCCACGGTGGCGGAACCCTCGTCTGCGGCTTCCACACCGCGGTCGCCGACGAGGACGACCGGGTGCGCCCCGGCGGCATGGACGCCCGGCTGCGCGAACTGTTCGGCATCCGCACGCTGCACGAGTGGTGGCCGCTGGACGCGGGGGAGAGGGTCGAGTGCGAGGGCTTCCACGGGACGCTGTGGTCGGAAGAGATCGAGGCCGCCGGCACCGCCGACGAGACGATTCCGTACAAGGGCGGCGAACTCGACGGACTTCCGGCCGTACTGCGCAGGGGCCGCGCCTGGTACGTCTCCACACTGCCGGAGCCGGAGGCGCTGCGCGCCCTGCTCGCCCGGATCACGGCCGAGGCAGGGGTCCGCCCGGTGCTCGACGGTCTGCCCGAAGGGGTGGAGGCCGTGCGGCGCGGCGCGTTGCTGTTCCTGCTCAACCACCGGCGTGATCCGGTGAGCGTCGAGGTGCCCGGCACCCACCACGACCTGCTCAGTGGTGGGACGATCAGCGACCGGATCACACTCGGACGCTACGGAACGGCGGTGCTGCGACCATGACCCACGAACCCGTGCACGGAACCTGGGAACCCCTCCCGGCCGCCCGCTGGGAGGACGGGTTCCTCAGCGGCAACGGCCACCACGGCGCCCTTGTGTGCGGAGACCCGGACGACGACCGGGTCGTCGTCACCCATCACGCCCTGGTCCGCCCCAACGGCAGCGAACACGCCCGCCCGCCCCGGCTCGCCGCGCAACTCCCCGCCTTGCAGGACAGGTTGCTCGCCGGTGACCTCACCGCGGCCGAGGACTTCACCGACGGCCGCCCACTGCAATGGGTGCAGCCCTTCCATCCCGCCTTCCAGACCCGGCTGCGGCGGTCCACCGACGAGCACGCCGACTTCCGCACCGGTTACCGGCGCTCCGTGGACTTCACGACCGGCGAGACGACGGCCGTCCACGCGGACCGGACCAGCCGCGTCTTCGTCTCCCGCGCCGACGATGTCGTGGTCCAGTGCGTCACGGCGCCCGGCCGCACCCTCGACATCGGCCTGGACCCGCGGCTGCCGAACGCCCCCGCCGGACTGGTCGTCGACGACGGCGCCCTCCTCACCGCCGAGGGCGCCCTGCTCACCCTGCGCGTCCGCTACCCGGACAGCGACCGGGCCTACACGGGGCTGACCCTCGTCGCCGTCACGGGCGGCACGACGGCCCTCGCCCCGTCCGGCGTGCGGGTCACGGGCGCAGCGTCGGTCCTGCTCCTCACCCGGGTCCACCGCTCCACGGGGGAGGAGCCGGACCCGGCGGCGCGGGCCCAGGAGCTCAGGGAGGTGTGGGGCGGGCAGTCCTACGACGCCCTCCTGGCCCGCCACCTCCCCCCGCACCGCAGCGCCTACGACCGCGTCACCCTCGACCTCGCCGCCGACCCCGCCGAACGCGCGCTGCCCGGGTCGGAGCTGCTCGGGCGGCCGGGCAGCGCCGCCCTCCTGGAGCGGCTGTTCGCGGCCGGCCGCTACCACCTGCTGTCCGCCTCCGGTATGAACCCGCCCCGGCTCACCGGACTGTGGACCGGCGACTGGGACACCGCCTGGTCCGGGGCGTTCACCAACGACGCCAACGTCAACCTCCAGACCGCCTCCGCACCGGCCGCCGCTCTGCCGGAGGTGACCGAAGCGCTGGCCGGTCTCATCCAGCGGCAACTGCCCGACTGGCGGGAGAACGCCCGCGCCGTCTTCGGCGCCCGCGGTGCCGTCGCCCCCGCGCACACCGACGGCGAGTCCGGGCTGACGTACCACTTCGACCGCGAGTACCCGCTGCACCTGTGGACCGCCGGCGCCGACTGGCTGCTCAAACCCCTCGTCGACCACGACGAGATCCGAGGCGAGCGCGACCCGCGCACCGCGGCCGTCCTCGCCGAAGTCGCCCGTTTCTACGAGGACTTCCTCACCCGCACCGACGACGACGGCCGGCTCGTCGTCGTCCCCTCCTACTCGCCCGAGAACCGGCCCGCGAACGCCAGTTGGGGCGCGATCAACGCGGCCATGGACCTCTCGGCGGCCCGGCACGCCCTGCTGACGGCGGCCGACTACCACCCGGGAACACCCGACGCCGAGCGCTGGCACGCCCTCGCCGAGCGCCTCCCGCCCCACCGGATCAACACCGACGGCGCCCTCGCCGAATGGGCCTGGCCGGACCTCGACGACAGCTACGACCACCGCCACCTCAGCCACCTCTACGGCGTCTGGCCCCTCGACGAGATCACCCCCTACGACACCCCGCGGCTGGCGGACGCCGCCCACCGCGCCCTCGAACTGCGCGGCGCCGAGAACGACTCCGCCCACGGCCATCTCCACCACGCCCTGATCGCGGCCCGGCTCCGCGACGGCGAACGCGTCGCCCGCGCGCTCGCCGCCGTGCTGGAGGGCGACTTCTTCCACGCCTCCCTGATGAGCGCGCACTACCCGAACCGCGACGTCTACAACGCGGACGCCGCACACACCCTGCCCGCCGTGCTGATCGAGATGCTCGTGCAGTCCACCCCCGACCGGCTCGTCCTGTTGCCCGCCCTCCCGGCGGCCTGCCCCGAGGGGGAACTCCGGGGCGTGCGAACCCGGTTCGGAGCCGAGCTCGACCTCACATGGAACCGCGAAACGGCCACCGCGGTGCTGCGCCCCACCCGCACCCACCGCATCGAACTCAGGACTTCCTCCGGCGCGCAGCCGCTCGACCTCGTCGCCGGAGAAGACCGCGTCCTCACCCTGGGGGCGCGGTAACCCCCAACATCCCCCCACCCATGGAAGGGACACCATGGCAACACGCACGCTGAGCAGGGCCGTCAAGGCCCTGCTGGCCCCCGCCCTCGCCCTCGGCGCCACCGTCGGCCTCGCCTCCGCCCCCGCCTCGGCCGCCGTCTGGAACTCCTGCGAGCAGTACGGCAACACCAGCCTGAACGGCTACACGCTCTACAACGACATCTGGGGCTCCGGCGCCGGCAGCCAGTGCATCTGGGCCAACTCCGGCACCAACTGGGGCGTCTGGGCCAACCACCCGAACACGGGCGGCATCAAGTCCTACCCCAACGCCAAGAAGGTGATCAACAAGTCGATCACCTCCCTGTCCTCGCTGAGCAGCAGCTACAACGTCACCGTCCCGTCGTCCGGTTCGTACAACACCTCCTACGACATCTGGGACACCAACCACGCCTACGAGATCATGCTCTGGGTCAACAAGACCGGAGCCGTCGGCCCGCTCGGCACCTCGCAGGGCACCGTGACCCTCGGCGGCTCCACCTGGAACGTCTACAAGGGCAACAACACGGCCAACGACGTCTTCTCGTTCGTCCGGACGTCGAACTCGTCCTCCGGCACCGTGAACATCCTGCCGATCCTCAAGTGGATCAAGGACACCAAGGGCTGGTTCGGCAACGTCACCATAGGTGACCTGCAGTTCGGCTTCGAGATCACGTCCTCGTCGGGTGGCCTGAACTTCACCACCAACAGCGAGAGCGTCAGCAGCGGCTGATCCCGTCAGGCCCGGTCGACCTCCGCCCGGAGGGCGTCGTAGTCCGCGAAGGCCGCCGCGACGTCGTCGCGGGTCAGGCCGTACCGGGCGAGGTCGTACCGGTGCGGCCGGGCCCTCCCGGGGCGGGCGGTGACCGCGGACAGCCGGGCCGCCTCGGAGTCGGTCCACGCGGCACCCATGGCCGCGTAGAGCTTCGGGGCGCCCGTGGCCGGCTCACCGGCGAGCCAGGAGTAGGGCACGTCCACCAGGGCCTCGGGAGGGATGGCGGCACGGGAGGCGAGGCCGCGGGCCGCGCTGCGGCTCAGCAGCTCCAGCCACGTCGCGCCGATCCAGTACAGGTCGACAGGGCTGGTGCTCACGGCCATGCCGTGTTCCACCAGGCTGCAGAACGACGCCACGACGGTCTCCGGGTCGCGATGCGTCCACACGATCGTGGCGTCCGGGAAGACCGTGCGCAGCGCGTCCAGGTTCTCCAGGTGCAGGGGCGACTTCAGCACCCAGCGGCGGCGGGGACGCCCGTACTGGAGCACCTGGTAGACCCGCTTGAGATGACGGTAGTCGGGCACGAAGTCCCGGGCGCGGTGCCAGGCCAGATACCCGGGGACCCGCGCCTGGGACAGCGGCATCACGGTGTGCGGCAGCGCGAAGGTGCACTCCTCGGGGCCCTCGGGGAGCAGCCGGTGGATGTCGCGGAAGTGCGGCGCGAACAGGTCGATGGAGCCCACCAGCCGGCGCGCCGCCGTGATCGCCCGGTCCCGCTCGCCGGGCTCCCGGTACAGGCCGGGCGTGAGCAGCTCCCAGAGCATCGGGCAGCGGTGTTCCCCCGAGAGCGACAGCACGCCGTGGGTGAGCGTGGTGGCGGTACGGGGCAGACCCACCACGAACACCGGGCGTTCGATCGGCTCCTCCTCGATCGCCGGGTTCTCCGCGATCAGCCGCCGGATCCCGGCCCGGCCCGCGAGGTGTCTGCCGACGTGTCGCCGCGCGGACAGCCAGCCCACCGGTGTGAGGTCCTCGGCGTCCGCCCAACATCGCAGCAGGAACCGGAAGTCGTCGACGAACTGCTCGTCGCCGTACGCCCGCCCGGCCTCGGCCAGCAGTCGGTCGAACGCGCGGTCGGGCGTACGGCGGGAGCGGGCGCCGGGCCGGAGCAGCAGATTGGCCAGGCCGAGGGCGAGGGGACCGGAGGACATGGGGGCGGACTCCTGTCACGGGGGACCGGGGGGAGCGAACCTACCCCCGGTAACCGCCGTGCGACCCAGCGGAGTTGAGACAATTCCGCCCGGGGCCTGCTACGCCTGCGCCTGCTGCTCCTGCTCCTGGATGGGCAGTGTCGCCCCGTCCCGCAGGAACAGCGGGATGCGGTCCAGGGGGGCGTCGACCGTCACGGTCGTACCGCCGTCGTACGACTCACCGGTCCACGCGTCCGTCCAGCGGGCGCCCGCCGGGAGGTACGTCGTGCGGGCGGTGGCGCCGGACGTCAGCACCGGGGCGACGAGCAGGTCCCGGCCGAAGAGGTAGGCGTCGTCCACCGACCAGGCCGTCCGGTCGTCCGGGAACTCCAGGAACAGCGGTCGCATCACCGGCAGTCCCTCCTCGTGGGCCTCCCGCATGATCCGCAGCACGTACGGCCGCAGGCGCTCACGCAGCCGCAGGTACCGCTCCAGGATCGCGCCGGCCTCCTCCCCGTACGACCACACCTCGTTCGGGCCGCCGGTCATCTCCGGCCCCAGTTCCATGCCCGGGTCGCGGAAGCCGTGCAGGCGCATCAGCGGGGACAGCGCCCCGAACTGGAACCAGCGGACCATGACCTCGCGGTACGCCGGGTCGTCGGGGTCGCCGCCGTGGAAGCCGCCGATGTCGGTGTTCCACCAGGGGATGCCGGACAGCGCCGTGTTGAGGCCGGCCGCGATCTGACGGCGCAGGGTCGGGAAGTCGGTGCCGATGTCACCGGACCACAGGGCGGCGCCGTAGCGCTGACTGCCCGCCCACGCCGAGCGGTTGAGGGTGATCACCTCGTCCTCGCCGGACGCCAGCAGACCCTCGTGGAAGGCGCGGGCGTTCTCGGCCGGGTAGATGTTGCCGACCTCCAGGCCGGGGCCCGCCCAGTAGCGCAGATTCTCCGCGAAGCCCGGCTTCAGTTCGGGCTCGCAGGCGTCCAGCCAGAAGGCCGTGATGCCGTACGGGTCGAGGTAGTTCTCCTTCACTCGGGACCAGACGAACTCCCGGGCCTCGGGGTTGGTGGCGTCGTAGAAGGCCACCTGGACCGTGGCGGCGACCTCCTTGTCCGGCCAGTCGGCGTGCGCCATCGGACCGTACTGGGTGCCGATGAAGTAGCCGCGCTGCTCCATCACCGGGTGGTTCTCCGACAGCGGGGACACCGAAGGCCACACGGACACCACCAGCTTGACGCCCATCTCCTCCAGTTCACGGACCATCGCAGCCGGGTCCGGCCACTCCTTCGGGTCGAACTTCCACTCGCCCAGGTGGGTCCAGTGGAAGAAGTCGCAGACGATCGCCGACAACGGCAGCCCCCGCCGCTTGTACTCCCTGGCCACCGCGAGGAGTTCGTCCTGGGTGCGGTAGCGCAGCTTGCACTGCCAGAAGCCCGCGGCCCACTCCGGGAGCATCGGCGTACGGCCGGTCACCGCGCTGTAGCGGCGCTGGCCGTCGGCCGGGCTGCCCGCGGTGATCCAGTAGTCGATCTGGCGGGCGGAGTCGGCCACCCAGCGGGTGCCGTTGTGCGCCAGCTCCACCCGGCCGATCGCCGGGTTGTTCCACAGCAGGGTGTAGCCGCGGCTGGAGGACAGCACCGGGATGCCGACCTCGGCGTTGCGCTGCACCAGATCGAGGACCAGGCCCTTCTGGTCGAGGCGGCCGTGCTGGTGCTGGCCCAGGCCGAACAGCTTCTCGTCCTCGTACGCGGCGAAGCGCTGCTCGAGGCGGTGGTGGCCGTTGCCGACCGCCGTGTACAGGCGGGAGCCCGGCCACCAGAAGTGGGCGCGTTCCTCGGCCAGCAGCTCGGACAGGTCGTCGGTGCGCAGGAACCGGATCAGGCCCTCGGCGTCGACCTCCACGGTCAGCGCGCCGACCGTCAGGCGGGCCTCCCCGTCGCCGATCTTCACGGTGCTGTCGCTCGGCGGCGGAGTGTCGCGCAGGGCGCCGGGGAGGGAGTCGAGCACGGGACCGCCGAGCCGGGCGCGCACCCGGACCGCGTCCGGACCCCAGGGCTCGATGCGTACCGTCTCCTGGCGGCCGCTCCACTCCAGTGCCCCGTCCCGCTCGCGGAACGTGCCGACGGTGGGGGAGGACTGCGCGAGGCTGACCTTGGGCCGCGCTGCGGCAGGCTGGGTTTCGGCAGGCTGGTTCACGGGGCTGGCTCCTGGGATGCGGACGGGCATGCCGACGGGCATGCGGGCATGGGGGTGCCTGGGCTCGCGGGGTGTTGCGGGGGGTGATCCGGTGGATCAGGAACCGGACGGCGCCGGGCCGGAGCTGGCCCGGGCGGTCAACTCCGGTGCGATCAGCACGACTTCGTCGCTGCCACGGCCGTCGAGCTTGGCCACCAGGTGCTCCACGGCGTACCGGCCCATCTCCTGCGCGGGGATGGCGACCGACGTCAGACGCACCGAGGCCTGCACGGCGACCTGCTCCGGGCAGATCCCGACCACCGACACGTCCTCGGGCACCGCCCGGCCCTGCTGGCGCAGCAGGGCGAGCAGCGGCTCGACTGCGGACTCGTTCTGCACCACGAACCCGGTGGTGCCGGGGCGCTCGTCGAGGATCCGGGCGAGCGTGACGGCCATCGCGTCGTACCCGCCCTCGCACGGGCGGTGCAGCATCCGCACGCCCAGCTCCCGGGCGCGGGTGCGCAGACCGTCGAGGGTGCGTTCAGCGAAGCCGGTGTGCCGTTCGTAGACCGCGGGGGCCTCGCCGATGACCGCGACATCACGGTGGCCGAGCTTCGCCAGATGCTCCACGCACAGCGCGCCGGTCGCCGCGAAGTCCAGGTCGACGCAGGTCAGGCCGGAGGTGTCGGCGGGCAGGCCGATGAGGACGCAGGGCTGGTCGGTCTGGCGCAGCAGCGGCAGCCGCTCGTCCTCCAGCTCGACGTCCATCAGGATCATCGCGTCGGCCAGCCCGCTGCCGGTGACCCGGCGCACCGCGTCGGGGCCCTCCTCGCCGGTGAGCAACAGGACGTCGTAGCCGTGGGTGCGGGCGGTGGTGGCCACCGCGATGGCGATCTCCATCATCACCGGTACGTACATGTCGGTGCGCAGCGGGATCATCAGCGCGATGATGTTCGACCTGCTGCTGGCCAGGGCGCGGGCGCCCGCGTTCGGGTGATACCCGAGCTCCCGGATGCTCTGCTCGACCCGCTGCCGGGTGGTGGCGGAGATGGACCGCTTGCCGCTGAGGACATAGCTCACCGTGCTCGCCGAGACTCCGGCGTGCTGGGCGACCTCGGCGAGGGTGACCATCCAGCTCTCCAAGCTTTGTGAAGCGCTTCGACAGTGCGCGTGGTTGACAAGGGCGAGTGAGGGTGTATCGACAGTAGCTTCAGCGGGGGTGGGTGTCCATAGTCCGTCGAAGCGCTTCGACACCGATTTGCAGCCCGACGCGAGCAGGCCAAGCGGGGGCAACCTTCCGTCCGAACGCCCCCGCCCGGGGGCGGTACACGCACCGTCCCCCCGCAGGAACCCCGGATGCAACCCCACGGACCGCACCGCGACGGGGTCCGGGGGCGCGGTGGCCTCCGGCGGGATTCCGGGGGCGGAGCCGCGCGGGGGGCGGGGGACGTGGCTCTGGTGGGGTGCGGGGCGGAGTGACGTGGTGGTTCCGGGCGTTGGCCCCGTGGGGTGCAAGGGTGGAACCCCGGGGGCCGGGGTTCGGCAGCCCTGTTGGGGTGCAGAGGTGGAGCCCTGGGGGGCTCGGGGGGGGGGCGTGGTCCCCGTGGGGTGCAGGGGCGCAGCCCCGCGGGCGTCCGGGGGCGCACCCCCGGTGGGGTTGAAGGGGCGGAGCCCCTGGGGACGGGAAGGGTGGGGGCGGCGGGGGCGAGGAAACGCACGCCCTGCCTCAAGTCGCCGGGCCGGCGTAGCCGAGCGGCCCGTGTGGGCCGAACGGACGCGCCAGGACTGGTGGGGGCGGCCCGTTTCGGGTACGAACGATCCAGTAGCACTGGTCGGTAACGAACGGTCCGCAATCATCCCTCTTCGCGGCGAGGTGAGCCTCATGTCCGCCCCCACCACCAAGAAACCCACCGTCACCGAACGCGAGGCCCGCCAGGTGGCGGAGGCCGCCCGGGAACAGGACTGGCGCAAGCCCAGCTTCGCCAAGGAACTGTTCCTCGGCCGCTTCCGGCTCGACCTCATCCACCCGCACCCCCTCCCCGCCGACGAGGACGCCCAACGCGGCGAGGAGTTCCTCGCCAAACTGCGCGACTTCTGCGAGACGAAGATCGACGGCGCCCGGATCGAGCGCGACGCGCAGATCCCGGACGAGGTCATCGACGGGCTCAAGGAGCTCGGCGCGTTCGGCATGAAGATCGACACCAAGTACGGCGGCCTGGGCCTTACCCAGGTCTACTACAACAAGGCCCTCGCCCTGGCCGGCTCCGCCAACCCGGCGATCGGCGCGCTGCTGTCGGCCCACCAGTCGATCGGCGTACCGCAGCCCCTCAAACTGTTCGGCACCCAGGAGCAGAAGGACACCTTCCTGCCCCGCTGCGCCCGCACCGACATCTCCGCCTTCCTCCTCACCGAGCCGGACGTCGGCTCCGACCCCGCCCGGCTGGCCACCACGGCCGTCCCCGACGGCGACGACTACGTCCTCGACGGCGTGAAGCTCTGGACCACCAACGGGGTCATCGCCGACCTGCTCGTCGTCATGGCCCGCGTGCCGAAGTCCGAGGGGCACAAGGGCGGTATCACCGCGTTCGTGGTCGAGGCCGCCTCGGAGGGCGTCACGGTCGAGAACCGCAACGCCTTCATGGGCCTGCGCGGCATCGAGAACGGCGTCACCCGCTTCCACCAGGTGCGCGTCCCGGCCGCCAACCGCATCGGCGAGGAGGGGTCGGGCCTGAAGATCGCCCTGACCACCCTCAACACCGGCCGACTGTCGCTGCCCGCGATGTGCGCCGGCGCGGGCAAGTGGTGCCTGAAGATCGCCCGCGAGTGGTCGGCGGCCCGCGAGCAGTGGGGCAAGCCGGTCGCGCTGCACGAGGCCGTCGGCTCCAAGATCAGCTTCATCGCGGCCACCACCTTCGCACTGGAGGCCGTGCTGGACCTGTCCAGCCAGATGGCCGACGAGAACCGCAACGACATCCGCATCGAGGCCGCCCTCGCCAAGCTGTACGGCTCCGAGATGGCCTGGCTGATGGCCGACGAACTGGTGCAGATCCGCGGCGGCAGAGGTTTCGAGACGGCCGCGTCGCTCGCGGCCCGTGGCGAGCGCGCCGTCCCCGCCGAGCAGATCCTGCGCGACCTGCGCATCAACCGGATCTTCGAGGGCTCCACCGAGATCATGCACCTGCTGATCGCCCGCGAGGCCGTCGACGCCCACCTGTCGGTCGCCGGTGACCTCATCGACCCCGACAAGACCCTCTCGGACAAGGCGAGGGCGGGCGCGAACGCCGGAGTCTTCTACGCCAAGTGGCTGCCGAAACTGGTCGCGGGCCCGGGGCAGCTTCCCTCCTCGTACAGCGAGTTCAAGCACGAGGTCGACCTCTCCGGCCATCTGCGCTTCGTCGAGCGGCACGCCCGCAAGCTCGCCCGGTCCACCTTCTACGCCATGTCCCGCTGGCAGGGCCGGATGGAGACCAAGCAGGGCTTCCTGGGCCGGATCGTGGACATCGGCGCCGAGCTGTTCGCGATGAGCGCCGCCTGCGTCCGGGCGGAACTGCTGCGCGGCCAGGGCGACCACGGCCGCGAGGCCTACCAGCTCGCCGACGCCTTCTGCCGCCAGTCCCGCATCCGGGTCGAGGAACTCTTCGGCCGGCTCTGGAACAACACCGACGACATCGACCGCAAGGTGGTCAAGGGCGTCCTCGGCGGCGCCTACGAGTGGCTGGAGCAGGGAGTCATCGACCCGTCCGGGGACGGCCCGTGGATCGCCGACGCGAGCCCCGGACCGTCCCGGCGGGAGAACGTGCACCGTCCGGTGCGTTAGGGCCTGTCCGGCGGATCAGATCGCAGGGCACGGGCGGTGCCTCATCGGCGCTGGTGAGCGGGGCTTGGTGCGTCCGGCTGCAAGGCGGAGGAGGGCGTCGACGCGGAGCGTCGGCGACCGACGACAACGCTGCAGGTGGGCGTGCCAAGCCCCGCGTCTGCGGCATGATCCGCCGGACAGGCCCTAGCCCGCCGGACGGGACGGGTCAGCCGGACGGGGGCAGTCGTACCCGACGGTCAGCAGTACTTGTCGCTCGGGTCCCGCGTCGTCCAGGAGCAGGAGTCGACCTTGGTGCCGCTCGCCTTGGTCAGCGTGGCCGTGTCGCTGGTGTTGTTCCAGACGTAGGCACGGCGGTCCTGGTACTTGTTCGACGCGGTGTCCGAGCCCTGGCCGGTGTGGACCTTCATGGTCTTGCCCGCGCCGATCTTGACGTTCGGGAACACGTACTTGTGGTTGGAGGCGTCCTTGAGGATCCAGCCCTTGAGGGAGACCGCCGAACCGCTGGTGTTCTTGATCTGCACCCACTCGGCGTTCAGGCTGGCATTGGAGCGGTTGTCCGGGCCGGGGCTGTCGAACCAGACGTGGTAGATGCTGACCCCGCCGGCGGCTTCGGCGGGCGTGCTGAGCAGGGTGCCGGTGAGCACGGCGGCGCCCGCGAGCGCGGGCAGAGCGGCGCGTATGCGCATGGAGAATCCCCCCAGGGTGTCGTCCACGGCCGGGCGAAGCTCCGTATCGCCGCCCGGCCAGACAGAAGTGTTATCACACGATCTTCACCGAGACTTCACATCGGCGAATCCGTCCCATCCGGCGATGAGAGCTGATAAGGCACCCGCCCGAGGGACGCGCTGTCCAGCGGGCCGCCGGTTGCGGCAACAATGGAGGGATGACCGACAGTCCCGCCAGTCCGGCGCCCCTCGCCGACCCGCACCTCGTCTACGACCCTCTCGCGGGGGACGGTCCCAAGGACGTGGTGATCCTCGGCTCCACCGGATCGATCGGCACCCAGGCCATCGACCTCGTGCTGCGCAACCCCGACCGCTTCCGGGTGACCGCCCTCTCCGCGAACGGCGGCCGGGTGACCCTCCTCGCCGAGCAGGCGCACCGGCTGCGGGTGCGGACCGTCGCGGTCGCCCGCGAGGACGTCGTACCGGCACTGCGCGAGGCGCTCGGCGCCCGGTACGGCGCCGGGGAGCCGCTCCCCGAGATCATCGCCGGACCCGCCGCCGCCACCCAGGTCGCCGCATCCGACTGCCACACCGTGCTGAACGGCATCACCGGCTCCATCGGCCTGGCGCCCACCCTCGCCGCCCTGGAAGCGGGCCGCACCCTCGCGCTCGCCAACAAGGAGTCGCTCATCGTCGGCGGCCCGCTGGTCAAGGCGCTCGCCAAGCCCGGCCAGATCATCCCGGTCGACTCCGAGCACGCCGCGCTCTTCCAGGCGCTCGCCGCCGGGACGCGGGCCGACGTGCGCAAGCTCGTCGTCACCGCCTCCGGGGGCCCCTTCCGCGGCCGTACGAAGGAGCAGCTCGCCGACGTCAGGGTCGAGGACGCCCTCGCGCACCCCACCTGGGCCATGGGCCCGGTGATCACGATCAACTCCGCGACACTGGTGAACAAGGGCCTGGAAGTCATCGAGGCGCACCTCCTCTACGACATTCCCTTCGACCGCATTGAGGTGGTCGTGCATCCCCAGTCGTATGTCCACTCGATGGTTGAGTTCACGGACGGATCGACACTGGCCCAGGCGACGCCCCCGGACATGCGCGGGCCGATCGCCATCGGCCTCGGCTGGCCCGAACGGGTGCCCGACGCGGCGCCCGCCTTCGACTGGAGCAAGGCTTCCACCTGGGAGTTCTTCCCGCTCGACAACGACGCCTTCCCCTCGGTGAACCTGGCGCGCCGCGTGGGAGAGCTCGCGGGCACGGCCCCGGCGGTGTTCAATGCGGCCAACGAGGAGTGCGTCGAGGCGTTCCGCACCGGCGCGCTGCCGTATCTCGGGATCATGGAGACCGTCACCCGGGTGGTGGAGGAGCACGGCACCCCCCGGACGGGAACCTCGCTCACGGTGTCGGACGTCCTCGAGGCGGAGACCTGGGCCCGGGCCCGGGCCCGTGAACTGACAGCGCAGACGGCGACCGCGGAGGCGCGTGCATGACGACCCTGATGTTCATCCTCGGCATAGGCGTCTTCGCGCTGGGGCTGCTGGTCTCCATCGCCTGGCACGAGCTGGGACACCTCTCCACCGCCAAACTCTTCGGCATCCGCGTGCCGCAGTACATGGTCGGCTTCGGCCCGACCGTCTGGTCGCGCAAGAAGGGCGAGACGGAATACGGGTTCAAGGCGATCCCCATGGGCGGCTACATCCGCATGATCGGCATGTTCCCGCCCGGCGACGACGGCCGGATCACCGCGCGCTCCACCTCCCCGTGGCGCGGCATGATCGAGGACGCCCGCTCGGCCGCCTACGAGGAGCTCCAGCCGGGTGACGAGACCCGCCTGTTCTACACGCGTGCCCCGTGGAAGCGGGTCATCGTGATGTTCGCGGGCCCCTTCATGAACCTCGTCCTCGCGGTGGTGCTGTTCCTCACGGTGCTGATGGGCTTCGGCATCACCCAGCAGACCACCACCGTCAGCTCGGTCTCCAAGTGCGTGATCTCCCAGACGCAGAACCGGGACACCTGCAAGAAGTCCGACCCCGTCTCCCCGGCCGCCGCCGCGGGCCTGAAGGCCGGCGACAAGATCGTCTCCTTCGACGGGGTGAAGACGGACAACTGGAACAGGCTCTCAGACCTGATCCGCGCCAACCCCGGCAAGACCGTGCCCATCGTCGTCGAGCGGGGAAGCCACGAGGTCACCCTGAAGGCGACGCTCGTCGAGAACCAGGTCGCGAAGAAGGACTCCCACGGGCAGCTCGTCAACGGCTACACCAAGGCCGGCTTCCTCGGCTTCAGCGCCGCCAACGGCGTCGTACGCCAGGACTTCGGCGAGTCGGTGACCTGGATGGGCGACCGCCTCGGCGAGGCCGTGGACTCCATCGCCGCGCTCCCCGGCAAGATCCCCGCCCTCTGGAACGCCGCCTTCAACGACGCCCCCCGCCAGCCCGACTCCCCGATGGGCGTGGTCGGCGCGGCCCGCGTCGGCGGAGAGATCTTCACCCTCGACATCCCGCCCACCCAGCAGCTGGCGATGTTCGTCATGCTGGTCGCCGGCTTCAACCTCTCCCTCTTCCTGTTCAACATGCTCCCGCTGCTCCCGCTCGACGGCGGGCACATCGCGGGAGCCCTGTGGGAGTCGCTGCGCCGGCACGTGGCGAAGGTGCTGCGCCGGCCGGACCCGGGCCCGTTCGACGTGGCGAAGCTGATGCCGGTGGCTTACGTGGTGGCCGGGATCTTCGTCTGCTTCACGATCCTGGTCCTGATCGCGGACGTGGTTAACCCGGTCAAAATCTCGTAGTCGCGCGGCGTTTTCCGGCGGCCTGGGCCCTGAGGTCCGGGCCGCCTCCTATTGAGTGGGTTTCCGGGTGGGATGTGCTGACGCGTTCGCCGGTGCCGTAATCTCGAATCCTGGAGCCCGATGCCTGAACGGGACCGGATCATGATCCACGACTTGGGGTTGCACAGCAGATGACTGCGATTTCTCTCGGCATGCCGTCCGTTCCGACCAAGCTCGCCGAGCGCCGGAAGAGCCGGCAGATCCAGGTCGGAACCGTGGCGGTCGGCGGGGACGCGCCGGTGTCGGTGCAGTCGATGACGACGACCCGTACGTCCGATGTCGGGGCGACGCTGCAGCAGATCGCGGAGCTGACGGCGTCGGGTTGTCAGATCGTGCGGGTGGCGTGTCCGACGCAGGACGACGCGGACGC
>NZ_JBIAVN010000007.1:0-382071 GCF_042894285.1 Streptomyces sp. NPDC001544 | reverse complement strand
CAGCACCAGGATCGAGGTGAACAGCACGTTCCAGGTGAAGTTCGGCTTGGTGTTCTTATTATTTTTTGGGGGGGGGTGGTGGGGGTGGGGGGGGGGGTGGGGGGGGGGGGGGGGGGGGGGGGGGGCCCCCCGGGGGGGGGGCGGGGGGGGGGGGGGGGGCCCCCCGGGGGGGGGGGGGGGGGGGGGGGGGGGGGGGGCGGCCCGGGGCGGCCCCCCCCCACCCCGAGTGCCTGGCGCAGGGCCCGCCGGGCCGTCAAGGCCTAGGGACTTTGGCGGAGTTGCGGGTTCAGAGGCCCTGGGGCAGTATCCGTGAGCCCCCCACCGGCAGGTCCCACAGGTCCTCCCGGTCCAGGCCCGCCTTCTCCCAGGCCGTGCGGACGCGGGTGAGCGGTTCCAGGACCGGCTCCGCCGAGAGGACGAACGTGCCCCAGTGCATGGGTGCCATGCGGCGCGCGCCCAGGTCCAGGGCGGCCTGCACGGCCTCCTCCGGGTCGCAGTGGACGTCGCTCAGCCACCAGCGCGGGTCGTAGGCGCCGATGGGCAGCAGGGCGAGGTCGATGCCGGGGTGGCGGCGGCCGATGCGGGAGAACCAGTGGCCGTACCCGGTGTCGCCGGCGAAGTAGACGCGCTGTCCGTCGGGGGCGGTGAGGACCCAGCCGCCCCACAGGCTGTGGCAGGTGTCGGTGAGGGTGCGCTTGGACCAGTGGTGGGCGGGCACGAAGTCGAAGCGGACACCCGACAGTTCGGCGGCCTCCCACCAGTCCAGTTCGGTGATGGCGGTGAACTTGCGGCGCCGGAACCAGCGGCCGAGGCCCGCGGGCACGAACACCGGGGTGTCGCGCGGGAGTCGGCGCAGGGTCGGGGCGTCCAGATGGTCGTAGTGGTTGTGGCTGATGACGACCGCGTCGACGCGCGGCAGCTCGTCCCAGTCGACGCCCACGGGCGTGATGCGGGCGGGGGTGCCGAGGATGCGGCGGGACCAGACCGGGTCGGTCAGGACGGTCAGCCCGCCGATGCGCACCACCCAACTGGCGTGGCCCGCCCAGGTGACGGCGACGGTGCGGGCGTCCACGCGGGGCAGCGGGCCGGGGGCGTAGGGCAGTCGTGGAATGTCGGCGAGTCCCTCCCGGTCGGGCCGTACGGCGCCTTCACGGGCGAAGCGGGCCATGGCCTTCAGGCCGGGCAGCGGGGCGGTCAGCCGGTTGTGGAAGGTTCGCGGCCACTCTCTCGTCTCGCCGAGGGGGCGGGGTTCCGTGAGCGGGGGGCCGGTGGGCGCGAGGGGTGACGTGGCCGTCGGGTCGTGGGCTTCCAGGATGTCGGCTTCCAGGATGTCGGCTTCTGGAGTGGTCTGGGTGGTGGTCGACTCGGACTGCTGCGTCATCGAGGAGGCTCCCATCGCTGAGCGTCGTCGCGGAGATCGTCGAAGACCGACCGCAAGGAGATCAAGGCGCGTTGCACGTGTGGCAGTTCCAACGGCGTGGGTGAGGTGAGGCATTCCGTGCGTTCCTCGTCCGTGCCGCCCAGCAGTGGACCGGTGGCGAGCCGCACGCGCAGCGCCGCCAGGTCGTCGCCGAAACGGTGGCCGCCGGGCGCGGGCATGCCGAGCCGGGCGGTGAGGAAGTCCTCCAGTTCCTGCGCGTCGCCGACGCCGTACGCGCCGAGCGCGGTGCGCAGCGGTTCGAGGTCGGCGTACAGGTGCCGGCCCGCCTGTGGCGGCCGGGCCAGGGCGCCGGCGGCGGTGACGGCGGTGTGCGCGGCCGCGGCCACGCGCGCGTGCAGCCGCACGGCGGTGTCGCGGCGCGCGGTGACGGGCTCGGGTTCGTCGAGCGCATACCCGGCGGCGGCAGCGACGGGCCCGGCGACGCTCGCGCCGAGCGCGGTGAGGATGTCGAGCACGCGCGCGTGGAGCGCTTCCCCGGCGTCCGTGGCGGGGAAGCGGGCGACGGCGGCGGGCCAGCCGGGCGGCAGCAGGGAGCCGGCGAGGTCGGTGACGACCGTGACATGGTCGGGCAGCATCTCGGCCGGGCCGATCAGCACCGTCTCGTGCGGGGCGTGCAGGGTGTCGCGCCAGGTCTCGTCGCTGACCAGGTGCAGCCCCTCGCCGGCCGCGGCCTCCAGGGTCTCGTGAAGCAGTTCGGGCGGTGCGACGGTGGCGGTCGGGTCGTCGGCGACGGAGAGCACGAGCAGCCGCGGGTCGCCGCCTTCGGCGCGGACACGGCGTACGGTCTCCAGCAGTGCGTACGGATCGGGGACGCCGCCGGATTCGGCGGGGGTGGCGACGTGGAAGGCGGGTCTGCCGAGCAGGCGGGCGTACGGTGCCCACCAGGCGGCGCAGGGACGGGGCACCAGGACGTCACCGCCCTGCGCGGCGGTCAGCGCGAGCAGCAGCGGCGGGGCACCGGGGCCGGCCGCGACCTGGTGGGGCTGGGTGGGCAGGCCGCGGCGCGTCCAGTATCCGCACGCCGCCTCCAGCAGCGCCGGGCCGCCGCCGACGGGCCGGGGCTCCGCGTGGCCGGCGGCGGCGGCGAGCACCGCGGCGAGTTCGGGCAGGACGGGCAGTCCGTCACCGGGCAGGGCCGGGCCGTAGCGGACGGGACCGTGGCCTTCGGGGCCGTGCGCGGGACGCGGGTGGGCCGGGTGCGCCGGGTGGTGGTCCTGGGGGCCGGGACGGGCGGAGCCGTTGCGTTCCGGGTCCGTCCGCATGTCCGCCTCCGCGCAGTCCGTGTCGCCGTCTGTTCAGAGCCCCGGGTACCCGGAGGTGCGCCGGCGCATCCGGTAGAACGCGCCCGCGCCCGATGCCGCGATCAGCACCGCGCCGGCGACCAGGGCGGGCAGGGATCCGGCGAAGGCACCGCCCTCCCCCGCGTTCACCCCGTGCCCGATGGTGGGCGGCGCGCAGGAGGGGTCGCCGCCGGGCTCGGCGCAGTCGTGGCCGCCGCCGTCCCAGCCGCCATCGGTCTGCCCGCCGCCGTCCCACCCGCCATCGGTCTGCCCGCCGCCGTCCCACCCGCCGTCGGTCTGCCCGGCGCCGTCCCAGCCGCCGTCGGTCTTTCCGGCCCCGTCCGCGCTGCCACGAGTGTTCCCCCTGCCGCTCGAGCCGCCCTCGGTCCTACCGGTGTCGTCCCCGCCGCCCGGAGTGTTCCCCGTGCCGCTCGAGCCGCCCTCGGTTCTTCCTCTTTCACCCAGGCCGCCGTCGGACTTCCCGCTGTCCGAGCCGCCCTGGGTCTTCCCGCCGTCGTCCGGGCCGCTGGGAATCGTCCCGCCCGCGCACGGCTGTGCTCCCGTACAGTCGGGGCTCGCGGGTTCCGGCACCTTGACGCCGTCGCAGGAGGGGAGCCCGGCGCATCCTCCCGCGCCCTCGTCCCACACGCCCGCGTCCGTGCCGCCGCGGTCCGCCGCGCAGGCGCCACCCGCGGCCGTCCCGTCCAAGGCCGGGGGTGAGGCGTCGGCGGGGCCGGGTATGGCGCCGCCGGCCGTGTCGCAGGACGCGGAGACCGTGACGGTGCCGCCGGTGCGGGCGGGGCCCGGGCCGCTCTGCGCGGCGGGCTTCGCGTTCGCCCCGGGGGCGGTGGCGAACGCGGCGGCGGTCAGGGCGGCGACGGCCAGGGCGCGTGCGGTGCGGCGCATGGGGCGGGCTCCTCGGGGCGACGGCTGCGACGGGCGCGGACTGTGCGCCGTCCTCTGCCATCACAGCCCGCCGCACCGCGCGCCGCGCGCGGCCGAAGCCCATTGGCGGGACACCCGGGGGCCTATCGGGTGATCCGGCGACCGGCCGGGTTTGCCGCAGAGCTACGCCACGTCCCTCATCACCTGCTCGCGCAGCCGTTCGCAGCAGCGGCTGATCAGCCGGGAGACGTGCATCTGCGAGATGCCCATCTGCTCGGCGATCCGGCTCTGCGTCATGTCGTCGAAGAACCGCATGTAGAGGATGGCCCGCTCGCGCTCGGGCAGGGCGGCCAGCCGCAGTTTGACGGCCTCGCGGTCAACGACGGTGTCGAGCGCGGGATCGGGGGCGCCGAGCGCGTCGCTGAGCGAGTAGCCGTCGTCGCTGCCCGGCATCTCCGCGTCCAGGGACAGTGCGGTGAAGCTCTCCAGCGCCTCCAGCCCGGCGCGGACGTCGTCCTCGCTCATGTTCGCGTACCGGGCGATCTCCGCGACGGTGGGCCGGCGGCCCACGATCGTCTGGGAGAGGTCCTGACAGGCGACCCGGACCCGGTTGCGCAGGTCCTGGACCCGGCGGGGCACGTGCAGGGTCCACATGTGGTCGCGGAAGTGCCGCTTGATCTCACCGGTGACGGTCGGTACGGCATAACTCTCGAAGGCGTTGCCGAGCTCGGGGTCGTACCGGTCGACGGCCTTGACCAGGCCGAGGGAGGCCACCTGCCGCAGGTCCTCGTAGCTCTCGCCGCGGTTGCGGAAGCGTCCGGCGAGCCGTTCGGCCATGGGCAGCCAGGCCTCGACGATCTCGTCGCGCAGGGCGTCGCGCTCGGCTCCGGGCGGGAGGGCGGCGAGGCGGCGGAAGGCGTCCGCGGTGTCGGGGGCGTCGTCGTGGGGGTGGTGCTTCGTGCGCGCTCGGTTCGGCATGGTGCGTCGCAACTCCCCTGGAGTGCTGGGTTCGACGGTCACCGTGGGAGCGCGTCGGTCCGGACAGACGCCCCCGTGGCGACGGTTCGCCGCTCCCACGGAGAGTGCCTCCTGTCCGAAGCACTGTTCTCGTGCGCCTGCCCCCGGGCCCCGGGAGCAAACACACCTTTTCCCGGCGGGTTCGCGGGGGTCCGTAAAGGTTTTCCGACTGTCCCCCGGGTGACTCGGACACCGCTGACCGGATCGCCCGCATCCTCACCACCAGGAGGTTGTCTCCATGAGCACCAAGGTTGCCGACCACATCCTCGCGCGGCTGCGCGAATGGGGTGTGGAGCAGGTCTTCGGCTATCCCGGCGACGGCATCAACGGCCTGCTCGCGGCCTGGGGACGGGCCGACGACCAGCCGCGGTTCATCCAGTCCCGGCACGAGGAGATGTCCGCCTTCCAGGCGGTGGGCTACGCGAAGTTCTCCGGTCGGCTCGGGGTGTGCGCGGCGACCTCGGGCCCGGGAGCGATCCACCTGCTCAACGGCCTGTACGACGCCAAGCTGGACCATGTGCCGGTGCTCGCCATCGTCGGACAGACGCACCGGACCGCGATGGGCGGCTCCTACCAGCAGGAGGTCGACCTGCACACGCTGTTCAAGGACGTCGCCTCCGAGTTCGTGGAGACGGTGACCGTTCCGGAGCAGCTGCCGAACGTACTCGACCGGGCGATCCGCACCGCGTACGCCCGCCGCTGTCCCACGGCCATCATCATCCCGGGCGATGTGCAGGAACTGGACTACTCGG
This sequence comes from Streptomyces sp. NPDC001544, assembly GCF_042894285.1. NCBI lineage: Bacteria > Bacillati > Actinomycetota > Actinomycetes > Kitasatosporales > Streptomycetaceae > Streptomyces > Streptomyces sp. NPDC001544. The sequence continues at coordinate 376,696 of NZ_JBIAVN010000007.1, read as the reverse complement.
CGCCCACGCACGAGTTCAAGATGGTCCCCTCCAGCCTGGGCATGAGCGAGTCGACCGCCACCCCGACGGACGACGCGCTGCACAAGGCGGTCGAGATCCTGAACGCCGGTGACAAGCCGGCCATCCTGATCGGCCAGGGCGCCGCAGGTGCGGTCGAGGAGGTCCAGGAGATCGCGGAGCTGCTCGGCGCGGGCGTCGCCAAGGCGCTGCTCGGCAAGGACGTGCTCAGCGACGAACTGCCGTTCGTGACCGGTTCCATCGGCCTGCTGGGCACGCGCCCGTCCTACGAGCTGATGCGGGACTGCGACACCCTGCTGACCATCGGCTCCTCGTTCCCGTACACCCAGTTCATGCCGGAGTTCGGCAAGGCCAGGGGCGTGCAGATCGACATCGATCCGCACATGGTCGGGATGCGCTACCCGTACGAGGTGAATCTCGTCGGCGACTCGAAGGCGACCCTGCGCCGGCTGATCCCGCTGCTTCGGGCCGACCGGGACGGGCGCCCGACGGACCGGGAGTGGTTCGACACGATCTGCTCGAACGTGCGGCGCTGGCACGAGACGATGGAACGCCGTGCGCACCAGTCGGCCGACCCGATCAACCCGGAGTTCGTGGCCAAGGCGCTGGATCCGCTGCTGCCGCAGAACGCGATCATCACCTCCGACTCCGGTTCGGTGGCCAACTGGTACGCGCGGCACATCACCATGCGGCCGGGCATGCGCGGCTCGCTGTCCGGGACGCTGGCGACGATGGGCGCCGGGGTGCCGTACGCGATCGGCGCGAAGTTCGCGCATCCGGACCGGCCGGTGTTCGCGCTGGTCGGTGACGGTGCGATGCAGATGAACGGGCTGGCCGAGGTGATCACCGCGGCGAAGTACCGGGACCGGTGGTCGGATCCGCGGCTGGTGTTCGCGGTGTGGAACAACCAGGACCTCAACCAGGTCACCTGGGAGATGCGGGCGATGGAGGGCGCTCCGTCCTTCCTGCCCTCGCAGGCGCTGCCGGACGTGCAGTACGCGGCGTTCGCCCGTTCCCTGGGGCTGACCGGGATCCGGGTGGAGAAGCCGGAGGACGTGGAGGCGGGCTGGCGCGCGGCACTGGAGGCCGACGGGCCCGCGGTGGTGGAGTTCCTCACCGACCCGGCGGTCCCGCCGATCCCGCCGCACGCCAGCTGGGAGCAGATGGAGGCGACGGCCGCGTCGATCCTCAAGGGCGACGCGGACCGCGGGTCCATGATCAAGCAGGGCTTGAAGGCGAAGGTGCAGGAGTTCCTGCCGGGGCACGACCGGCATTAGACCGGGCACGGCCGGAAGTGGACGCGGGCTGCGTTTTCCGGCGGGTATTCACCCCCTTGAGCCCGTGTCGGCGTCCGGTCGACGGGTACGCGGTGCGGACCCTGAAGATCTGGAGGGACACATGCAGCGAGGCAGTGACCGGCTGAGCGTCCACCGGGACGACGAGATGAAGCACGAGCTCCAGGGCCTGCTCCGGTCCGGGCACCCCACGCGCACGGAGGAGTGGCACGACCCGGAGCCGACCGCCGAGGACGACCCCGAGGTCTGGGGCGGCCCGGTGGCGCCGGGACGCTCCGGGGCCACGCTGGAGACGGTCCGGTTCGAGCTGGCCCGCCATCTCGGGCGCAGCGCGTTCCCGGCGGGGCCGGCCGACCTGGCCCGGGCCCTGCGTCGCAAGAACGCGCCGGACGCCCTGATCGAGGCGGTGGCCCGGCTGCCGCACGAGGATCGCTACGGCACCGTGCAGGAGCTGGCCGAGGTGCTGGTGGGCCGCGGATGAGCCGGGACCAGGCCGCGGAGATCGCGGCCACGGGCGTCACCGTCGATGTCGGTGACGCCACCACCCGGTATCTGCTGTACGGGCTGCTGCCGGGCTGGTTCGTGCCGGGGCTGGCCGACTGGGCCATGCACCGGCGCACCCGCATCGAGGACACGGCCGGGACCAAGGAGTCCCTCATCCACTCGCTGATGATGGCCGAGGTGGGCCTGCCCATCGCGCTGACCCTGCGCTACGAGGTCAACCCGCTGCTGCTGACGGTGCAGCTCGGGGCGGCCGCGGTGCACGAGGCGACGGCGCTGTGGGACGTGCGCACGGCGGTGGACAGCGACCGTGAGGTGAAGCCGGTCGAGCAGCACATCCACAGCTTCCTGGAGTCGTTGCCGTTCGCCGGGCTGAGCGCGCTGATGTGCCTGCACGCCGACCAGGTGCGCTCGTTGCTGCGCGGCGGAGGGGGCGATCCGGACGCGTGGCGTCTGGTGCCCCGTCGGCGGCCGCTGTCGCCCGGTTATCTGGCGGCGATCGGAGCCGCCATCGGCGCGTGCGTGCTCCTGCCGTACGGCGAGGAGCTGCTGCGCTGCCGGCGGGCGGCCAGGACGAGGAAGAAGCGTGGCCGGGACGACCGGGCCCGGTGGCGCGCGACCGACGATCAATAGACGTTGCAGTTGCGTATACGGAAAGGATGCTGAGCATCATGCGCATCGCGTTTCTGGTGGCTCCCGAGGGGGTCGAGCAGGTCGAGCTGACCGAGCCGTGGAAGGCGGCCTCGGACGCCGGCCACGAGCCGGTTCTGGTGTCGACGAAATCCGGAAGGATCCAGGCGTTCAACCATCTGGACAAGGCGGACACGTTCCCCGTGGACGAGGTGGTGGGCGAGACGTCGGCCGGCTCGTTCGGGGCGCTGGTCCTGCCCGGCGGGGTGGCCAATCCGGACTTCCTCAGGATGGACGAGAAGGCCGTCGCGTTCGTGAAGGACTTTTTCGATCAGGGCCGTCCGGTCGCCGCGATCTGCCACGCTCCGTGGACGCTGGTCGAGGCGGACGTCGTACGCGGCCGGACGCTGACCTCGTGGCCCAGCCTGCGCACGGACATCCGCAACGCGGGCGGCACCTGGGTGGACGAAGAGGTGAAGATCTGTGACGCCGGTTCCAACCAGCTGATCACCAGTCGCAAGCCGGACGACCTGAAGGCGTTCTGCGACGCGTTCGTGCATGTGTTCGCGGGAGAGGCCGGTTGATGGGCGTCCCGGCCGACCGGAAAGAGCAACAGCGCGAGACGCACTACGCCGACGACCCCACAGAGGGTCCGCTCACCACCGATCAGGGCGTGGAGGTCGACCACACCGACGACTCGCTGACGGCCGGCGAGCGCGGGCCGACCCTGATGGAGGACTTCCACTTCCGGGAGAAGCTCACCCACTTCGACCACGAGCGGATCCCGGAACGGGTGGTGCACGCGCGCGGTGCGGGCGCGTACGGGTACTTCGAACCGTACGAGTCCTGCGCCGAGTTCACCCGGGCGGCGTTCCTGCAGGATCCGTCCGTGCGGACGCCGGTGTTCGTGCGGTTCTCCACCGTGCAGGGCCCCAAGGGGTCGGCGGACACGGTGCGGGACGTGCGGGGCTTCGCCACGAAGTTCTACACGTCCGAGGGCAACTACGACCTGGTGGGGAACAACTTCCCGGTGTTCTTCATCCAGGACGGCATCAAGTTCCCGGACTTCGTGCACGCGGTCAAGCCCGAGCCGCACAACGACATCCCCACGGGGGCGTCGGCGCACGACACCCTGTGGGACTTCGTGTCGCTGCAGCCGGAGACCCTGCACGCGATCATGTGGCTGATGTCGGACCGGGCGATCCCGCGCAGCTACCGGATGATGCAGGGCTTCGGCGTGCACACCTTCCGGTTCGTCGACGCCGAGGGGCGTGGGACGTTCGTGAAGTTCCACTGGACGCCGAAGCCGGGCGTGCACTCCCTGGTCTGGGACGAGGCGCAGGAGTGCCAGGGCCGCGACCCGGACTTCAACCGGCGGGACCTGTGGCAGGCGATCGAGGCCGGCGAGTACCCGGAGTGGGAACTCGGTGTCCAACTGGTGCCGGAGGAGGACGAGTTCGCGTTCGACTTCGATCTGCTGGACGCCACGAAGCTCATCCCGGAGGAGCAGGTGCCGGTGCGGCCGATCGGCCGGATGGTGCTCAACCGCAACCCGGAGAACTTCTTCGCGGAGACCGAGCAGGTCGCCTTCCACACGGCCAACGTCGTGCCCGGCATCGACTTCACCAACGACCCGCTGCTGCAGGCGAGGAACTTCTCCTACCTGGACACGCAGCTGATCCGGCTGGGCGGCCCCAACTTCACCCAGATCCCGGTGAACCGGCCGGTGGCGCCGGTGCGCAACAACCATCGCGACGGTTACCACCAGGGCACCGTCCACCGGGGTACGAACTATTTCCCGAACTCCCTCGGCGGCGGCTGCCCGGCGCACGCCGGGGCGGGCGGTTCGGCGTTCACCCACTACACCGAGCGGGTGGACGGGGCGAAGATCCGCCGCCGCAGCCCCAGCTTCCAGGACCACTACAGCCAGGCCGCGCTGTTCTGGCACAGCATGGCCGACTGGGAGAAGCAGCACATCGTGGCGGCCTTCCGGTTCGAGCTGGGCAAGGTCGACGCGCGGGCGGTGCGGGCGCGGACGGTCGAGCAGCTCGCCCACGTGGACGGCGATCTCGCGGCGCAGGTGGCGCGCGGCGTCGGGGTGCCCGAGCCGTCGGCCGCTCAGTCGGCGACGGTCAAGCAGGTCTCGCCCGCGCTGAGCCTCGAATCGCTGCGCGGTGCCGGCTCCATCCGGACCCGGCAGGTCGCGGTGCTGGTCACCGACGGTGTGGACGCCGAGCAGCTGGGGTCCGTACGGGAGGCGCTGGCGGCCGAGGGGGCGATCGTGGAGGCGCTGGCGGCGACGGAGGAACCGGTGACGGGGGTCGACGGGCGATCGTATACGGTCGACCGCGCACTGCCTACGGTCGCCTCCGTCCTGTATGACGCCGTCCTGCTCCCCGGCGGCCCCACCGGAACACCCGCGATCACCGGCGACCCCGACGCGATGCGTTTCGTCCGCTCCGCATACCGGCACGGGAAGCCCATCGGGGCGCTGGGTTCCGGCGTCGGGATCCTGTCGGCGCTGGAACCGGAGGGCCTCAGGCTGTCGACGGAGTTCCACCACATGATCAGCGACCGGGGCGTGGTCACGGACACCGCGCCGGGGGCCGCGCACGCGGACTTCGTCCGGGCGTTCGTGGCCGCGATCGCGGGTCACCGGCACTGGGGCCGACCGCCGCTGCGCTGCTGAGACGCGTCAATGAGACGCGTCGCCGAGACGCGCCGCTCAGACGCGCCGCTGAGAGCACAGTGCCGCCTTACGGGGCTCCCCTTCCCGGGGAGCCCCGCTTCGTCATGTCCCGGAGCCGTCGGGCGAGGCCGACTCCGCGCAGCTGCGCTCCCTGGCCCCTTCCCGGGTGCGGCCCGCGGCGACCAGTCGGCGCGGGTTGCGGCGCAGGTACTCGCCCTCCAGCTGGGCCATGCGCTCGTTGTGGGCCCGCAGCGCGTCGTTGGAGCCGTACAGCAGCGTGTCGTGGCGCGTGCGGTGGATCGTCTCGAGCTCTTTCATGAGCTGCTGGTCGTCCAGGCGGCTGGGATCGACTCCGGTCATCGCGATGTCCCGCTCGTCGTGTGCGTTCATGCGGTACGGGTACCCGCCCCGGACGCACTACCCCCGAGCGGCATCCGGGAGGGAATCAATGGATCTCGCCTTTCTCAATCCACTGTACGAACAGTCCGGCCCCTGGGCCTCCGTGTACGTCGACACCTCCCAGCACGCGGAGGACACGCCGCACGAGCTGCACCTGACCGCCCAGGCGATGGCGCGGGACCTGAAGGACCAGGGCGCGGACGACGCCACGTGCCGGGCGGTGGAGGAGGCGATCGAGGCGCTGCGTCACTCCCCCGACCCGTACGGCAGGGCCGTGTTCGCGCGATCCGGCGAGGTCGTGCTCGACCCGCTGCTGGCGGCGCGCCCGCCGCAGGGCAGTCTCGCCGTGTGGGCACCGCTGCCGCGGGTGGCCCCGCTGCTGGACCTGGCCGGTGAGGACCCGGTGGCGATCGTGGCGTACATCGACCGGCGGGGCGCCGATTTCGAGCTGCGCAGCGCGCTGGGCCGGCAGAAGGCGGGCGCGGTCGTCGGCCGGCAGCATCCCCTCCACCGGACCAGCAGTGCCGACTGGTCGGAGCGGCACTTCCAGCTGAAGGTGGAGAACACCTGGGAGCACAACGCGGCGGAGATCGCCGACGCGCTCGCCGTCTGCCAGGACGAGACACGGGCGGACCTGTTGATCCTGGTCGGTGACGACCGGGAGCGGCGCGAGGTGCACGACCGGCTGCCCAAGCGGCTGGAGGAACGCGTGGTGGAGGCATCGCACGGCACCGGCAGCAGGCTGCTGGACACCGAGGTGGAGCAGGTACGCGCCGAGCGGGTGCGCGCCCGGGTCACGGCGGAGCTGGACCGGTTCCGGGCCTCGCGCGCCCCGGACGACGAGGGCCGCGCCGGCGCCGCCGAGGGCGTGCCCGCGCTGGTGGAGGCCGCGCGGGAACACCGTCTTCAGGAGCTGCTGCTCCGGCCGGACGGGCCCGACCTGCACCGCGAGGTGTGGATCGGGGAGGACCCGGACCAGTTGGCGGTGCGCAGGACGGAGCTGCAGGTCCTCGGTGAGCAGCACTCCTGGTCGGCACGTGCCGATGACGCGCTGCTGCGCTCCGCCGTGGCGACGGACGCCACCGCGCTGTCCCTGGCCCCGGTGCTGGAAGGCACCGGGGACGACACTCCGGCGGGCGGCCTGGGCGCGCTGCTGCGCTGGAAGTGACAAGCGGGAGAGCCTGCGGAGCGGGTCCGGTGCGGCCCGGGTGGGGCGGGTCCGGTGCTGCCTACCGGGCCCGCTCCACCCTGCGCTCGTCCCACACCGGCTCGGCCGTCTCACGTACCCGGCCGTCGCTGCCGAAGACGAGGAAGCGGTCGAAGGAGCGGGCGAACCAGCGGTCGTGGGTGACCGCGAGGACCGTGCCGTCGAAGGCCTCCAGGCCCTCCTGCAGGGCTTCGGCGGACTCCAGGTCGAGGTTGTCGGTCGGTTCGTCCAGCAGCAGGGCGGTGGCGCCGGCCAGTTCCAGCAGCAGGATCTGGAAACGGGCCTGCTGGCCGCCGGAGAGCCGGTCGCAGGGCTGCTCGGCCTGCTGGGTGAGCTCGTAGCGGCGCAGCCGGGACATGGCCGCGCCGCGGTCCTGGGAGTGCTCCTTCCACAGGATGTCGAGCAGGGTGCGGCCCTCCAGCTCCGGGTGGGCGTGGGTCTGGGCGAAGTGCCCGGGCACGACCCGTGCCCCGAGCCTCCACTCCCCCGTGTGCGCGACGTCGTCACCGGCGAGCAGGCGCAGGAAGTGCGACTTGCCCGAGCCGTTGGAGCCGAGGACGGCGACCCGTTCGCCGTAGAAGACCTCCAGGTCGAACGGTTTCATCAGACCGGTCAGTTCGAGGCCTTCGCAGGTGACGGCCCGTACACCGGTCCGGCCCCCCTTGAGGCGCATCCGGATGTCCTGCTCGCGCGGCGGCTCGGGCGGCGGTCCCGCCTCCTCGAACTTGCGCAGCCTGGTCTGGGCCGCCTGGTAGCGGGAGGCCAGCTCGTGGCTGACGGAGGCCGCCTGGCGGAGGTTGAGCACGAGCTTCTTGAGCTGGGCGTGCTTCTCGTCCCAGCGGCGGCGCAGCTCCTCGAAGCGGGCGAAGCGCTCCCGGCGGGCCTCGTGGTAGGTGGCGAAGCCGCCGCCGTGCACCCAGGCGTCGGCGCCGGCGGGTCCGGGTTCCACGGAGACGATCTTGTCGGCGGCGCGGGAGAGCAGTTCACGGTCGTGGGAGACGAACAGGACCGTCTTGCGGGTCTCCCTCAGGCGCTCCTCCAGCCAGCGTTTGCCGGGCACGTCGAGGTAGTTGTCCGGCTCGTCCAGCAGCAGCACCTCGTCGGTGCCGCGCAGCAGCGCCTCCAGCACCAGTCGCTTCTGCTCGCCGCCGGAGAGGGTGCGCACCTGCCGCCACTGGGCGCGTTCGTAGGGGACGCCGAGCGCGGCCGTGGTGCACATGTCCCACAGCGTCTCCGCCTCGTACCCGCGTGCTTCGGCCCAGTCCGCGAGCGCCTGCGCGTACGCCAGCTGGGCGGCTTCGTCGTCGACGGTCATGACGGCGTGCTCGGCCTCGTCGACGGCCCGCGCGGCCTCCCGGATGCGGGGCGGTGCGACGGAGACGAGCAGGTCGCGCACGGTCGTCTCGTCCCGTACGGAACCCACGAACTGGCGCATCACGCCGAGGCCGCCGCTGACGGTGACCGTGCCGCCGTGCGGCTTGAGCTCGCCGGCGATCAGGCGGAGCAGGGTGGTCTTGCCCGCGCCGTTGGGGCCGACCAGGGCGACGGCGGCGCCTTCGCCGACCCGGAAGGACACGTCCCCGAGCAGGGTCCTCCCGTCGGGGAGGTGGTACTCGAGGTGCGCGGCTTCCAGGTGTCCCATGGGGAGGCATTCTCCGGGGCGCCCGGGACCTGGGGCAAACGCTTATCCGGCCGCGTCGACCGGCTGCCCGGCCGGCCCGCTCTCCCCCGCCGGGGCCACGACCGTGCCCTGCCAGGTGAGCGCCTTCCAGCCGTCGGCCGGGGAGCCCTCCAGTACCACCACTCCGGTGTTGTCCAGGGGCCGGGCGGCGGCGAAGGCCACGTCGACGTTGCCGGCGCGGGCTGCGGTCCACATGCGGATGGCCGCGCCGTGGCTGACCAGGGCCACGGTGCCGGCACCGCTTTCGGCGGCCTCGGCGACGACGGCGTCGTACCGGGCCAGCGCCTCGGCGCCGCTCTCCCCGCCGGGCATGCGCAGCGCGGTGTCCCCGGCCGCCCAGGCGAACACCGTACGCATGTACAGCTCGCCCAGGCCCGAGTCGCCGGGCAGCATCTCCAGATCCCCCGCCGCGACCTCGCGTATGCCGTCCCGGACGGTCACCTCGAGACCCCGGGCGGCGGCCAGCGGGGCCGCCGTGAGCTGGGTGCGGACGAGGGTGGACGCGTACAGGGCCTCGATGTCCTCACCCGCGAGCGCCCCCGGGAGGGCGGCGGCCTGCCGCTCGCCGAGCTCGGTCAGCCCCGGGCCGGGAACGGCGGTGTCCAGCAGGAAGTCGACGTTGGACGGGGTCTGGCCGTGCCGGACGAGGAGCAGGCGCATGCGGGGTCCTTCCACCGCGGGCGGCGTCGGACGGATGTCCGCCGACAAGAAACGGGCACTTCAGGGTATCCGCACCCACATGAGCCCAGACGTCGACCTCACCGTCCCCCGGCCCGGCCCGCACGCCCTGCGCGACAAGCTGCTCGGCCTGGACTGCCGGCTGTTCGAGGCGGCCGCCGAGCGGAGCTGGCCCGGCGCCGAGCGGGTGCTGCCGCGGCTGAGCCGCAGCGCCAACCACGGGGTGCTGTGGTTCGCGACCGCCGCCGCCATGGCCGCCGTGCGCACGCCACGCGCCCGCCGGGCCGCCGTCCGGGGCCTGGCCTCGCTGAGCCTGGCCTCCCTGACCATCAACACCCTCGGCAAGCGCTCGGTGCGCCGCCCGCGTCCGGTGCTGGACCCGGTGCCGCTGGCGCGGCGGCTGAAGCGGCAGCCGATCACCACCTCCTTCCCTTCGGGCCACTCCGCGTCGGCGGCCGCCTTCGCGGCCGGTGTCGCCCTGGAGTCACCGGGCTGGGGGGCGGTGGTGGCCCCGGTGGCGTTCTCCGTCGCCATGTCCCGCGTGTACACCGGCGTGCACTTCCCCAGCGACGTCCTGGCGGGCGCCGCTCTCGGCGTGGGCGCCGCCTACGCGGTCCGGGGCCTGGTGCCGACCCGGGCGCAGGGCAGTCCACCGGCCCGGCCGCGTGCCGAGGTGCCGGCACTGGAGGAGGGCGAGGGCCTGGTGGTCGTCGCCAACACGGCCTCTGGGACCTCCGACCGGGTGCGCGCGCTGCGGGACGCCCTGCCGCGGGCGGAGGTCGTCGAGTGTGCGCCGGACGAGGTGCGCACCGAACTGGAGAAGGCGGCGGCGCGGGCCAGGGTGCTGGGGGTGTGCGGGGGCGACGGCACGGTGAACGCCGCCGCCGGGGTCGCCCTGCGCCACGGCCTCCCCCTGGCGGTGCTGCCCGGTGGGACGCTCAACCACTTCGCCCTCGACATCGGCGTGGAGGACGCACGGGACCTCGCCGGGGCCGTCGAGCGCGGTGAGGGGGTGCGGGTGGACGTCGGCCGGTTCACCGCGCGCGACCGCGAGGGCGTCTTCCTCAACACGCTCAGTCTGGGCGTGTACCCGGAGCTGGTGCGCGAGCGGGAACGCTGGTCGGGCCGGATCGGCGGCTGGTCGGCCGGGGTGCTGGGCGCGCTGCGTGTGCTGCGCGCCGACCGGCATCCGCTGGCGGTCGAGGTCGGCGGCGAGACCCGTCCGCTGTGGCTGCTGTTCGTCGGCAACGGGATCTACCACCGCATGGGGCTGGCGCCGGGCCGACGTGCCGATCTGGCGGACGGGCTGCTGGACGTACGGGTGGTGCACGGCAGCCGCCGGCCCGCGCTGCGGCTGCTCGCCGCGGCCGCGGCGGGACCGCTGACCCGTTCCCCCGCGCACGCGGCGGTGCAGGTGGGCCGGCTGCGTCTGGCCGGGGTGGAGCCCGGCACACCCCTGGCGTACGACGGCGAGGTCACCGAGGTGTCGGGTGAGGTGACGCTGGAGAAGCTGCCCGAGGCGCTGACGGTCTACCGCCCGCTCCCGCCGACACGATGAATCACGTACCCGTGCGGTCTGCCCTTGCAGCGTGTCCGCACAGCGCCGTCCGCACGGCGTCCGCATAGTGGTGTCCGTATAGCGAGATAAAAGGTCTCATCATTCGGCCGATGGGCGTACCGTGACGCTCACCGACGACCGAACGGGGTGCAGTGATGCCCAAGCCACAGGAGACCGCCGTCTACACGCACGGACACCACGAGTCGGTGCTGCGTTCGCACACCTGGCGGACCGCCGCCAACTCCGCGGCCTACCTGCTCGGCTCGCTCGAACCGCACATGCGGATCCTGGACATCGGCTGTGGGCCGGGGACCATCACCGCCGACCTGGCGGCGCTGGTCCCCGACGGGCATGTCACCGGGGTCGACCACGCACCGGGCGTCCTGGAGCAGGCGCGGGCCACGGCGGCCGGACGGGGCCTGGCGCACGTGGACTTCGCCGTCGCCGACGTGCACGCCCTTGACTATCCGGACGACACCTTCTGCGTCGTGCACGCCCACCAGGTGCTGCAGCACGTCGGCGATCCCGTGCAGGCGCTGCGCGAGATGCGCCGGGTGACGAGGCCGGGCGGCTTCATCGCCGTCCGCGATGCGGACTACTCGGCGATGACCTGGTATCCGGCGGTGCCCGGTCTGGACGACTGGCTCGCGTTGTACCTGCGGGTGGCCCGGGCGAACGGCGGTGAGCCGGACGCCGGACGCCGGCTGAAGTCCTGGGCGCTGGCCGCCGGGCTCACCGACATCACGGCCTCCTCCGCCACCTGGACCTTCGCCGACGCCGAGGAGCGGGCCTGGTGGAGCGGGCTGTGGGCGGACCGCACCGTCGCCTCCTCCTACGCCGCCCGTGCCACCGAGGGCGGTCACGCGACGCCCGGGCAGCTCGCGGAGGTGGCACGGGCGTGGCGGGAGTGGGGTGAGCGGCAGGACGGCTGGTTCGCCGTCCTGCACGGAGAAATTCTGTGCCGAAAGTGAGCCTGATCACGGATTTCCGGGAAACCCGGAATGCAGGAGGTTCACATCATGGTTCCCATCCTGCTGGTACTGCTTCTGGTGCTCATTCTCTTCGGCGCCGGTTTCGCGGTGAAGTTGCTCTGGTGGATCGCCCTTGCAGTCCTCGTGGTCTGGCTGCTGGGTTTCCTGGTACGCGGAACCGCCGCGGGCGGCGGCAGGAGCCGCTGGTACAGGTGGTGAATTGACCCCGGGTGACGCCGAGGACGTCACTCCCGGGGCAGCAGTGGTCCGAGCGGCCCGAGGTCCAGGTTCAGGTCCTCGGGCCGCAGTCCGTAGCGGTCGCGCAGCTCGGCCATGCGGTCCTCCAGGAGCATCAGGGTCAGCCCGATCCGCTCCTCCTGCTCCTCGGTGAGATCGCCGGTGTCGAAGCGGCGCAGCGCCTGCCGCTCCATCAGCTGCCGCAGCAGCTCCACAACGGTCAGGACGAGTTTCACCAGGTCGCGCTCGACCGTGTCGGGCTCCAGGTCCAGACGGTTGCGCGGGGTCATGACGGCTCCTCACTCGAACGGTGACGGGACCTGCGCGTTCACCGAGCTGATCAGCGCGTTCAGGTCGATACGGACGAGGTCCACGTCCGCGATGCGCAACGTGATGTCCCCGGTGATCACCACCCCGCCGGCCAGCAACCGGTCCAGCAGGTCCACCAGGGCGATCTCGCGGCGTTCTATGACGGTCACGTGCCCTCCCCGCCCTCTTCCTCCTCACGCGGAGCCCGGGTCACGGCGTCACCGGCGAAGGAGTAGGGCGCCCACGGGCCGGTGAGTTCCACCCGCAGCCCAGGGGTTTCGTCTTTCGCGCTGTCCACCATTTCCACGAATTCCTCGGAATGCGCACGGGGCACGAGATAGGCCGCGTTGAGCACGTTACGCCCGGAGGCACCGGAGAGTTCGGGATTCTGCGGGGCGTGCAGCCGGGAGTTCTCGGCCTTTTCGGAAAGCTCCCGGTGCAGGCGGTCCGCGAATGCCTCGGCCTTCTGCCACATGTCCTCGTGCGACCGGGTCTGCGCACGCCGCTGCCGCAGGTAGTCCCGGCCCGACGCGGGCTTCGGCGAAGGGCTTTCCGGCTGGGCCTGAGCGATGTCGGCGTACACCTTCACTCCCCATTCCACCCGGCCCTCGAGCCGGTCGAGGGTGCGCCGGAACTCCTCCTCCCGGGCCTCGATCATCGTCCGTACGGCGCTGTCGTCACGGAAGACGGTGGCCAGGCGGAGCGGGAGCGGGGTGGTGACGGTGGTGAGCGCGTCGATCACGCCCTGGTGGGCGCGGGCGGTCGCGGTCAGCCAGTCCAGGTCCTCCAGACGGGCGCGCAGTGCGTCCTCGGCGAAGTCGGCCTCGGAGACCGTGCTGAGGACCGCGACCAGTCCGTGGTGGTGCAGCAGCGCCGGCGGGGCGCCCCCGATGCCCGTCAGCTGGGCCTGCAGGGGCGCGCCGAAGGGGCGGCAGACGGCGTAGACGTACCGCAGTCCGGTCATGGTTCCTCCTTCTGCGCGCGGCGCGGCTCCAGTTGCAGCTCCTCCAGCCGTGCCAGCCGCTCGCGCAGCTCGGCGTTCTCGCGCGTGAGCTCGTCCCGGCGCGCTTTGGAGGACAGGGCGGGGTCGCTCTCCCACCAGTCGATGCCCATCTCCTTCGCCTTGTCCACTGAGGCGACGATGAGCCGCAGTTTCACGGTGAGCAGTTCGATGTCGAGCAGGTTGATCCTGATGTCCCCCGCGATGACGATCCCCTTGTCGAGCACGCGCTCGAGGATGTCCGCGAGGTTGGCGCCCCCGCCCTGCCCATAGGGCTCGGGGAGCCGGTTGGGCGTCGTCATCGACGGCTCCCGCGCTCCGCGTACTCGGGTTCCTCTTCCTCCTCGTAGGCCTCCTCCTCGGGCTCCTCCTCGCCCTCGCCCTCGGCCTCGTTCTCGTACTCATCCCCCTCTTCCTCGGCGTACGGAGCCTCGTCGGCCTCTTCTTCGCCCTCTTCCTCCTCGGGCTCCTCGGGCTCTTCCTCCTCGCCCTCGGCCTCGGCGTCGTACTCCTCGTCGGGCTCCTCCTCGGCCTCTTCCTCGGGCTCCTCCTCGCCCTCGGCCTCGTTCTCGTACTCCTCGCCTTCCTCCTGCTCCTCGCCCTCCGGCTCCTCGCCGCCCTCGTCGGCCGACTGCTGCTGTTCCTCCTCGGCGACGGCGTCCTCGTGGCTCTTGACGACCTTGCCGTCCTGGATCTCTCCGCGCCAGGAGTCCTCCGCCTCGCCCTTGAGGGTGATGAACCGTGCGTAGTTCTTCAGGTCGAGCCGGACCCGGCGGCCCTGGGCGCGCCAGATGTTGCCGGTCTTCTCGAAGAGGCCGCTCGGGTAGTACTCGATGACCAGCAGGACGCGGGTGAGGTTGTCGTCGAGCCGGTGGAAGGAGACGACACCCTTGGTGTTGCCCTTGGCGCCCTCCGTCGTCCACTGGATCTTGTAGTCCGGGATCTGCTCGACCGTGCGGCCCTTCCAGCTACGGCTGGACCACCAGATCTTCGCCTGCCAGTCGGAGTCGGTCTCGCCGGCGCGGCTCGCACTCTTGACACCCTTGGCGAAGGTGGAGAAGTCCTGGTACTGGGTCCACTGGTCGTAGGCGGTGCGCACCGGCACGCCGACGTCCACGGACTCGATGATGACGGTGGGCTTGTGGCCGCTCTTGCGCTTGCCCTTGCCGCCGCCCCCGCCGCCCCCCAGGCCCTTCAGCTTGTCCATGACGGTGTCCTTCGCTCGGGAGGCGCCGAGTTCCAGCGCCGAGCGCAGCGGGCCCTTGCCCTGGGCGATCTTGCGGCCGCCTTCCAGGGCCAGCTTGGCGAAGCCGGGGCTGTTGCCCTCGGCTATGTCGTTGAGCTTGACCGTGGTCTCGCCGAGCTTGCGGCCGAAGCCGGTCAGCAGGCGCTGGGCCTGCGCCCCGAGGTATTCCTGGACCTCCTCCTTGAGGCGGTCGGCGGCCTCGCTGTGGGCCAGGTCGGTGAGGGGGTTGTTCTTCGCCGCACCGGTGGCTCCGCCCGCCGCCTTACCTGCCGCGGAGGTCGCGGATCCGACTGTCTCGGTCATCCTTCATCGCCACCCTTCGGCTGCCGGGACCGGGTGGCGTCGCCGGCCGCGGCCGTCTTCTTCGCGGCCGTCTTCCCGGCCGTGCCCTGGGTCTTCTTCGCCGTCTTCTTGGCGGGCGCCTTCTTGGCGGCCGCCTTCTTGGCGGGGGCCGTCTTCGCCGCCGCCTTCTTGGCCGGGGCCTTCTTCGCGGGGGCCTTCTTGGCGGCCGGTTTCCCGGACTCCCGGCCCTCGTCCTCGGACTCCTCCTGCTCGTCCCGCCCCTGGCGCGTGTCCGCGTCCTCGGTGTCCTCGGCGTCCTCCGTCTCGGACTCCTCGGACCCGGTGCCGGGCACCGCACCCGAGAGCCGGTCGCGGACCTGGGCGGTGCGGCCGTGCAGCCGGTCCGCGAGGGCGTTCATCTGCCGCTCGGCCATGGCGCCCGACGCGGCCTTGCCGACGCCCCGCAGGTCCTCGCGCAGCTGGTCGCCGATCTCCTTGAACTGCGGGTTGTTCTTGAGCTGCTGGTTCAGCAGGTCGCCGAGCGCTCGTGGGCTGAGGTTCAGCTTCTTGCCGGCCACCAGCGAGCCGACCGCGACGGCCATCTTCATCTTCTTGGTACGCCCGAGGACGTACCCTGCCCCTATCGCGAGGCCAAGCGCCGTTCGGTTCATATTCCTGTCCCGTTGCCCGTCGTCTCGCCGGATCCCATGGCGGTCTCCAGCCGGTCGAGAAGCTCGTCCTCGCGCCGGTCGAACTCCTCCTCGGTGATCTCGCCCGCCTCCAGCTGTTCCTCGAGGCGGGCGAGTTCGGCCCGTATGGTGGAGGGGTCGTAGTAGATCCGCTCCGCTTCGTGGAGCACCTGTCCGATCACCCACGCGCTGCCGCGCACCGGCGCGAACGGCAGCAGCAGCACCTCACTGATCAGTCCCATCCGCTACTCCCTCCGCTTCACGCGGGGCCCTACTCCGCTCCCGCGTCCGCACCGGCCGTGGTGCCCGCGGGCTCGGCGGGGCCGGGCTCGACGAAGCTGTACGGCGGCAGCGGTCCGTTGACACGCAGTTCGAGGTGGGCGAGGGACCGGCGGGCCTCCTCGACTGCGGCGAGGAAGTCCTCGGCCGAGCCGCGGTCCACCAGGAACGACACGTTGACCAGCCAGCCCGTGGACTCGGGGCCCACGCTCACGGCGTCCGTGAGCGGTGCCAGCACACGCTGCACCTCGGTGGCGTCCTCCGCCTCCTTGGCCTTGACGGCGGAGGCCACCATCTCGCCCAGGCGGATCTTGTCGTCGTAACTGCCGCCGCCCGACTTGCGGTTGGCCTCGGCCAGGGCGCGCAGCTCCGGGCTCTCGGCCATCACGCGGTGCAGGACGGCCTCTTCCACGTGGCTGGCCTTGACGTTGTACTCGACCTTGCCGTCCAGCGCCCGCAGACGCTCCTTGTAGTGGTCGGCCCGCTCGGCGAGGACGCCGGTGACCGCGGCGTCGTCCGAGGCGACGCTGCCGAACCGCATGGGCAGCACGCAGGCGGCCGCGCCGGACTCGGCCAGCACGTTCTGGTGCGCGAGCAGGTCCCTGCGCTTGGGGCGCAGTCCCTCGGGGGCGTCGCTGACGATGGCGGCGAGGTCGCCCTCCTTCAGGATCCGCACCGGCATCGGCGGCTCACCCACACCGCCCATGCCCTCGGGAAGCGCGGGGTGCGAGCCGGCGGTGATGGCGTAGACGTAGGTGCTCACTCCTGCTCCTCCTTCCTGCGTGCCGCGGTCTTGCGGGGCCGCGGCCTGGATTCCTGCTGTTCACCTTCGCCGCGTGCCTGCTTGAAGGCGTCCGAGACGGTCTCGGCGGCACCGGACAGCGCTCCCTTGGACTTGCCGCGGGCGCCGGACTCGGTGAGCTCGCCGACCAGGTCGGGCAGGCCCGGGTCCTTGCGCGGGCCGGACTCGAGGTCGAGCCGGTTGCACGCCTCGGCGAAGCGCAGGTACGTGTCGACGCTGGCCACGACGACACGCACGTCGATCTTGAGGATCTCGATGCCGACCAGGGAGACACGCACGAACGCGTCGATGACGAGACCCCGGTCGAGGACGAGTTCCAGTACGTCGTAGAGGCCGCTGCTGCCGCCTCCGCCGCCGGTCTGCTGTGCCGGGACTACGGTCATGCCGACCGCGCCTCCTTGTCTGTGTGATGGTGTACGGACGTGCTGACTGCGGGCGGCCTAGCGGCCGCGTGCGTCGGCCCGCCCGCGTTCGTAACGGCGGGCACGCCGGTAGCCGGTGAGCTGGCCCTCCGGGTCGAGTTCGACCTGGTAGCTCGCCATCAGGCTCATCGTGTCGGGAACCCTGGCGAGTTCGAGGACCTCCACCTCCAACGACCAGCCGTCCTCGGTCTGTTCGAAGGACGAGACCGACTCGGGGGTGAGGCCGGTGAGCTCCGCGAGCTGGGCGCGCGCCCCGCGCAGCACCTCCATCGGGCTCGGCCGGTGCTTGGCCGCCGTGTGCCGGTCGGTGTCCTTCTGTGGCTCCTGTGAGTCCTGTGAGTCCTGCGAGTTGTCGGTTTCCTGTGATTCTTGAGCTTTCTGTGAGCTCTGCGAATCGGATGTGTTTTTTGTGTTCGACATGGCCACCTCTCCCCTCCGTGTGGCCGGAAGGACGTTGGCCAAACCTTTGGAGCGCATGCTTCGGCGGCGCGGGCCGTCGGACCTGCGCAGGAAGGGTATGTGCATCAGCCAACCAGTTTGTCGAGCCGGCGTCTGGCCGGGCCCAGCGAGCGTCCGCGGCCGAGCAGCCCCGCCCAGGGATCACTGCGGGCCTGGTCGACGGCATCCTCGATGGTCCAGCGACGGGGGCCGAGGCCCGGGTCGTCGAGCTGGTCCCAGGAGACGGGGACGGCGACGGGTGCGCCGGGCCGCGCGCGGACGGCGAAGGGGGCGACGGCGGTCTGGGCGTAGCCGTTGCGCTGCACGTCGAGGTAGAGCCGGTCGCCGCGGTCCTTCTTGCGTGCGGCGGTGGTGAGCCGGTCGGGATGCCCGGCGGAGAGCAGACCGGCGACGTCCCGGGCGAACACGTGGACCTCCTCGAAGTCGTGACGGCCGTCCAGGGGCACGACGACGTGCAGGCCGCGCGAGCCGGTGGTCATGAGCGCCGAGGGCAGCCGCAGGTCGTCCAGCAGCCCGCCCAGCAGCCGGGCCGCCTCCCGTACCGCCCTGAAGTCGTCGGCCGAGTCGCCCGGGGGATCGAGGTCGAAGACCATCCGGTCCGGACGGTCGACGCCGTGGCCTCGGTCGGACCGCGACAGCCATCGGTGCGGGGTGAGGCAGGCCTGGTCGGCCAGGAAGACCAGGGTGGCGGTGTCGTCGCAGACGGTGTGCGTGACCGTCCCGCCCTCCTTGGCGACCTCGGCCCGGGTGATCCAGTCCGGGTAGTGGTCCGGGGTGTTCTTCTGCATGAACCTGGGGCCGTCGAGACCGTCCGGGTACCGCTCCAGCATCAGCGGGCGGCCGCGCAGATGCGGCAGCATGAACGGCGCCACGGACCGGTAGTACTCGACGAGGTCGTCCTTCGTGTACTCCTTCCGGACGCGTTCCTGCGCGCCGCCGTCCCTCTCACCGGCACTGTCGCCGTCGCCGTCGCCGGGGAAGAGCACCTTGCCGGGCCGGTGCACGTCGACCGTGCGACGGCCCGCACGCACCGTCCGCACGTCGTCGCTCACCCCACCACCGCCTCCCCCACCAGCAGCCGCCCGGCGGCGGCGATGGCCGCGGCGTCGATGCCCGCGGCGTGCAGTTGCTCGTCGGGGGCCGCCGAACCCGGCATGTTCCGCACCGCGAGCCGGACCAGCCGGGGCACGGGCCTGCCGTCGGTGAAGGCGTCCAGGACGGCGTCGCCGAGTCCGCCCTCCTCATGGTGGTCCTCGACGGTGAGCAGGCAGCCGGTCTCCTCGGCGGCCCGCCTGAGGGTGTCCCGGTCGACGGGCTTGACGGAGTACAGGTCGACGACCCGGACCCGGATGCCCTCATCCTCCAGGGCGTCGGCGGCGGCCAGCGCCTCGTGCACGGTCACACCGGCCGCGACGAGGGTCAGCCGGTCCTCGTCGCTGGAACGCAGCACCTTGCTGCCGCCGACGGGGAACTCCTCGTCGGGCCCGTAGATCACCGGGCTCTCCCCGCGCGAGGTGCGCAGGTAACGGATGCCGTCGAGGCCTTCCATGGCCGCGACGAGCTTGGCGGTCTGGTTGGCGTCGCACGGGTACAGCACGGTCGAGCCGTGGACCGCCCGGAACATCGCCAGATCCTCCAGGCCCATCTGCGAGGGCCCGTCCTGGCCGATGGCGACGCCGGCGTGGGAGCCGACGAGGTTGATGCCGGAGCCGCTGATCGAGGCCATGCGCACGAAGTCGTAGGCGCGCGTCAGGAAGGCCGCGAAGGTCGCGGCGTACGGCACCCAGCCGCGCGCCGCCATCCCGACGGCCGAGGCGACGAGCTGCTGCTCGGCGATGTAGCACTCGAAGAAGCGGTCGGGGTGCTCCTTGGCGAACTGCTCGGTGCGGGTGGAGTCGCCGACCTCGCCGTCCAGGGCGACGACCTCGCCACGGGCCGCGCCCAGTGCCGCGAGGGCCTCGCCGAAGGCGTTGCGGGTGGCCACCTTGTCGCCCTTGTCGTACGTCGGCAGCTCGAGGGAGGCGTCGCGGACGGCGTGCAGCATACGGGCGGCCTGCGGCTCCCGCACCCGGACGGTGAGGTCGCGCTCCCCGCCCAGCTCGGCGATCGCCTCCTCCGCCTCGGGCAGCGGCTTGCCGTGCAGTCCCTCGCGGTCCTGGACGGCGGCGACGCCCTTGCCCTTGAGGGTGCGGGCGAGGATCACGGTCGGCTGCCCGGTCGTCGAGGCCGCCTCGCCGTACGCACGGTCGATGGCGTCCACGTCGTGGCCGTCGATCTCCACGGTGTGCCAGCCGAACGCCTGGAAGCGGCGGGCGTAGGCCTCCAGGTCGTGGCCGTGCCGGGTGGGACCGCGCTGGCCGAGGCGGTTGACGTCCACGACCGCCGTCAGGTTGTCGAGGTGCTCGTACCCGGCGTGCTCGGCGGCCTCCCAGATCGAGCCCTCGGCGAGTTCGCTGTCTCCGCACAGCACCCACACCCGGTAGTCGGTGCGCTCCAGTCGCTTGCCGGCCAGGGCGATACCGACACTCACCGGCAGGCCCTGGCCGAGGGAGCCGGTGGCGGTCTCCACCCAGGGCAGCCGCCGCGGGGTGGGGTGGCCCTCCAGCCTGCTGCCGAGCTTGCGGAAGGTCAGCAGTTCGCCGTCCTCGATCGCTCCGACCGCCTTGTAGGCGGCGTACAGCAGCGGGGAGGCGTGGCCCTTGGAGAGTACGAAGCGGTCGTTGCCGGGATGGTCGGGACGCTCGAAGTCGTAGCGGAAGTGGCGGGCGAGAAGCACCGCCACCAGGTCCGCCGCGGACATCGAGGACGTCGGATGCCCGGAGCCCGCCGCCGCGGCGGCCCGCACGCTGTCCACGCGCAGCTGCTGCCCGAGTTCGACGAGTTCGGCGCTGTTCATGAGTCTCCTTCCGCAGGGGTGTCCGGGCGCCTGACGGGGCCCGGAGCGGGATGGTCGCCCGGCTGGTTCTTCGCGGGCTCACCGCCCGGCTGGTTCCTGGCGGGTTCACCGCCGGGCTGGTTCCTGGCGGGCTCGCCGCCGGGCTGGTTCCTGGCGGGCTCGGGGGCCGGCCGTGGCTCCGCCGGTTCGTCGCCGGGCGGGTTCTCGCCGGGCTCGTCGCCGGGCGGGTTCTCGCCGGGCTCGTCGCCGGTGTCGGCGGCCAGGGCCGCGCCCGGTCCCGTTCCGCTCGGCCGCCCGCCGGGGACGCGTGCGAGTTCCGGTGAGGCCGTGTCCAGGGGCACCGACCAGGAGCGTACGAGGCCCAACTGGACGCCCTGGCGCGGCAGTACGGCGTCCAGGAGCCAGTCGGCGGCGACCCGGACACGGTTGCCCGGCATGGCCGCGAGGTGGTAGCCGCGGGTGACCGCGCCGGCGGCCGGACCGGACAGCGGCACGCCGAACGGGTTGGCGGCGGCCTTGACGCCGCCCAGGTCGACGACGAAGCCCAGATCGCGGTGGCGGTAGGGGCGTCGCTCACCCATCCCGAGCGACGCCGCCACGTTGTGCGCGGCCGTGCCGCCGTGCCGCCAGGCGTGCTGGGCCGTCATCGGCGTGAACTTCCCCGGGTTGCCGAGGTCGGGTACGGCGGCCGCGTCACCGCACGCGAACACCTCGGGCCGGCCCGGCACCTGGAGGTACGGGTCGACGATGAGGCGCCCCCGTTCCAGGGGCTGCCTGGTGCTCTCCACAAGCGGGTCGGGCCGTACGCCGACGCACCAGACGAGCGTGCGGGTCTCCACGAAGTCGCCGTCGGTGAGCTGGACACCGTCATGGGTCGCCTCCTTCACCGAGGTGCCCATCCGGACGTCGACACCACGTTCACGCAGTACACGGTCGGCTGTATGCGACAGACGTTCGTCCATCTCCGGCAGGACGCGCGGCGCGATGTCCAGCAGCATCCAGCGGGGCCGCACGACCGGCCGACGCGGCTGCCGGCGTGCCAGCTGGTCGGTGAAGATCTGCATGTGCGCGGCCACTTCGGTGCCGGTGTAGCCCGCTCCTACCACCACGAAGGTGCACCGTGCGGCGCAGCTCTTCGGGTCGTCGGAACCTGCGGCGAGTTCCACCTGCCGGGTGACGTGGTCGCGCAGGTACAGCGCTTCGGGCAGGCCGCGGAAGCCGTGTGCGTGCTCGGCGACACCCGGAACGGGCAGCAGCTTGTTGACGCTGCCGACGGCCAGTACGAGGCGGTCGTAGGCCAGCTCGCCCGTGCCGCCCTCGGGGTCGGTGTAGTGCACGGTGCGGCCGTCCAGGTCGAGGCCGTCGGCCTCGCCGAGCACCAGGCGCACCCGCGGCAGGGTGCCGGACAGGGAGACGGCGACCCGGCGCGGTTCCAGGATCCCGGCGGCGACCTGCGGCATCAGGGGCAGGTACAGGAAGTAGTCGGTCGGGTTCAGCAGGGTGATGTGTGCCCGGCGCCGGGTCAGCCGGGAGAGGGTGCGGGCGGCCCGGTATCCGGCGAAGCCGGCGCCGACGATCACGATGCGGGGTCGACTCACGGTGCGCCTCCGGCGGTGTGGCTCGTCCGAGGTCTACCGCGTCCCCTTGGCAAAGGCCTCCAAACGCCGGGGAGGCCGGGCGTTTCGCCCCGACCCCGTGCGGTTACCCGGGCCGGGATCCCACCGATCCCGCCCGACCAGACACGGCCGCACGTGTCGCGGAGGTACATCCCCATGCCCGAATACGGCTATTTCCTGTCGACCGAGGAACACGGTCCCGCCGAGCTCGTGGAGCAGGCCCGCATGGCCGAACAGGCCGGATTCCAGGCTCTGTGGATCTCGGACCACTACCACCCGTGGAACGACGCCCAGGGCAACGCTCCGTTCGTCTGGTCGGTCATCGGCGCGCTGTCGGAGGCGGTTTCGCTGCCGATCGAGACGGCGGTGACCTGCCCCACCGTGCGGATGCACCCGGCGGTGGTGGCGCAGGCGGCGGCGACCAGCGCGGTGATGACCGGCGGGCGCTTCCGGCTCGGCGTCGGCACCGGCGAGGCTCTCAACGAGCACATCCTCGGCGACGGCTGGCCGCCGCTGCACATCCGGCTGGAGATGCTGGAGGAATCCATCCAGGTGATGCGCCGGCTGTTCACCGGTGAGGAGGTCAACCACCACGGCACGCACTACACCGTGGAGAACGCCCGCCTCTACACCGTCCCCGACGAACCGGTGCCCATCGACATCTCCGGCTTCGGCCCCAAGGCCACCCAGCTCGCCGCACGGGTGGGCGACGGCTACATCACGATGATGCCGGAGGAGGAGATGGTCACCCAGTTCCGCAAGGGCGGCGGGGGCGCCAAGCTCGTCAGCGGCGGTACGAAGGTCTGCTACGGCACCGACCGCGACGAGGCCGTCCGCCGGGTGCGCGAACTGTGGGCCAACGAGCTGCTGCCCGGCGAGATGGGTCAGATCCTGCCCACGCCCCGGCACTTCGAGCAGCTGCAGCCCCTGATCACCGAGGACAAGGTCCGTGAGAGCCGGGTCTGCGGCGACGACGTCGACGAGCACGTCTCCGCGCTGTCCGCCTTCGCCGACGCCGGTTTCGACCGTGTCTACGTCAACCAGATCGGCCCCGACCAGCGGGGCTTCTTCGACTTCTACCGCACGAAGGTGCTGCCGCAGCTCACGGGCGGCGGGAGCTGAGCCGGCCCCGCCGGCCTGCGGGCCGGCGGGGCCGGGAGGTCCTACGCGGATCCGGTACGCGGATCCGCGTACGCGGGTCAGGCCCGGTGGTGCGGTCCCTCCAGATCCTCACCCAGGTCCGCGCCCGTGCCCGGCGCCGTGTTCGGCATGGGCGGGTACGGTGTGCCGAGGCCGCCGGGAGGCCCGGCGGGCGGGGTGCCGCCGACCACGTGAGCGGGGGCCGCGGGGTGGTGGTTGTGCTTGGGCCGGGCGGCGCCGCGCAGCGCGTAGGCCGCGACTCCCAGGATCACGGCGGCGATCAGCGCGGCCGCCCAGCCGGGCAGGCCGGTGGCCAGGGCGAGGCCCAGCGCGACCGCGAGCGCGCCGCCCGCGTACAGGGCGACGGCTCCGGATGCCGCGTACAGCGTCGCCGTGCGGCGCTGCTTGCGGGTCTGCTCGCGCAGTTCGTCGCGCACGGTCTCGCGCGCCACCTGCGCCAGCTCGTCGACCAGATGCTTGTCCAGGTGCTCCAGATGATCCAAGCGGTCCATGCCCTGCGGGTACCCGCACACACGTACGCATAACGCGTTCCGTGACGGCCTCGCGCCCGCGCGTGATCCCTGCGGCCGGGCGGAGGGGATCGGGTGAAGGGCTCTCCCTCCCCCGGCCGCCGCAACTAGGCTCGCCCGTATGGATATCCAGGGAGCCGCACTGCGCATCTACGTCGACGACCTCGAGACCGCGATCCCGTTCTACGAGCGCCTGACCGGCGCCCGGGCGATGAGTTTCGCCCGCGGCGGGGTGCAGGTCGCCGCCGTCGGCTCGTTCCTGCTGATGAGCGGCCCCGAGGCGGAACTGGAGGTGCTGCGCAAGGTGACCGCGACCATCGCCGTGAAGGACGTCGAGGAGGCCCACCGGGTCCTCAGCGGCCTCGGCGCCCGGATCATCGCCGGCCCGGTCGCGACGCCGGTGGGCCGCAATCTGATCGTGATGCATCCGGACGGCGCGGTGTTCGAGTACGTGGACCAGGCCGGCTGAGCCGCTCCCCCTCCCACCCCCCTTACCGGGCTACTCTCAGGACTCCGCGAAGGCGGCCACGACGGCGTCGGTGAGCAGGGCGGCCGCCGTGCCGTCGGGGTCGAGGTCGGGGTCGTAGATGGTCACGTTGAGGCCGACGCAGCACGGGGAGGCGAGCAACGGGTGCAGCAGCGCGACGAGTTCCTCGGGCACGAGGCCGTCCGGGTCGGGGCTGTCCACGGCGGGCATCACGGCCGGGTCCAGGACGTCCGCGTCCAAGTGCACCCAGAAACCGTCGAGTTGGGGCACCTCGAAGGCCTGTACGGCCGCCTGGGCGGCGGTGTCCGCGCCCTGCTCACGGAGATCGCCGACCGTGGCCACCGGTATCTTCAGGGCGGCCAGTTCGGCGCGGTCCTCCTGGAAGCAGTCGCGGATGCCGAAGAACCGTATGTCCTCGTCCCGGAGGTAGGGCCGGAGACCCTCCAGGTCGGTCAGGTCCTCCTGTCCGCGCCCGGTGCCCAGGGCGACCTCCTCGCCGCCGGCCGCGCCGATCCGGTCGGAGTTGCCCGGGTGCCGGAAGTCGGGCGAGGCGTCGACGGCGGCCAGCCCGTACCGTCCGATGCGGCGCAGCGCGAGGGACGCGCCGAGCTGGATGGAGCAGTCGCCGCCGAGGACCACCGGGAAGTCACCGCCGCGCACATGTCGTTCGAGCCGGTCGGCGAGTTTCACGGTGTACGCGGCGAGCGCGGCCGCGTTGAACACGCCGTCGCCCTCCTGCCAGTCGCCCCGGTCGTAGCGCGGCGGGACCACCACCCCGCCCTCCGCGGCACCCAGCCGCTGGAGGATCCCCTGCTCCCGCAGGGCGCCGGCGAGCTTGTAGCAGCCGGGTACGGTTCCGGGGGCGGGCGGACGCAGGCCCAAGTTGGAGGGCGCGTCGAGCACGACGATATTCCGCATGCGGCACATCGTTCACGACGTACAGTCGGCCCTCAACCGTTTTCGACGAGGGGGCCGAAGAACGCATGGGCGAGCAGCACACCTACCGGGTCATCGTCCGGGGCACCTGGGACGGGCTGACCGAGGAGGCGCGGGCGCGGCTGCTCGCGGAGGCGGCCGATCACGGGATGGCGAGCATGCGCTTCACCGAGGAGGGCTCGCTGTCGTACGAGCCGTCGCCGCTGAAGCACTTCTCCCTGCGGTACGTGGTGGTCTCGGACGCGGCGGACGGCGAGGAGATGGCGGCGGCGATCGCGGAGGACCGGGCGGAGACCGCGCTGCGCGGCCTGGGGTACGGCTTCACCGGGCTGCGGTCGACCGTCACGGACCTCGACACGATGAAGGTCAACTTCAAGCCCGCATCTCGGCGGTGATCGCCCACCGTTCGTGGTCCCGCCAGTCCCCGTCGACGTAGATCATCTTCGGGGAGAAGCCCTCCAGACGGAACCCGGCGCCGCGGGCGAGGGCGATGGAGGCGGCGTTGCCGGGCTGCGCGTTGATCTCCAGCCGGTGCAGCCGCATGGGCCCGAAAGCGTGGTCCACCACCAGGCCGAGGCCCTCGCGCATCAGCCCGCGCCCGGCCGCGTGCGCGAAGGCGCCGTAGCCCAGGGCACCGCACTGGAAGCCGCCGCCGACGATGTTGTTGATGTTGATGAACCCGGCGATGGCCCCGTCGTCCTTCTCGCAGACCAGGAACCCGGCCTTCGTCGGGTCCTCGATGAGCCGTCCCGCGTACGCCGTGTACGCCTCTTCGGTGGCCGGCGGGAACAGCCACGGGTGGTGCAGGTCCTTGCTCTCCCGGGCACGGGCGGCGAACTCCGGACCGTCCTCGTAGGTGAAGTGACGTATCCCCACGCGGGGGCCTTCGGCGAGGTATCGGGACACGGCATGCGGCATCCGGCCAGCCTACGGCGTCATGGGCCCGGCGTCTCGTGAGCCGGGAGTGCTCCCGCTGTCAGCCGAGGGCGGGTTCGTCGAGCGTCAGGGTGGCGGCCTCCGCGTCGAGTTCCGCGGCGGTCCCGAACGGGATCGTCAGCGCCCCCTCGCAGTGGCCGAACCCGAACCGCTCGACGACGGGGACATCACCGAGGGCGCCGAGCCGGTCGACGAGCAGGGCGCGCACCCGGTCGTATTCCTCGCAGTTCTCCCAGGACCCCAGCAGCACCCCCCGCACCCCGTCGAACCAGCCCGCGCGGAGCAGCTGGGTGAGGTAGCGGTCCAGGCGGTACGTCTCCTCGCCCACGTCCTCCAGGCACAGCAGCCCGCCGCGGGCCGAGGGCCGGGCGTGCGGGGTGCCGCACTCCGCGGCGAGCAGGCAGAGGCAGCCGCCGAGGGTGACACCCCGGGCCCGGCCGGGGACCAGGGCGCGGCCGCCGGAGCGGATCGTGCAGACGGTCTCCGGAGCGAGGAGGGTGGCTTTCAGATGCTCCTGCGCCCGCGCGTTCTTGATGAAGTCGACGCCTGCCGCCATCGGGCCGTGCAGCGTGACGAGCCCCAGGCGGGTGGCGAAGGCCTCGTGCAGGGCGGTGATGTCGCTGAAGCCGACGAACACCTTCGGGCCGGCGGCCCGCATCGCCTCCCAGTCGAGCAGGTCGGCCATCCGCTGGGCGCCGTACCCGCCCCGGGCGCACAGCACCGCGTCCACGGCCGGGTCGCACCAGGCGTTCTGCAGGTCGGCGGCACGGTCCGCGTCCGTGCCGGCCAGGTAGCCGAACTCCGGATGCCGGTCGAGCACGTGCGGCGCGACGACCGGATCGAGGTCCCAGCCGCGCAGCACGTCCAGTCCGGCCTGCAGCCGTTCCTCGGGCACCGGGCCGCTGGTGGCGACGACGGCCACCCGGGCGCCGGGGGCGAGACGGGCGGGGCGGACCAGCTGCTTCATGTGACCAGCTCCAGGGTGGGAATGCCTGCCGGGTGCAGGCCGAACACCTGAGCGTACAGAGACAGCTCCGCCTCCAGCGCCCTGACCAGGGTGTCCGCCCGCCGGAAGCCGTGTCCCTCGCCCTCGAAGGCGAGGTAGGCGTGCGGCACGCCCCGTCCCTGGATCCGGGCGAGGAGGCGTTCGCACTGCGCGGGCGGGCAGATGACGTCGTCCAGGCCCTGGAGCAGCAGGAACGGCGCGGTGATCCGGTCGGCGTGTTCGGTCGGTGACCGTTCGGCGTACCGTCCGGGCACCTCGGCGAGCGGCCCGACAAGAGTGTGGAGGTAGTGCGACTCGAAGTCGTGGGTCTCCCCCGACGCCCAGTTCATGAGGTCCAGGACGGGATAGACGATCGTTGCGCAGGCGTAGACATCGGTCGTGGTCAGGGAGACCGCGGCCGTCCAGCCACCCGCGCTGCCGCCCCGGATCGCCAGCCGCCGGCGGTCCGCGGTGCCTTCCGCGGCGAGGGCTAGGGCGACGGCCGCGCAGTCCTCGACGTCGACGACGCCCCACTGCTCGCGCAGCCGGTCCCGGTAGGCGCGGCCGTACCCGGTCGAGCCGCCGTAGTTCACCTCGGCGACCCCGATGCCGCGGGAGGTGAAGTAGGCGATGCCGAGGTCCAGCGCGAGTGGCGCCCTGCCGGTGGGCCCGCCGTGCGCCCGTACGACGTACGGCGGCAGCTCGCCGTCGGGTCCGGCGCAGCCGGGGTGGTGCGGCGGGTAGACGTGGGCGTGCACCTCCCGGCCGCCGGGGCCGGTGAAGGTGCGGATCCGCGGTTCGGGGTAGTGGGCGGGGTCCACCGGGTCGGTGTGCCGGGCGCCGATCACCCGGGCGTGTCCCGTGCCTGCGTCCAGTTCGACGACCTCGTAGCCGCGGCGCGGGCCCGCCCCCACGCCCACCACACGGTCCCCCCGTACGTCGAGGGTGGGCGCGAACTCGCTCCAGGGGCCGGTCGCGTCGACGACCTCACCGGTCTCGGGATCCAGTACCCCGAGTGCGGTCGACCCGCGACCGTGGAGGACGGCGATCAGCCCGCTCGTCAGCGGTGCGAACCAGCGTTGCCCGAGTTTCCACAGCGGGCCGGCGAACTCCTCCTCGCGCGGGCAGAGCGGGACGCCGTCGCGGTACAGGTTCCACCAGCCGCTGCGGTCGCTCGCATACAGCAGACCGCCGTCCGCCGACCATTCGCACTGGGCGACGGATTCCTGCGGCCCGCCGGCCACCGTGCGTACGGTATGCAGCATGCCGTCGTCGCCCACCTCGGCACAGACCAGCTCCGTACCGTCCCACGGCATCCGCGGATGGTCCCACGCCAGCCAGGCGGCCCGCCGCCCGTCCGGAGACAGACGCGGCCCGGTCACGAACCTGTGCCGGGCTTCGATGAGTTCGCGGACGCCGCCCCGGTCCGAGGCGGCGGAGCCGTCCAGCGGCACGGCGGCCAGGACGCGGCGCACGTCGCCCGGCCCCTCCCCGGTGAACTCCTCCAGCACGCACCAGACCTCGCCCCGCTCCGGCAGCACCAGCGGCTCCGCCCAGCGCAGCCCGCCACCCACCGGCGACACCGGGGTCAGCGGGCTCGGCTCGCGGCCGGGCTCGTACCGGTAGAGCCGCTGGTCGGCGAAGTGCGCGAACACCAGGAGGGGGTGTCCGTGGTCGACCACCGCGGCCCACGGCCGGCCACCGTATTCGATCACCCTGCTGCGCACGTCCCACGGCGCGGGCAGTACCGACTCCTCCCCCCGGTCCGCCCGGCCCGCGCTCCGCACCAGCGTGCGGCGGCCGCCCTCGGCGGGCCGGGGCTCCGTCCACCACGTCTC
Source organism: Streptomyces sp. NPDC001544 (assembly GCF_042894285.1). Classification (NCBI taxonomy): domain Bacteria; kingdom Bacillati; phylum Actinomycetota; class Actinomycetes; order Kitasatosporales; family Streptomycetaceae; genus Streptomyces; species Streptomyces sp. NPDC001544. The sequence goes on along the minus strand of NZ_JBIAVN010000007.1, from coordinate 347,980 downwards.
GTCGCCGACGAAGCCCACCCATTCAGGCTGCCCGTCGTGCGCGGCGGCCAGTGCCGCGTCGATGGGCGAGGGCCAGGAACCGTGGGCCAGCGTGCGCACCCCGTCCCCCATCTCCTAGGCCGACCGCAGGAAGCGGTCGAGGACACGGACACCGAAGTGGAGCGCCTCGACGGGGACGCGCTCGTCGACGCCGTGGAAGAGCGCCTGGTAGTCGAAGCCCTCGGGGAGTTTCAGCGGCGCGAACCCGTAGCCGGTGATGCCCAGCCGCGAGAACTGCTTGGCGTCGGTGCCGCCGGGCATGCAGTACGGCACCACGTGGCCCTCGGGTGCGAACTCCTCGACGGCGGCCCGCATCCGGGCGTATGTCGGGGAGTCCACCGGCGCCTGCAGGGCGACCTCCCGGTGGTGGTACTCCCAGTCCACGTCCGGTCCGGTCAGCCGGTCCAGGGTGGCGGTGAACTCGTCCTCGCAGCCGGGCAGATACCGGCCGTCGACATGGGCGACCGCCTCGCCCGGAATGACGTTGACCTTGTAACCCGCCTCCAGCACCGTCGGGTTGGCGCTGCACCGGACGGTGGCGTCCACGAGTTTCGCGGCCGGGCCGAGCTTGTCCAGCAGCCCGTCCACGTCCCTCGGGTCGGCGTCGACCCCGTACAGGGCGGCGAGTTCGGTCAGGGCCGCGCGTACGGTCGGGGTGAGCCGCAGCGGCCACTTGTGCTCGCCGATCCGGGTGACGGCGGCGGCGAGCCTGGTCACCGCGTTCTCCCCGTTGACCCGGGAGCCGTGCCCGGCGCGCCCGCGCGCGGTGAGCTTCAGCCAGGCGGTGCCACGCTCGCCGGCGGCGATCGGGTACAACTGCCGCCCGCCGCCGTCGTGGAAGGTGAACGCACCCGCCTCGCCGACGGCCTCCGTGCAGCCTTCGAACAGTCCCGCGTGCCGGTCGGCGAGGAACCCGGCCCCGTCCTCAGCGCTGGCCTCCTCGTCGGCGGTGAAGGCCACCACGACGTCCCGCCGGGGCCGTACGCCCGCCCGGGCCCAGTAGCGCACCACCGCGAGGATCATCGCGTCCATGTTCTTCATGTCGACGGCCCCGCGCCCCCACACGACGCCGTCACGGATCTCTCCGGAGAAGGGGTGGACGCTCCAGTCACGGGCCTCGGCGGGCACCACGTCCAGGTGACCGTGCACGAGCAGCGCGTCGGCGGACGGGTCGGTGCCCTCGATCCGGGCGACGACGTTCGCGCGCCCCGGGGTCCGTTCCAGCAGCACCGGTTCCAGTCCCGCCCCGGCGAGCCGCTCGGCGGCGTACTCGGCGGCCGGGCGTTCCCGGCAGTCGCCGCCGCCCCTGTTCGTGGTGTCGATCCGGATCAGGTCGGAGGTGAACCCGACGACCTCGTCCAGCGCCCGCTCGTCAGCCATACTGCTCCTCCACCGCGGCCGAGACGATCGTGGTGACCGCCTTGAAGGTACGGATCCCCTCGTACATGGTGTCGCTGGTGTACGCCACCTTCCGTTCCCCCGTACGGTCCACTCCCGGCACGACGGTCGCGGCGAGGGCGAGGTGCTCGGCGTCGAACTCGAGGGCGACCGTGAACGGCCCGCCGCGCACCGGCTCGTGACGGACCGCCAGGGCCGCCGCTTCCTTGGCCGCGGCGCGGATGTCGGCGGCCGTCCTGGCGGGGGTCCGGCACACGGCCGCGTACCGGGACACATGGTCCTTGACCGCGACCTTCAGCGCCCCGGGCGCGTACCCGAGCGCGTCCTCGCAGGCCACGTCGTCGCCGGTGACCAGGACGACGGGTACCCCGAACTCGGCGACGACGTGCGCGTTGAGCAGGCCCTCGCTGGCCCGTACGCCGTTCAGCCACACCCCGGTGATGGAGTTCGCGAGGTAGGTGTGCGCGAGGACACCCTCCATGCCGGCGCCCGCGTGGTAGCCGACGAACGCGATGCCGTCCACGTCGCCGTGCTGCACTCCCTCCACCATGGACAGCGCCTTGTGCCGCCCGGTGAGCATCTCCACCCGCTCGTCGAGCTCTTCCAGGAGCAGGTTGCGCATGGTCCAGTGGGCCTCGTTGACAAGTACCCGCTCCGCCCCGCCCTCCAGAAACCCCAGGGCGGCGGCGGCCACGTCCGAGGTGAACATGGTGCGACAGCGTTCCCACTGGGGCGTCCCCGGCAGCACGTCGGCCGGCCAGGTCACCCCTGTGGCGCCCTCCATGTCCGCGCTGATGAGGATCTTCATACATCGTCACGCTACGCGCCGAAGGCCCCCCGGGCCAGGACCCGGCACGTCCTGACGTCCGGCGTTCAGCCTGCCGCGGCGCGCGCGAGGACGAACCAGCGCGCGGGGAGGTCGATGCGCGTGCCGTCGGCCAGGTACTCGGTCTGCGGCAGGGTCGTCTCGCCGTCGGCGAGGATCTCCAGCCCGCTCTTGCGCAGCAGCTCCGGGATCTCCTCGTCGTCGGCGTCGGCGGGCTTGAGCCCGTGCTGGAAGACCCGGCGCAGCTTGGGCGGCGGGCCGTCCGGGTCGGCGGCGGCACGGCTCAGCACCTGCCGGGAGTCGGAGGTCAGTTCCACCACGAACGCCCGCCCCCGAAAGCCGATGATCTCGGCGACGGCCCCGGCCACGGACGGGCGCGCCGCCGGCTCGCTCTGGTGGATGACGGCCCGCATGTACACGTTGCTGTCCCCCAGCCGGTCGTGCAGGGCGCGCACGGCCTCGGTGTCGGTCAGGTCCAGTTGCTGGAACTCGGGGCTGTCGCCGTCCGTGGCGCGGCGCGCGTGCTCGATGGCGGCGTGCGAGAGGTCGACGCCGACGGCGCGGGCGAACCGGGTGGCGAGGTACCGCGTCTGGGTGCCGTTGCCGCAGCCGAGGTCGACTATGGGGCGTGTGGTGTCCGCGTACGGCAGGAACAGTTCGCTGTGCGGCGCGGAGGTCAGGGACGGATCGGCGTCCCAGATGGCCTCGCCCCGCGCGTCGGACGTTTCCCGCCAGTAACTCTCCCATTTCTCGCGGTAGTTCTCCGAGACCTTCATGCGCCCTCCCCAGGGTCGGTTCCGTGATCGAAGTATCGCGTTCACGGACTGACCGGCAAGGGGCGGGTGCCCATCTTTCACCGGATGTTCGAGCCCGGCGCACACCGGTGGGTACACCGGCGCATCGTGCGCCACCGACGACGCCTCAGCCCCGGTACCGGGCCGTCGTCAGGGCCTGTTCGAACCAGACCGTCTTGCGGTGGCCGGCCGCGCTGGCGCCCCATTCGCGGGCCAGCCGGCTGACCACGCGCAGGCCGCGGCCCGCCTCGTCGTGGATGCCGGCGCCCAGCAGGGCGGGCAGCGCGGGTTCGTCGTCGGTGACCTCGCACAGCAACGCGTCGGTGCGGACCAGCCGCAGCCCGATCCGCCGGCCGTCCCCGTGCTGTACCGCGTTGGTGACGACCTCGCTGACCAGCAGCTCCGCCGTGTCCACCGCGTCGGCGAGGCCCCATAGGAGCAACTGGTCGCGGACCAGCCGGCGGGCGCGGGTCACCTCGCGCGCCTCCCGGGCGAGCTGCCATTCGGCGACGTGGCCGGCGGGGACACCGTTGAGCCGGGCCATGAGCAGCGCGACGTCGTCCTTGCGTCCGCCGCGCGTGTTGAGGGCGCGGATGATCGTGTCGCAGGCGTCGTCCATGGAGGCCGCGGGGTGCGCGGCGGACTCGCAGAGCGCGGCGAGTCCGTCGCCGATGTCGGCCCCGCGCACCTCGACCAGGCCGTCCGTGCAGAGCACCAGCCGGTCGCCGGGCGAGACCCGGACGACGGTGGACTCGAAGGGGACACCACCCACGCCCACGGGTGCGCCGGTGGGCAGGTCGAGCAGTTCGCTGCGGCCGTCCTCGGCGCGCACCAGGACGGGCGGGATGTGTCCCGCGTTGGAGAGCTGCAGTTCGCCGCGGATCGGGTCGTAGACCGCGTACAGGCAGGTGGCGAGGTAGTTCTCGCCGAGCCTGCGGGCCAGGTCGTCGAGGTTGCGCAGCAGTTGGGCGGGCGGGGTCTCCATGGCGGCCATGGTCTGTACGGCCGTACGCAACTGGCCCATCATCGCGGCCGAGTTGAGGCCGTGTCCCATGACGTCGCCGACGACGAGGGCGGTGCGTGAGCCGGGCAGCTTGATGGTGTCGAACCAGTCGCCGCCGATCCGGCCGAGCCGGGTGCCGGGCAGATAGCGGGTGGCGACGTCGCATCCGGCCATCCGCGGGGCGACCTGCGGCAGCATGCTGTCCTGGAGGGTGTCGGCGACGTTCTCCTGGTACGTGTACATACGGGCGTTGTCGAGTACGAGGCCCGCACGGGCGGCGAGTTCGGCGCCCGTGGTGCGGTCCATGTCGTCGAACGCGGGGCGGTCGGGGCGGCGCATGAGGACCATGAAGCCGAGGACCACGTTGCGCGCCTTGAGCGGCACGATCAGCAGGGAGCGGCCGCTGATGAGCGGCCTGAGGTCGCGTTTCTCGAACTCGCCGGAGATACGGGCGGCGAGTTCCTCGGTGACCCGCGGGATCAGGACCGGTTCGCCCGTGACCATGCACTGGTAGAACGGGGTGTGCTCGGGGAACGCGAAGGTCTCGCCGACCGGCACGGTGTCGTCCCAGCGGCCGGGTTCGTCGTTGTGCTCGACCCAGACCCGGTGCATCACGGTGTGCGCGTCCGGCGGGCCGTCGGGGAAGCCCTCGCCGGCCAGGACGGCGGCGCGCAGATGGGTGCCGGCGAAGTCGGTGAAGCGGGGTACGGCGGCGCTGGTGACCTCCCGGATGGTCTCGCCCAGGTCGAGGGAGGTGCCGATGCCGGAGCTGACCTCGTTGAGGAACTCCAGCCGCTCCCGGACGGCCGCGTACTCCAGGTCGTTCTCGGCGCCGGCCGGGACGACGGGCACCGTCCGCTCCTGCGGGGCGGCGTGGACCGGGCGGCGCCCCGCGCGGCGCGGCACACCCCAGTCGGGCGTCACCGGCACCCGGTCGAACTGGCTGAACTCCAGGACGGGATAACCCAGTTCGAGGACCTGGGAGACGATGCGGCCGCTGAGGCCGGGGCCCATGTTGGGGAGGATCTCGGGCAGCCGCCGGGCCAGGTCGTCGGAGGCGGGGAGTTCGGTGTGGCGGGCGAAGCCGGGCGAGATGCGCTCGGCGCTCTCGTCGTCGTAGCCGTGCTCCAGGTGCAGCCGGGCGGCGTCGGCGGCGAGCACCAGGAGCCGGGCGGGGCCCGGGCCGACGAGCGGGTAGGCCCACCACAGCACGTCGAGCCGGTCGCCGCCGGGTTCCGCACCGGGTGCGTCCTGCCCTGGCCCGTCGTGCCGTGCGGAGATGCGGGCGCGGCCCGCCGTCGGGTAGGCGGTCCGGCCGCCGAGCGAGTCCTCCAGGTCGGGGCCCAGCTCGTCGTACGTCTCGTAGGGCTCGTAGGCGTCCAGCAGCGGTTCGGCGTCGAGGCCGTCGGGCAGGGCCCCGGAGACCGGCAGCAGGTCGGCGGCCGGGTGCCCCACGGCGTCCTCCCGCTCGACGCCGAACAGCCGGCGGGCGCCCGTGCTCCAGTGCGACACCAGGCCGTCGCGGTCGACGACGACCACGGCCAGCGGAATCCGGCCGGCCCCGGCATGCCGCGGCGCGGCGCCGTCCCCGGGGCCTGCGCCCATTTCCGTGCCACGGTCCATGGCCCCGACCCTCTCTCCCCCTAGATGCGCGGGCTCCCCGTCGGCACCGCACGATCCACGTCATGATCTGTGCTGCCTACTCCACGGTACGGCCGCCGTACGTCGCGTGTGCGGCAATTGGGGAATTGCCGTGCGCGGCGCTCCGGCGCACGCTATGAGCCCTCGGTGGCGGCCGGAGCCGGTCAGGCCGGCCAGGTCGGACGGGCCGGCCCGTCCTCGTGCCCCAGTTGCAGGTCGCGTTCCGTCCGGCCGCCGCCGGCCATCTGCAGCACCGTGGCCACGGGCGGGTACCCGGCGGCGATGACGGTGTACTCGCCGGAGGCGAGGTCGACGAACCGGAACGTTCCGTCGGCACCCGTGGTGAGCGTGTCGACGACGTTGCCGGCGGCGTCGAGCAGGGTGACGCGGGCGTCCTCGACGGGGCGCCCGCCGCCGGCCCGGACGGTGCCGCGCAGTACGGCGCCGCCGGCGAGTTCGATGTCCTGGCGGGTCTCCCGGGCGGCCTGGACGGTGACGGGAAGCGCCACGGGCCGGAAGGCGGGTGCGCTGGCGGCGAGGGTGTACTCGCCGGCCACCAGCTCGGTGATGAGGTAACCGCCTTCGCGCCCGCTGCGGGTGCTGGCGACGACCTCGCCGTGCACGTTGGTGAGGGTGACGGTGGCGCCGCGCACGGGGGTGCCGTCGGCGGTGAGCACACTGCCCGCGAGGCGTCCGGCGCCGCCGAGGACGACATCGAGGTCGACGGGGCGTTCACCGACGGTGACGGAGACGGCCTGCGGCTGGTGGCCGCCGGCCGCAGCGATCAGTACGTACGGGCCCGGGCCGGGCGTGGCCAGCGCGTACCGTCCGTCCTCGCCGCTGGCGCCCCGCCCGACCTGCCGCCCGGAGACGTCGATCAGGGTGAGCGCGGCGCGGGGCACCACTGTCCCGTCGGAGTGCTGCACCGTGCCGCAGACGGGGACCGAGGCGGTGTACGGCGAGCGAGGCGAGGTGGGGGGCCTCCCGGCCGAAGGCTGGGGGCGGGCCTGCGGGATCGGGGTGGTCACCGGCACGGTCTCCTGGTCGGTGGCGGCGGCGTTGTGGGACACCAGTGGTTTCTCCTTGAGGAAGAAGGCGAGCAGCAGGCCGGCGACGAGCACCGGGACCAGGTGGAGGAAGATCCAGGGCATCGCGTCGGCGTAGGCGGCGACGCACGCGTCGCGCAGCGCGGGCGGCAGCGCGTGCACGAGCTGCGGGGTGAGCGACTCCGGGGCGGCGGGGCGGGTGCCCGCGTGCGCGGGGAGGCGCCGGTGCAGGGCGTCGGTGAGCCGGCCGGTGAACAGGGTGCCGAAGACGGCGGCGCCGACGCTGCCGCCGATCTGCCGGAAGTAGTTGCCGGCGCTGGTGGCCGCGCCGAGGTCGGCGGGGGGAACGGAGTTCTGCACGGCGAGGACGAGGACGGGCATCACCAGGCCGAGTCCCGCGCCGAGGACGGCCATCCAGATGCCGCAGTGCAGCCGGGAGGTGTCGGTCTGGAGGCGCGACAGCAGCCACATGCCGGCCACGCAGAGCACGCCGCCGAGCACGGGGTAGGCCTTGTAGCGGCCGGTGCGGCTGATGAGCTGTCCGGCGACGACGGAGCCGGCGACGATGCCGCCCGTCATGGGCAGCATGAGCAGGCCGGACTCGGTGGCGGAGGTGCCGTACACCATCTGCACGTAGGTCGGCAGATAGCCGGCGGTGGCGAACAGGGCGACGCCGACGACGAGTCCGATCAGGGCGCTGACGGTGAAGACGGGGTCGCGGAACAGCCTCAGCGGGACGAGGGGCTCTGAGGCGCGGTGCTCGGTGAGGACGAAGAGGGCGGTGGCGGCCACCGCGCCGGCGCCGAGGCCGATGACGACGCGCGAGTCCCAGGCGTACCGGGTGCCGCCCCAGCTGGTGAGGAGCACCAGGCAGGTGGAGGCCGCCGCGAGCAGAACCGCGCCGAGCAGGTCGAACCGACCCCGGGAGGGCGGCTTGGGCAGCTTCAGCACGGCGGTGACGACGGCCAGGGTGAGCAGGCCGAAGGGCACGTTGACGTAGAAGCACCACCGCCAGGAGAGGTGATCGGTGAAGTAGCCGCCGAGCAGGGGCCCGGCCACGGAGGCGAGGCCGAAGGCGGCGCCGATCAGACCGAGGAAGCGGCCGCGCCGGCGGGGCGGCACGATGTCCGCGATGATCGCCTGCACACCGGTCATGAGCCCGCCGGCGCCGACACCCTGCACCGCGCGGAAGGCGATCAGCTGGTCCATGGTCTGTGCCCGACCGGCGAGCGCGGAGCCGGCGACGAAGACGAGGATCGCGCACTGGAAGACGCCCTTGCGGCCGAGGAGGTCGCCGAGCTTGCCGTAGACGGGCAGGCCCACGGTGGAGGTGAGCAGGTAGGCGGTGATCGCCCAGGACATGCGGTCCAGGCCGTGAAGTTCACCGACGATCCTCGGCAGCGCGGTGGCGACGACCATCTGCTCCAGCGCGGCGAGGAGCAGGGCGAGCAGCAGCCCGGCGAAGACCAGCCGTACCCGGCGGGGGCTGAGCACGGCGGCCGGTGCGGGCGGCGGGACGGCCGGCCGGCCGGGTGCCACGGCCGGTTCGTCCTGTGCCAGAGTCGTCCCGCCCACGTACCGCTCCCCTCGTCGCGCTGCCGCGCGGTTCCCGCGTTGCCGCCGGCTGCGACAACTACGGGCAAGCACGACGAGTTACGGCACCGGGCCGGTTTCCGTGGGGATCCACTCGAACCGGTGAGGCGGGGCGAAACCTCGTGAGGGGCTTGGCGGTTGGTCTACTTCTCGACCTCGGTGGCGAGCCTGGCGAGGATGGCGTCGTAGATGCGGGCGAGGCCCTTGGGGGCGAAGGTCCGCTCGAAGAAGCCGCCGATGCCGCCGGCCCCGTTCCAGGTGGTGGTGACGGCGACCCGGGAGCTGCCCTCGCCGGCCGGCGTGACGCGCCAGGTGGTCACCATGGAGGAGTTGCGGTCCTTCTCCACGAGCTCGCCGTCGGTGGGCTCGCTGACCTCGAGAAGACAGTCACGGACGCGCTTGCTGGTGGCCTGGAGCTTCCAGTGGACGAGGGTGCCCTCGCCGTCCCCGCCCTCGCGGACCTCGTACTCGCTGAACTGCTCGGGGAGCAGCCTCGCGCGCGTGCCGGTGTAGTCGGCGAGGGCGTCGAACACCTTCTCCGCGTCCGCCGCGACGACCCGCTCCGTAGTGGCCTCGACCTGCGCCATTGCGTTCCTCCAGGACCTGTGTGCTCGGGGTTGGGTCAAGCCAACCACCCCGGTCCCGGGCCGCCCAAATCGGGGTGCCCCGAGCTGTCCGATGCGGTCGGAAACCACCTTCGCACGATCATGCGAACGTTTGTTCTATTGTGGTCCCAGCGCTACCGAGGAGGCCTGATGCGCTGGGAGAACCTCACAGCCGAGTCCGAGCACGGCCGGGCCGACACCGCACTGTTCGACGCCGACGCCGTGACCACGAGGACCTTCGACACGCCGGAATTCGCCGGGATCACCTTCCACGAGGTGAGGGCCCGCTCGATCCTGAACCGGGTGCCGGGCGCCTCGCGCATGCCCTTCGAGTGGACCGTCAACCCGTACCGCGGCTGCACGCACGCGTGCGTGTACTGCTTCGCCCGCAAGACGCACAGCTACCTGGACCTCGACACCGGCATCGGCTTCGACACGCAGATCGTGGTCAAGGTGAACGCGCCCGAGCTGCTGCGCCGCCAGCTCGCCTCGCCCCGCTGGCAGGGCGAGCACATCGCCATGGGCACCAACGTCGACTGCTACCAGCGCGCCGAGGGCCGCTACCGGCTGATGCCGGGCATCATCTCCGCCCTCACCGAGCGCGCGAACCCCTTCTCGATCCTGACCAAGGGCACGCTGATCATGCGCGACCTCGACCTGCTCACCCGGGCCGCCGAGGTCACGGACGTCGGCATCTCGGTGTCCGTGGGCTTCACCGACCACGACCTGTGGCGGACCGTGGAACCGGGTACACCCGCGCCCGAGCGCCGACTGGACGTCGTACGGACGCTCGGCGAGCACGGCATCGGCTGCGGGGTGCTGATGGCGCCGGTGATCCCGTTCCTCGGCGACCACCCCGACCAGCTGCGGGCCACCGTACGGGCGATCGCGGCCGCCGGGGCCACCTCCGTGACCCCGCTGGTGCTGCATCTGCGGCCCGGGGCCCGCGAGTGGTTCACGGCCTGGCTGACCGACCACCATCCGCATCTGGTGCGCCGTTACGAGCGGCTGTACACGGAGGGCGCCTACGCGCCGAAGTGGTACCAGCGCATGGTGACCCGTCAGGTGCACGAGCTGGCCCGGGAGTTCGGCATCGGCCCCACCCGCGCGGGCACGCACCGCCGGCCGGCTTCGCCGCAGGCGGCAACGGAGACGTCGGAGCCGGAGACGTCGGAGCCGGAGACGTCCGGGCCGGTCCAACTCAGTCTGCTGTGAGAGCGTTCGGGGGATCCCGCGGCCCGATCGGGTCAAGTATCGCGGCGGGACGTTCCCCGGGGCCCGCATCCCGGGACGATGCGGCAAGGACCGTGAGCCTCGCGGTCACCGCCGCCCTCCGTCCCGGGAGGACCCATGAGAACACGCGCAGCCCTGCTGTGCGCTGCCGCCGCAGTCCTGGCCGGGTCGGTCACGGCCGCGCCCGCCGACGCGGGTACGTCCTCGGCCGCGTCCGCCGCCGGACTCACCTGGAAGAAGTGCGGCACCACCGCCTACCCGACACTGCAGTGCGCGACCCTGGGCGTGCCGCTCGACCACGCGAACCCGGCCGGACGGCAGATCACGCTCGCCCTGTCCCGCGTCCCGCACACCGCGGCGACCTACCAGGGCCCGCTGCTGGTCAACCCCGGCGGCCCCGGCGGCAGCGGTCTGGCGCTGGCCGGCTTCGTCGCGTCCGCGTTGCCCGGGTCGGTGGCCGCCCAGTACGACGTGATCGGCTTCGATCCGCGCGGTGTCGGCAGGAGCACGCCCGCGCTGAACTGCGACCCCGGCTACTTCGCCCCCGTGCGCCCCGACACGGTCCCCGCCACCCCCGCGCTGGAGAAGGCGGGCCTGGCCCGTGTGCGGGCCTTCGCCGCGGCCTGCGGCAAGAAGTACGCGAGCGTGCTGCCCTACCTCGACACGGTCAGCGCCGCCCAGGACATGGACACCGTCCGCAGAGCCCTGGGCGCCGAGCGGATCAGCTACCTCGGCTACTCCTACGGCACCTACCTCGGGGCGGTCTACGCCAAGCTCCATCCGCTGCGGGTTCGCCGCCTGGTCCTGGACTCGGTCGTCGACCCGGACGGCGTCTGGTACGAGGCGAACATCGCCCAGGACTACGCCTTCGACGACCGCCACCGCGCCCTGATGGCGTGGATCGCCCGGCACGACTCGAGGTACCGGCTCGGCACCGATCCGCGGCAGGTCGAGGCCAAGTGGTACGCGATGCGCGCGGCACTGGCCCGCAAGCCCGCGGGCGGCAAGGTGGGCGCCTCCGAACTGGAGGACACCTACATCCCCGGCGGCTACTACAACGGTTACTGGCCCCATCTCGCCGAGGCCCTCGCCGCCTACGTCAACCGCGACGACTCCGGCCCACTGCTCGACGCGTACCGGGACATCGGTGCCGTCAGCGCCGCGGACGAGAACGGTTACGGCGTGTACTCCGCGGTGCAGTGCCGGGACGCCTCGTGGCCCCGTGACTGGCGGCAGTGGAGCAAGGACAACTGGGCGGTGTACGCACGGGCGCCGTTCATGGCCTGGAGCAACGCCTGGTACAACGCGCCCTGCGCGTTCTGGCCGACGGCCTCCCTGCGCCGCACGAGCGTCGCCAACGACCGTCTGCCGCCGGCGCTGCTGTTCCAGGCGACGAACGACGCGGCCACCCCGTACCAGGGCGGCCTGACGGTCCATCGCCTGCTCGCCGGCTCCAGCCTGGTGGTCGAGCAGGGCGGCGGCAACCACGGCATCACGCTGAGCGGGAACCGCTGCCTGGACACCTACCTGGCCGCCTACCTGGCGGACGGCACGGTGCCGCGCGGCTCCGGCGCCGCCGACGCGGTGTGCCCGGCCCTGCCGGACCCGGAACCGCGGGCGACCAGGACGGCGCCCTCCTCGTCCCCCGGCTGGAACCTGCACCAGTTGCTGGGATCCCGGCGCTGACCGCGGCCTGACGATCCGTCGGGAGCGGCGCCGGTCCCATGATCCATCATGGCAGCATGACCGGACCGACCAGGATCACCGCCCCCGACGGCGTCGCCCCCGCCGCCCAGTACAGCCATGTCGTCATCGGCACGGGCCGTTTCGTCGCCGTCTCCGGCCAGCTGGCCCTCGACGAGGACGGCAGGCTCGTCGGCGAGGGCGACCCGGAGGCCCAGGCCCGCCAGGTGTTCGAGAACCTCAGTCGCTGCCTGGCCGCCGCCGGAGCGACGTTCGAGGACGTCGTCAAGCTCACCTACTTCGTCACGGACATGGCGTACCTGCCCGCGATCCGGGCGGCGCGCGCCGCGCGCATACCCGACGACCGGCTGCCGGCCGCCTCGGCCGTGCAGGTGGCCGCGCTGGTCTCGCCCGCGTTCCTGATGGAGATCGAGGCGTTCGCGGTGGTGGCCCGGTGAGCGGGACGCTGGTCCGGAAGATGACCCTCGCCGACTGCGACCGTGTCGCCGAGATCCGTATCGGGGGGTGGCAGACCGCCTACCGGGGACTGATGCCGCAGTCGTACCTCGACGCGCTCAGCGTCGCCCGGGACGCTGAGCGGCTGCGCGCCCGGTTCCGGCAGAGGGACGGGAGGCTGGTGAACCTGGTCGCCGAGCGGGACGGCGAGGTCCTCGGGTGGGCCGCCCTCGGCCCGTACCGGGAGGGGGAGACGTACACCGACGACGGTGAACTGTATGCGATCTACGTCGACAGTCGGCACTGCGGCACCGGCATCGGCCGGGCGCTCCTCCAGGAGTCGCTGCGGCGGTGCGCCGCCGCCGGGCGCCCGCGGATGTTCCTCTGGGTCCTGAAGGAGAACGCTCCCGCCCGGCGTTTCTACGAGCGGGCGGGGTTCCGCGCGGACGGCGCCGAGGAGCCCTTCGAGGTGGACGGGGTGGAGGTGCCCGAGGTGCGGTACGTGCGGCAGGCGGCCGGCTGACCCGGGCTCACCGCTGCTGCGGGATCCGCGCCAGCGCGTGCACCGCCGCCTCGGCGAGCGCGGGATGCGCCAGGGACTCGTTCAGCACGCGTCTGGCCCGGGCGTCCTCGAGCACGCCGAGCCCCTCCACACAGGCGAGGGCCACCCGGCGGTAGGGGTCGTGCGGGCGCAGCCGCCGCTCCAGGGTGGTGATCAGCGCGGGTACGGACTCGGGGGCGCGCAGTTCGACCAGGAGCCGCACGGGATGCAGGGCGTAGGCGACGCGCAGTTCGTTGGTGGCCAGCGCGGCGGCGGCGCGTGCGGTGCGCGGGTCGCCCAGGCGGGCCAGGGCGTGGGCGGCGGAGGCGCAGCGCGGCGGGTCGCGGTGGTTGAGGAGCAGCACGAGGGACTCGAAGGCCCGCCGGTCGCCGGCCAACCCCAGCCGGAACGCGGCCAACTCCCTGGCCCACAACGGCTGCCCGGCCGCGGTGAGCACCTCGGCCAGTTCGTCGAGGTCGTCCGTGGCCACCAGGCGCTCGTACGCCGCCGAGCCCCCGGACTCCTGTCGTAGACGCTCCGTGAGCGATCGCAACTCTTCGTCCACGAAGCCCAGGGTAGGGGTGTGAGCGGACGAGAGGGAGCTACATCACAAACTCAGGGGGCTGGCGCGCTCGTTACCCGCCGGTTAAGCTCAGACGAGCGAGTTACCCACTCGCACATCCGCTTGCGACGGTTTGGTGACGCGGCCGTCGTGAGCGCTGGTCGGTTCGGTACATCGTGTACCGCAGTACGACCCGGCTTCGGGACAGAGCCGGTCGGATCCGCCGTTTCCCCGGGCGCTCGCGCCCGCCGCGACGGCACCGGGCGTGTGCGCTCAGCAGCCCGGTCGGCACCCGCACTCACGCAGCTCTGCACGCCCCGGTGTGCGCCCCTCGGCGCACCCGGCGCGCTTTCGTCGTCACCCTCATTCCTGGAGTCCGCGATGGCCACTCCCCTGTCCGACACCCCTCTGTCCCCGCTCAAGACCATTGCCGTCGTCGGTCTCGGCACCATGGGCACCGGCATCGCCGAGGTCCTCGCCAAGGCCGGCCGCGAGGTGATCGGCATCGACATCAGCGAGACCCAGGCCGCCGGGGCCCTCGCCGCGCTGGAGTCCTCCACCGCCCGCGCCGTGCGGCGCGGCAAGCTCACCGAGCAGGAGCGCGCGGACCTCCTCGGCCGGGTGCGCACCGGCACCGACCTCACGGCCGCCGCGGACGCCGACCTGGTCATCGAGGTGGCCCCCGAGTCGTACGAGGTCAAGCACCAGATCTTCCGGGCGCTCGACGGCATAGTGCGGCCGGAGGCGATCCTTGCGACCGGCACCAACGCCCTGTCCGTGACCCGTCTGGCCGCCGACTCCGCCCGCCCCGAGCGCGTGCTGGGCCTGCACTTCTTCAACCCGGCCCCGGCGATGCGGCTGGTCGAGGTCGTCTCCTCCGTGCTGACCGCGCCGGCGGCCGTCACCGCGGTCACCGACCTCGCCCTCGACCTCGGCAAGGAGCCCGTCGCGGTCGGCGACCGCCCCGGTTTCGTCGCGGACGGCCTGCTGTTCGGCTACCTCAACCAGGCCGCCGCGATGTACGAGGCGAAGTACGCCTCCCGTGAGGACATCGACGCGGCGATGCGGCTCGGCTGCGGCCTGCCGATGGGCCCCCTCGCCCTGCTCGACCTGATCGGCATCGACACCGCGCGCACCGTCCTGGACGCCATGTACGCCGAGTCCCGTGACCGGCTGCACGCCCCCGCCCCGATCCTGAAGCAGCTCGCCGAGGCGGGCCTGACCGGCCGGAAGTCGGGGCGCGGTTTCTACACGTACGAGGCGCCGGGCAGCGCGACCGTCGTGCCGGACGCGCTGACGCCCGGCTCCGCCGGCTCCGGGACTCCCGGCCGGCCGGTCCGCTCCGTCGGCGTGGCGGGCTCCGGCACCATGGCGTCCGGTATCGCCGAGGTCTTCGCCAAGGCCGGGTACGACGTCGTGCTGGCCGCCCGCAGCGAGGAGAAGGCCGAGGCCGCGAAGGCCCGTATCGGCAAGTCCCTGGCCCGCTCGGTCGACAAGGGCAGGCTGACCGCCGAGGCGGCCGCCGGGACCCTGGACCGGATCACCGCGGCGGGCTCCTACGACGCCTTCGCGGACGTGGACCTGGCCGTCGAGGCGGTCGCCGAGGACCTGGAGGTCAAGCGCCAGCTGTTCGCGACGCTTGACAAGGTGTGCAAGCCGGGCGCGGTCCTGGCGACCACGACCTCCTCACTGCCGGTCGTCGCCTGCGCCCGGGCCACCTCGCGTCCGCAGGACGTGATCGGCATGCACTTCTTCAACCCGGCGCCGGCGATGAAGCTGGTGGAGGTCGTCCGTACGGTACTGACGGCCGAGGACGTGCACGCCACGGTCCGCGAGGTCTGCGCGAAGATCAGGAAGCACGCGGTGGACTGCGGCGACCGTGCGGGCTTCATCGTGAACGCGCTGCTGTTCCCGTACCTCAACAACGCGGTGAAGATGGTGCAGGAGCACTACGCGTCGCTGGACGACATCGACGCGGCGATGAAGCTGGGCGGCGGCTACCCCATGGGGCCCTTCGAGCTCCTGGACGTGGTCGGGCTCGACGTCTCCCTGGCGATCGAGAAGGTGCTCCACCGGGAGTTCCGCGACCCGGGACTGGCCCCGGCGCCCCTCCTTGAGCACCTGGTGGCCGCGGGCTGCCTCGGCCGCAAGACCGGCCGGGGCTTCCGCGAACATGCCCGCCGCTGACCGTCCCGGCGACTGGGGCGGACTGCTCGACTCGGCCGCGTCTCCCCCGCCCGCCCGGCCTGCGTCTCCCCCGCCCGCCCGGCCCACGTCTCCCCCTCCCCTCCAGGGCGGGGGAAACCCGGGATCCACGCATCGAGCTGCGCACATGCAGTACGTTCGGGGCATGTCCCAGCCCGCCAAGTCCTCCCGTACACCAGCTACGCCCGACGCGCCGGAAAGTGCCGCAGGCGGCCGTGCCGCCGCCCAGCGGCTCAAGATGCGCCGAGAACTGGCGGCAGCCGCGATGGAGTTGTTCGCGACCAAGGGGTACGAGGCGACCACCGTCGACGAGATCGCCGCCGCGGCCGGGGTCGCGCGCCGCACCTTCTTCCGCCACTTCCGCTCCAAGGAAGAGGCGATCTTCCCCGATCACGACGACACGCTGATCCGTGCCGAGGCGGTCCTCAACGCCGCCCCCGCGCACGAGCACCCGCTCGACACCGTGTGCCGCGGCATCAAGGAAGTCATGAAGATGTACGCGGCCCGGCCGGACATCTCGGTCGCCCGCTACAAGCTCACCCGCGAGGTGCCCACCCTGCGCGAGGCGGAGATCGCGTCGGTGGCCCGCTACGAGCGCCTCTTCACCCGCTACCTCCTCGGCCATTTCGACGAGCACGCGCACGACGACGACGCCAACGACGACCCGCTGCTCGCGGAGGTCGCCGCGTCGGCCGTGGTGACCGCCCACAACCATGTGCTGCGCCGCTGGCTCAGGGCCGGCGGCCAGGGCGATGTCGAGGCCCAGCTCGACCACGCCTTCGCGATCGTGCGGAAGACCTTCGGCACCGGCATCGGGGCCGGGCGCGGCGCCGCCCCGCAGCCGGCGGCGGTCCCCGCCACGGTGTCCCCGCACGGCGAGGTGCTGGTGACGGTCGCCCGGACCGACGCCCCGCTGGACGAGGTCATGCGGACCATCGAGGAGGCCCTCAAGGAGCGCTGAGCGCCCTCCGGGCTCTCCCCCGTCCTGTGATGACGGCCACCCCCAAGGGTGGCCGTTTTGGCATGTCAGGGCATGTTTTCGCGTGCATTTCAGGGGCCGTTCGATCGATCATCGCTCATTTGTTACGTAAAGATTTCAGGTGAGAGCAAGTTCTGGCACTCAGTGCCTTGCGACCTGACACGGGGTGTCATACGTTGAAGGAAGTCCGGGCGGCCGGCGCGCAGCGACCTTTCGCGCGTGGGCTGTCCCCGCAAGCCGGACGGCCTGCGCGCCCGGACGCCTGCGTCACAGGCAACCTCCCGCGCCACAAAGCGCTGCCGAAACACCACCGCCGAACCGACGGCACCCCTCACCCACCCCTCAGCAGCACTCATCGCAGCACCGACGAACCCTCAGCGCCCCTCCCTCAGGGCGCTCACCGCCGGAGGCAACACCGTGACCGTGAAGGACATCCTGGACGCGATCCAGTCGAAGGACGCCACGTCCGCCGACTTCGCCGCTCTGCCGCTCCCCGAGTCGTACCGCGCGATCACCGTGCACAAGGACGAGACGGAGATGTTCGCGGGCCTCGCGACCCGTGACAAGGACCCGCGCAAGTCGATCCACCTCGACGAGGTGCCACTGCCCGAGCTCGGCCCGGGCGAGGCCCTGGTGGCCGTCATGGCCTCCTCGGTCAACTACAACTCGGTGTGGACCTCGATCTTCGAGCCGCTGTCGACCTTCGGCTTCCTGGAGCGCTACGGCCGCACCAACGAGCTCGCCAAGCGCCACGACCTGCCGTACCACATCATCGGCTCCGACCTCGCGGGCGTCGTCCTGCGCACCGGCCCCGGCGTCAACGCCTGGAAGCCCGGTGACGAGGTCGTCGCGCACTGCCTGAGCGTGGAGCTGGAGTCGAGCGACGGCCACAACGACACCATGCTCGACCCCGAGCAGCGCATCTGGGGCTTCGAGACCAACTTCGGCGGTCTCGCGGAGATCGCGCTGGTGAAGTCCAACCAGCTGATGCCCAAGCCCGACCACCTCAGCTGGGAGGAGGCCGCCGCCCCGGGCCTGGTGAACTCCACCGCCTACCGCCAGCTGGTCTCCCGCAACGGCGCCGGCATGAAGCAGGGCGACAACGTGCTCATCTGGGGTGCGAGCGGCGGCCTCGGCAGCTACGCCACCCAGTTCGCGCTGGCCGGCGGCGCCAACCCGATCTGTGTCGTCTCCAGTCCGCAGAAGGCGGAGATCTGCCGCTCGATGGGCGCGGAGGCGATCATCGACCGCAACGCCGAGGGCTACAAGTTCTGGAAGGACGAGAACACCCAGGACCCGAAGGAGTGGAAGCGCTTCGGCAAGCGCATCCGCGAACTCACCGGCGGCGAGGACATCGACATCGTCTTCGAGCACCCCGGCCGCGAGACCTTCGGCGCCTCTGTGTACGTCACCCGCAAGGGCGGCACCATCACCACCTGCGCCTCGACCTCGGGCTACATGCACGAGTACGACAACCGCTACCTGTGGATGTCGCTGAAGCGGATCATCGGCTCCCACTTCGCCAACTACCGCGAGGCCTGGGAGGCCAACCGCCTCATCGCCAAGGGCAAGATCCACCCCACGCTGTCGAAGGTCTACTCCCTGGAGGAGACCGGTCAGGCGGCCTACGACGTGCATCGCAACCTCCACCAGGGCAAGGTCGGCGTCCTGTGCATGGCGCCCGAGGAGGGCCTGGGCGTGCGCGACGCGGAGAAGCGCGCGCAGCACGTCGACGCCATCAACCGCTTCCGGAACATCTGAGTACCGCGGAGGCATAGATGACTGAGCGTCAGAAGGACCGGCCGTGGCTCATGCGCACGTACGCCGGTCACTCCACCGCCGAGGCGTCCAACGAGCTGTACCGGCGCAACCTCGCCAAGGGGCAGACCGGCCTGTCGGTCGCGTTCGACCTGCCCACGCAGACCGGCTACGACTCCGACCACATCCTCGCCCGCGGCGAGGTCGGCCGGGTCGGTGTGCCGGTCGCGCACCTCGGTGACATGCGCCGTCTGTTCCAGGACATCCCCCTGGAACAGATGAACACCTCGATGACGATCAACGCCACGGCCATGTGGCTCCTGGCGCTCTACCAGGTCGTCGCCGAGGAGCAGGGCGCGGACATCACCAAGCTCCAGGGCACGACCCAGAACGACATCGTCAAGGAGTACCTGTCCCGGGGCACCCATGTGTTCCCGCCGGGGCCGTCGCTCCGCCTGACGACCGACATGATCGCGTACACGGTCTCCCACATACCGAAGTGGAACCCGATCAACATCTGCAGCTATCACCTGCAGGAGGCGGGCGCCACGCCGGTCCAGGAGATCGCGTACGCGATGTCGACGGCGATCGCGGTGCTGGACGCCGTGCGCGACTCCGGGCAGGTGCCGCAGGAGCGCATGGGCGACGTCGTCGGCCGTATCTCCTTCTTCGTGAACGCGGGCGTCCGCTTCGTCGAGGAGATGTGCAAGATGCGGGCCTTCGGACGCATCTGGGACCGGATCACCCGGGAGCGGTACGGCATCGAGAACCCCAAGCACCGCCGCTTCCGCTACGGCGTCCAGGTGAACTCCCTCGGGCTGACCGAGGCGCAGCCCGAGAACAACGTCCAGCGGATCGTCCTGGAGATGCTGGCCGTGACCCTCTCCAAGGACGCACGCGCGCGTGCCGTCCAGCTGCCCGCCTGGAACGAGGCGCTGGGTCTTCCCCGGCCCTGGGACCAGCAGTGGAGCCTGCGCATCCAGCAGGTGCTCGCCCACGAGAGCGACCTGCTGGAGTACGAGGACATCTTCGAGGGCTCGAAGGTCATCGAGGCGAAGGTGGGCGAGCTCGTCGAGGAGTCCCTCGCGGAGATCGAGCGCATCCAGGAGATGGGCGGTGCGATGGCCGCCGTGGAGTCCGGCTACCTCAAGTCGCAGCTGGTCGCCTCGCACGCCGAGCGCCGGGCCCGGATCGAGTCCGGGCAGGAGAAGATCGTCGGCGTCAACGTCTTCGAGACGACCGAGCCGAACCCGCTGACGGCCGACCTGGACACCGCGATCCAGACCGTCGACCCGGCGGTCGAGGCCCGGGTCATCGCCTCGCTCCAGCAGTGGCGCGACACGCGGTACCAGCCGCCCTTCAACCATCCGCGTCCCTGCAAGGCGCTGGAGAAGCTGAAGGAGGCCGCCAAGGGCACCGACAACCTGATGGAGGCCACCCTGGAGTGCGCCCGCGCCGGGGTCACCACCGGCGAGTGGGCGGGGGCGCTGCGCGAGGTGTTCGGGGAGTTCCGGGCACCGACCGGGGTCTCCTCCGCGCCGGTGGCCGTCACCGCCGAGGCCGGCTCGGCCCTCGCCGACGTCCGCGCCCGGGTGGACGCCACCGCCCGCGACCTGGGTGTGGGCAAGCTGCGCTTCCTGGTCGGCAAGCCCGGCCTGGACGGGCACTCCAACGGCGCCGAGCAGATCGCCGTACGGGCCCGTGACGCCGGCTTCGAGGTGGTCTACCAGGGCATCCGGCTGACGCCTGAGGAGATCGTGGACGCGGCCCTCGCCGAGGACGTGCACGCGGTCGGCCTGTCGATCCTGTCCGGTTCGCACGCCCAGCTGGTGCCGGACGTGCTGGAGCGGCTCCGTGTGGCCGGTGCCACAGATATACCGGTGATCGCAGGTGGCATCATCCCAGGCGGTGACGCCGAACAGCTGAGGGCCGCGGGCGTGGCCGCCGTGTTCACCCCGAAGGACTTCGACATCACCGGAATCATCGGCCGCATCGTCGACGAGATCCGGAAAGCGAACCAGCTCGACCCCCTGGAGGTCCCCGCATGACAGTCAACCGTCTGCGTCCCCGCCGCTCGTGTCTCGCGGTACCGGGAAGCAACCCGCGCTTCCTGGAGAAGGCGCAGGGCCTCCCGGCGGACCAGGTCTTCCTCGACCTGGAGGACGCGTGCGCGCCGCTCGCCAAGCCGGAGGCGCGGCACACCATCGTCAAGTTCCTCAACGAGGGCGACTGGACGGGCAAGACGCGGGTCGTGCGGGTCAACGACTGGACGACCGAGTGGACCTACCGCGACGTCGTCACGGTGGTCGAGGGCGCCGGCCAGAACCTCGACTGCATCATGCTGCCGAAGGTGCAGTCGGCCCAGCAGGTCGTCGCGCTGGACCTGCTGCTGACCCAGATCGAGAAGACGATGGGCTTCGAGGTCGGCCGGATCGGCATCGAGGCGCAGATCGAGAACGCGCAGGGCCTGAACAACGTCAACGAGATCGCGCAGGCCTCCCCGCGCGTGGAGACGATCATCTTCGGCCCGGCCGACTTCATGGCCTCCATCAACATGAAGTCCCTCGTCGTGGGCGAGCAGCCGCCCGGTTACCCGGCGGACGCCTACCACTACATCCTGATGAAGATCCTGATGGCCGCCCGCGCCAACAACCTCCAGGCGATCGACGGCCCCTACCTGCAGATCCGCAACGTCGACGGCTACCGCGAGGTCGCCCAGCGCGCCGCCGCCCTCGGCTTCGACGGCAAGTGGGTGCTGCACCCGGGCCAGGTCGAGGCGTCGAACGAGATCTTCTCTCCGTCGCAGGAGGACTACGACCACGCCGAGCTGATCCTGGACGCGTACGACTACTACACGTCCGAGGCCGGCGGCAAGAAGGGGTCCGCGATGCTCGGCGACGAGATGATCGACGAGGCCAGCCGCAAGATGGCGCTGGTCATCGCGGGCAAGGGCCGGGCGGCGGGTATGCAGCGCACCGGCAAGTTCGAGATCCCGGAGGCGTGACGGCCATGCAGTTCGGACGCACCTACGAGGAGTTCGAGGTCGGGGCGACGTACAAGCACTGGCCGGGCAAGACGGTCACGGAGTACGACGACCACCTGTTCTGTCTCCTCACCATGAACCACCACCCCCTCCACATGGACACGAACTATGCGGAGAAGACGACGGACTTCGGCAAGAACGTCGTCGTCGGGAACTACATCTACTCCCTCCTGCTCGGCATGTCCGTCCCGGACGTCTCCGGCAAGGCGATCGCCAACCTGGAGATCGAGTCGCTCAAGCACGTGGCGCCGACCTTCCACGGCGACACCATCTACGGCGAGACCACCGTGCTCGACAAGTGGCCGTCGAAGTCCAAGAACGACCGCGGCATCGTCCACGTCGAGACCAAGGGCTACAAGCAGGACGGCACCCTCGTGTGCGTCTTCCGCCGCAAGGTGATGGTGCCGACCGAGACGTACATCAAGGAGCGCGGCGGCGAGCAGCCGGGCCGCCCGGAACCCGAGCAGCAGGAGAAGTAGGCATGGCCCGTCTCGCCCAGACCGCCGGTCTGACCGACATCCAGCAGGAGATCCTCTCCACCGTACGGGACTTTGTCGACAAGGAGATCATTCCTGTCGCGACCGAGCTGGAGCACCGCGACGAGTACCCGCAAGCGATCGTCGACGGGCTGAAGGAACTCGGCCTGTTCGGTCTGATGATCCCCGAGGAGTACGGGGGCCTGGGCGAGTCGCTGCTGACCTACGCCCTGTGCGTGGAGGAGATCGCCCGCGGCTGGATGTCGGTCTCCGGCATCATCAACACGCACTTCATCGTGGCGTACATGCTCAAGCAGCACGGCACGCAGGAGCAGAAGGACCACTTCCTCCCCCGGATGGCGGCCGGCGACATCCGGGGCGCGTTCTCGATGTCCGAGCCGGGACTCGGCTCCGATGTGTCGGCGATCACGTCGAAGGCGGTGAAGGACGGCGACGAGTACGTCCTGAACGGCCAGAAGATGTGGCTGACGAACGGCGGTACGTCGTCCCTGGTCGCCGTCCTGGTCCGAAGTGACGAAGGACACCCCGAGGGTACGGCGCCCCACAAGTCGATGACGACCTTCCTGGTGGAGAAGGAGCCCGGCTTCGGCGAGGTCCGGCCCGGCCTCACCATCCCGGGCAAGATCGACAAGATGGGCTACAAGGGCGTCGACACGACCGAGCTCATCATGGACGGTCTGCGGATTCCGGCCGACCGGGTGCTCGGCGGCGTCACCGGCCGAGGTTTTTACCAAATGATGGACGGCGTGGAGGTCGGGCGCGTCAATGTGGCGGCGCGTGGCTGCGGTGTCGCCCAGCGCGCCTTCGAGCTGGGCGTTCGGTACGCCCAGCAGCGGCACACCTTCGGCAAGCCCATCGCGCAGCACCAGGCCATCCAGTTCAAGCTCGCGGAGATGGCTACCAAGGTCGAGGCCGCGCATGCGATGATGGTCAACGCGGCACGCAAAAAGGACTCCGGTGAGCGTAACGACCTCGAGGCTGGGATGGCGAAGTACCTCGCCTCCGAGTACTGCAAGGAGGTCGTGGAGGACGCCTTCCGGATCCACGGCGGCTACGGCTTCTCCAAGGAGTACGAGATCGAGCGCCTCTACCGCGAGGCCCCGATGCTGCTGATCGGTGAAGGTACCGCCGAGATCCAAAAAATGATCATCGGTCGCAGGCTGCTCGAGGAGTATCGGTTCCAAGGCTGATTGTCCGGGTGCGGGGTGTTTTCTTCGAGAAGAAGATCACACCCCGTAAACGCTGTTCTGCCGCCGACTCGGCTTCCTGGCTTGCCCAGTTGTGGCCCGCGACCGGTACGATCCCGGGAAAGCCGCCGTCCCCCGTTCCAGCGCGGCATCATCCGCTACGAAGGTCATCCATGCCCCACAGCCAAACCTCTGCACCTCGCGACAGCCGAGCCGGCGTACGCCTTGCGCGCGGAGCATCGCCGTGGCTTCTCCCGACCGTCGCCACCGCAGCCCTCAGCCTGGCCCGCGCGCGCCGCTCCGGCGCCGCCAAGGCCGTCGCCGTGCCCGCCACCGCGCTCGCGGCGGGCATGCTGTGGTTCTTCCGCGACCCCGAGCGCGAGATCACCCAGGGCCGGGTCATCTCGCCGGCCGACGGTGTGGTGCAGAGCATCATGCCGTGGAAGGACGGGCGCACCCGCGTCGCGATCTTCATGAGCCCGCTCAATGTTCACGTCAACCGCGCGCCCCTTTCGGGCACGGTGACGTCGGTCGAACACATCCCCGGTGGCTTCGTTCCCGCCTTCAACAAGGAGAGCGAGAACAACGAGCGCGTAGTCTGGCATTTCGACACCGAACTCGGCGACATCGAGATGATCCAGATCGCCGGCGCGGTGGCCCGCCGTATCGTGCCGTACATCCCGCAGGGGACGAAGGTCGAGCAGGGCGACCGCATCGGTCTGATCCGCTTCGGCTCGCGTGTCGACCTCTACCTGCCCGAGGGCGTGGAGGTCGCGGTCGAGGTCGGCCAGAAGACCGTGGCTGGGGTGACTCGCATTGACCGTGATTGATCCGGAGACGCAGGCCGGCTGGGTGCCGGGCCCCGACGAGGTGGACGACGAGGAGGAGATGCCCCTCTCTCTCCGCCTCTCGATAGCGGACACCCTCACCCTCGGCAACGCCACATGCGGGTTCATGGCGGTGTACTTCACCACCACCGGCATCCTGATCCCGCACCTCACGGGTGACCAGGAGACGGGCATGGCCCGCCACAGCGCGGCCACGGCGGTCATCCTGATGCTGTGCGCGGCGGTGTTCGACCTGTTCGACGGCCTGGTGGCGCGCAAGCTGCGGTCGTCGCCGATGGGTGCGGAGCTGGACAACCTCTCCGACCTGATCAGCTTCGGGCTGGCGCCGGCGTACTTCGTCCTCGTCTACGGCATGGTCGCGGACGACGCCCACCAGAGAGTCGCGGCGGTCGGGGCGATCGTGGTGCTGCTGGCCGTGGTGCTACGGCTGGCGCGCTTCTCGTGCGTGACGGTACCGAACGGCATGTTCCAGGGCATGCCCTCCCCGTTCGGTGCGCTGACCGTGGTCTCGATCGTGCTCCTCGAGCTGCCCTTCGTGGCGACGCTCCTGGCGATCCTGGGCACGGCCTGGCTGATGGTGAGCCGGGTCGAGTACCCGAAGCCGCGGGGTCGCCTCGCGGTGGCGATGCTGTCCTGGATCGTCGTGTCGATGGGCCTGCTGGCGGCCTGGGCCTTCGACGCCCCCAGCGGCCAGCTCCTCCTCCAGACCGGCTGCGCGCTGCAGCTCGTCACGGGCGCGGTGATCCCGCTGTTCGCCACGGCTCGCCGGGTGAACAACTTCCGCGACAACCGGCGGGAGGCGCGGGCGGCGCAGCTGCCGTAGCGCTCGCGCTGGCGTGGGCCCCGGATCGTTTTCTGGTCCGGGGCCTTTTGCGTGCCGGCGTACACGTGCCCCCTGCTGGGGGCTCCGCCCCCAGACCCCCGGGCCTGTGCCCACCCACCACCCGTCTCGGCCGACTGAGAGGTCACCCGGCCCCTAACCAGCCCCGGCGTACCCCCTTGACCGGAGCCTGCGGGACGCGGGCCTTGCCGGGGTGCAGGGGCGGAGGCCCGCCGGGGTGCAGGGGAGGCCCTACCGGGGGCGCAGGGGACGCAGCCCCCGCCGGGGTGCAGCGGTCAGGTCAAGTGGTCGTGTGCGATCGTCTCCGCCACCCGCTCCAGGATGGGCCCCGCTTCGGCGATGCACTTCGCCACGTCCGGTTCGACCCCGGTCAGCGGGTACGCCCGGCGGATCCCGGCCCGCTGCAGGGCGTCCGGCGTCAGGGCCAGCCGCCCGCACACCGCGACGACGTCCTTGCCCGCGGCACGCGCCGCCGCGGCGACGCCCGCGGGGGCCTTGCCGTGCAGGGTCTGCTCGTCCAGGGAGCCCTCGCCGGTGATCACCAGGTCGGCGCGCGCGAGCGCGGGGCCGAAGCCGAGGACGTCGAGCATCACCTCGATGCCGGGGCGGAACGCGGCCCCGAGGAGCAGGGCGCCGTATCCGATGCCGCCGGCCGCGCCCGCGCCCGGGGCAGCCGCGTACTCCGCCGCCCGCGGCCCCACCGTCGCCTCCAGCACCTGCGCGTAGTGCGCCAGCACCGCGTCCAGGGCCTCCACGTCGTCCGGAGAGGCCCCCTTCTGCGGCCCGTACACCGCGGGCGCCCCCTTCGGCCCGGTCAGCGGATTGTCCACATCACTGGCCAGCACCAGTTCGACCGAGGACAGCCGGGGGTCCAGACCGGTGAGGTCCGCGCTCGCGAGACCGGCCAGCCCGCCCCCGCCCGGCGGCACCGGCTCCCCGTCCGCGTCCAGGAACCGCGCCCCCAGCGCCGTCAGCATGCCCGCCCCGCCGTCCGTGGTGGCACTGCCGCCGACACCGAACACGATGGTCCGCGCCCCGGCGTCCAGCGCGGCCCGCAGCAGTTCCCCGGAGCCGTAGGTGGAGGCCGTGAGCGGGGCGAAGACACCGGCCGGCAGCCGCTGCAGCCCGCTGGCCTCGGCCATCTCCACGACCGCCGTACCGCCGCGCAGCGCGAACGCGGCGGTCACCTCCTGCCCGAGCGGCCCCGCGACCCGGACCTCCCGCCGTTCGAACCCGGCGGCGACCGCCGCGTCCACGGTCCCGTCACCGCCGTCGGCCACGGGCAGCGCCTCCACGCGCAGGCCCGGCACGACCCGGCGCAGGCCGGCCGTCACCCGCGCGGCGACCTGCACGGCCGTCAGCGAGCCCTTGAACTTGTCCGCGGCGACGAGCACCCCTCGGGTCCCGCCCACTGCAGCGTCCGCCACCTTGCATTCCCCTTGCTTTCCGGGCCCGTTGCACGTCGGGCCAGCCGCGCCGCTGCGACCATAACCGCAGGACGGCCCCGCCGTCATGCACCGCCCGAAGCCTGGGGATCCCCTGACGGTCTGCTGTGTCCGCGGCGGAAACCGGGTACATCTGAAGCCATGACCGCTGTGCGCACCGAGCCGGAACTCGCCGACCGCATCCTCGGCGGCTGGGTGGGCCGGATCGCCGGCAACATGCTGGGCAAGCCCGTCGAGCAGGGTGAGGTGTGGACGCGCGAGCGCATCGACCGCTACCTGCGGCGGGCCGCCGCCCTGCCGCTCACCGACTATCTGCCCGAACCCGCCGACGAGAGCGACGGCCTCGCGCTGCGCCCCGAGTGGCGCCAGTGCGTGCGCGGCCGCATCGACGGCAGCTGCCGCGACGACGACGTCGACTACGCGATCCTCGGACTGCACCTGCTGGAGACCCACGGCTTCGACTTCAGCACCGAGCAGGTGGGCGACCTGTGGCTGCTGCGGCTGCCGTACCTGCAGACGTTCACGGCGGAGCGGGCGGCCTACCGCAACCTCGCCGACGGGCTGAAACCCCCGCTGACGGCCACGCACCACAACCCGTACCAGGAGTGGATCGGCGCCCTGATCCGCGCCGACGTCTACGGCTGGACCAGTCCGGGCGCGCCCCGCCGCGCCGCCGCGCTGGCCCGCCGGGACGCGGTGCTGTCCCACACCGGCAACGGCGTGTACGGGGCGATGTTCGCGGCGGCGCTGATCTCGGCCGCGTTCACCGCCCCGACCGTACGGCACGCCCTGGACACCGCGCTCACCGTCGTCCCGGCGAGCTGCCGCCTGGCCCGTACCGTCCGCCGGGTCGCCACCCTGCACGAGACCGGGCTGGCGTGGGAGGACACCCTCGCCACGTTGGGCGAGGAGACCGGCGGGCTGGGCTGGATCCACACCGTCCCGAACGCGGCCGTCCTCACCGCGGGCCTGCTCTACGGCGACGGCGACTTCACCCGCACCATCGCCCTCACCGTCCGCGGCGGCCTGGACACCGACTCCAACGGCGCCACCGCGGGCTCGGTGGCCGGGGTCCTGAACGGTGCGGCGGCCATCCCGGCGCAGTGGAAGGACCCGCTGCGGGACACGGTCCGCAGTGCGGTGTTCGGCTTCGACGGTGTGCGGATCAGTGCGCTGGCGGAACGCACCCTGCGCCTGGCGACGGCGGGGTTCGAGGCACCGGCAGCCGGTTACCCTGCCTGAATGACCAGCACCGAAGACTTCGCCGCGTACATCGCCGGACTGCCGCGTGTCCTCTCCGGCGCCGCCGCCCTCTTCCGGGACGCCGAGGGCCGGGTACTGCTCGTCGAGCCGAACTACCGCGAGGGCTGGGCCCTGCCGGGCGGGACCGTCGAGTCGGACGACGGGGAGACACCGCGCCAGGGCGCACGCCGCGAGACGCTGGAGGAGATCGGGCTCGACGTGGAACCGGGCCGGTTGCTGGCGGTGGACTGGGTGCACGGGACGGCGGAACGCCCGCCGCTGGTGGCGTACCTCTACGACGGCGGTGTCCTCGCCGAGGAGGACTTCAAGGCGATCCGCCTGCAGGAGGAGGAGCTCCTGTCCTGGCGTCTCGTCCCCCGCGAGGAACTCACCGCCCACCTGCCCGGCGCCCTGGGGCGCCGCGTCCTCGCCGCCCTGGACGTCCTGGTGTCGGGGTCCGGCACGGCGGAGCTGGAGAACGGCCGTCGCGTCGGCTGACCGGCCAGGTGATATATCCCATTTGTCGACCCAACCCGGTTTGAAGGGCATGCTGGGCAGGGACTCGGGCCGCCAGGCGCGCACACCCGCGAGCGCCATGAAGTGGAGGAGGCCGATCCCATGAGCACACCGCACCCCGACGACCACGCACCGGTCGACGCGACCGCCGCGGCCGAGGACACCCAGGCCGCGCTGATCGATCTCGCGAACAGTATCGCCCTCGTGCCGCAGGCGGTGCCGCCCGAGGGCGAGCAGCCGCCCGAGGGCGCGCTCGCCCTGCCCGTGATCGAGCAGGACGGCAATCGGTACGTCCCCGTCTTCACGTCGGACGACGCGCTGGCCGCGGCCGGGGCCGACCCGGACACGGCGATCCGGGTCCCGGTCGTCGAGCTGGCCGTGAGCTGGCCCCAGGACGATCTGTGGCTGGCGGTCGACCCGTCCACCGAGGACGGCATCGCCCTCCCCTCGGACCTGGTACGGGCGCTGCCCCAGTACGCCGGGATCGGCACGTTGGGGCGGCCGAAGGGACCGGAGGAGGCGTGACCGTCCACCGCGGCCGGGCGATATGCGCTCGCCTCCCGGCGGGCGGGCGTCCTACCCTCGGCCCATGAACGGCCCTCTCGTAGCCATACTCAGCGGCGCAGGCATCTCCACCGATTCCGGAATCCCCGACTACCGCGGTCCGAACGGGCTGTGGCGGCGGGATCCCGAGGCCGAGAAGCTGGTGACGTACGAGTACTACATGGGCGATCCGGAGATCCGGCGGCGCTCCTGGCAGATGCGGCGGCAGAACCGGACCCTGAAGGCCGAACCGAACGCCGCGCACCGGGCCGTCGCCGAGCTGGAGAAGTCCGGCGTCCCGGTCCGCGTGATCACCCAGAACGTGGACGGGCTGCACCAGCTCGCCGGAATGCCCGCCCGCAAGGTCCTCGAACTGCACGGAACCGCCCGGAGCGTGGTCTGCACGCGGTGCCACGCCCGCGGCCCCATGGAGGAGGCCCTGGCCCGGGTCGAGGCGGGCGAGGACGATCCCCCGTGCCTCGAATGCGGCGGCATCCTCAAGTCCGCCACCGTGATGTTCGGTGAACGCCTCGATCCGGTGGTGCTCGGCGAGGCCGTGTCCATCACCAAGGCCTGCCAGGTGTTCATCGCCGTCGGCACCAGCCTCCAGGTCCAGCCCGCCGCCGGCCTCGCGGGCCTAGCCGCCGACCACGGCGCACGGCTGATCATCGTCAACGCCGAACCCACCCCCTACGACAGCCGGGCGGACGAGGTCGTACGCCGGCCGATCGGTGTCGCGCTGCCCGGGCTGCTGCAGGAACTCGGCACGCCGCGCGGCCACTCGGCACCGAGCTGAAACCGGCCCTCAGGAACCGCTCGCGCGGACGCCGTTCGTGACCCGCAGGAACTCCAGTTTCTCGGCGTCGAGGGAACCCGCGGCCACCGTGTAGACGACGAGGCGGATGTCGCTGCCCGGGACGGTGAGCACGTCGCAGTCGCACGTCACCTCGCCGACCTGGGGGTGCACGACGGTCTTGCGGGCCGAAACGTGCGGGCCGACCGCGCCCTCGTCCCACAGCCGGGCGAACTCCGCGCTGGTGGAACGCATTTCCGCGACGAGGTCGATCAGTCCCTGGTCGCGGGGGTGGTCGACGAGGGCGGTGCGCAGATCGGCGACGAGGGCGGGGCTCAGGGTGTCGCCGTCCTTGAGCACGGGCCAGGCCGCGAGTCCTGAGGGCCCCGTGGCGAAGACCGCCCGCACCAGGTTCCGCTCGACGGGCGTCCGGGCGCTGGGGTCGCCCAGCAGCGCCGCCCACGCGGGGGTCCAGGACAGCAGGGTCCAGTCGGCGCTGAACACGCCCACGGGGAACTCCCCGAGGCGGGCGAGCATCCGCTGGACCCCCGTCGGCACGTGCGTGGAGATCGTCCCCGCCTGTGGCGGGAGGAGGCCGGCCAGCCGGTAGGCGTGATCGCGCTCCACGGGCTCCAGCTGCAGCGCCCTGGCCAGGCTCGCGACGACCTGCGCGGAAGGGCTCGTGGCCCGCCCCTGCTCAAGGCGCACCACATAGTCGACCGACAGCCCCGCGAGCTCGGCGAGTTCCTCGCGCCGCAACCCCACCGCACGTCGTCCCGGCCGCGGGGTCCGCCCGACGTCCACAGGAGAAAGCCGGTCGCGCCAGCGGCGCAACGCCGTGCCCAGGGTCTCGTCCACCCGACCATTGTGTCCGCCGGACGGCGCCCGTGCCTGGTACTGGCCGTCCTACCGTCGCGGAGGGCACTGGTTCCGCTCTCGCCACCGGCCGAAGGTGGACCCATGACGACAACATTCATCACAGGAGCCAACAAGTCCCTCGGGTACGAGACCGCCCGCCGGTTGATCGAGGCCGGTCACACCGTCCTCGTCGGCGCTCGCGATCCGGAGCGTGGCCAGGCGGCCGCCGACGCCCTCGGTGCCCGGTTCGTCCAGATCGATGTGACCGACGACGTGTCGGTGGCCGCGGCCGCCGCCGACGTCGCCGCGCGCGAGGGTGCCGTCGACGTCCTGGTCAACAACGCGGGCGTGCTCGGGACGCACAGCCCCGCCGACCAGATCACGGCCGCCGACGCCCAGGCGGTGTTCGAGGTCAATGTCGTGGGGATCGTCCGGGTGACCCACGCGTTCCTGCCTCTGCTGCGGGGGTCCGCGAACCCGGTCATCGTCAACGTGTCGAGCGGCATGGGGTCGTTCGCGGCGACCCACGATCCCGAGCGCGTCGAGTCCCGGCCCGTCGCGCCGCTCTACACGGCGTCGAAGGCCGCCGTGACCATGCTGACCACGCAGTACGCGAAGGCCTGGCCGGACATGAAGGTGAACGCGGCCGACCCGGGCTACACGGCGACCGACTTCAACGGGCACAGCGGCCCGCAGACGGTGACCGAGGGGACCGACGCGATCGTCGAACTCGCCACCGTCGGGGCCGACGGACCGACCGGGACCTTCCGCGACCGTCACGGTGAGGTGGCCTGGTGAACCCGCCGCGAGAGCGGGCCAGGCCCCCGGGGTGTAGGACCCCCTAGAACAACGCCGTGCCGCGCTCGAAGTCCAGCAGGCGCTGTTTGCGGTCAAGGCCGCCGCCGTAGCCGGTGAGGGCGCCGCCGGAACCGATCACCCGGTGGCAGGGGACGATGATGCCGACCGGGTTCCGGCCGTTGGCCAGTCCGACGGCCCGGGAGGCGGCGGGGTTGCCGAGGGCGGCGGCGAGTTCGCCGTAGGAGCGGGTCTCGCCGTAGGGGATGCGGCGCAGCTGGTCCCAGACGCTGCGCTGGAACGCGGTGCCGTGCAGGCGCAGTTCGAGGGTGAACTCCTTCAGTTCCCCGGCGAAGTAGGCCGCGAGCTGGTCCTGCGCCTCGGCGAAGGGGGTGGCGTCGCGGTCGCCGAAGGTCTCCTCGGGTGGACGGTGGCGCTGGTCGGTCATGTAGAGGCCGCACAGGACGCCGTCCTCGTCGGCGACGAGGGTGAGGGGGCCGTAGGGGCTGTCGATGACGGTGTGCTGCTTCAACTGCTTCAACTGCTTCAACTGCTTCACGGGATCGTCCTCGGCTGTTCTCATACGGTCTACGATCTACGGTCTACGTCATACGGGCAGGAAGTTGATCGGGTGGCTGTCGGTCGCCCACAGGTACTGGACGGCGTACGCCCGCCAGGGGCGCCAGGCCGCCGCGCGGGCGGTGAGCGCCGCCGGGGTGGAGGGCAGGCCCAGCTCCTGGGCCGCGCGCCGGATGCCGAGGTCGGTGGGCAGGAACGCGTCGGGGTCGCCGAGGGCGCGCATCGCGATGACGTCGACCGTCCACGGGCCGAAGCCGGGAAGGTCGAGGAGCCGGGCGCGGGTCTCGGCCCAGTCGCTCTCCACGCCCAGGTGGAGTGAGCCGTCGGCCAGTTGACGCACCAGGGTGGTGAACGTGGTGCGCCGGGTGCGGGGCATCGCCAGTGTCTCCGGGTCGAGGGCGGCGAGCTCCTCGGGTGAGGGGAACAGGTGGGTGAGGCCGCCCTCGGGGTCGTCGACGGGCCTGCCGTGCGCGGTGACCAGACGGGCGGCGTGGGTGCGGGCGGCGGCCGTGGAGACCTGCTGGCCGAGGACGGCGCGGACGGCGAACTCCGCCTCGTCGACGGTGCGAGGCACACGTCGGCCGGGGGCCTTGTCCACCAGGGGCGCGAGGAGCGGATCCGCGCGCAACTGGTCGTCGACGGCGACCGGGTCGGCATCCAGGTCGAGCAGACGGCGGCAGCGGCTGATGGCGACGGTCAGGTCGCGCAGGTCGCTGAGGGTGAGCCGGCAGGCGATGTGGTCCGGCCGGGGAGCCAGTGCCACGATGCCGTGCCCGTACGGCAGCCGGAGCGTGCGCCGGTAGGCGCCGTCCCGCCACTCCTCCACTCCGGGCACGGCGGTCGCCGCGAGGTGGCCGAAGAGATTGTCGGGGTTGAGCGGGGCGCGGAACGGCAGGCGCAGCGACAGGGCGCCCGGAGTGGCGGCGGCGCTGTTCTTCTTCGGCACCCGGGCCCGCAGTTCGCTCGGCGGGAGGGCGAAGACCTCGCGGACGGTGTCGTTGAAGGTGCGGATCGAGGAGAACCCGGCCGCGAAGGCGATCTCCGCCATGGGCAGCGGGGTGGTCTCGATGAGCAGGCGGGCCGTCTGGGCGCGCTGGGCGCGGGCGAGCGCGAGCGGGCCGGCGCCCAGCTCGGCGAGGAGCTGGCGTTCGACCTGGCGGGTGCTGTAGCCGAGGCGGGCGGCGAGGCCGGGTACGCCGTCGCGGTCCACGACCCCGTCGGCGATCAGCCGCATGGCGCGGGCCACCAGATCGGCGCGCTGGTTCCACTCCGGGGAACCGGGGCTGGTGTCGGGGCGGCAGCGCTTGCAGGCCCGGAAGCCGGCCTGCTGGCAGGCGGCCGCGCTCGGGTAGAAGGTCATGTTCCCGGGCTTGGGCGGCACCACCGGGCAGCTGGGCCGGCAGTAGATACGGGTGGTGGTCACGGCGGTGAAGAACCAGCCGTCGAAACGGGCGTCCTTCGACTGCACGGCGCGTACACAGCGCTCCCGGTCGGCGTGCATCCCTGTCTGCATGGATCCAGGATCCCCTACCCACACGGGCCGGGCTGGCGGAAATCCGACATGGACCTCGTCTGCCCTGCGCCTGCCCGGATCGCCTGTTCGGGTGGGGCGGTCGGTACGCTGCTCGCCATGGACCGAGGTCGGGTGTGGCCACTGTACGCCGCCGGTTTCACCACCGCGTTCGGCGCGCACGGTGTCGCAGCGAGTCTGGGTGCGCGCTCCGCCGACGCGGTCACCTCCCTGTGGGTCCTGGGCGGCCTGCTGGCCCTGTACGACGGCGCCGAGGTGCTGCTGAAGCCGGTGTTCGGCACCCTGGCCGACCGGGTCGGGGCGCGCCCCGTGCTGGTGGGCGGGCTCGCCGCCTTCGCCGCCGCGTCCGCGTTGTACGCCGTCGCGGGCTCTGCCGGCTGGCTGTGGGCGGCTCGGCTGGGCCAGGGCGCTGCGGCCTCCGCCTTCTCCCCGGCGGCCTCGGCGCTGGTGGCCCGGCTGCACAGGGACGCCGGCCGGGGGCGGGCGTTCGGGAGCTATGGCTTCTTCAAGTCCGTGGGATACACGCTGGGGCCGCTGCTCGGCGGCGTGCTGGTGTGGGCGGGCGGGCTGCGGCTGCTGTTCGGGGTGCTGGCGGTGCTCGCCGCGGTGGTGGCGGTGTGGGCGCTGGCCGCCGTGCCCCACGTGCCGCCGCTCCCCCGGGCCCGGCAGACGCTGCTCGATCTCGGGCGGCGGCTGTCCGATCCGGTGTTCTGGGTGCCGACGGCGGCCCTCGCCGGGGCGACGGCGGCGTTGTCGGCCGGGGTGGGTTTCCTGCCCGTTTCGGGCAGGGTGGCGGGGTTCGGCACGGTGGCGACCGGCGCGGCGGTGTCGCTGCTGGCGGCCTGCGCGGCCCTCGTGCAGCCCCGCGCCGGACGGGCGCTGGACGCGGGACGGTTGCGGGCCGGCACCGGTCTCACGTGCGGGCTGCTGCTCGCGGCGGCGGGGCTGGCCGCGGCGATGCTGCCCGGGCCGGCCGGTGTCCTCCTCGCCGCCGCCCTCATCGGCGTCGGCACGGGTCTGATCACCCCGCTGGGCTTCGCCGCTCTCGCCTCGGCCACGCCCCCGGAACGCCTGGGCCAGACCATGGGGGCGGCGGAGCTGGGCCGCGAACTCGGCGACGCGGGCGGCCCGTTGCTGGTGGCGGCGGTGGCGTCGGCGGCGACGCTGACGTACGGCTACGGGGCGCTGGCGGCGGTACTGGCGCTGGGGCCGGTGATGGCCCTCGTCCGGCGGCGCCGGGAGTCCGTGACGGCCGGGGAGCAGGGCGGCGACCAGACCGGCTCGCCGCGGTGAAGCGGCAGGCCGGCGTTCAGTCGAGCTGTGCGGCGAAGGCCTCGTACGCCCGCTCGTCGAACAGGACGAACCTGACCTCTTCCACCTCGGTCTCCGCCTCCCTGACCGCCGCCACGGCGATGCGGGCGGCGTCCGTCATCGGCCACCCGTAGACGCCGGTCGAGATGGCGGGGAACGCGACGGTCCGCGCCCCCAGCTCGTCCGCGACCCTGAGCGACTCCCGGTAACAGGAGGTCAGGAGCGACGGCTCGCTGCCGGAAGCCCGGTACACCGGGCCGACGGTGTGGATCACCCAGCGGGCGTCCAGCTGGCCTGCCGTGGTGGCGACCGCGCGGCCGGTGGGCAGCCCCTTGCCGAGGTGGGAGGCGCGGAGCCTGCGGCACTCCGCGAGGATCGCGGGGCCGCCGCGGCGGTGGATCGCGCCGTCCACGCCCCCGCCGCCGAGGAGGGAGGAGTTGGCCGCGTTGACGATCGCGTCGACGCTCTGCCGGGTGATGTCACCGCGCACGAGGATGATGGCGGTCATCGCTGCCGCAGCCTCCGCCACACGGCCTTGGCCGCGTTGTGCCCCGACATGCCGTGCACGCCGGGCCCCGGCGGGGTGGCGGAGGAGCAGATGAACACGGCCGGGTGGGGGGTGCGGTACGGGAACAGGGACAGCTTGGG
Organism: Streptomyces sp. NPDC001544; assembly: GCF_042894285.1. Taxonomy (NCBI): domain Bacteria; kingdom Bacillati; phylum Actinomycetota; class Actinomycetes; order Kitasatosporales; family Streptomycetaceae; genus Streptomyces; species Streptomyces sp. NPDC001544. Next base: position 312,941 of record NZ_JBIAVN010000007.1, on the reverse strand, counting down.
GCGCATCAGGAGCTGCAGTCCGGAGGCCGCGCCGGTGGCGATGTCGCCGCCGACGTAGTTGGCGTTGCGGGCGGCCAGTTCGGGCGGGCCGGCGGTGGCGCGGGCCAGGATCCGGTCGCGGAAGCCGGGGGCGAAGCGCTCCAGCTGGCGCTCTATGGCGTCCGTGAGGTCGCCGGTCCAGCCGTTCGGCACATGGCCGTACGCCCAGAAGACCTGTTTGCCCTCGGGGGCCCGGGTGGGGTCGGCGACGCCGGGCTGCACGGTGATGAGGAAGGGCGGGTCGGGCGCGCGGCCCTGCCGGTACACCGTGTTCAGGGCGGCACCGATCTCGGCGCTGTCCGCGCCGATCTGGACGGTGCCGGCGCGGCGGGCCTCGGGCGCGGTCCACGGCACCGGGCCGTCCAGCGCGTAGTCGATCTTGAACACGCCGGGGCCGTAGCGGTAGCCGTCGTACGTGCGGCCGAAGCCGGCGATGCGGGCCAGCGCGGTGGGCGAGGTGTCGAAGACGTACGCGCGCGCGGGCGGCAGGTCGTCGAGGCGCTTGACCTCGTAGTCGGTGTGCACGATGCCGCCGAGGTCCTCCAGGTAGGCGGCGAGGGCGTCGGAGACGGACTGGGAGCCACCGCGGGCCACGGGCCAGCCCCGGGCGTGCGCGGACAGGGCGAAGACCAGGCCGATGGCACCGGTGGCGAAGCCGTCGAGGGGCGCGATGACGTGGGCGACGAGACCGGAGAAGAGTGCCTTGGCGCGCTCGTCGTGGAAGCGGCGCATCAGCCAGGTGGAGGGCGGCAGCCCGGCCAGGCCGAACCGGGCCAGGGTCAGGGGGTCGCGCGGGAGCGCGGTGAGCGGCAGGGACATGAAGTCCCGGACCAGGGTGTCCCACCGGGTGAGGAACGGGGCGACCAGTCTGCGGTAGGCCCCCGCGTCGCGCGGCCCGAAGGAGGCCGCCGTCTCGGCGACGGACCGGGCCAGCACGGCGGCCGTGCCGTCCGGGAAGGGGTGGGCCATGGGCAGGTCGGCGTGCAGCCACTGCAGGCCGTACCGTTCCAGGGGCATCGCGCGGAAGGCCGGCGAGTTGATGCCGAGGGGATGAGCCGCGGAACAGGGGTCGTGGCGGAAGCCGGGCAGGGTGAGCTCTTCGGTGCGGGCTCCCCCGCCGACGGTGTCGCGGGCCTCGAAGAGGGCGACGGAGAAGCCGCGGCGGGCCAGCTCCACGGCGGCCGTCAGGCCGTTCGGTCCCGCACCCACCACGACCGCATCGAGCATCGACGGCACCTTCGGACCCCTTCGTCAGCCGATGGCCACTCGGCTTCAGCATATGCCGGGAAACCGGCCGTCCCCGGCGCGGGTGGGTTCCCCCGGGTGGCGCGGACGGCCGGTCAGGCCGCGGGCCGCAGCAGTTCCACCACGCGGCGGGCCGTGGCCGCGTCCCGGGCCGCCGTGAAGGGCAGGGCGTTGCCGCCGGTGATCCGGAACGGCTCGCCCGCGAGCGTGAGGTGGGCGCCGCCCGCCTCCTCGACCAGCAGCAGCCCGGCCGTGTGGTCCCAGGCCGCCTCCCAGGAGAAGGCGGTCGCGTCCAACTCGCCGCGGGCGACGGCCAGGTACTCGAGCCCCGCGGACCCGCAGGGGCGGGGCTCGACACCCTGCGTCCACAAGCCGAGCAGGGCCTGCTTCTGCTCGTCGGTGGTGAAGTCCGGGTGGGAGGTGGCGACGCGCAGGTCCCGGCCGGGGTCGGGGGTACCGGCGTGCAGCGGTGCGCCGTCCAGGAAGGCGCCCTTGTCCCGTACGGCGGTGGCCAGTTGGTCGTGGGCGGGCGCGTAGGTCCAGGAGGCGAGCGTGACACCGCGGTGGGCGAGGGCCACCAGCGTGCAGAAGCCCTCGTCGCCGCGGACGAACTGCCGTGTGCCGTCCACGGGGTCGATGATCCACACGAGCGCGTCGCGCTGGATCGCCTCGTACGTCGCCGGGTTGGCGTGCACCGCCTCCTCGCCGACGACCAGGGAGCCGGGCAGCAGGGCGGCCAGCTTGTCGGTGAGGTACAGCTCCGCCAGGCGGTCGGCGTCGGTGACCAGGTCGTGCGGTCCGCTCTTCTGCTCGACGTCGTGCGCGGCGAGCCGGCGGAAGCGGGGCAGGATCTCGGTGGCGGCCGCCTTGCGGATCGCTTCCTCCACGTCGGCCGCGTGGCGGGTGAGGAACGTGTCGAGAAACTCGTCGATGGTTTCCTTGTGTCCGATCATGCCTCCATGAGAGCACGTGGCACTGGCAATCCCCGCCGGGCCGGTGGACACCGGATGGAATCGGGTTGAAGAAGCGGGGTCACCGTCCCACCGCATACCCCTGCATACCGCGCGGATTGGCCGCCGCCGACAGTATTCCGGTCTCCGGATCCCGGGCCACCGCGCACAGGCGCCCCTCCGACCAGGCGGGACCGACCGTGACGTCGTGGCCGCGGCGCCGCAGTCCGTCGACGGTCCGGGGGGCGAGGCGGGACTCGACGGTCAGGCTGCCGGGGCGGCTGCCGCGCGGGTAGAAGGAGCTCGGAAAACTGTCGCTGTGCCAGTTCGGCGCGTCGATGGCGCCTTGGAGGTCGAGGCCGCCGCGAACGGGGGCGTGCAGGGCGACGGCCAGGAAGAAATGCAGCTGCCACTGGTCCTGCTGGTCGCCGCCGGGGGTGCCGAAGGCCATGACGGGCACGCCGTCGCGCAGCGCCAGGGACGGGGTGAGGGTGGTGCGGGGACGGCGGCCGGGGGTCAGGGTGTTGGGCAGGCCCTCCTCCAGCCACGCCATCTGCAGCCGGGTACCGAGGGGGAAGCCGAGTTCGGGGACGACCGGGTTGGACTGGAGCCAGCCGCCGCTGGGCGTGGTGGCGATCATGTTGCCCCAGCGGTCGACGACGTCGAGGTGACAGGTGTCGCCGCGGGTGCCGCCGCGGGCGGAGACCTCGGGCTCGCCCGGGATCTTCATCACGGTGGGCTCGCCGACGCCCACCGGGGCGGAGCCGGGTTCCTCGTAGGTCCCCACGCGCGCGTGGACGGGCAGCCGGGGCTCCCGCCCGCCGGGGCTGCCGGGCCGCAGCTCGTACGAGGCCTCCGCGCCGACGAGCCGCCGCCGCCCGGCGTTGTAGCGTTCCGACAGCAGCTCATCGAGCGGCACCTCGGCCGCGTCCCCGTACCAGGCCTCCCGGTCGGCCATGGCGAGCTTGCAGCCCTCGACGAGCAGGTGGACGTAGTCGGCCGAGCCGTAGGCGGGCAGCTCTCGTGGGAGCAGGGCGAGCTGCTGGAGCAGGGCGGGACCCTGGCTCCAGGGACCGGCCTTGCACACGGTCCAGCCGTTCCAGTCGTACGTCACCGGTGCCTCGTAGGTCGCGGACCACCCGGCGAGGTCGTCGGCGGTGAGTGTCCCGCTGTGCCGCTCGCCGCTGGTGTCGAGGGTGGGCCGGGCGGCCTGCCGGACGAGCGCCTCGGCGATGAAGCCCGTGCGCCAGACCTCGCGGGCGGCCTCGATGCGTGCCTCGCGGTCCCCCGCCCCGGCGGTCTCGGCGAGCAGCCGCTTCCAGGTGGCGGCGAGGGCGGGGTTGCGCAGCAGCTCGCCGGTGCGGGGCGCACGGCCGCCGGGGAGGTACACCGCCGCCGAGGAGGTCCACTCCGTCTCGAACAGCTCCCGTACCGTCTCCACGGTGGCGCCGACGTTCTCCACGGGCGCGTGCCCGTGCTCGGCGTATCCGACGGCGTACTTCAGGACGTCGTCGAGGGACTTGGTGCCGTGGTCGCGCAGCAGCAGCATCCAGGCGTCGAAGGCTCCGGGCACGGCCGCCGCGAGCGGTCCGGTGCCGGGTACGAGATCCAGCCCGAGCCCCCTGTGGTGCGCGGCCGTCGCCCCCGTCGGCGCCACGCCCTGCCCGCAGAGCACGCGCACCTCGCCGCCGGCCGGGGCCAGCAGCATCGGCACCTCACCGGCGGGCCCGTTGAGGTGCGGCTCGACGACATGCAGTACGAACGCGCCCGCGACGGCCGCGTCATAGGCGTTGCCACCGTCCTCCAGCACGGCCATCGCCGACTGGGAGGCCAGCCAGTGGGTCGACGACACCATGCCGAAGGTGCCCTGCAGGGTGGGCCGGGTGGTGAACATAGAGCCTCTCACCTCGCTGTTTACCTGTGCCGTTCCGGACGATGGGCACTGAGGACGGGCGCTGGGAGAACTGGGGAGTCTGCGCCGGGGACCTCCTCCTCCCGCTCCCCGGAAGGTTATCGATCGTCCTGCGCCGGCAACGCCCCGGCGCCGGGTCGGGCGGCGTTGACGAGTGTCGTCGGCGTGTGTGTATGCCGCCGAGGTGAACGTCCGGACGGCTGATGTGCCGTCGACGACGGTCGTGTACAACGGACTTCGCCGGGCCCCACCGACCGGCGGCCTTGTGACCCGCCAGGAACATGCTGCAGTCGTCGCCTTCGCGGCCGAGGACGACGCTGGCGGGCAGTTGGGCCGCCATGACGAAGCCCGCGCTGTGCGGGGCGAGGGCCTGGTGAGTGGACTGCACGACGAGCGCGGGTGGTGCGCCGTGAACGGGGTCCCGGCCGCCACGGGGTGGGCGGGGCGGGCCGGCCGAGGCAGCCGGTGAGAGCGGTCCCAAAGCGCACGGCGCCGCTCAGGTGCGGGGAGATGCGGGCCAGGCCGTCGCGCAGGCGGGTGAGCTGGGCGAAGGTGGTCACCAGGCTGGGAGTGTGCGCGCCGCGACAGGCGCAGAGGCGATGCGGGGGCGGCCCGTCGGGTGGCAGAAGACGACCGTCGGGAATGCGTGGGGCGGGCTTCCGCGTGCTGTGTCAGGGGTGCAGGACGACCTTTCCGGCGACGGTGCCGGACTCCGCCAGTCGCATCGCCTCGGCGGCCTCGGTGAGGGGCAGTCGGGCGGCGATCCGGGCGGTGATCTCACCTCGACGCAGAGCTTCGAAGACCTCGGCGAGGTCGGCGCGCAGCCGGTCCTGGAAGCGACCGCGGTTCAGGGCGCGACCGGCCCAGACGTTGAAGAAGTGGGCACGGCGGCGGTTGGGCAGGGTGTTCCACAGCCACACCCGGCCGAGCAGCTTGAGTACGGGCCACTGCTTGGAGCCCTCGTCGTCCCGGGTGGAGGCGCTGCCGTAGGCGACGAGCGTGCCGCCGGGCGCGAGCAGGCTCCAGGAGTCGACGACGCTGCGGCCGCCGACGTGGTCGAAGACGGCGTCCACGCCGCCCGGGGCGATTTCGCGGACACGGGCGGGGATGTCCTCGGTGCGGTAGTCGATCGGGGTCACTTCCTGTTCCCGCAGGGCTGCGTGATGGCGTGCGGAAGCGGTGCCGATCACGTTCGCTCCGGCGGCTCGGGCGAGCTGGACCAGGACCGAGCCGACTCCCCCGTTGGCGCCGTGCACCAGCACGGTCTGCCCGGCGCGGACGCGGGCCTTGCGGTGCAGCATCTGCCAGGCCGTGATGCCGTTGATCACCACGGTCTCCGCCTCCGCCGCGCCGATCCCGTCCGGGACAGGCACCAGGTCGGCGGCGTCGACGACCACATGGCTGGCCCAGCCGCCGACCTTCAACAGCACTGCCACCCGGGTACCGGCCAGCCCCGCATCGACGCCCTCGCCGGTCGCCGCCACGGTGCCGACCAGGTCGTAGCCGGGGACGAAGGGGAAGGGCGGCTGGTCGTAGTAGCGGCCGCGGCGCATCTGCTGCTCCGCGAAGGAGACACCGGTGGCTTCCATGCGGACGACGACCTGCCCCGGCCCGGCGCTCGGGACGGCACCGTGCCGCACCTGAAGCCCCTCCGGCTCGACCTTGCCCGGCAGCACGACCTCGACCATGCCTGTGGCGTTCATGACGACCTCCCTCGACTCCAGCAGCTCCGTTAGCAGCTGACGCTTTCGTTAGAAGTTATAACTGGAGCTCGGAGTGACAGTCAAGTATGTTCGTAATAGGGTCTAACACGCGGCGGTCCACCAGCCGCTTCGCCGGTTTCCGAAGCCGAGGGACATGACAGGGAAGGGATGAGCCCATGGCCATCGCGGGCAAGGAGACCCCACGCGAGCGCTACCGCGCCCAACTGCGCGCCGAGATCAAGGAGCGCGCCTGGGAGCAGATCGCCGTGGCCGGGGCGCCGGGACTGTCCCTCAACGCCATCGCCAAAGAGATGGGGATGAGCGGTCCCGCGCTCTACCGGTACTTCGCCGGCCGGGACGAACTGATCACCGAGCTGATCCGCGACGCCTACCGCGGTCTCGCCGACACCATCCGCACCGCCGCCGCATCAGGCGCGGATCTCGCCGGACTCGGGCGCACGCTGCGCACCTGGGCACTGGACGACCCCCAGCGCTACTTCCTCGTCTACGGCACACCGGTCCCCGGCTACCACGCCCCCGACAACATCACCCTGATCGCCTCAGAGATCATGGACGCCCTCCTGGACGCCGCCCAGTCAGCCGTCGGCCCTGCCGCGACCGCGGCGCAGGACACTCCGCTCGAATCCCACCTTGCCGAAAACCGGCAGTGGGCAGGCGCCCACCCCGCCTCCCCGACGGCCCTGCGCCTCGCCCTCCACTTCTGGACCCGCCTGCACGGCGCCCTCTCCCTGGAACTGGCGGGTCACTTCACCGGCATGGGTTTCGACCCGGCGGAGCTGTACGAGAACGAACTGCGGCACCTGACACAGTGAGGGGACGGCCACGGCGGTCAGCCAGGGCGACACACGGCGTGTGGCGACCAAGGCGGCTGCGCGACCGAGCCACCCCACCCCGTCGCCGCTCACGCCCCCCTGGGCGACCTGCGAACACACCCGGGCAGCCTGCCGGCCGTCCCGTCGACTGCCCCGAAGTGATCACACAGGCACGGAGCGAGTTCGCACTTCCAACCCACAGGGAGTCGTGTGACACTGTCGTCCCCCCGACGGTGCGGACCCCTCCGCCCCGCACACCGCTCCCCCACGAGAAGTGCGCCGTGCCCTCACTTCCCCTGCCGCTCGCCCTGACCGCGCGTCTGTCGCCGGTGGCCGTCCTGGCCACGGCCGGCTGGGCGCTGACGTCCGGTCCGTTCGCCCCGGCGCCGGCCGCCGGGCACCAGCCGTCCGTGGCCGAGACGGCCACCGGGTCGCCCTCGGCGCCCTCCGCGACGGCGGCGTCCAGGACGTACACCGCCGCGCCCGCGCCCTGCGGCAGCATCACGCGCAAGACCGTCACAGCGCTGGTGCCCGGGGCGAAGACGACCGGCAAGGAGATCCCCTCCACCGACACCAAGCTGCGCCGCACCTGCTCCTGGAACGCCCTCAAGGGGTTCGACTACCGCTGGCTCGACGTGTCCTTCGAGCTCATGGAGTCGAACCAGGCGGCCGAGAAGGAGTACCAGCAGCGCGTCACCGAGAAGAGCGGCGGAGGGGACGTCCCGGGCGTCGGTGACTCCGGGTACTCGGTGGTGAACCTGACCACCGAGGACAAGCAGCAGACCCGCGAGGGCGTGGTGCTGGTGCGGGTGTCCAACGCGCTGGTGGTGGTGACGTACAACGGCAGCGACTTCGAGACGAAGAAGGCGCCGAGCACGGATGTGATCAACAAGGGCGCCATCAAGGCGGCCAAGGACGCGGTGACGGCCCTGGAGGGCAGCAGGAGCGGCTGACGCCCTCCGGGGCCGGCGGAACGTCAGATCGCGGTGTCCTTCCGTCCGGTCAGCAGCGTCAGCGCCAGGTACAGCACCAGGGACGTGCCGAGGCCCACCGCCCAGCCGTAGTCGGCGAGCGAGGACAGCGCCGGGATGGGCCGGCCGTCGATCAGGGGTTTGAAACTGGCGCCGCCGACGGCCAGCACACCGCCGGCCAGGAAGGCGACGACCGCCCGCCAGTTCCAGCCGCCCTCGTACCAGTACCGGCCGCCCGTGCGGTAGAGGTCGGTGAGGTCGAGGCGGGTGCGGCGCAGGATCCAGTAGTCGGCGATGAGGATGCCGGCGACCGTGCCGAGCAGGCCGCCGACCAGGCCGAGCCAGGTGAAGATGTAGCCCTGCGGGTCGGAGTACAGCTTCCAGGGGAGGATCAGTACGCCGAGCACGCAGGTGGCGAGGGCGCCGGTACGGAAACTGATCCGGCGGGGCGCGATGTTGGAGAAGTCGAACGCCGGTGAGACCAGGTTGGCCGCGATGTTGACGGACAGGGTCGCCACCAGGACCGTCACCAGCGCGTACAGCAGACCCACCACGCTGTCGGTCTGCGCGGCCAGTTGGACCGGGTCCCAGATCGGCTTGCCGTACACCGCCTGCGAACCGGAGGTCACCAGCACGGAGAGGAAGGCGAAGAGGGTCATCGTGGTCGGCAGGCCGAGCGCCTGGCCGCGGGTCTGCGCCTTCTGGCTCCTGCCGTACCGGGTGAAGTCCGGGATGTTCAGCGACAGCGTGGACCAGAAGCCGATCATGCCCATGAGGGAGGGCCAGAACAGCTTCCAGAAGTCACCGCCCCAGCCCAGCCTCGAGGGCTGGTCGAACAGCGGGCCGAGGCCGCCGGCCTTGCTGCTCATCCACCACAGCATCACGAAGGCGCCGACGAGGACGAAGGGCGCCGCCCAGTTCTCGAAGCGGCGGATGGTCTCCATGCCCCGGTAGATGATCGCGACCTGGATCGCCCAGAAGAGCGCGAACGACAGCCACATGGTCCAGGCGTACCCGCCGATGTGCGAGGCGTTCGACCAGCTGTCGCCGATCAGCTTCCCGGCGAGGAAGTAGATGGCCTCGCCGCCGATCCAGGTCTGGATGCCGAACCAGCCGCAGGCCACCAACGCCCGGACCACGGCGGGGAGGTTGGCGCCGCGCACCCCGAAGGAGGCGCGGGCGAAGACCGGGAAGGGGATGCCGTACTTCGGTCCCGCGTGCCCGGTGAGCAGCATCGGCACGAGCACGATCAGGTTGGCCAGGGCGATGGTGAACACCGCCTGTTTCCAGTCCATCCCCACGGCGATGAGCCCGGAGGCGAGGGTCCAGGAGGCCGTGTTGTGGGCCATGCCGACCCACAGCGCGGAGAAGTTGTAGGTGGTCCAGGTGCGTCCGGCCACCGGGACGGGGAGCAGGTCCTCGTTGGCGTAGGGGCCGCTGGGCTGCGGCGCCCCGGGGGCGATCTCCACTCGGCCGTCGGCGAGGGTGACCTGGGCGGTCGGCGGTATGGCGGTGGGAGCGGTGTCGGTCATGGGCAGGCCAATCGAACGAGGTGGGACGGGAGAGGCCGTGCGGGCACTCGCCCCTCCCCGGGGAGGTGGGGAGGGGTGACCTGGAGTGGGGGGTGGGGCGGGGCGGCGGTGGCGCGGGTCAGGAGTTGACGGCGGGGATCACCTGCGATCCGTAGACGTCGATGACCTTTTCCTGCGCGTCGTGCATGTCGTACACCGCGAACTGGTCGACGCCCAGCTCGCGCAGCGCGTTCAGTTTCTCGATGTGCTTGCCGACCGGGCCGATCAGGCAGAACCGGTCGACGATCTCGTCCGGCACGAACTGGGTGTCGGGGTTGCCGCTGCGCCCGTGGTGGGCGTAGTCGTAGCTCTGGCGGGCCTTGATGTAGTCGGTGAGTTCGTCGGGTACGGCCGCGGAGTGCTCGCCGTACTTGGCGACCAGGTCGGCGACGTGGTTGCCGACCATCCCGCCGAACCAGCGGCACTGTTCGCGGGCGTGGGCGAGTGCCTCGGGCGAGTCGTCGTCGGTGACGTACGCGGGGGCGGCCACGCAGATCCGCACCTCGGACGGGTCGCGGCCGGCGGCGCGAGCCGCGTCCTTCACGGCCTTGACCATGTACTCGGTCAGATACAGGTCGGCGAGCTGGAGGATGAACCCGTCGGCCTCCTCGCCGGTCATCTTCAGCGCCTTGGGGCCGTACGCCGCCATCCACACGGGCACTTCGGCGCCCGGCTTGATCCACGGGAACCTGACCACCGTGCCGCCGAGATCGGCCTCCTCGCCCCGGCCGAGGGCCCGGATGACCTTCATGGCCTCGCTGATGCGGGCGAGGGTGTTGGGCTTGCGGCCCGCGACCCTCATGGCGGAGTCGCCGCGGCCGATGCCGCAGACGGTGCGGTTGCCGAACATGTCGTTGAGGGTGGCGAAGGTGGAGGCGGTGACCTCCCAGGTGCGGGTGCCCGGGTTGGTGACCATGGGGCCGACCTTCAGACGCTCCGTGCTCGACAGGATCTGACTGTAGATCACAAAGGGTTCCTGCCAGAGCACGGCGGAGTCGAACGTCCAGCCGTGGGTGAAGCCGTTGCGTTCGGCGCGCTGCATCAGGCTGACGACGCGGGAGGCCGGCGGGTCGGTCTGCAGGACGAGTCCGAAGTCCATGAGCGCCACTCCTAGGTGAGGTACTGACAGGTGGAGCGCGGGGTGTAGACACCGTGGCCGGCGCGTCCGGTGTACTCCCGCTCGATGATGACGGGTTCGCCGCGCGAGAGCACGGTCTCGACCCGGCCGGTGGTGCGCCTGCCCTCGTACGCCGAGTAGTCGACGTTCATGTGGTGGTTCTCGGCGGACATGACCTGCTCGGCGTGCGGGTCGTAGATGACGACGTCGGCGTCGGCGCCCGGGGCGATGGTGCCCTTCTTCGGGTACATGCCGAACATCCGGGCCGGGGTGGCACAGGCGATCTCGATCCAGCGGCGGCGGCCGATGTGCCCGTCGACGACGGCCTGGTGGAGCAGGTCCATACGGTTCTCCACGCCCGGCAGACCGTTGGGGATCTTGGAGAAGTCGCCGCGGCCGAGCTCCTTCTGGCCCGTGAAGCAGAAGGGGCAGTGGTCGGTGGAGACGACCTGGAGGTCGTTGGTCCTGAGTCCCCGCCACAGCTTGGCCTGGTGCTCCTTCGGGCGAAGCGGCGTGCTGCACACGTACTTCGCGCCCTCGAAGCCGGGCTCGGCGAGGTTGTCGGTGGACAGGAACAGGTACTGCGGGCAGGTCTCGCCGAACACGTGGAGACCCTCGTCGCGGGCCCGGGCCAGCTCGGCGACCGCCTCCATCGCCGAGACGTGGACGACGTACAGCGGGGCGCCCGCGACCTGGGCGAGCCTGATGGCGCGGTGGGTGGCCTCGGCCTCCAGCAGGGCCTTGCGGACCTCGCCGTGGTACCTGGGGTCCGTCTCGCCGCGAGCCAGTGCCTGCTCCACCAGCACGTCGATGGCGATGCCGTTCTCGGCGTGCATCATGATCAGGCCGCCGTTCTCGGCGGAGCGCTGCATGGCGCGCAGGATCTGGCCGTCGTCGCTGTAGAAGACGCCCGGATAGGCCATGAACTGCTTGAAGGAGGTCACGCCCTCCTCCACCAGCAGGTCCATCTCCTTCAGCGTCTCCTGGTTGACGTCGGAGACGATCATGTGGAAGCCGTAGTCGACGGCGCAGTTGCCCTCGGCCTTGGCGTGCCAGGCGTCCAGGCCCTCGCGCAGGGAGCGGCCGACGCTCTGCACCGCGAAGTCGACGATCGTGGTGGTGCCGCCCCAGGCGGCGGCCCGGGTGCCGGTCTCGAAGGTGTCGGAGGCGAAGGTGCCGCCGAAGGGCAGCTCCATGTGGGTGTGGACGTCGACGCCGCCCGGGATGACGTACTTCCCGGTGGCGTCGATGACCGTTTCGGCCGTGAAGGCCTCGGCTGCCGGGGTGCCGGAGGCGGCGAGGGCGGCGATGCGGCCGTCCTCGATCAGGACGTCGGCGTGGATCTCGTCGGATGCGGTGATGACGAGGCCGCCACGGATGACGGTACGGCTGCTCATGATCCCTCTCCTGCCGGAGTCGACGGTTCGGTCAGGGCGCGGTCAGCGGGGGGTAGGCGTCGGGGCGGCGGTCCCGGTAGAACTGCCAGCGGTCGCGGACCTCGCGCAGTTTGGCCATGTCCAGGTCGCGGACGACGAGTTCGGTCTGCTTGTCGGATGCCACCTCTCCCACGAACTGGGCCTCCGGGTCGACGAAGTACGTCGTCCCGTAGAAGTCGTTGTCGCCCAGCTCCTCGACCCCGACCCGGTTGATCGCGCCGACGAAGTACTCGTTGGCGACGGCCGCGGCCGGCTGCTCCAGCTGCCACAGGTAGGCGGACAGGCCGCGCGAGGTGGCCGACGGGTTGAAGACGATCTCGGCACCGGCCAGGCCGAGGGCCCGCCAGCCCTCCGGGAAGTGCCGGTCGTAGCAGATGTAGACCCCGATCCGCCCGACCTTGGTGTCGAAGACCGGCCAGCCGAGGTTGCCGGGACGGAAGTAGAACTTCTCCCAGAAGCCGGGCACCTGGGGAATGTGGTGCTTGCGGTACTTGCCGAGGTACGAGCCGTCCGCGTCGATCACGGCCGCCGTGTTGTACAGGACGCCGGGCTGCTCCTCCTCGTACATCGGCAGGACCAGGACGATGCCCAGCTCCTTGGCGAGTGCCTGGAAGCGCTTGACGATCGGACCGTCCGGGATGGCCTCCGCGTACTCGTAGAACGCCTTGTCCTGGACCTGGCAGAAGTAGGGGCCGTAGAACAGTTCCTGGAAGCACAGCACCTGGGCACCCTGCGCGGCCGCGTCGCGGGCCGCCTGCTCGTGCACCCGGATCATCGACTCCTTGTCGCCGGTCCACGCGGTCTGGAAGAGGGCGGCGCGGATCACTCTGCTCATCGGGACCTCCGGTCGCTCGGTGTGCGAGAAGAGCTCGGTGTGCGAGAACAGTAGGAAGTCCGAAAACCGGCTTTGAGTGGCACGGTGTCACGTCTGCGGGCGTGCGGCGTGCCACGGTGTCACTCTTGCGCGAGCCCATGTTTCACCGCCGTTTTCGCAGGTCGTCGTAGGTTTCAGCCCTGTTGCGCGTCGTGCGCGAGGAGTGCGATGTGCACGGATGCGGCCTGCTCGAAGTCGTCGAGGTCGACACCGAGCCGGCCCTGTATCGCTTCCAGCCGGCGGTAGAGCGCGGGCCGGGAGACGTGGTGGAGCTGGGCGGTGCGGGACTTGTTGCGCCCGGTGGCCAGATAGGTGCGCAGTACGGACAGCAGGTCGTCGTCGGACGGGCACAGCAGCCCGTCCAGCTCCCGCTCCGCGAACGACTGCACATGCGGGTCGTCCCGGAGCAGCCGGACCAGGCCGCGCAGATGGACGTCCCTGAGGCGGACCACGGCCGGGAGGTCGAGGGCGGCCGAGGAGTCGGCCACGGCGTCGGCGACGTGCCGGGCCTCGCGCAGCCCCGCGGGCACGTCGTCCCAGGCGGTGCGCGGATCGGCGGCGGCGACCACCGTGCGGGCCCGACCGGACTCGGTGCGCAGCCGGGCCGCGAAGTGCGCCGCGAGGGCCTCGGCGTCCTGGTCCCGGGGGAGGCTGAGGAGCACGGCGGTGGCGTCGTCGGCGAGCTCGGCGACGATCCCCGGCAGACCCAGCAGCCGCAGCATGCGGTCGAGTCCCGCGGGTTCCGCGGCCCGCACGACGAGCGGCACGAACGTGCGCCGGTTGACCGGCAGCCCGGCGGCGCGTGCCCGGGGCAGCAGCTGGCGGGCCGGTACGACGCCGGAGACCAGGTCGGTGAGCAGGCTCTGCGCGGACTGCTCCTCCCAGGTGTGGGCCGAGCCGCCGCCGAGCATGCGGTGCAGGACGAGCGCCTCCGCGGCGCGGTCGGCGAGCAGCCGTCCGGTGGCGGTGTCGCCGCGGTGGCCGCACAGCACGATCCACCCCCACCGCTCGCCCCGCCCGCCGAGGTCGGCGCGGATCCAGCCGTCGCCCGCGGCGCCGCCGGCCTGCCGGGCGATGCGTTCCCAGTCGCGCAGTACGTCGTCCACGGCGGACCGCTCCCCCGCCGTGGCCAGGACGCGGTGGGCGAGGTTGGTGACGACGACGGGGCAGCCGCTGTGCTGGGCCACCTCGTCCAGGAGCCGTTGCAGCGGGGCGCCCGCGGTGATGAGCCCGGTGAGGGCCGTGCGTACCGCCTCCGACAGGCTCACGGCGGCGAACTTCCGGCGCACCAGCCGGGACTGCACCTCCTCGGTCAGTTCGGCGAACGGGAACGGGCGGTGCAGCACGACCAGGGGCAGCCCGCACCGTTCGGCGGCCCGGCGCATCACCTCCGGAGGGGCGGGGAAGGCCCGGCCGAGCCCGAGGACGACGGCCGCGGCCTCCGCGCGGTGCAGCGACTGGATGTACTCGGCCTGCTTGCCCTCGTCGCCGGCGAGCAGCACTCCGGTGGTGAGCACCATCTCGCCGCCGCTGAGCATCACGCCGACGTCGGGCGCCTCGGCGACGTGCACCCAGCGCACGGGCCGGTCGAGCCGGTCGGCGCCGGCCACCACCTCCGGTTCCCCGGCGAGCACCCGTTCCAGGCCGAGGACCTGCCGTACCGACAGGGCGGGTTCCAGGCTCTGCAGGGTCTCGAAGGTGGTGGTGGCCATGGCCGTCTTTCCCTTGCTCGAGTGCCGCCGGGCGCGGCCCAGCCGGTGCTACCAGATGCTCCGCAGAGCGTTTTCGAGGATCGCGGCGCCCTCCTCGGCCTCCGCGACGGTCAGGGACAGCGGGGGTGCGATGCGCAGGGCGCTGGTGTTGTGGCCGCCGCCCTTGCCGATGAGCAGCCCGTCGGCGCGGGCCGCCTCCAGCACCGCGGCGGCCGCCTGCGGGTCGGCCCGGTCGGTCCCGGGTTTCACCAGTTCGACGCCGATCATCAGTCCGCGTCCGCGTACCTCCCGTACGCCGGGAAGCTGGGCGGCGACGGCCCGCAGCCGCTCGATCAGCAGGCCGCCGACCCGCCGGGCGTTGCCCTGCAGGTCGTGTTCCAGCAGGTACGTCAGGTTGGCCAGGCCCGCCGCCATGGTGATCTGGGTGCCGCCGAAGGTGGCGATGCTGTTGGCGTCCAGGCAGTTCATGATCTCGGCACGGGCGACGACCCCGCCGATGGACATGCCGTTGCCGATGCCCTTGGCGAAGGTGAGGAGGTCCGGCGGTCCGCTGCGGCCGTGCGCCTGCCAGCCCCAGAAGTGGTCGCCGGTGCGGCCCCAGCCGGTCTGCACCTCGTCGGCGATCCACAGGATGCCCTGCTCGCGCAGGACCTCGCGGAAGGCGGCGTACAGGCCGTCGGGCGGGGAGGTGAAGCCGCCGACACCCTGGACGGGCTCGGCGATCAGGGCGGCGGGCGGGCGGGTGTGCCCGAGGAGGTCCCGCAGGTCCTCGACGCAGGCTGCGGTGAACTCCTCGTCGCTCAGCGCGGCGTACGGGCCTCGGGTGCGGACGCCGCCGTGGACGTACAGGGTCTGCAGCGGGGACAGGGAGGTCGGGGACCAGCCGCGGTTGCCGGTGATGCCGACCGCGCTGAAGGAGCGGCCGTGGTAGCTGTTGCGCATCGCCAGGATGGTGTTGCTGCGCCGGTAGGTGGTGGCGAGCAGCAGGGCCGTGTCGTTGGCCTCGGTGCCGGAGGTGGTGAAGAACACCCGGGCGTCCGGGATGCCGGACAACTGGGCGATGCGCTCGGCGAGTTCGACCATCGGCCGGTTGAGGTAGAGGGTCGAGGAGTGGATGATCCGTCCGGCCTGCTCGCTGACCGCCTTCGTCACCTCGGGCAGCGCGTGCGCGGTCATGGTGGTCAGGATGCCGCCGAAGAAGTCGAGGTAGCGCTTGCCGGAGGTGTCCCAGACGTACCGGCCCTCGCCGTGGGTGAGCTCGATCGGCTCCTCGTAGTAGAGGGCGAGCCAGTCGGGCAGGACGGCCCGGTGGCGGCCCAGCAGGTCCTTGGTCACGGCTGCACCAGCCCTTCGTAGGCGTCGGGGCGGCGGTCGCGGTAGAACGCCCACGTCTGCCGCACCTCTTCGATGAGGTCGAAGTCGAGGTCCCGGACGACGAGTTCCTCCTTGCTGTCGCTCGCGGGTTCCCCCACGAACTGTCCGCGGGGGTCGACGAAGTAGCTGGTGCCGTAGAAGTCGTTGTCGCCGTATTCCTCCATGCCGACCCGGTTGATCGCGGCGACGAAGTACTCGTTGGCGACGGCCGCGGCCGGCTGCTCCAGCCGCCACAGGTGGGAGGACAGCCCGCGGTGGGTGGCGGACGGGTTGTACACGAGCTGGGCGCCGTTCAGACCGAGCTGCCGCCAGCCCTCCGGGAAGTGCCGGTCGTAGCAGATGTACACGCCGACCTTGCCGACGGCGGTGTCGAAGACGGGCCAGCCGAGGTTGCCCGGCTTGAAGTAGTACTTCTCCCAGAAGCCCTTGACCTGCGGGATGTGGTGTTTGCGGTACTTGCCGAGGTAGCTGCCGTCGGCGTCGATCACCGCCGCGGTGTTGTAGTAGAAGCCCGACTGCTCGATCTCGAACACCGGGACGACGATCACCATGCCGGTCTCGCGGGCCAGCTCCCGCATCCGGCCGACCGTCGGCCCGTCGGGCACCGGCTCGGCCCAGCGGTAGTGCTCCGGCTCCTGGACCTGGCAGAAGTAGGGTGCGTTGAACACTTCCTGGAACCCGATGACCTTGGTGCCCTGCCGGGCGGCCTCGCGGGCGTGCTCCTCGTGTTTGGCCACCATGGACGCGGTGTCACCGGTCCAGGTGGCCTGGACCAGTGCGGCGCGGACGACGTTCGTCATGAGCTGCTCCTTGGACGGGACGTTCATCCCTCTACGCCCGTAGAGGCGGGGCCGTAGAGGGACGAACGTAAGCCTCCCCGACGGCCTTGCCAAGACCATCGTCGTCAACCCGCTGGGTCGATCGTGTTTCACACTCCAGTGGACGATCTGCGGGCGGCGGGCGCCATGGCACTCAGGCGGCGAATCCGGCGACCCGGACGGCGTGCAGCACGTCCCAGTGCCGCTCCTGCGAGACGTCCCGCGCGGCCTGGAGCAGCAGCGGCACCAGACGCCGCGGGTCGACCGCGACGCCGCGGGCGGCCTCCTCGGGGGTGCGGACCCGGACGTAGGCGTCCAGCAGGACGCGCACCTCGCGCTCGCGGCCCTCGGCGTCCAGCGCCAGCAGCGCCTCGCCGATCTCGGCGGCGGGCCGGGCGACACCCTGCCGCAGGATGTGCTGCCCGTCGGCGGAGCGGCCCGCCGCCGCCAGCGCGTCGGCCGCGGCCACCAGCCGGTCGGCGGGCAGCGAGGCGGCCTCCCACAGCAGGGTCGCCCAGTCCGCGCCGAGCCCGGCGCGCTCGAGTTCCGCCGCGAGCAGCGGGAAGCGGGCGGCGGGCCAGTACGCGGCCTCGGCCAGCAGGGCGTGCGCCTCGCCGCTGCGGCCCTCGGCCCGGAGCCGTACGAGGCTCTCCACGGCCCCGCCGACGGCCTGCTCGGCCTGCGGGTCGGGGCCGGCCCCGCTCCGCGGCTGCGGCCGCCGCACCTCCTCCGCGGCCGCTCCGGCGAACCGGGCGCCGCGCGGGGTACGCCGGGGCGCGGGAACCGGGTCGGCGGCGAGTGGCGGCACCGGCGCCTGCGGTACGACGACCGGCGCGACCTCGGCCTCGGCCATCCCGGCGAACCGCGCACCGCCTCGGCGGCGCTTGCGCTGTCGGGCAGGGGCGGGCTCGGGGGCGGGGGCCGGTTCCGGTTCGGGTGCGCGGGCGGGCCCGGACGGAGCGGGGTGATCCTGGTCGGGTACCGGCGCGCGGGCGGGGCGGCGGAAGGCGTGGAAGGCGGTGTCGGGGGCGTTGGCCTGCTGGAGGTCGCCTGCCGGGTCGTGCGAAGGGCGGGGGGCACCCGCTCCCGCTCCCGCAGCGCCCCTGGCCGGGTCCGGGTCCGGGTCCGGGGCGTGGTGGGCGTGGGACGGGTCGGCCTGGGAGCGGGGCGTCCGGTGGCGGATGCGGTACTCGCGGAGGAAGCCCTCCGTCGTGGTGTGCTGCGGAAGGCCGTCCGAGGGGCGGCGGCCCGGAGCGCGGTCGTCGAGGCCGCCGACCGTGCCGTGTGCCGGATACCGGTCCGTCGGGGCGCCCGTCGAAGGATCGCCGGAGCCGCCCGGCGGGAGGCCGCCCGATGCCGCCCACGCCGGCGGCACTCGATGGCCTGCCGGCCCGGCCGGGGCCACCCGTACCGCCCGCCGGTCCAGGTCCGCCATCCGGTCCAGGTCCGCCATCCGGGCGCGCAGTTCCGCGCACCGCGCGGTGGCGCGTTCATGGTCGTCGCGGGCCCAGGCGAGGTCGAGGCGGAGCGCGTCGGCCTCCTCCGGGACGGCGGCCGCGGCCAGCAGTCGGCCCAGTTCGGCCTGCCGTTCGGCGGCGTACCGCTGCTCGCGCAGCATCACGTCGAGCCGGTCGCCCAGTTCGTCCCGGGCTCCCGGCCGGGCGTCGTGGGCGGCGAGGGCGGCCACGTGCAGAACCCGGGCCCGTTCGCGCTCCGCGTCCGCCGCCGCGGTGCCGTACGCCCCCGCGAGATCGTGCAGAAGTGCCTCCACGACGTCCCACGGCGGCACCTCACGCCCGGCGAGACAGGCCCGCATACCGTCGGGGTCACGCTGCCAGAACACCCCGCACCAGCCGCCGCCCTGGTCCAGGCGTGCCAGCAGATCGTCCAGGTAGTTCATGAACTCCCGCACCCGCTCGGGGAGTTGATCCACAGCCATCGCCCAACTCCCACCAGACCGGAGCACTCGGGTCGGTAGGCAACACCAGGCGTGTTACGGGCAGGCTACGGGCGGTTTTCCACGGGTGTTCCGAAGGCGCACTTAACGGGATCTTGACCCGTCGGCGGTGTCCCGGGCGCCGCGCGTCACACCACGACCGGCGTGCACCGGTCCGCCACCTCGTCCATCGACAGCCCGAGCACCCGGGCCAGCGCGGCCACCGTGAAGAACGCCGGGGTCGGAGCGCGGCCCGTCTCGATCTTGCGGAGGGTCTCGGCCGAGATGCCCGCCTCGGCCGCGACGTCCGTCATGCTCCGGGCGCCGCGCGCGTCACGGAGCAACCGGCCGAGCCGCTCGCCGCGTTCACGCTCTTCGGGGGTGAGGGGGTTACGCACCATGCGACCATTCTAATACCGGTATAACAATTGGCGCCGGTGGAAATGAAAGCGGAAGTGAGGAGGTACGAGACCCCGTCGGCCAGAACATGCCGCCCCAAACAGAACATGCCATCGTGGCATGAGCGCCCCCCTATCCGGTTACCCGGCGGGAGCCAGACGTCAGCGAAGGAACGGAAAGCGATGACCAGCGGTTTCATCGGCCCGGAGGGCGATCCCTTCGGTGAATTCCTCGCCCGCTTCTTCGGCGGAGCCGGCCCGAACCCGGGCCCACGCCAGATCGACATCGGCCGTCTGCTGAGCCAGCCGGCGCGGGAACTGGTGCGAGGCGCGGCCCAGTACGCCGCCGAGCACGGCAGCCGGGATCTGGACACGCAGCACCTGCTGCGCGCGGCGCTCACCGCGGAGCCCACCCGCAGCCTGCTCAGCCGGGCCGGCGCGGACCCGGACTCGCTCGCGACGGAGATCGACGCACGGTCGGGTCCGGCCCAGCACCCGCCGGGCGAGACGCCTCCCCCGACGACGATGTCCCTGACCCCGGCCGCCAAGCGCGCCCTGCTGGACGCGCACGACCTGGCCCGGTCCCGCGGCGCGGGATACATCGGCCCCGAGCACGTGCTGAGCGCGCTGGCCGCCAACCCCGACTCGGCCGCGGGGCACATCCTGCACGCGGCCCGGTTCGGATCCTCGGCGATGCCCCCGGAGACGCCCGAGAGCGACCGGACGCGGACCGCCGAACGGCAGCGGCCCACCTCGACGCCGACGCTGGACAAGTACAGCCGCGATCTGACCGACCTGGCCCGGCAGGGGGGCATCGACCCCGTGATCGGGCGGGAGGACGAGATCGAGCAGACCATCGAGGTGCTCTCCCGCCGCGGCAAGAACAACCCGGTGCTGATCGGTGACGCGGGTGTCGGCAAGACCGCCATCGTGGAGGGGCTGGCCCAGCGCATCGCCGACGGGGAGGTCCCCGACGTGCTGAGCGGGCGTCGGCTGGTCGCCCTGGACCTGACCGGGGTGGTCGCGGGCACCCGTTACCGAGGCGACTTCGAGGAGCGGCTGAACAACATCGTCGGCGAGATCCGCGCCCACTCCGACCAGCTGATCGTCTTCATCGACGAGCTGCACACCGTCGTCGGCGCCGGCGGCGGCGGTGAGGGCGGGCAGATGGACGCGGCCAACATCCTCAAGCCCGCGCTGGCCCGCGGCGAGCTGCACATCGTCGGCGCGACCACGCTGGAGGAGTTCCGGCGGATCGAGAAGGACGCGGCGCTCGCCCGCCGGTTCCAGCCGATCCTGGTGCCCGAGCCGACGGTCGCCGACGCGATCGAGATCCTGCGCGGACTGCGCGACCGGTACGAGGCCCACCACCAGGTCCGTTACACCGACGAGGCGCTGGTGGCCGCCGTGGAGCTGTCCGACCGCTACCTCGCCGACCGCCGTCTGCCGGACAAGGCGATCGACCTGATCGACCAGGCGGGCGCCCGGGTGCGGCTGGGCGCCCGGACCAAGGGCACGGACGTACGCGCCCTGGAGCGTGAGCTGGAGCAGCTCACCCGGGACAAGGACCAGGCGGTCGCGGACGAGCGATATGAGCAGGCCACGCAGTTGCGTGACCGGATCGCCGAGCTGAAGCAGCGGATCGCGGAGACCTCCGGCGAGGACCGGGCCGACGAGGGCCAGGACCTCCAGGTGACGGCCGAGGCCATCGCCGAGGTGGTGTCCCGGCAGACCGGCGTCCCGGTCAGCCGCCTCACCCAGGAGGAGAAGGAACGGCTGCTCGGCCTGGAGGAGCACCTGCACCAGCGGGTGGTCGGCCAGGACGAGGCGGTCGGCGTGGTCGCGGAGGCGGTGCTGCGCTCGCGCGCCGGGCTGGCGAGCCCCGACCGGCCGATCGGCAGCTTCATGTTCCTGGGCCCGACCGGCGTCGGCAAGACCGAGCTGGCCCGGGCGCTGGCGGAGGCGCTGTTCGGCAGCGAGGACCGGATGGTCCGCCTCGACATGAGCGAGTACCAGGAGCGGCACACCGTCTCCCGGCTGGTCGGCGCCCCGCCCGGGTACGTCGGCCACGAGGAGGCCGGCCAGCTCACCGAGGTGGTGCGCAGGCACCCGTACTCGCTGCTGCTGCTGGACGAGGTGGAGAAGGCGCACCCGGACGTCTTCAACATCCTGCTGCAGGTGTTGGACGACGGTCGACTGACCGACTCGCAGGGCCGCACGGTGGACTTCAGCAACACCGTCATCGTGATGACCAGCAACCTCGGTTCGGAGGCGATCACCCGGCGCGGTGCCGGGATCGGGTTCGGGCCGTCGGGTGCGGAGGCGGACGAGGAGGCGCGGCGGGAGCAGATCCTCAGGCCGCTGCGCGAGCACTTCAGGCCGGAGTTCCTCAACCGCGTCGACGAGATCGTCGTCTTCCGCCAGCTGACCGCCGAGCAGCTGCGCCAGATCACCGACCTGCTGCTGGGGCGGACCCGCCGGCTGCTGACCGCGCAGGGCGTGGCGGTGGACTTCACCGACGCGGCCGTGGGCTGGCTCGCCGAGCGCGGCTACCAGCCGGAGTACGGCGCCCGGCCACTGCGCCGCACCATCCAGCGGGAGGTCGACAACCAGCTCTCACGGCTGCTGCTCGACGGCCGAGTCGAGGAGGGCAGCCGGGTGACGGTGGACGTCGAGGACGGGCGGCTGGTGTTCCGCGTCGCGGACCTCGCCGAACAGCCACCCGTTCCCGAGCTGTAGGGATCCCGTGGCCCCGGTTACGGCGCCGGGTCCACCACCATGGCCGAGCCGCCGCCACGCCGTACCTTCTCGGCGGCGGCCAGCCACTTCCCTTCGCCCAGCCGCTGTACGCCGGTCGCCGCGCCGATCTCCGGGTTGAGTTTGAAACTGTGGCCGATGGCCTCCAGCTTCGCCCTGAGGTCACTGTCGTAGAGCCCGGGTTCGAGTTCCGTCTGGGCCGCGTTGCGCTGGCTGGCGCGCGGTGCGGCGATGGCGTCCACCAGGGGCAGATGCCGGTCGAGGAACCCGGTCAGGGTCTGCAGCACGGTGGTGATGATGGTCGCGCCGCCGGGCGAACCCACCGCCACCACGGGCTTGTTGTGCCCGTCCAGCACGATGGTCGGCGAGATCGACGACCGCGGCCGCTTGCCGGGCCCGGGCAGGTTCGGGTCGTGCACGGCCGGGTTGGCCGGGGCGAAGGAGAAGTCGGTCAGCTCGTTGTTCAGCAGGAACCCGCGGCCGGGCACCGTGATGGCGCTGCCGCCGGTCTGCTCGATGGTGAGCGTGTAGGAGACGACGTCGCCCCACTTGTCGGCGACGGTCAGATGGGTGGTGTTCTCGCCCTCGTACGTCGTCGGGGCCGCCTTGCCACCGGTGCCGCAGGCCGCGGGGTGGCGCGGGTCGCCGGGGGCGACCGGGCTGGTGAGGACGGCGTGGTCCTTGATCAGGCAGGCGCGTGAGTCGGCGAAGCGCTGCGAGAGCAGTTCCTTCGTGGGCACGTCCTCGAAGGCGGGGTCGCCCACCCAGCGTCCCCGGTCGGCGAAGGCGATGCGGCTCGCCTCGATGAAGTGGTGCAGGTACTGCACCTCGCTCGCCTTGGAGAGGTCGGTGTGCTCCAGGATGTTGAGGGCCTCGCCGACCGTGGTGCCGCCCGAGGAGGAGGGGGCGATGGAGTACACCTGCAGGCCGCGGTACGAGGTCCTGGTCGGCGCCTGGAGCTTGGCCCGGTAGACGGCGAGGTCCTTGGCGGACAGCTTGCCGGGGCGGGCGTTCCAGCCCGAGTTCTTGTCGACCGGCGGATTGTCGACCGTGGACACGATGTCCTTGCCGAGGTCGCCGTGGTAGATCGCGCCGACGCCCTTCTTCGCCAGTTCCTCGTAGGTACGGGCGAGTTCCGGGTTCTTGAAGGTGGAGCCGACGACGGGGAGCTGTCCGTGCGGCAGGAACAGCTTGGCCGTGTCCGGGAAGTAGCGGAAGCGGGTCTCGTTGGACGCCGTCTGCGAGCGGAAGGTGTCGTCCACGGTGAAGCCGTCGCGGGCGATCCTCTCGGCGGGCTTCAGGACCGTGCCGAGCTTTCTGCTGCCCCAGTTGTCCAGTGCCGTCTGCCAGGTGGCGGGCGTGCCGGGCGTGCCGACGCTGAGGCCGCTGCTGACGGCGTCGGCGAAGGCCAGCGGTTTGCCGTTCTCCAGGAAGAGGTCGGAGCCGGCGGTCAGCGGGGCGGTCTCACGGCCGTCGATCGTATGCACTGTGCGGGATTTGGCGTTGTAGTAGACGAAGTAGCCGCCTCCGCCGATGCCGGAGGAGTAGGGCTCGGTGACCCCGAGGGCGGCGGCCGTGGCGACGGCGGCGTCGACGGCGTTGCCGCCCTTCCTGAGGACCTCGATGCCGGCCGCGGAGGCGTCCGCGTCGACGCTGGCGACCGCGCCGCCGTAGCCGACGGCCACCGGGACCTTCTGCGGGGCCTCGCTCACGGTGGACGGTGGGGCTGCCGCACCCACCGACACCACGGCGGCCGAGACCGCCAGGACCGACAGTTTCCGCGCGACAGGGCGACGCATCCGCACCTCCAGCCAGAGACGGTCCGCGCAGCCTAATGCATCGTCATGAAGCCGTCATCGGTGTCTCGAACGCGGGTACGGCCGAGCCGCTAGCATGCGCGGCCATGAACGACGACGTGCGCAACATCGTCCTGGGTGTGGTGGCCGCGGGCATCAGTGCCGCGCTGGGCTGGATCGCCCGAACGTACCTGTGGAGGCGCAAGCTCCGCCGCAAGCAGGAGTTCTTCGGCCTGCCGGACAACTCCGAGTCGCTCCTGGTGGTCAACCGGGGTGCGGGCGGCCCGGAGTTGTCGGTCATGCGCTACGACGTGTTCGCACTCCTGGAACTCGCCGCCCTGATCAAGGACTGCAACGCCCACGCCCAGATCCTCCCGCACGACACGGCGCGCCAGGGGTTCGGCGAGCGCACCGAGTTCTGCGTGGGCGGCCCGGCCTCCAACCGCCGCATGACGGCCCACCTCGCCTCGCTGCTCCCCGGTGTACGGGTGAACGTCGACGCCGAACCGGGCCCGGACCGCGGGGCGTTCCAGATCGGTTCCGAGCGGTACCGGCTGGACGTCGGCAGGGAGGAGTACGTGCTCCTCGCCCGGCTCACCGCGGGCCGGAACCAGAACACCCGTCCCGTCTTCCTCCTCTGCGGTCAGACCGCGATCACCAACCAGGCCGCCGCCCGCTACCTCGCGCGCAACCACGAGCGGCTGTCGCGCCGGAACGGCGCCGGCTCCTTCGTGCTCCTGCTGAAGGTCCTCAACTCCGAGGCCTACGGGCCGGACGTCGTCGAGCTCGTCGCGGACGTGACGCGGACCGCGCAGGCGCCCCTGCCCGAGGCCGCGGCGCCACGCAACTCCCACCGGGCACCCTGAATATCTTCACACCGCAACAATCTTTACCCGTACGTAACTTACCGGCGGGTTACCTTCGGTAAGGAACCCCGGTTACCGTCTGGTCACTTTGCACTGACACGAGTGAGGAGTGGCCCGTGGGAAACCGTCGTCAGGCCCTGCGTACGACCGCCGTGGGCGCCGTCTCCGCCACGCTGATCGCCGGTGGCGCCCTCGGGCTCGCCCCGGCCGCGCAGGCGGCGCACAGCGGTGTGCGCTTCGTCGACATCGCCGGTGAGGGCGGCACGCCGCTCAAGGCGAACGTCGTGACGCCCGCGGACGCCGACGGCTCCCGCAGCTACCCGCTGATCGTGCTGCCCACGAGCTGGGGCCTGCCGCAGGCCGAGTACCTCGCCCAGGCCCAGAAGCTCGCCGACTCCGGGTACGTCGTCCTCACGTACAACGTGCGCGGGTTCTGGCAGTCCGGCGGCGAGATAGAAGTGGCGGGGCCGCCCGACACGGCCGACGCCTCCAAGGTGATCGACTGGGCGCTCGCCAACACCCCCGCCGACCCGGAGCACGTGGGGATGGCGGGGGTCTCCTACGGCGCCGGCATCAGCCTCCTGGCCGCCGCGCACGACAGGCGGATCAAGGCCGTCGCCGCGCTGAGCGGCTGGGCGGACCTGATCGGCTCCATCTACTCCGGCCGCACCCAGCACGTGCAGGCCGCCGCCCTGCTGGACGGCGCGGCCACCGTCACCGGCCGGGAGGGCCCCGAAGTCCGTCAGGTCTTCGACGACTTCTACGCCTCGAACCTGGCGCAGGAGCCCGAGCTCGTGGCCTGGGGAAAGAAACGTTCCGCCGACACCTACATCGACGATCTGAACAAGAACGGCGCGGCCGTGATGCTGGCGGGCGCCTGGGGCGACAGCATCTTCCCGGCGAACCAGTACGCCGACTTCTACCAGGGGCTGACCGGCCCCAAGCGGCTGGAACTGCGCCCCGGCGACCATGCCACCGCCGAACTGACGGGCCTGTTCGGGCTGCCCAACGACGTGTGGACCGACACCGGGCGCTGGTTCGACCACTACCTCAAGGGCGCGGACAACGGCATCGACCGCGAGCAGCCGGTCCAGCTGAAGTCCCGTACGGCGGGCGGCTATGAGGGCTACCCGGACTGGAAGTCGGTCACCGCCACCCGCCGGAAGATCGCCCTCGCGGGCTCCACCACCATCCACGCGAACGTCGACTCGGGCGCGGACGGCGGGGTCGTCTTCCTCACCGGCATCCTCGACCAGGTGGCCAAGCTGCCGCCCGTCGCGTCCCTGCCGCTGCTGCCCCGCCGCTGGGCCGCGGTCTGGCAGTCCGAGAAGTACGCCGACGCGCAGCAGGTGCGCGGAACCGCGCAGCTGCACACCACGCTCACCCCGACCAAGGAGAGCGGCACCCTCGTCGCCTACTTGTACGACGTGGGGCCGCTCGGCCTCGGCAAGCTGGTCACCCACGCGCCGTACACCTGGCACGGACGGACGCCCGGCCAGTCGTTCGACGTCGACCTGGACCTGTTCTCCACGGCCTACGACGTTCCGGCCGGGCACCGCCTCGCCCTGGTCGTCGACACGGTGGACCCGCTCTACATCGAGCACAACCCGTCCGGCGCGCAGCTGACCTTCTCCTCACCCGCGGAAGACCCGTCCTACGTGTCCGTACCGCTGCGCGAGCAGTGATCGCCGGCTGCCGCCGGCCGGGTCTGGCTCGGTGAACTGCCACCCCATGAAGGGAACATCCTATGCGACGACCGCCGGGCGGGCGCCCGGCCGGTGGTCGTCGTCGCGTGACAAGCCCGGTTCGGCGGTGCGACAGGACTCCCAGCAGGGCGCCGGCGACGAAGGCGTGCGGGTCAGGCGGTGGTCTTCCAGTACTTCGCCACGCACGCGGCGGGAGTGCGGGGCGCGTACCGGCCGGGAATGCCGTTGAACCCCACGAGTACCGCGTTCATGCGTTCTTCGGGCGTGCCATGGTGGTCGGGAGAGTTGTAGTCGTAATCGCCGATCGACCTCAGCGCGATGACCGACTCGTTCACGTCATGGGGCGTGATGTGGGTATGAGCCGCCCAGACGCCCGCCATACAGTCCGCGAGCAACTCGTTCCACTTCCCTGTGGGATTCGGGTAAGTGACCCAGCGCTGCTGGAACTGCCAACGCAGTTCGTCCGTCACATAGTGCGCGTACTCGTGCGCGACGATGATGGCCGCGGAATGGTCGCCCGCCTCTCGGGAAGGGATCCGCTTCCCGAAGATGTCGCCCTCCCACACCTTTTGCAGCGTGGTGACGGGCAAATAGATGGTGCCCGCGCCGGCGGGGGACCGTTGGTCGGCGCCGCAGAAGACGGCGTTGGGGGTGTCGTACCGGATGACGATCACTCGCGCCGGCTCCTGGCACTGCGACACGGCACGCCCCTGCTGCGGTGTGACCAGCACAGAGGTCAGCTTCCGGTGGGGCAGACCGAGCCGCTTGAAGAAGTCTCCCCACGTCGCGTCCAGGTCGCTGATCACGTTGCGCAGATAGGCGGCGACCTCCTCAGTGGTCGGCCGGTCCCGGTCCTCGGCAGCGGTGGTGCCGTCTTTTCCCCGCGGCAACTGCAGGTGATTCAGCTCTGTCGTCAGTTCCTTGGCGGAAAGCACGGCAGGTGTCGCGATGCCTCCCGCGGAACCGGATATGGCGGGGGCGCACCCGAATGTGCCTGCCAGGAGCCCGAGGCTCACGGCGAGGCGTATGTGCGGTGAGGGCTTCATGCTTCTGGTCTAAGCCGTGCGGCTGGATACGGCACGGTACGGCTGCCATTCGGGTGAGCAGAACGTGAACCCGATCCGCAGGAAAGCAGGGGGAAATCACGGCACCGACAAGTGCGGCATCTCTAGGCCTCGGCCACCTCGGCGTAGAGCTGTGACAGCTCGGGAACTCCGCTGGCGGCCCATTCGTGGCCGGAGTCGACGACGTCGAACTCGCGGCCGGACGGCAATCGCACGACGGGGCCGCCCGGCCGGATGTCCCAGACGGCGCCGGGCACGGTGCGGACGATCACTGTGCCCAGGTAGAAACCCGCGTCGTTGCCCAGCCAGGGCAGGATCTCCTCGTCGTCGCGCCAGCGCGGCAGCACCTGGTCGAGCGCCTCCAACGAGGCGGGGGTGTCGTCCAGTCGGACTCCGACCGCCCTCGCCTGGGAGCGCAGCAGCTCACACTCGGAGAGGAGGTCGGCGACGCCCTCGGGGTCGGCGGGGAGCACCGCCTCCCCGGTCTTGGAGTGCCGGTGGCCCAGGAAAGGGATGTTCATACGTCCAGCCTGGCACTCGCACCGCCGTACGCACCACAGGGTGGACGTGGGTGGCGTGTCCCCACGCCCGGCTACACGTCCAGGTCGACCACGACCGGGGCATGATCGGAGGCGCCCTTGCCCTTGCGTTCCTCACGGTCCACGTAGGCGTCCTTCACGGCCCCGGCGAACGGCGCGTTGCCGTACACCAGGTCGATGCGCATGCCGCGGTTCTTGGGGAAGCAGAGCTGGCGGTAGTCCCAGTACGTGAAGGGGTGGTCGTACTTCAGCGGCCGCGGGACGACGTCGGACAGGCCCGCCTCCCGCAGCGAGGCCAGCGCGGCGCGCTCCGCGGCGGTGACGTGGGTGCTGCCCTCGAAGGCGGACACGTCGAAGACGTCGTCGTCGGTCGGCGCCACGTTGTAGTCGCCCAGCACCGCGAACGGGCGGCTGCCGCCCGCGTCGTCGGCGACGGCGGCCTTCAGGGCCTCGAACCACCGGAGCTTGTAGGCGTAGTGCGGGTGGTCCACCTCGCGGCCGTTGGGCACGTACACCGACCAGACCCGGACCGGCCCGCAGGTGGCGGAGATCGCCCGGGGCTCCACCGCGCCGTCGTAGCCGGGGTCGCCGGGCAGGCCCTTGACGACGTCCTCCAGGCCGACGCGGGAGAGCACCGCCACGCCGTTCCACCGGCCCGTGGCGTGCACCGCCGCCTCGTAGCCCAGCTCGCGCAGCTGGTCGAACGGGAACTGTTCCTCGGCGATCTTGGCCTCCTGCAGGCAGAGCACGTCGGTGCCGCTGCTCTCCAGCCAGGCCAGCAGCCTCGGGAGGCGGGCGGTGATCGAGTTCACGTTCCAGGTCGCGATGCGCATGTCTCACAACCTACCGGGCGGGTCCGACAACGCGTCCCGCCCGGTGCGAGGCTCAGAGCTCCGCCGACTCCCCCGGGGCCAGCCGCAGGTGGTCGGAGCCGCCGAGGGTGCCGATCTGGCGGTCGTAGATCGGGCGGGCGAGATCGGTGAGCAGGCTGTCGTGGATGTCGTACGCCCGCCGCGGGCGCACCTCGCGGACGTAGTCGATGACCTCGGAGATCTTGTTCCACGGGGCCATGACCGGCAGCATCAGCGTCTCGATCGGCAGGCCGGGGACGGTGAGGGCGTCGCCGGGGTGGAAGACCTTGCCGCCGTCGACGGCATAGCCGACGTTGGTGATGCGCGGGATGTCCGGGTGGATCACCGCGTGCAGTTCGCCGTGGACCTGCACGTCGAAGCCGGCGGCGGTGAACGTGTCGCCGTGGCCGACGGTGTGCACCCGGCCCGGGAAGGCCGCGGAGAGCTGGTCGGCGACCGACTTCAGGGTCCAGATCTCGACGGCCGGGTCGGCCTCCAGCGCGGTCCGCAGCCGGCCCTCGTCGAAGTGGTCCGGGTGCTCGTGCGTGACCAGGACGGCGTCGGCGCCGGCGGCGGCATCCTGCTCGCTGAAGCCGCCCGGATCGATGACGAGCGTCCGCCCGTCCTTCTCGAGCCGGACGCAGGCGTGGGACATCTTCGTGAGCTTCATGACTTCCATCCTGCCTGCCGCGGTGCCGCGCGGGCGCGTCACCCCTCGGGTGTGGTCTCCTCCCGGATGGCCTGCTGAGCCACCCGGAAGGCGCCGGCCGCCGCCGGTACGCCGCAGTAGACGGCCGCCTGCAGCAGCACCTCCTTGATCTCGCCCGGGGTCAGACCGTTGCGCAGGGCGGCCCTGGTGTGGGAGGCGAGCTCCTCCAGGTGGCCGCCGGCGACCAGCGCGGTGAGCGTGACGCAGCTCCGGGTGCGGCGGTCGAGACCGGGACGGTCCCAGACCTCCCCCCACGCGTACCGGGTGACGAGCTCCTGGAAGTCCCCGGAGAACTCGTCGGCCTGGGCGAGCGCGCGGTCCACGTGCGCGTCGCCGAGCACCTCCCGGCGGACCTTCAGACCCGCGTCGTAGGGATCGGCACGTCCGGGGAGCTGCTCGGGTACGGCGGCCGGGACGGCCTCGGCGACGGGCGCGGGCTGCACCGGCATGGCCGGGACCGGCTGGAGGGGGGCCGCCGGGACGGCCGTCTGACCGGTGGCGGGCTCGTGGACGGGCTGCCAGGCGGTCGAGAAGTGTCTGACCAGCAGGTCGGTGACGGCCGCGGGCTGCTCCACGGGGACCAGGTGGGAGGCGCCCGGGACGACCGCGAGCCGGGCGTCGGGGATGCCGGCGACCAGGGTGCGGGCCTCGGCCGGTCCGGTGACCTGGTCGTCGGAACCGACCAGGACCAGGGTCGGCACCCCGACGCGGCCCAGTTCCGGCCGCACGTCGAACCCGGCGAGCGCCTCGCAGGCGGCGACGTAGCAACCGGGGTCGGTGGTGCGCACCATCTGCACGGCCCACTCGGTGATCGCGGGCTGGGCGGCGGCGAACCCGCCGGTGAACCAGCGGTCGGGCGAGGTACGGGCGATGGGGTCGAGCCCGTTGGTCCGTACGATCACTCCACGCTGGCGGAACTCGTCGGCCGTGCCGAACCGCGGCGAGGCGGCGACCAGCGCCAGCGAGGCCAGCCGCTCCGGGTGGCGCAGCGCCAGCTCGATACCGACCGCGCCGCCGAGCGCACAGCCCGCGTAGCCGAAGCGGTGCACGCCGAGCCCGTCCAGCGTGGCCAGCAGCCGCGCGGTCAGCTCGGAGACCGAACCGGCCGGCTGCGCCGGCGCGCCCCCGTGTCCGGGCAGGTCGTACCGGAAGACCCGCCACTGCCGGGTCAGCTCGGGGACCTGGCGGTCCCACATGTGCCATGTGGTACCCAGTGAGGGACCCAAGATCAGGACCGGAGCGTCTTCTGGCCCGTCAAAGCGGTATTGCAGGGTGTTCGGGGGTGTCTCACTCACGCCCCAGACCCTCTCACGTCTCACGGACGCCCCTATAACGAGGGGACGCCGGATACCGGTCTGACCAGGTTGAAGACCTCTCGGGCGGCATATCGCTTGAGGCATCGGATGATCTCGCGTCGGGTCTTGCCCTCCTGGGTGCGGCGTTCGTAGTACGCCCGGGTGCGTGGGTCGTGGCGCAGGCGGGTGAAGACGATACGGTGCAGGGCCGCGTTGGCCTGGCGGTCGCCGCCGTGGTTGAGCCGGCGCGTGCGCCGCCGACCAGAGGAGTACTCGATGGGACTGACTCCGCAAAGGGCAGCAAAGGACGCCTCGGTGTTCAGCCGCTCGGGGTTGTCTCCCATAGTGATCAGGAGAGTGACGGCGCTGTCCGGGCCGATGCCCACCGGTACGAGCAGTTGCGGCGCGTGGCGTTCGACGAGTCGGGTCAGGCGTTGGTTCAGCTCGTTGATCTGCCCGGTGAGCTGTTCGATGCGTTCGGCGAGCATGCGTAATGTCATGTGGGTGGCCTGGACCACCGCGTCCTCGTCTCCCCCACCATCGGGTGGGCTGAGGGTCGCGCAGGTGCGGAACAGCTCGGCATTGCCCAAGCTCGACAACCGTTCCCGCAGGGCGGGGTCGGCGATCACCAGGACGGCCTTGAGCTGGTTGATCGCCTGTGTGCGGGCCTTGACCGCGGAGTCCTTGGCGAGTTTGTAGATCCGGGCGCCTTGCACGGGTCCGTCGCCGGACTTGGCCTGGGCCCGGGTGCGACCGCTGAGCACGGCTCGCGCTGCGGCCTGCGCATCGAGCGGGTCCGACTTGCCGAGCAGACGGCGGGCTGTGCGGTCAGGCCGATTCACTTCGAACACCTTGACATGCTGGGCCAGCAGGTAGCGGGACAGGCCCGCGCCGAAGGTACCGGTGCCCTCCACACCGGCCCGGCGCACCGTCCCCCGCCTGCGGGCCCACACGAGCAGCCGACGGTAGCCGGCCACCGTCGCCGGAAAGGACTCGGTGCCAAGGACCTTCCCCAGCGGGGACACCACGGCGGCGACATGCACCTCACCGTGCGTGTCCACGCCGAGCACGATTTCTCTCCGCACGGGAGGATCCGTACTGGAGGAGGTGCTGCGCTGTCTGGTCGTCATGGTGGTTCGCCTCCCGCAGGGTGACACGCTGAGTGGATGGCACCGGCCCGCTCGGGCGGTCTGAACCGTGATGGCGCCTGGAACTCGGCAAGGCCCCTATTGGGACACGCCCTGTGGCTCGGTGACAGCAGAAGCCAGCCCGCAACGACGGTCGACAAGCCTGTGACTGGACACTTCGGTCAAAGATCTCAAGAGTCAGACCCTCGTCCGGGACGGCATCGCGCAACCGTCGCATCGATCCCGGCGTATCGGCATCTACCGACCACAGCCGGATGGCTTCGCCCGAACCAATGCCCAACCTGGCCGGAGCAGGCTGAGAATGAGCTGACTCCCCGCCCACTCGCGACCGGCAATGACAGACAGCCGTCTGGGCCGCCTTACGGTCGCCCTCCATCGGCCATCGCACGAACGGCTTCGAGCCCTCATTCTGGTGCACGGTTGTCCGCAAGTCATGGCGCGGGCTGCCAAAGAGGCTGCCTAGCAACTCGGCAAAGGCACCGGCGAGTGCTTGGGAACTCGGTCTACTCGAGTAACGGGGAACAGCAGCACCGCACGAAGGGGCGCCCGCGTGGAAGGCATGGCGCATGTGGGCGCTGCCGGACCCGATGCTCGCGGCCCCCGCCACCGACCCGGCGCCGCCCGATGGGTGGGCCGCCGAGGAGAAGTGGGACGGTTCTCCAGACACCTCGTGATGTCTCATTCGCGTTGGCACCGTTCACCCAGGTCACGACTGGTCCTTCGTGCGTGCGGCTGAGGCTTGCCGGGTGTCTGCGCCGCTGCTGACGTGCCGCTGGGTCTCCTGGGGGCCGTGCCAGTCCAGGCAGACGGCGGTGGCATCGTCTTCGAGCCGGCCGTCGGCGGCGTCCCGGACCGCGGACGTCAGCGCCAGCGCGGTCTCCCTCGGGTGCAGATTCCGGGTGCACCCCAGCAGGGCGGGCAGATCGACCTTCTCTCCGTGACGTTCGAGCATGCCGTCGGTGAACATGAGCAGACGGTCACCGGGCCGCAGGTCGAGGTCCTGCACACGGTACGGGTGGGGAGTCAGCTCAGACAGCCCGAAGGGATGGTCCACCTCGCAGGTGATCGCCTCCACAGCCCCGTCGCGCATGCGCAGCGGCCAGGGATGACCGGCGTTGACGAACCGGGCCCGCCCGGTATGGAGATTGATGCGCAGGAGCTGCCCGGTGGCATGACCGTGGCCGTGTTCGATCAGTGCCTGGTCTGCCCGGTGGGCCTGTTCGCCCAGGCCGGTGCCCGCCCGGCGGGCACCGCGCAGGGCGCCCACCAGGACCGTGGCGGCCAGGGCGGAATCCATGTCGTGGCCCATGGGATCGGTCACCGACACGTGCAAGGTGTCGCGGTCCACGGTGTAGTCGAAGGTGTCGCCGCTGAGGTCCTCGGAGGGCTCCAGGTTCCCGCACAGGGTGAACTGTGCGGCCTCGCACGACAGCGACAGGGGCAGCAGCTGGTACTGGATTTCAGCTGCCAGGGTGGCCGGCTTGGAGCGTTTGCCCCAGGTGTAGAGATCGGTGAAGCGGCCGTTGGCGATCACGATGTAGGCCAGGATGTGGGCGGCTTCCCCGACTGCGTCGAGCACGTCCTCGCCAGGGCCGGTCGGCAGGAGCAGTTCCAGCAGCCCGATCGCATCCCCGCGGTTGGTGACGGGCACGATCACCCGCTGCCCCTCGCCGGTCGCGTCCTGATACAGGCGCTGGGTACGGATCACCTCCTCGTAGACACTGCCGAACAGGGGAACCCGCTCGGCCTGCCGCCCACCTTGAGTGGGAGCGGTGGACAGCCGAGCCACCGCCTTCCCTGTCAGGTCCACGATGAGGAAAGAGACCTTAGTGGCCTCGAAACGCCGCCGCAGGTCCTCCGCGATCACGTCGACGGCGTCCGCCGGCGCCGCTGTCTCCGCTGCTGTCAGCAATCGGGTGAGCCCACTTTGTCCACCGCTCACGACCGCAATCCCTTCCGCAACCCCCCACCAGCTTGGTAATAACCGCAGTGAGCGTCAATCCGTGAACAGTCACGCTCCGGCGTTCGCCCGCGGACGGGGCCGCCACGGCTGTTCTGTACAAAAGCGGCTCGACGGGCCCATGTCTTAGGAGACACGCCAGAGTCTGGAGAACGATCGCTGGAGAGCGCTGCTCTCTCTGGATGCCGGGCGTTTGGTGTTGCGCTATCGCAGGGGCA
This sequence comes from Streptomyces sp. NPDC001544, assembly GCF_042894285.1. NCBI lineage: Bacteria > Bacillati > Actinomycetota > Actinomycetes > Kitasatosporales > Streptomycetaceae > Streptomyces > Streptomyces sp. NPDC001544. The sequence goes on along the minus strand of NZ_JBIAVN010000007.1, from coordinate 279,143 downwards.
GGAACCTCGCACCGTCCTTCCCCGAGGTTCGTTCCGGGCACGGTCCAGCTGCCGACGCGACGGCCCTGGACGGCGAGCTGGTCGTACGGGAAGTCCAGCAGGCTCGCCTTCGAGCGGCTCCGGGGTCGCCTCCAGCGGCGCGGTGCCGGCACTGCCCGGCTCGCCGAGCAGTGGCCCGCCCACTTCGTCGCCTTCGACTTGTTGCGCCTGGCGGGCACCGACACGACCAGGTGGCCGTACGCGGGCGCCAGGGCGGCTGCTCCGGAACGCCTTTTTGCCGAACAGAACCTCACCACGCCGTGGGCGCTGTGCCCGTCGTTCCCCCGCTGACCTGGGGATTCACGAAACTGCGGACAGGGCCCTGAAAGCGGCCAGGGCAACTTGTCGCCCCAGCCGGACGGGTGCCGACCCGCAGGTCCACCGCGGCCCGGTCGGTGAGGCGGGGAGCAAGGCTGCGGCTGAACCGGGCGAGGGCCTCGTCCACCTCCAGAGTCTGACCGAGCACGTCACGTCGGGACCAGCCGTCCGTCACCACGCAGGCACCTGTCGTCGTCCCCGCGTGCCGCACGCCTCTCGGCCAGCGCCCACAACAGCGGGCAGCGCTCCCGCGGGACGAGGGCACCTCCCGGGTCACGATGGCACAGATCGTGCGTGGAACTCCCCGTCGCCACCCGCCACACCAACGGCGGGGCCATGGGCGCCATCGCGGGGCGCCGTCACTGCGGTCACGTCAGCGGCTCCCCCGGCTCGTTGGCTGAACCGGAGGAGCCTGAGTCGAGCCGGCCCCATGGATGCGCTGCTGAACGCGGCCCACCTCCGGGTCCCCCTCCCGAGTCCCCCGCACCCGAATGCCTGCCGCGATGTCCGACAGGCGCTCAATCGGAGCCGCGACCGGTCGTGCGCAGAACCCCGGGAGGAGGGGATGCTCTGGGACGCCACGATCAGGACGTCTTTTTCCGGCTGCGGTTGATGCACTCCGAACGCACGGCCGTCCGCGTCGGCACCGGGGAGCCTCGAACCGACTCTGAAGACGGTCAGCCGAGCCAGGACGACACCACCCGGCCTCGTGATCCTGCCCCGGCGTCTGGTGGTCGAGCAGTCCTTCGCCCGATCAGGCGCGCCCGCAGGCACCGCGACCATGGACGGAACATCCCTCGATCCGAGCGGTACTGATCGTCGCAGGGCGGGCCCACCGTCATGGCCGAGTTGAAACCTGAGTGAGCTCCGCTCCAACGGCCGCTGCGCGCCGTGGAACGGGATGCACGAAAACGGCAACCTGGGGTAATAGTCGAACTGTCGTCCTCGCAATTCCGTACGGCACCGGCGACCCGGACGGGAAACCCGAGGTCTGGGATGTGACCATGATGGAAGACTCTTCGAACGGCACCCCGATGCGGACTCTTCGAACGGCACCCCGATGCGGCTCGAGGGGCACTTGGTTCCGGCACGGACACCGCTCCTGAACAAGATCAGCGAGTTGCAGACGGAAATCGGTCAGCTGCAGGAGGCCGTCGTCTCCCACACCGTGGTGGACCAAGCGATCGGTGTGGTCATCACCCTCGGTGGCCTGCGTCCCGAGCAGGGCTTCCAACTGCTACGAGAGGTCTCACAGCACACCAATAGAAAACTGCGGCAGGTCTCCGAACTGATCGTGGAGTGGGTACACAGCGAACAGCTGCCCGATGAGATCCGCACCTCCCTGGACAAGGCACTGGCCACCGCACGGTCCATCTGAACGCAGCACAGCTCTGCCGCCCGCGTTCCGAGCCGGACGGCAGGGCGGGCGGACGGTTGAATGCCAGCTCACTTCCGAACCCGCACGCGACGCGACCTCCGCTCAACGCGTCCCCGAACCCATCTGACCAAAACGTCGCACGCCAGACTTACCGGCGGTCGCTGATGACGCACGCTCCGGAGCACTCGCCGGCGTGCCCGCAAGGGCCCCACGATCACGGAGTCTCCCCCGAGTCGCGCGAACGGTTGCGTGGTTGCCGTGTGCAGCGGATCGGACGCCTCCTGCGCGGTCGGCAGCCGCCCGGCCGACAACAGGAGCGGGCCGGCGCCGTGAAGCACCCGGGACAGCGGGCCCGTCGCCGTCTCCGGCACCGGCGGCAACGGTCCCGTCAGGCCGGTCAGGGCCGCGTCGGGGTCAAACAGACCCGCTCGGCGGCGCCGTCCTCGTCCACCAGACCGGCCGCGGACCAGTCGGCCAGTCCCGGCACCAGCACGCGGCACACCCGTCTGAGCCCCTCGACCGCGTCCAGCGTGCTCGACAGCGCCGCCGCGCTCCGGGTGGCGAACGCCAGCTGGTCGAGCGCCGCTCGCAGCGCCGCGTCCGCGTCATCCTCGTCCATGGCGACCACCTGCCCGCCTGGTGGCCCCGCGGCCGCTTCCGCCCTGGGAAACCAGCTTGCCGAACGACGGTTCGTGGGGCCTGTGCCCGCGCCGCCGCTCATGCCGCGTCGCGCCAGGCGGCGATACCGGTCACCGTGACCGCGACGGTGACCGGCTCCGCGGCACCGTGGGTGGCGAGGTGGGTGACGAGGGCGGCTGTCACCCGGTCGTGGACGATTCGGGCGATGTCCAGCGCCCGCCGACCCTCCGTCAGGACGCAGCGCACCTCGATGTGCCATCCCGAACCGTCCGGCGCCCGGTCGGCGCGTACGCCGGCCTCAGGTGGCGTGGTGTCCGCCCGGGCGGGCGCGGCGGCTGCCGCGAGGCGCCGGGCGAGGCGGGGCTGCAGGGCGGCCACGCCAGGAACCGCGAGGGCTGCCTCGGCCGCGACGCCGGGGAGCGCGGTGGTGCCGGTGGCGGTCATCATGCGCCACCGCCCGTCGGGAGGCGGGGACCGAGGGTCGATCCCGGTTCCAGTACGTCGGCCACGGTGATGTCGACGGCTGTCACCGTGAGCCCCAGGTCCTGTCCGGCCGAGTGGAGGACCGATCGGCGTACCTGGTGGACCCGGTCGGGCAGCGGGCGGTCGAGGGCGGCGGCCAGGGTCATGGTCACCCGCACGTCGGTGCCGTTGCCCTCGGGTACGAGCCGGCAGGTCGCGGCCCTGGCACCGGGGACCGTGTCCGCGGCCCGCCTCAGCACCTTGGCCGCGGCGCTCTCGGCGATCCGCAGGTCCCGGTCGGGGTCGGCCAGGGGCAGCAGCCGCCCGAACCGGACCTCTGCCCTGACGACGCCCATGACCCGGTCGGCGAGTGCGTGCAGGCCCGGAGGGTCCTCGTCGCGCAGCGTCCGGGCGGCCGCATTCACCGTGGCCAGTCCCTCGACCGCCTCTCGGCAGTATGGACAGGACACCGGGTGCGGGTCCGCGGCCGGTGGTGCGTCCCGCGCCTGTTCCCAGACCCGGCTGAGCAGGCGGCCGCAGGGCAGTACCTCATCGCCTGCGATCGGGGGCACGTCGGCGGCGGCCCAGCCGTTGCGGGGCCCGCCGGCTCCGGGCGGTTCGGGAGGCCGCGTGTGCGGGTCGTCTAGCGCCATGAGCCCATCGCCTCCTGCAGGGATCGGCGTGCCCTGAACAGTCTGCCGCGTACCGTCTGCTCGTCGGTACGCGTCACGTGCGCTATCTCCTTGTAGGGCAGGCCCTGCACCTCCCTCAGGATCCAGCAGACCCGCTGTCCGGCGTCCAGCTCGGCGAGCGCGCGGAACAGGGCGGCCATGGCCGCGTCCTCCTCGGCGGTCCGGGCGGGCTGGCTCCACGCGTCGCCCGCCGCGGGTTCGGCGACGGTGTCCAGGGAAAGAGGCGGCGGCCGTCGGTGGCACATGGTCTGGCAGCGGTTGACGGTGATCCGGTACATCCAGGTGTGGAACTCCGCCCTGTGGCGGTATTCCGGCAGGTGGCGCCAGGCGCTGACGAAGGCGTCCTGAACGGCCTCCTCGGCGTCCTGGGGGTTGCCCAGCATGCAACGGGCCAGGGTCAGCAGGGACCGGCTGTGCCGCTGGACGAGAACGGCGAAGGAGTCCTCGTCTCCCTCGGCCGCCCGTACCGCCAGCAGGCGGTCGGGCAGGTCGCACCCCAGTCGTGGGGAAGCAGTGCGTTCGATCATGACGCTCCCACGCAGGCTCGGAACGATCGTGTACCCCTGATACGAGTTGTGACGCACATCACATGTCAGACGCGTGAGGATTGTGCCGCCCGGTATGTCCAACGTTCGACGGGCACCATTCCGGTGTCCGGCCGACCGATCGAGGCGACCGCCATGACGGACAACATCACCAGCGTCGGCGGGGGCAGCCGGCCCGAAGCGGGCGTGAGCGCGCTCAAGGGCCGCACCGGGGCCGGGGCTCCGGCCGAGACACGGGGCAGGACCACCATCGCGGACGGTGTGGTGGCGAAGATCGCGGGCATGGCCGCCCGCGAGGTACCGGGCATCCACAGCCTGGGCGCGGGGATGGCCCGCGCCTTCGGCGCCATGCGCGAACGCGTCCCCGGCGCAGGCGGAGGCGGAGCGGTCACCCGCGGCGTCAAGGTCGAGGTCGGGGAACGGCAGGCCGCGGTGGACCTGGACGTCGTCGTCGAGTACGGCGTCTCCATCGTCGACGTCGCGGGCGGCGTACGCACCAATGTCATCAGCGCCGTGGAGCGGATGACGGGCCTGGAGGTCGTCGAGGTGAACATCGCCGTCGACGACGTCCACCTGCCCGACGACGAGGAGGAACAGACCGGACCGGACGAGGGCCGCGTGAGGTGACCGCTGCCGGGAGCACCGCCGTGTCCTCGGGCACGAGCGGATGATCACGGCGGGAGGGACACTCGCGAGACGGGTGAGTGCGAGATGAACACAGCAACGACGGGACTCGCGGCCGGTATGGCCCTCGGCTTCGCCGGCTACTTCGGCGGCTTCTGGGCGTTTCTGCTGGTGCTGGTCCTGGGCGCGGCGGGGCTGATCGTCGGCCTCGTCGTACAGGGCGACCTGGACCTCCGGACACGGAGGCAGCGGTGAAGACCCGGCCCGGTTCCCCCGGTGAGGGGTCGGGCCCGCCGGCGCCGGCCGCCGGGCTGCCGCCCCCGGCCGAGCGGGGCGCCACCGTCATCCCCGACAGGGTGGTCGCCCGTATCGCCGCGCAGGCCGCGCGCGCGGCGCAGTCGCGGCGCGCCGCCGTACCGCCCGATCGGGGCGGACCTGCGGCACCCCGCGCCTCCGCCGCCGTCCGTACCGGATCGGTGCGCCTGCATCTGACCATGGACCTGCCCTACCCCACCGACATCCCCCGTGTCTGCGAGCGGATCCAGCGGGACGTCGCCGAACGGGTCGCCCAGCTGACCGGGCTGCGGGTGGGAGAGGTCCTCCTCACCGTCCGGCGGCTGGTGACCGCCGCCGACTCGAGCCGGGGGCGGGTCCGGTGAGCGGCCGGGCGGCCCGGGTCACCGGGCACGCCGTGCAGGAAGGGCGATCGCGATGACATCCGGTCCACGTCCCCCGGGCCGCGGCTCCGAGTCGACCACGCACCCTGCCGCGGTGCCCCTGGCGAAGGAGCCCGACCCTCCCGAACGCGACGTGTCCACCTCCGACCTCACAGCCGGTGAGCGCGAAGGAGGACACCGAACACATCGCAAGTGGTCCGCGCGCCGCATCACGGCGGCGCTGGTCGCCGCGGTGATCCTCGTGGCCGCGGTCGCGACGCTCGTCGACGTCATCGCCGTACGGGCGGGACGTCCGGCGGCGGCCTGGCGACGACACCTGGCCGACGAACTGGCCACCCGCCCGGTGGACGACGTGTGGATGCTGACGGGAGCCGCCGTGGCCGCCGCCGTCGGCGTCTGGCTGATCGTCCTGGCCCTCACCCCCGGTCAACGCCGTTGGCTGCCCCTGCGCTCACCCGCCGGCTGCCCGCGCTTGCGGGCCTTCGTGGACCGCGACGGAGCCGCCGTCCTGCTGCGCGACGCCGCCATGCGGGTCCCCGGAGTCGGCGCGGCGCACGTCCTGGTGGGCCGCCACCGCATCAAAGCCCGCGCGGACGTCCGCTTCCGCGAGCCCCGACAGGTGAAGGACGACCTCACCGCCGTCCTCGACGAGGAGCGCGACCGGCTCGCCCTCGCCCGTCCTCTCCGCATCGCCGTACGGACGCGGCGACGCACCCGCTGACACAAGACCCGCAGCACCGGAGCCCGCCATGACGCCGCGATCCGCTCTCAACCGCACCCTGCTGGCCCTCGCCGGGCTGGTCCTCCTCGGCGGCGGACTGCTCATCCTCTTCGCCGGGCTCGACCTCTACAGGCGGCACGATCTGGCCCCGCCCGCCGGCTGGCCCCTGACCACCCCGGCCGACGTCCTGCTCGGCTCCGCCGACCGGGCCCGCTGGAGCAGCCAGGGCTGGTGGTGGTGGCCCGCGGTCATCGCCGCCCTCGTCCTCACCGCCCTCCTCGCCCTGTGGTGGCTGCTCGCCCAGCTGAGCCGACACCGCCCCGGCTCACTGCCCGTCGGCGGCACACCCCCGCAGGAAGGCGTCGAACTGCGCGACCGCGCACTCAGCGAAGCGATCGCGAACGAAGCCGGTGCCCTGCCAGGGGTAGGCCATGCGGCCGTAGTCATCACCGGCCGACCGGCCCGCCACCGCACCCGCACCCGCACCCGCACCGACCTCACCCTCACCCCCGAGGGCACGCCCGGCGCCACTCTCGGTGCCCTGTGCGAAGGCCCGATCGGCACCGCGCGTCGGTCCACCGGCCTCATCGACATGCCCGCCGAGGTCCGCCTACAGGTCAGCCGCCACGGACCACACCGTGTGGAGTAAGGAGGAGATCGGCCGTTCCCGCCGACGCCCTTGCGGCCCATAGCAGTTCGCGGGCGCGCCGGCACCACCCCCCGAAGGAGACATCATGATCATCCTGGGCGTCATTCTGCTCGTCGTCGGCTTCCTCACCGGCCTGTCCATCCTGTGGACCATCGGGATCATCCTGCTGGTCGTCGGAGCCATCCTGTGGATCCTCGGCGCGATGGGACACGCCGTCGCCGGTCGACGCCACTACTGGTAGGCGGGATCATTGCCCTGCAGGGCAGTGATCCATGCTGCGGGCAGGCCGGCAGACGGCGCGGACCCCACCAAGATGTTCGCGGCGGCGGACGACGACGGCGAAGAGGTCGATCCGCCTGAGGCCGCCGCCGGTGCCGGCCAGCCGCCGCGGCTCGGACGCGGGGCGCCCGGTGGCCGTTGTGCCGGTCCTCGCCGCACGAGCGCACGGCCGACTCGTTGGGGAGTCGGTGGATCGGCCCCCACGGTCCGGGCGGAAGTTCCCCACCGCGTCGGCCGGTGAGTCTCCGTCGGGAGTTCGTATGCACAGCACCTTCGTGAGGATCCGCCCGAACGTCCCCCGGGGCCACGGCGATGACGGGCGGTGAGCGGCAAGGACCCGCGGAAGGCTCCACCCGGTCGGAGCACTTCGGGGAGGAGTTTCTGGGAGTCCTGCTGGACCAGGGGCACGAGTTGCCGCCGCACCAGCTCGGTCCGCTCGTCGCACGGCAGATCGGCAGGCTCGACGGCCGCGAGACCTCTATCTTCCTGCAGGACTACGGCCAGGTGTGGCTCGTCCCCCTGCCGGGCGACGGGCTGGCGGCCGGGGAACCGCAGCCGATCGACGGCTCCGACGCCGGACGCGCCTTCCGGGAAGCGCGTCCCGTCGAGGTTTCGCAGGCCGACGGTGTGCGGGTCTACCTTCCCCTGCTGGACGGTGGAGACCAGGTGGGAGTGATGGCCGTCACCCTGGACCACCTCCAGGACGACGAGCGACGGCTGCTGCGCAGGCTCGCCTCACTCGTGGCCGACATGCTGGTGACCAAGCACGGTTACACCGATCGGTTCTTCCGGCTGCGGCGCAGAGAACCGATGAGTGTGGCGGCGGAGATCCAGTGGTCGCTGCTGCCACCGCTGGCGATGTCCACGCCCCGGGTCGAGCTGGCCGGGATGCTGGAACCCGCCTACGACGTGGCCGGCGACAGCTTCGACTACGCCCTCAACGGCGATGTCCTGCATGTGGCCATGGTCGACGCGATGGGCCACGGACTGGACGCCGCCACGATGGCCACGGTGGTCATCGGAGCCTACCGGCATGCCCGGCGCATCAGCGTCGGCCTGTCGGAGATCTATACGTTCATGGACCGGGCCGTCGCCGATCAGTTCGGCCCCGACCACTTCGTGACCGCTCAGATGATGCGGCTCAACACGGCAACGGGCAGGCTTCAGTGGGTCAACGCCGGACATCCCGCTCCTCTGTTGATCCGTGGACACCGTGTCGTACGACGGCTGCAGGGCCCGACGACGCTGCCCGTCGGCTTCGGCGGTCACGAGCCCCGGATCAGTGAAGTGGCTCTCATCCCCGGCGACCGGATCCTGTGCTTCACCGACGGACTGATAGAGGAGCGCGATGTCGGCGGTGAGGAATTCAGTGAGGAGCAGCTCATCGGGTGGGTGAACCGCCTTGAGCCCACGGCGCAGCAGATCCGGACGGTGGCGCGCTCCCTCTCCCACACGCTGCAACGGGCGCGGGGCGGGATCACGACGGACGATGCGACGCTCCTGCTGATCGAATGGCGCGGGAGCGCCACCGACGACCTCGCCCTCCCGGAGTGAGCCGGCCTCCCGCCCCCAGGGAAAGGCCGACGGCACGCAGCCTTTCCCCCACCGCCGATCTCTCACACTCCTGCTGCCGCGGTGGGCACGTGACGGGTGACCGGTCCGTCAGGAGTGCGTGAGGCGGGGGTGGGGGGCGTCGTGTCCGCCTTCGGAGTCCCAGACCGCCTCCCGGAGCGAGTCCGAGTAGGCCGCTGCCTCTGCCGCGGCCCGGAAACGTTCGGCCTCATGGATCAGGCCGCTCGCCGTGAGGCTCCGCGACGGGTCGGTGGCCGTGGCCATGAGCCGGGCTGCGGTGGCCGGGGCTGTCTCCGGTGGGATCACCAGCAGGTCCCAGCGGCCGAAGGTGTGGGACAGCAGCAACAGCTTGTGCGGGTCCTGCCCGGCGTTGGACCAGCCGACGCGCACCATGTGGCCGTGCGCGGGCACTTCACCCGGGATGACCGGCCACAACGTGCGGCTCACCGCTATCCGGGTGATCCGCCCCCACAGCGGGTCGAGACATTCGACGAGCGCCGGGAGCTCCTCCGTCAGGTTGCGCGAACGGGGCCACCAGGCACCGTCGATCAGGGCCGGAGGGGCGCCGGCCCGCGCCAGCGTGAGTCGGAGCGGTGACGAAGAAGGGGCCCGGTCTCCGACTGCGGGTGTGAACGGAATGGTCGCGGTCATGACGCGGACCCAACCCCGGGCCGGTCACGGCCGGCCCGGTTGCCATGAATCGCCGAGAACGACCCGGCGTGGAAGCCGGTGTACGAGATGCTCTCGGTAATCACCAGGATACTCCTCGCCGAGGCCCGGCGGACTGGCGGGGAGTGACGGGCTGAACGGAACAACACACGTCACAGAGCCAGGGGAGTGCTGGGCCGGGGCATGCGGGCCGTCGGGCGTGAGACCGGTCCGGGAGCCGGCATACGAAGGGCCCCGGCGCCCTCGGCCCACTGCCGCCGGTATCGACAGCCGCTTCACCGAATGCGGCGGCGTCTCCACAACCGCCCCGGCGTGTGCGGAGTACCGTGGACAGCACCGAGGGCATTTCGCACACCGGCTTCCACGCCGGGTCGTTCTCGGCGAGAGACGAAACCCGGGGCGCCGCCAAGGCGGCCCGGAGACGGGTCCGCATCATGTCGGCGACCTTGCACCAACTCCTGCCACACCACGAGCCCGTCGCAGCCCCGGCCGTGCGTCTCGCGCTGAAGACCGACGGCCCGTCGCGCGGCCTCCTGGACGGTGCCTGGTGGCCCCGCTCCCGAGACCTGCTGAGCGAGCTGCCCGCACTGACCGATGTGCTGGACCCTCTGTGGGGCCGCATCACCCGCATCGCCGTCAACCCGAAGTACTGGCCGGTCATCCCGCACGAGATCCCCGTGGGCGGTCATGTCGTCAAGGTCGGATGGTTCACCCCGGAGATCGACCCGCACAAGCTGCTGCTGCTCTCCTACGGCACCGGCCGCTGGGACCTGCTGGTCATCCCGCCCGAGACCGAGACGGAGTCGGCGGCCCGCCTGATGGCGGCCGCGTCCGACTACGACGGCCCACCGCTGACCGCAAGCGCTCTCATCGCCGCGGACGAGACCCGGCACGCCGTCTCCGCCGCCGACCGGCCACTCGAACCGGACGAGGCAGGGAAGCACGAGGAGGACGGCCCCGCCTCAGCGGCCGTTCCGGCACGGACGGATCGCGCCAGTCGCCTGGTCATCGGCATGTGAGACGGCCGCCACGACCGGTGCCTTCACGGGTTTCGGACCTGCCTCACGAGCCGGCGCAGGCACATGCAGGGGTCTCGACCGGCGAGTCTCCGCCCCACGTGGTCCTCGTCCCGAGGAGCAGTACATGCAAGCCCTGATCGTTCTCATCGTCGTGATCGGTCTTCTGGCCGTCCTGGCCCTCGCCCTGTCCGTGAAGGTCGTCAAGCAGTACGAGAAGGGAGTGCTGTTCCGCTTCGGCCGACTCGCCGGAACACGCTCCCCGGGACTGCGGTTCATCATCCCGTTCGTCGACGCCCTGCACCGGGTGTCGCTGCGGGTCGTCACCATGCCGATCCAGTCCCAGGGCATCATCACCCGGGACAACGTGAGCGTGGACGTGTCGGCGGTCGCCTACTTCCGGGTCGTCGACGCCGTGAAGTCGGTCGTCGCCGTGGAGAACGTCAACGCGGCGATCAACCAGATCGCCCAGACCACCCTGCGGAAGGTCGTCGGCCGGCACACGCTCGACGAGACGCTGTCGGAGACGGACCGTATCAACCTGGACATCCGCCAGATCCTGGACGTCACCACCGTCGACTGGGGTGTGCAGGTCACCCTGGTCGAGCTCAAGGACATCCAGCTGCCCGACACCATGAAGCGCGCCATGGCCCGCCAGGCCGAGGCCGAGCGGGAGAAGCGAGCGAAGATCATCAACGCGGAGGGCGAGTCCCTGGCCGCAGCCGCGCTCGGCGACGCCTCGGACACCATGATGGCCCACCCCCTGGCGCTTCAACTGCGCAATCTCCAGAGCCTGGTGGAGATCGGTGTCGACCAGAACACCACCGTCGTCTTCCCGGCCCCCCTCATGAGCACGATCGGCGAGCTCGGCTCCTTCCTCGCCCGGGAAACCGCTGCCGCCGCACCCGCCGCGGCAGCGCCACCGGCCGGCACCGGCCGCACCCACACGTCCCTCAGCCCGGCAGGCAGCGCGCCCGGCACCGCGGCGTGAAGCCGACTACGGCCCGAGCGATCCGTGGCGCCAGGGAGGATTCGTGACCGTCGCCTGTCGCGCGCATCCTCCGGGCACCGGCTGATGATGGGGGTACGGCCGAACACGCGGAGCTGATCATGACGGGTTGGCGGGTCAGGGACTACACCCAGGACGATCTCGAAGCGGTGATCCGTGTCGACATGCAGAGCGGCACGACCGAGGAGCCGCCGCTCTTCCCGCTCTCGGACGCCGTGACGGCCCTCCAGACCCGCCACCCGGCCGTGGTGGCCACGGCCGACGACGTGCTGATCGGCGCCGCGGTGAGCAGGGTGGAGGGCGAACGGGCATGGATCCTGCGCATCTGCATGGCGCCCGGCTGGCGGCAGCGCGGGCTGGGCAGTGCCCTGATCACCGCCCTTGAGCAACGGCTCTTCGCCGCCGGCGTCCGCGCGGTGCACGCCGCCCTGCCCGAGGGCGAGACCGGTGCCACCGCCCTGCGCAACTGCGACTTCGGCGCCCGCCCCGGGCTGGTCTTCTTCGAGAAACGCGGACCGGTGACCCCGCAGTCGGCCGGCACGCTGTCCTCGCTCGGAGCGGAGCTGCCGCCAGGGGGGCTGTGGCAGAAGGTCGCGGGCATGCAACGGGAGAAGCAGCTCATCGAGCGGCGCCTGGTCCTGCCGCTGGCCCATCCCGAACTGGCCGCCCAGCACGGAGTGGAACTGCCACGGGCGGTGATGCTGTTCGGCCCGCCCGGGACCGGCAAGAGCACGTTCGCGCACGCGATCGCCAGCCGCCTGGGATGGCCCTTCCTCGAACTGTTCCCCGCCCGTCTGGCCGCCGAGTACGGCCTGGCGACCGGGCTGAACCGGCGCTTCGACGAGATCGCCCGGCTCGACCACGTCCTCGTCTTCATCGACGAGGTCGAGGAGGTCGCCGGCGAACGCGGCGGCGCGGACGCGACCGCTGTCGGCGTCGTCAACGAACTACTCAAAGCGATCGTCCGGTTCCGAAGCCAGGACGGACGGCTGCTCGTCTGCGCCACGAACAACGTGACCACGCTCGACTCCGCGTTCCTGCGGCACGGCCGCTTCGACTACGTGCTGCCGATCGGCCCTCCCGACCACACCGCCAGGACCGCGCTGTGGGAGAGCTACCTGGCCCGAGCAGGCGCACGGGCCGACAGCGCGGTACTCGCGTCCGCCAGCGAGGGGTTCACCCCCGCCGACATCGCCCACGCGGCGCGCACCGTCTCCCAGGCCCAGTTCGAGCGCACCTTCGACACCGGAACCCGGACCACCCCCACCACCGACGACTACCTGGACACGATCCGCGACACCAAGCCCACGGTCAGCGCCGCCATGGCCCAGGAATTCGCACGGCACACGGAGGAGTTCGCCCGCATCTAGCGTCCAGGCCGATGGAGAGTCGATCTGCGACGGACGGCTCAGGCCGGCGTAGGTGGCGTGTCGCTGCCCGTTTCGATGAGGATCTGCCTGGCCTCGGTGACGTTGTCGGCCCGTGCGGCCCTGGCCATCGCGGCGCGTGCCGCATCGGGCGACGTGTCCGGAGGGACCAGCAACAGAGAGAAAAGGTCCCCTTCGCCTCGGGTGATGAGAACGGTGTCGTCACCGACCGGGAAGGAGTCGATGTGCACGACCCGGTCGTCGACCATCACCCGGGTCGGCAGTCCGTCCCAGGCACTGCCGTCCAGACCGACCCGGGTGACAGGTCCGAGGTGCTCGGTCAACGCGGAGATCAGCGAGGGCAGCTCCGCACCGATGTTCCGGGACCGCGGCCACCATGCGCCGTCCAGGATTCCCTCGCGTGCGTGTGTCGTCTCCAGCCGCAGCAGGGCCGTCCCGGGATACACCGACCGGTGGACGGCGTCCGGCAGGAGCCTGGGGAGGTCGGGGGTGTCTGAGTCGGCCATGGTGTCCGCCCGTCCGCAGTGAGCAGTGCGACCGCAGGGCGTGCTACCACGATACGACCCTGCTACCTCACGGTACTCCGCACGAACGGTCCCGCGAGCGCTTCGCCGCGGGGCGCGGTTGCGGAAACAGGCAACGGCTCCGGCGTATACCCGCCGGAGCCGCCCTTCCGGGTCATCGCACGTGAGCGTGCGCCGACCCGCTTTCCAGGGTACGTCAAAGGGATTAATCCGCCATAAGCAATCCTTGCGAGGGTTCACCTCGGTCCGAGAAGCCGACGCGGCCGCTCAGCCACGCCCTTCCTCTTCCGTCTCCATCTGCCTGATCCCCTGGTGCGTCAGCGTGATCATCGCGGGCGTGTTGCCCCTCCCCCAGTCCACGACGACCCAGCCTTCGCCCGCCAGGTACATGCAGGCAGCGGCCATGTCCTGCTCAGGGATACCGAGGTCCGTGCGGAGCTTCGCCCCATCGACGCCCAGGAGGCGATTGCCCTCGGCAGCTCGGTAGAGAGCCTGCATGATCCTCTCGCGATACGTCTTCCGGTCTCGCAATATCGCCATCACGCGCCTTCCTCTACTGCCCACCGTCGGGCCGAAGTCGATGTCATCCGCGGTCGCCGTCGCGGTGGGGCGCGTCGGAACGGGCGCGTCCACCGCCGGCCGACGGTGCCTCCGGGGCCGACGCCCGATCCCCGGCAGAACATCGCTGTAGTGGAAGGCAGCGATCCGTTCGGCGTGCTGGCCGTTGAGCTGATGGATCAGAACGACTCCGACAGCGATCAGGACGAGCAGCACGGCCACGGCGATGACGAGCATGGGATCTCACCTCCGCCGACCGGCGGGCGAAGGCCCTGCCGAGCCGATGGGCCGGGGCCGGGGCCGGGACGACGGGTCACCTGCTCCGCCGTCGGCCTCCCAGGCTTCTTCCCTGTTTCGTGCATCGATCCTGTCTGCTGCTTGCTCCCGGGCCGAGGCATCGACGCCGTCGCCGGCCATCAGCTGCGCGGCAACATCCGCACCGGTTTCCGGCGGAATCACCAGCACGTCCCGGCGGCCGTCAGCGGAGAAAAGAGTGAGTCTGTGGGGGTCCTGCTCCTCGGTGGACCAGCCCACCTGCACGGTGCGCCCGGCGTAGGACACCCAATGCGGCAGGACGGGCCAGTAGGCCGGGTGCACGGTGACACCCGTGATACGACCCCAGAGATCACCCAATGCGGCCGTCAACGACGGCAGCTCACGGGTGAAGGCACGGGAGTGAGGCCACCACATACCGTCCAGCCCGCCCGGCGCGGGCGTCAGGGACAGCCGGGCGGGCTGCGGCGACGCACCTCTGCTCGATGTCGTACGGTCAATGGTCACGGCCATGGCGCGAACCTGTCCCCGGGCTCGTGGGTGCGGCCCGGCGCTGTCGATCATCGGGAACGGCACCCGCAGCTGAGCCGGTGCGCGAAGAACTCCCGGTGTCTTCACACTACTCCGCTCACCGGTCCGAAAAGCCCGGGATGACCAGGCAGTTTTCTGCCGTCGGGGCCTGGTCGCCGGTGCCGGTGCCGGTCAGAGCCAGTCCTTGCGCTTGAACGTCAGATACAGCAATGCGGACAGGAGCACGATGACGGCGGCGGAGGTGACGAATCCCGACTCGCGGCCGAAACCGGGATAGGGGAGGTTCTGGCCGTAGTAGCCGGTGATCGCGGTGGGTACGGCGATGATCGCGGCCCAGCTCGTCACCTTCTTCATGATCAGGTTCATGCGGTTGGCCTGGACCGAGAGGTTCGTCTCCATGACCGAGGCCACCAGGTCCCGCAGTGATTCCGTCCACTCGGTCGCACGCAGCACGTGGTCGTAGACGTCCTGGTAGTACGGGACGAGAGGGTCGGTGATCAGGTGCAGGCCGGGGCGCATGAGCCCGTTGACCACCTCGCGCATCGGAAGCACGACGCGGCGCAGCCGGACGAGCGACTTACGCAGCGCGAAGACCCGGCGCTGCACGGCTTCGATCTCACGGCGCCCAGCCGCGAAGAGCAGGCCCTCCAGCTCCTCGATGCCGTCGTCCAGTTGCTGGACGGCGGCGAAGTGTCCGTCCACAAGATGGTCGAGCAGGCCGTGCAGCAGGAATCCGACGCCGTGGCCGGCCAGGTCCGGGCTCTCGTCCCAGCGGGCGACGACGTCCTCGATGTCGAGGCCGTCGTCCTTGCGGACGGTGATCATGGCCTGGCCGGTGAGGAATACGGCGATCTCGCTGTACGTCAGCTGCGCACCGTCCGGGCTGACGGTCACGGCATAGGCGCTGAGGAACTCGTGGGTGCGATAGCGGTCGAGTTTCGGCCGCTGTCCACGCTGGGCGGCATCCTCCAGAGCCAGTTCGTGGATGCCGAACTCCTGACCGAGCATGGTGAGTTCAGCGGCTCCGGGCCGGTGCAGGTCCAGCCACAGGACCGACGCCGGATCAGCGAGATGCGCAGGGACGTCACCGACGGGAAAGTCCTCCAGGACGAGAGTGCCGTCGTGATACAGCCGGGTACGCGTCACCATGACCCGAGGCTAGTGTCTTATATCCCTTCCATGCCGCTTCGCCCCGATTGCCAGCGCGGCAGGTTCATCGACAGCAGTCACCCTCCGGGGAGGATCTCACGACGTCAAAGCCCGGCGACATCCGCAGGCTCCGGCCAACAAGCACCGGGGTGCCGGTCCGAAGGCAGGGATGTGGGTACCCGGCTGCCGCATCGCATCCGGCGTACACCGCACGACCGGATGCGGCCCGTCAGCCGGGAAGGACACACCGACAGCATGACCACGCACACCCCGCCCCGTCGCCCGCCACCTCCCGCAGGCGGCAGTGATTTCGCCCGCCTGTCCAAGAAGATCGCCGAGGCCGGCCTGATGAACCGGCGCCCGGCCTACTACACCGTCCGCTCCGTCGCCGTGGCCGTCGCCTACGCCGGGGGCTGGTGCGCGTTCGTCGTCATCGGCGCCGGCTGGTGGACTCTAGCGGTCGCCGCGTTCCTCGCCGTGATGTTCGGGCAGGTCGCTCTGCTCGCCCACGACGTCGCCCACCGCCAGGTCTTCCGCCGGCGCCGGCCCAGCGAGACGGCCGGCCGCATCGCCGGGGCCGCGATCGGGATGGGCTATGGATGGTGGCAGGACAAACACACCCGCCACCACGCCAACCCCAACCACGAGGGCCTCGACCCCGACATCACCCCCGACCTGCTGGTGTGGTCCCAGGACCAGGCCCGCGCCGCGACCGGACTGCCGAGGCTCCTCAGCCGCCGGCAGGCGTTCCTCTTCTTTCCCCTGCTCCTGCTCGAAGGGGTCAACCTGCACGTCTCCAGCGCGCGAGCACTGAACAACCGCGCCCTGAAGAACCGCGCCCTGGACGGCACGCTGCTCTACGGGCACACCGCCGCCTACCTGACGGCAGTGTTCCTCGTCCTCCCGCCCGGCATGGCGATCGCGTTCCTGGCCGTCCATCAGTGCCTGTTCGGCCTCTACCTCGGTTGTCTGTTCGCCCCCAACCACAAGGGCATGCCGATCCTGACCGGCAAGGACCGCCCCGACTTCCTGCGCCGTCAGGTCCTCACCGCACGCAACGTACGCGGCAGCTGGTTCACCGACCTCGCCCTGGGCGGCCTGAACCACCAGATCGAACACCACCTGTTCCCCAGCATGCCCAGCCCCCACCTGCGCAGGGCCCGGCCCATCGTCCGCCGCTACTGCCAGGACCTGGGAGTCGACTACCTGGAAACCGGACTGATCGCCTCCTACCGGCAAGCACTCGCCAGCCTCCACCGAGCAGGAGCGCCACTGCGGCGAGCCCGTATCGGCAGCGCCCCAGCATGACGCACCGGCGCCGGCGGCGTACTCCAGAGCCCTGTCCCGGTGCCCGGCTGCAGTGATCCGGTGAAACGCAACTGCCGGAACAGCCCCGTCGGCTTCCCGGCGGGGCTGCGCCGCCTCACGGCTCCCCTTGAGGTGGCTGCTAACGCGGTCGCGCGAGCGCGGCCACCAGGCGGTGCAGCAGGGCCGGTGCGGAACCGGTGGGAGCGAGCGTGAGGCGAAGGACGGGGCGAACCCGCCTTCGGGTGAAGCCGGGCGGGAGATGGTCGCAGTCATGACGCGAACCCTGCCTCGGGCCGACCGGAACCGGCCCGGCGTATTGGATCACCGAGAACTACACAGACATGAAGGCCGATGTTCGAAGGGTCCTCGGTAACTCCAGCGTACTTCTGGGCAGTACGACTCAGTGGTCTGCGTCGTAAGTCTTTCGGGGGTTGACTTCGCGGCTGGGCGTCGGCGGGCTTGTGGCCAGGTGACGGGGCGGATCTGGCATGCGATGCCGAGGGCATTCTCGGGTGCCGATGGGAATGCCGGCGTACAGGAGGTGTCTGATCGGGGGAGGCTGGCTCGCCCGGGCCCGCCTTGTCCCGGGCGCGCCTGGGGCCGAGGCGGCGGAGGGATGTGGCGTCAGGAGTCAGGCGACGGGCTGTGCTTCGAGGAATGCGAGGGCTCTGGCCACGAACTCGTTGTGGAACTGGAAGATCCCGCCGTGTCCGGCGTCCGGGTAGAGGGGGACGAGTTCGCTCCGGGGCAGGCGTGCGGCGAGGTCGAGGGTGTTCTCGCTCGGCACCATCCGGTCGCTCTCGCCGTTGGCCACCAGGACTGGCTGGTGGATGCGCGACAGGTCCGCGGGCGCCTGCAGGCCCCATCGGTGGATGGCCTTGAGCTGGGCGCGGAACGACGTCAGCGAGATGGCCCTGTCGCGGTCGCTGGTGCGTTCCTTCAGCCGTTTGAGGAAGGCGCGTGCTTCGCGTCGGCCGTGTTCGGTGTCGGTGAAGAAGAGGAACTGCTTGGGGTCCTTGCGGGTCAGGAAGCCCTTCAGGATGTCCCGGAGGGTCAGTGCGGTGACCTTGTCGATGCCCGGGCCTCCGGCGGGGCCGGTGCCCGCGAGGACGACCCTGCGCACCAGCTGCGGTTCCTCGGCTGCGATGACCTGGGCGATGAAGCCGCCCATCGACAGGCCGAGCAGGTCGACCTGCTGGAAGCCCAGGGCTCGGATGAACAGCACTGCGTCGCGGGCCATCGCTTCGATGGTGTCGGGGGTGGAGCCGCCCGACGCGCCGACTCCGCGGTTGTCGAAGGCGATCACCTGGCGCCGGGCGGCGAGTCCGTCGACGACGCGGGGGTCCCAGTTGTCCAGGACAGCGGTCAGGTGGTGGAGCAGGATCAGTGGTACGCCGTCTCCTTCCGAGCCGAGCTGGCGGTAGACGAAGTCGACGCCGCGCACGGACACCGAACGGGTCGGTGCATCTTTGTACGTCGACGGGGCGGGCCTGGGGGTGGGGGACCTGCGCGGTGCGCTCATGATCGGTTCCTGGGGTGTGGAGGGTAGGGGTGGTGGGGTGTGGGATCCTCTCGCCGCCCGGGACCTGGCGGTGGAGCGGCGGGGGCTGGTGCTCACACCGTCGCGATGACGACCTTGCCGGCCTTGGCGCGTCCCTTCTCGGCGTACTCCATGGCTTCGCGGCCCTGCTCGAAGGGGAAGACACAGTCGACGACGGGGCGGATCTTCCCGGCGTCGACGAGCCGGGTGATCTCGCGCAGCTGCTCGCCGTCGGCCTTCATGAACAGGAAGGAGTACGTCACGCCCTGGCGCTTGGCGTGGCGCCGGGTCGTGAAGCTCAGCGCGTTCATCGCCTGGCGCAGGACCGGGTTCGCGCCCAGCTCGCGGGCGAAGTCAGCGTCGGGGGGCCCGGCGATGCTGATGACCTTCCCACCGGGCTTGAGGATGCGCAGGGACTTCTCCAGGGTCTTGCCGCCGAGGGTGTCCAGGACGACGTCGTAGCCGTCCAGGACGTCCTCGAAGTCCTGGGTGCGGTAGTCGATGACGACGTCCGCGCCGAGCTCCTTGGACAGGGCGGTATTGGCCGCGCTCGCGGTAGTGGCCACGTGTGCGCCCAGGTGCCTGGCCAGTTGGAGGGCGATGGTGCCCACCCCGCCGGAGCCCGCGTGGATGAGGACCTTCTGGCCCGGCCGGACCCGTGCCTTCTCGACCAGCGCCTGCCATGAGGTGAGGGCGACCAGGGGAAGGGAGGCGGCCTCCGCCATGGTGAGGGTGGCCGGCTTGTGGGCCAGGTCGTCCTGGTGGACGGCGATGAGTTCGGCGAAGGTGCCGATGCGGTCCTTGTCGGGCCGCGCGTAGACCTCGTCGCCCACCGCGAAGCGGGTGACGGCCGAGCCGACCTTGACCACCACTCCAGCGAGATCGTTGCCCAGGATGAGAGGCAGGCGGTACGGGAGGATCCGCTTGAAGGCACCGTCGCGGATCTTGAAGTCCAGCGGGTTGACGCTCGCCGCGTGGATCTTGACCAGCACGTCGTCGGCGCCCGGCTTCGGATCGGGCAGCTCGGCGGCGCGCACCGCGGACTGGTCACCGTACTTCTCGATCAGGTACGCCTTCATCATCATCTCCGTTTTCCGCCCGCAGGGGGACGGGGTCTCCGCTCGCTCCAGGCTTGCCCCGGTACGAGGTACTTTCTTGTCTGCACTGCTGGTTCAGAGGGCTCCGCGCCGATGCGGCGGGGGCGCCTCACCCCGCATTCGGCGCGGCGGCCAGGCCCTGCTTCACGTGCCGGGTGACGTCGTCGGCGAGGACCTCGGGCAGGCCCGTCTCGATGCCTGACAGAGCCTGGGCGGCGACCTCGGCCGGGTCGGCCTTCTGCTCGGCGGGAACGCTGGCGGCCATGTCGGTGTCCATGTATCCGACGTGCAGCGCCGTCACGGCGATGCCGCGGGGCACCAGCTCCTCCCGGACCGCACCGGTCAGCGCCCAGGCGGCGGCCTTCGCCGCGGCGTAGGAGCCGAGGCCGGCCGGGTGCAGCCAGGACAGGACGGACAGCACGTTGAGCACGGCGCCGCCACCGTTGGACTCGATGACCGGGGCGAAGGCCCGGGTCACGGCGAGCGGGCCGAAGAAGTTCACCTCCATCTCCAGGCGCACCGCTTCCAAGCCGCCCGCGATCAGCGGCGTGCCGGTGGAGATGCCGGCGTTGTTCACCAGCAGCGTCGCGTCAGAGGCGGTGCGGGCCGCCTCCCGGATCGACTCCGCGTCCGTCAGGTCGAGCCGCAGCGGGACGGCCCCGGGCAGGTCCACCGTCTCGGGGCGGCGGGCCGCCGCGTACACCTTGGCCCCGCGCGCCATGAGCTGGGCGGCCAGATGCCGCCCGAGCCCCCGGTTGGCGCCGGTGACCACCGCGACCGCGTCCTTCAGTTCCATGAGCACTCCCAGCGTTGAGCACGGCGACGACCGCACGATAGATTGCATCCGTCATCTAAATCTCAGCCTAGAATAGATTTCGCTCGACATCCAACTGGGAGGGGTGACCGATGGGCCGCGTATCGCAGGCACAGGCACAGGAGAACCGCCGACGGGTCGTGGAGACCGCCTCTCGGCTGCTTCGGGAAGAGGGCACCCGCCTGAGCGTCGCCGACCTCATGAAGTCGGCCGGCCTGACCCACGGCGGCTTCTACAAGCAGTTCGCCTCCAAGGAGGCCCTCATCGACGAAGCCACCGCCCACGCGTTCGCCGAACTCGCCCAGCACCACAAGGACGGGCTCGATCAGTACGCCGGGCAGCGCGACGCCGCCCAGCGGGCGCTGATCGACGCCTACCTCTCCGTCGAACACCGCGACAGCCCGGCTGACGGCTGCCCCGCCGCCGCACTCGCCACCGACATGGCCCGCGACGGCGGAGAGACCGAGGCCCACCGCGTCTACAGCCAGGGGGTGGGCGACTTCGCCGACTTCCTCGCCACCGAGGACCAGGACGGCATCACCCGGCTGTGCACCATGCTCGGCGCACTCGTCCTGTCCCGAGCCACCAACGGCACCCCGCTCTCCGACGAGATCCTCACCGCCGCACGCACGGCACTGATCGGCACCAACTGACCACAGAGACGGTGCAGGGCGGCACGCCGCAGGAAGGGCGCGCTTCTTTGCACCCCGTCGCCATCCACTTCTCGTGCACGGCTCTCCCGCGTTGCATCGCACCGCCGCATGCCCGATCGTCCTGACGGCCTCCGAGCGTGAGCGGCTGAAGAAGATGGCCTACGGCCACAAGACAGAGCACCGGCTGCGCCAGCGCGCCCAGGTCGTCTTGTACGCGGCTCGGGGCCGCTCCAACGCGCGCATCGCCCGCGAGACCGGGCTGCAGGTGGAGACCGTCCGCACCTGGCGCGACCGTTTCGCCGGGAACCGGCTGCCCGCCCTGTCCGACCGCAAGCGTTCCGGGCGTCCCGCTTCCTTCGCCCCGTTACAGAGGGCCAAGGTCAAGGCGCTGGCCTGTCAACTGCCCGCGGAGAGCGGCACGCCACTGTCCCGCCGGTCGGCCTCGGAGCTGGCCCGCGAGGTCATCGCCCGCGCCATCGTCGACACAATCTCCGCTTCCACAGTGCGACGCTGGCTCGTCCAGGACGCGATCAAACCCTGGCAACACCGGTCCTGGATCTTCATCAGCGACCCCGGCTTCCGGCTCAAGGCAGCCCGTGTCCTTGCCCTGTACACCCGCGCCTGGGACGGCGAGCCGCTCGGCGCAGACGAGTATGTGATCAGCACGGACGAGAAGACCTCCATCCAGGCCCGCTGCCGCTGTCACCCCACCCCTCGCCCCCGGGCAGGCCAGGGCGGTGCGGGTCAACCACACCTACGGGCGCGGCAAAGCACTGGCCTACCTGGCCGCCTACGAAGTCCACCAGGCCAAGGTGTTCGGCCGCTGCGAGCCGACCACCGGCATCGGCCCGTTCATGAACCTGGTCACCCAGGTCATGAGCCAAGAACCCTACGCCAGCGCGAAACGCGTGTTCTGGATCGTCGACAACGGCTCCTCCCACCGCGGCAAGGCCGCAACAGCCCGGCTGACCACTGGGTTCTCGAACGCGGTACTGGTCCACACCCCCGTGCGCGCCTCTTGGCTGAACCAAGTCGAGGTCTATTTCTCCGCCGTACAGCGCAAGGCCCTCTCGCCCAACGACTTCACCGACCTTTGCCAAGTCGGGAACCGGCTCCGAGCCTTCGAAGACCGCTAGTACGCCACGGCGCAGCCGTTCCAGTGGAAGTTCACCACCTCCGACCTGGACGATCTGCTGGCCAGGCTCGACCGACACGCCGCCGATCGCCCAGAAGAATGCTTGCCCCGACGCGCCGCATGATCAACCCCCGAAGGACTAACGACGAAGACTACTTGGACCGGTCGAGACGAGCCCGTTCCCTGCCGCTCGGGCATAGCGTTGATGCAGGTCGTACCGATCGTTGTCAACTCCGCAGTCGTCGATCCGCTGGTGTGTCGGCCTGCCAACGCGTCCGCGGTTTCCGGCGAGGGTTTGCATGGCTGGAAAGGCGGCATGGTGGAGGACATGGGAGATGAGGGGCGGTGCCGGTCGGTGGCCGAGCCGGATTTCTGGCGGCAGGTCGTCCGACGGCTGGGCACAGCTCTCATCGTGGTGGACCCCACTGGACGGATTCTCGCGGCCAACCCGGCTGCCGAGCGCCTGCTGGGCCGTGCCGCCGCCGCCATGCGGGGCGAGGACGCACACGACCTGCTGCACCGGGACGCGGCCGGCGGCCCGGTGCCCCGGGAGCAGTGCCCACTACTGCGGTCCCTGGCCGAGAGAGCCGAGGCACGGGGGGAGGGTGAGATCTGTCTGCGCGGTGACGGCCGTCTGACCGCGATCTCCTGGTCCGCTTCCCCTCTGAGGGACGACAGCGCCTTCCAGGGCGTGGCCGTGCTGTTGACCGACGCCGCCGGCAACCGCAGCACGCGCCGGGAGCGTGCGGCCTACACGCGGGCTCTGGAGGACCGCACCGAGCGGCTGACGCTGGTGGCGGAGATCACCGACGTGCTGGGTCAGACACTCGAGATCGACGAGGCCCTCGCCCGGCTGGGCCGCCTGCTGGTTCCCCGCCTGGCCGACTGGGCGGCGGTAGACCTGCGGGTCGGTACCGGACAGGTCCACCGTGTGGCGGTGACGGGCCCGGGGGGCCGCCACGCCGCGCAGGAGGACTGGCGCGAGCGCCTGCCCCAGACGGAGGTGGGAAGAGCCCACTCTCCGCTCGTCCAGGTATTGAACGGCGGTGATCCCGTTCTGCAGCGCGAAGCAGACGTCACCGAGTCGGCCGGCTCTGCCCTGGCCGCCGTCCACAGCGGCTTCCTGCGGGCGGTGGGCGCGACATCCGCCCTCACCGTGCCGCTGGGCTCCGCCCGTCAGGTCACCGGCGCCCTGACGCTGGTGCGCACCGCCCCGGAGACCCCCTTCGACACCGACGATCTGAAAGTGGTGGGCGACATCGGCCGCCGGGTCGGCCTGGTCATCGACAACGCCCGCCGGTTCGGCCGCCAGCGTGCCGTCGCCGAGGCCATGCAGCGCAACCTGCTCGCCCCGCTGCCCCGGCTCGGCCGCCTGCAACTGGCCGCCCGCTACCAGCCCGCCCCGGCCGGCTCCCAGGTCGGTGGCGACTGGTACGACGCCTTCGAGCTGAAGGACGGCACGCTCGCGCTGGTCATCGGCGACGTCCTGGGTCACGATCTCACCGCCGCGGCCGGCATGGCACAACTGCACGGCATCCTGCGGTCACTGGCCTGGGACCGCGCCGGCCCACCCGGCGCTGTCGTGGACCGCCTCGACGACGCCCTGCCCGCCATCACCACCGTCCCCATGGCCACCCTCGTCCTCGCCCTGCTCGAAGGCAGCCCGCACACCGGCCCATGGACGCTGCGGTGGACCAGCGCCGGGCATCCGCCGCCCCTCCTGCTGGCCCAGGGCGGACAGGCGCAGTACCTCGAAGCCGGGCAGGGGCTCCTCCTTGGCGCCGGTTCGAGCACCGTCGGCAGCCGACCGAACGCCGCGCAGTCGCTGCCGCCGGGTTCCACCCTGCTGCTCTACACCGACGGCCTGATCGAAATCCCCGGCAGCGACCTCGACACCGGCCTCACCCGTCTGCGCCACCACGCCCTCGCTCTCGCCCACGAACCGCTCGACACCCTGTGCGATCAGCTACTCGGCCGCATGCCACCCGGCAACACCGATGACGTGGCCCTGCTCGCCCTGCGGATGCCGTCCTGAACCATGACGTGGGCAACTACAGGCGTGGACCTCATCTTGCGGAGCGGTCGCGGAGCGTTACCTCCCCCTGGTCGATGACGAGGAGACGGGTTCGCGTGAGACCCGCACGCCTGCCCTTCTTGGTGGAAGGGATCTGGTGTGACGTGGACGCGACCGCTTCCAGTACGTCGGCCGCACGACCACGCACCGAGTTCACCGACGCTCGGTTGGTCGCGTGGGCGCGGTTCGCGATCCGCCCGGCCTCGGAGAGACATGCCGTGCCGTAGACACTCCTCAAAGGCCGATGAGTTTGCAGAAGCGAAGAGTGCCTCCCGCTTGGGCGCGGAGAGTCCCTGGGTGACAGGCTGTGCCTCGGCCGTCAGAGCGGCGGCGTCGCCCCCTCCTTGCTTCGGGTGCTCAGGAGGGGAGAAGCCGGGCACAACGGTGCCCTCGGCGGACGTTGCACGCACCTGTTTGAGAAGCCCCGTCGGACCGCACCGGCGAGGCTTCTCGTCGAACAGACGCCCCTATAGCGTGGGGGTGCGGGGAACCGGTCTGACCAGGTTGAAGACCTCCCGGGCGGCATACCGTTTGAGGCATCGGATGATCTCACGGCGGGTCTTGCCCTCCTGGGTGCGGCGTTCGTAGTACGCCTGGGTGCGCGGGTCGTGGCGCAGGCGGGTGAACACGATGCGGTGCAGGGCGGCGTTCGCCTGGCGGTCGCCGCCGTGGTTGAGCCGGCGCGTGCTCCGCCGGCCCGACGAATACTCGACGGGGCTGACTCCGCAAAGCGCAGCAAAGGACGCCTCGGTGTTCAGCCGCTCGGGATTGTCCCCCATGGTGATCAGGAGAGTGACGGCGCTGTCCGGACCGATGCCCACCGGTACGAGCAACTGTGGGGCATGGTGTTCGACGAACTGGGTCAGGCGTTGGTTCAGCTCATCGATCTGCCCGGTGAGCTGTTCGATGCGCTCGGCGAGCATTCTCAGGGTCATGTGGGTGGCTTGGGCTACCGCGCTCTCGCCGTCCTCGCCATCGTCTGGGCCGAGGCGTCTACAGGTGCGGAACAGCTCGCGGTTGCCCAGTCTGGACAGTCGTTCCCGCAGTGCGGGATCGGCGATGACCAGGACGGCTTTGAGCTGGTTGATCGCCTGGGTACGGGCTTTGACTGCGGAGTCCTTGGCGAGTTTCAGTATCCGGGCGCTGTGCACCGGACCGTCGCCGGACTTGGCCCGGGCTCGGGCGCGACCGCAGAGCACGGCCCGCGCTGCGGCCTGGGCATCGAGCGGGTCGGACTTCCCCAGCAGCCGGCGGGCCGAGCGATCCGGCCGGTTCACCTCGTATACCTCGACCTGCTGCGCCTGCAGGTAGCGGGACAGGCCCGCACCGAAGGTGCCGGTGCCTTCCACACCGGCCCGGCGCACCGTCCCCGCTCTGCGGGCCCATACAAGAAGCTGCCGATAGCCGGCCGCCGTGGCCGGAAACGACTCGGTACCCAGGACCTTCCCCAACGGGGAGATCAGGGCGGCGACATGCACCTCGCCGTGCGTGTCCACGCCCAGGACAACCTCTCTCCGCACGGGAGGGTCCGTGCTCGAGGAGGTGCTGCGCTGTCTGATCGTCATGGTGGTTCGCCTCCCGCGTGGTGACGTGCTGGGTGGATGGCACCGGCCTGCTCGGGCGGTCTGAACCGTGATGGCGCCTGAACTCGGCAAGGCCCCTATCGGGACACGCCCTGTGGCTCGGTGGCAGGCAGCATCCCGCAACGGCAGCCGACAGGTCCGTGACTGGACACTTCGGTCAGACGCCCCTATAACGCAGGGGTGCGGGAAACCGGTCTGACCAGGTTGAAGACCTCGCGGGCTGCGTATCGCTTGAGGCATCGGATGATCTCGCGTCGGGTCTTGCCTTCCTGGGTGCGGCGTTCGTAGTACGCCTGGGTGCGGGCATCGTGGCGCAGCCGGGTGAACACGATGCGGTGCAGGGCGGCGTTGGCCTGCCGGTCGCCGCCGTAGTTGAGCCGGCGCGTGCTCCGTCGGCCGGAGGAGTACTCGATGGGGCTGACTCCGCAAAGGGCAGCAAAGGACGCCTCCGTGTTCAGCCGGTCGGGATTGTCCCCCATGGTGATCAGGAGAGTGACGGCGCTGTCCGGACCGATGCCCACCGGTACGAGCAGCTGTGGGGCGTGACGTTCGACGAGCCGGGTCAGTCGCTGGTTCAGCTCATTGATCTGCCCGGTGAGCTGTTCGATGCGCTCGGCGAGCATGCGCAACGTCAGGTGGGTGGCCTGGGCCGCCGCGTCCTCGTCTCCCCCGCCATCGGGTGGGCTGAGGGTCGCGCAGGTGCGGAACAGCTCGGCGTTGCCCAGGCTCGACAACCGTTCCCGCAGGACGGGGTCGGCGATGACCAGGACGGCTTTGAGTTGGTTGATCGCCTGGGTACGGGCCTTGACCGCGGAGTCCTTGGCGAGCTTGAAGATCCGGGCGCTGTGCGCCGGTCCGTCGCCGGACTTGGCCCGGGCCCGGGCGCGACCGCTGAGCACGGCCCGCGCGGCGGCTTGCGCGTCGAGCGGGTCTGACTTCCCCAGCAGCCAGCGGGCCGAGCGATCCGGCCGGTTCACCTCGTATACCTCGACCTGCTGCGCCAGCAGGAAGCGGGACAGGCCCGCGCCGAAAGTACCGGTGCCCTCCACGCCGGCCCGGCGCACCGTACCCCGCTTGCGGGCCCACACAAGCAGCTGTCGATAGCCGGCCGTCGTTGCCGGAAAGGACTCGGTTCCCAAGACCTTCCCGAGCGGGGAGATCACGGCGGCGACATGCATCTCGCCGTGCGTGTCCACGCCCAGCACGACTTCTCTCCGCACGAGAGGATCTGTACTGGAGAAGGTGCTGCGCTGTCTGGTCGTCATGGTGGTTCGCCTCCCGCGTGGTGGCATGCTGAGTGGACGGCACCGGCCCGCTCGGGCGGTCTGAACCGTGATGGCGCCTGGAACTCGGCAAGGCCCCTATGGGGACACGCCCTGTGGCTCGGTGGCAGGCAGCATCCCGTAGCGGCAGTCGACAGGTCCGTGACTGGACACTTCGGTCATAGATCTCACGAGTCAGACCCCCGTCCGGAACGGCACTGGGCAACCGTCCCATCGATCCCGGTACAACGGCATGACCCGACCACAGCCGAAAGGCTTCTACCGAACCGGTGCTCAACATGGCCCGGACGAGCTGCCCCTGTGTTGACTCTTCGTCTACTCACGACCGGCATTGACGGACAGGCTTGCCGCCCTCCTTACGAGCTGTGGTTCGTCGACCATGGCACGAACGGCCCGAGGCACCGTCCAAGGGGCGGGCCTCGCGCAGCCCGGCGAAGGACTCCTCACTGCCGAGGCGTCTCGGGTTGTCCCCCGTCGAGCAGCTGCGGGCGTGATGTTTCCCGAGTCGGACCGGTCGGCCTTCACTTCCTGCCTGAGTTGCCTGCTTCACATGACCAGCCGGCACGAGGTGATTCGGGTGTCCTGCGACTCCGCCTCTTCACTGTCTTGGTCGTTCTTGCCGTCCTCGGTGAGCCGTGCGCATGAAGGAAATGCTTGTATGGTTCAGCCCGGCCAGTCCTTCCCGCGGGCTCGCGTCGGCACTGACGAGGACAGCCGTCGAAGGCATGGTCGCGGGCCGCCGGCACGGCCAGAACGAAGAGTTGACTGGCCCTCGCCTGTTCGCGCGGTAGGGCCTGCACTCATTCGGCCCACGCCATCCGGTCAGCGACCGCCCCACGCGAGGCTGCGGCCGCGCGTCGGTGTCCGAGGCTCCCCGGCGTATGCCGAGGAATGGCGGTTCTCTGCTCTGCCTCGGCACTCTGAGCCTGCCCGGCCGGGTGGGCCGGCCGGGCGCTGTCCGGCCTGTCAGCCCATGTCCGTCAACAGGGTGTTCAGTTCCTTCTCCTGCTGCGCAGGCGACATCGGCGGGTTCGAGTGGTCGATGCCGAACGTCTTGAGCATCTTGTCCATCTGGGCGTCGATGGAGGTCCAGCCGGTGTTGTCCAGCGGCTGGAGCGATGCCTGATCGGCGTCCCACAGGTCACGCAGCTTCTGGGCGGCCGCGTGGGCCCCGGTCTCGTTCCCCGAGCGTGCGTCCTTGAGCGAGGTGGAGGCGAGGGTCTTCAGCGCGGCGACCTTGGCGGGCGGGAACTTCTTCACCGCCTGGCCGGGAGCCAGCTGGACGGCGGAGGTGTTGTCCTCCTCCGGCGCCGGGCCGACGTGCGGCCGGCCATGGGCCCAGACGAGCAGGCCCGCAGTGGCGACGGCGAGCAGTCCGAAGCCGGCCAGCGCGACGCGCTCCTTGCGCGGGTCGCCGGTGGTGTGTGCGGCGTGGGTCGCCTCGTGGGTCTCGGTCACGTCCGAGCGCGTCACCGTCAGGTAGACCACCGTCGCCAGAATGAGGCCGAGGAAGATCAGGCTGGTGGTGAACGTGCCCAGGTCGAGACCGGTCGGTTCGCCCGGCTGGGCGACCTTGGGGGAGGCGAGCCAGTCGCCGATGTTCGCGCCCAGCGGGCGGGTCAGGATGTAGGCGAGCCAGAAGGACAGCACCGGGTTGGCGCCGAACTTCCACAGCGCGGTGATCGCCGCGATGAGGCCGAGCGGCAGCAGGACCGAGACTCCCGGGCTCCAGCCGGTCAGTTCCAAGGTCCAGTCGCCGGTCGCGGTGCCGAGCGCGAAGGTGACGAGAACGGCGAGCCAGTAGAACGACTCCCGCGGAAGCGTGGTGACCGAGTGGATCGACAGCGTGCGCTCCCGCGCCCACCACACGCCGAAGACCGCCGCGAGCAGCACCGAGAAGACCGCGGAACTGATCCACAGCGGCACGTTCAACTGGTCGGTCAGGATGTCGGTGTACAGGGTGCCCGTGACGCTGACAACGACCACCGTCAGCCAGTAGGGGAACGGGACGTACCGCTTCAGCCGCAGCTGGACGACCAGGACCACCACGAACACCGCGGTGAAGATCCAGGCCGTGTTCACCAGGCCGACGCCGAGCTTCATGTTGATCCAGTCGGCGAAGCTCTCACCGACGGTCGTGCACAGGACCTTGATCACCCAGAACCAGACGGTGACCTCGGGAACCTTGTTGAGCATGAGACGCCCGCTGCGCGCGCGTGCTTCCGTTGCCGTTGTCATGCGAGAAGGTTGACGCGGGGAATCTGCACTTAACCTGACTACGCGGCTGCACGGGCGGCCGGGAGTGTCACCTCGACATGCCCGCGGCCGTCCGCGATCGCGCGGACCTCCACACCGGCCGAGGCGGCGATGCGCCTCACCACCGGCAGCCCCAGCCCGTACCCGCCGCCACCGGTCACCCCCGCTTCGAAGACCCGGTCGACGTCCGCGGGATCGATCCCGGGGCCGTCGTCCAGGACATCGACCACGATGGCCTCGCCCTGGTTGCGCGCGGTGATCCACACCCGGGACTTCGCATGCCGCAGGCCGTTGTCCAGCAGGGGTGACAGCAGCGCCACGGCGACGTCGGCCGCCACGGCGACCTCGACCTTCGGGGGGAAGGCGACCTCGACCGCGCGGCCGGCGATCGCCTGCCGTGCGGCGGAGCGCAGGTCGCACGGGGTCCCCTCGTCCGTCCGTGCGCGGGCGGCGCGCAGCAGCGTCGTGATCGCCGTATCGAGGCGGTCGACCTCGCTCAGCACCGCCTCCGTGGGCACCGGTTCGCCGGACAGCTGCGCCAGCTGTGCCTCGGCCCGCAGGACCGTGAGCGGTGTCCGCAGCTCGTGGGCGATCTCGTCGGTGAGCCGGCGCTCGTCCGCCAGCGCGTTGTCGACGCGCTCCAGGAGGTGGTCCAGGGTCCGCCCCAGTTCCCCGAACTCGTCGCGGGGGACGCCGAGGTTGAAGCGGCGCCCGGGTTCGTGCTGGCCCCAGTCGTCGGCGAGGGCGGCCATCTCGTGGACGACCCGCAGCGCGCGGCGCACCACGAGGTGTGCGACCCCGCCGGCGAGGAGGATCGTGAGGCCGCCCAGTATCAGGGACAAGGTCAGGCTGCGCTGCTCGGATGTCTCGTAGGGCGTGAGGTCCACCCGGGCGATCACCATGACGTGGTGGCCGTCCATCGGGCCCTCCCGCGCGTACAGGAGGTAGTCGCCGGCCGACGCGGTCTGCGAGCGCCCCGAGTCCGCGAGCTCCTCGACGCGACCGACCAGGCTCGGCGGGACGTTTCCGTCGATCAGGCGGCCGTCGGCATACACCCAGGCGACCTCGTCCAGCGCCTCACTGCCGTTCTCCGTAAGTACGACACGGCTGCCTTTGGTGGTGACGTTCGCCGCCACCGCCTCGGCGCGCGCATGCGCCAGATCGTGCGCGTCGGCGTCCGTCACCCGGCTCAGCAGTACGTGCGAGACCACGACCAGGATCGCGACCACGGCGGTGGCGATCAGCACGGTGAGTGCGACGACCCGCTTACGGAATCCCGTCACTGCCATCGGTAGCCCACGCCACGGACGGTCGCCAGCCGCTCGGCCACACCCAGCGAACCGAGCTTCGCCCGCAGCCGGCGCACATAGGAGTCGAGGGTGTTGTCGCTGACCTGCGCCCCGTGCGGCCAGCCGGCAGCGACGAGGGCGTGGCGGCGTACCGCGTCGCCCTGCGAGGCGATCAGGCGGCCCAGCAGCCGGAACTCCGTCGGGGTCAGGCTCATGCTCACCGCATCGTGGGTCACCACGTGCTTCGCCGGATCGAGGACGACCTCGCGCGGTGCGGGCGCCACGGTGGCCCGGCGCAGCAGCGCCCGGACACGGACCAGCAGCTCCGGGATGTCGAAGGGCTTGGTCATGTAGTCGTCGGCGCCGGCCTCGAAGCCGCCCACCTTGTGATGCAGGCCGTCCAAGGCGGTGAGCATCAACACCGGCACGTCG
Source organism: Streptomyces sp. NPDC001544 (assembly GCF_042894285.1). Lineage (NCBI taxonomy): Bacteria > Bacillati > Actinomycetota > Actinomycetes > Kitasatosporales > Streptomycetaceae > Streptomyces > Streptomyces sp. NPDC001544. The sequence goes on along the minus strand of NZ_JBIAVN010000007.1, from coordinate 247,967 downwards.
ACGCCGCGAGCCCGCAGGGCCAGGCACACGTCTCGGCCGTCGGCGTCCGGGAGACCGAGATCCAGGACGACCAGATGGGGCGCCGGTGAGAGCTGCCGCAGCAGGCTGTCGGCCGTGGCGGCGACGGAGACGGTGTGCCCGTCGTGCTCCAGGGCGCGCTTGAGGACGCCGCGGACCGCCGCGTCGTCTTCACACACCATGATGAAAGCCACGCGCCGACCCTAGATACTCCCGTCCCAGTTCTCCATCTTCCCTGGTCAGCCGCTGAGTGTGGGGCAGGCCACTGTTGACGGCCCCACGTGCGGGCTGACCCGCACAGAACCGTACCGTCGGGCCCGGCGAAGGCGACGTCGTCCCGCAGACCGCAGTGGAAGAGCTCCCGGGTTTTACTCCTGTATTACCGCCCCATGACCATCTGACTACAGGTCTGTAGTCAAGATGGTCCAGCCGTGGTTAGGGTTGCCTACGCTAATGGGCGCTGCTCGCACGGAGGCCGCCCGGGGAGGGTCGCATGTGGGATGACGCGTTTCCGAGTTTCCTGATCGGGCTGCGGGAGGGGCTCGAAGCGGGACTCATCGTCTCCATCCTCGTCGCGACCCTTGTGCGGGCGGATGCCCGCTCCCGGCTGCCGCAGGTGTGGACGGGCGTACTCGCGGCGATCACGCTCGCCATGAGTTTCGGCGCGGTCCTCACCTTCACCGCGGCCTCCCTGTCGGCCACCGCGCAGGAAGCCTTCGGCGGCACCCTCAGCGTGATCGCGGTCGCGTTCGTCACCGCCATGGTGTTCTGGATGCGCCGCTCGGCCCGCAGCCTGTCCGGTGAGATAAAGGAGAAGATCACCGGAGCCCTGGCCATGGGCTCGGGTGTGCTGATCCTCACCTCCTTCCTCGCCGTGGGCCGGGAAGGTCTGGAGACCGCGCTGTTCCTGTGGACCACGGCCCAGGCGGCCGGCGAGTCCTCCGGCCCTCTGACCGGCGCCGCGATCGGGCTGATCCTTTCGGCCGCCCTGTGCTGGGGCTTGTACCGGCGGGTCCTGAAGATCAACCTGACGAAGTTCTTCACCGCCACCGGAGCGGTCCTGATCGTGATCGCGGCCGGCGTTCTCGGCTATGGGCTGCGCGACCTGCAAGAGGGCGGAGTGCTGCCCGGCAAGGCGGCCTACGCGGTCGACCTGAGCGGCAGTATCGATGCCGGCTCCTGGTACAGCACGCTGGTGCAGGGCGTGTTCAACCTGACGCCGGCCATGACCTGGCTGCAGGTCTTCGGTTACGCCGGCTATCTCGCCGTGGTCATGACGCTGTTCGTGCGCGGCCTGCGCGCCACGGCGCCGAAGCCTGCCTCCGGCAAGGCGGCACCGGCCCCGGACGCCCCGACGCCCGCGCGGCGCCGCCCTGCCTGGGTGGTTCCCGTCGCCGTCGTCACCGTCCCCGCGCTCCTCGCGGGCCTCGCCGTCGCCTTCGGCCGTCCCAAGCCTGCCGCCGCCCAGACCGTCGCCGTCTCGGAGAAGGACTGCGGCGAGGGTTTCACCGCGCCGAAACCCGGCCGGCAGACCTTCCAGATGCACAACACCGGCGACAAGACTGCCGAGGTGTACCTCATCGACCCGGCCACGAACGCCGTCTACGGCGAGACCGAGGGCCTGGCACCCGGCACCACCCGCGCCCTGGTCGCCACTGTCGCCGGCGGCGCATACGCCTGGCGGTGCGTACCCAGCGGCAGCACCGCGGTCACCTCCGAGGCCGTCCGCGTCACCGGTGGCGGAGCTGCGAAGGCGGTCGTCCCGGTCTCGGAACACGACCTCTCCGGCCCGCTCGCGCAGTACCGGACGTACGTCGACGAGGGCCTGGCCGCTCTCGTGCCCCAGACCCGCACCCTGGCCGACGACATCAGGCACAACCACCTCGGCAAGGCCCGCACCGACTGGCTCACCGCGCACCGCACCTATGCCTCCCTCGGCGCCGCCTACGGCACCTTCGAGGACTTCGACCAGAAGATCGACGGAAGGGCCGACGGACTACCGGACGGCGTGCACGACAAGGATTTCACCGGCTTCCACCGCATCGAGTACGGTCTGTGGCACGGCGAGCCCGCCACCTCGCTCACCGCGCCGGCCCAGCGACTGGCCGCCGACGCCGCGGGCCTGCGGGAAGCCTTCCCGCACCAGGACTTCCACCCGTCCGACCTGCCGCTGCGCGCCCACGAGGTCCTCGAGAACACACTGCAGTTCGAGTTGACCGGCGGCACGGACGAGGGCAGCGGCACCAACCTCGCCACCGCCGACGCCAACCTCGCCGGCACCCGCGAGTTGCTCACCGTCCTCAGGCCGCTGCTCACCAGCCGCTCTCCGCACCTGCTGCCGACCGTCGACGCGGACGTCGCACGGCTACAGAAGCTCCTCGGCTCCGCCCACCATGGCAGCCACTGGACCCCCGTCGGACAGCTCGGCGCCACCGACCGCGCCCGCGTCAATGGGGTCACCGGCCAGCTGCTGGAGGACCTCTCCCCCGTCCCGGCCCTGCTGGAGATCCGGAAGGCCGCCTGATGACCACCGCACACCGCCGCATCGACGACCTCGCACGCACCGAAGGGAACGCCCCCATGCCGTCCGCCGAAACCTCCGCCCCGCAGGGTGGCTGCCCGGCCGGCGCCGACCGCCGCTCCTTCGTGAAGACGGCCCTCGGCGCCGGAGCAGCCGGTGCGGTTCTGGCCGGCGGCGGGCTCGCGCTCGCCGAGAGCGGCGGTGGCACCGCACAGGCGGCCGCGCAGACGGCGAACGCCGCCGAAGTGCCCTTCCACGGCCTCCACCAGGCCGGCATCATCACCCCGGCGCCGGCCGCCGCCACCTTCGTCTCCTTCACCGTCATCGCCGAAGACCGCGCGCAGTTGATGGAGTTGCTGAAGACGCTCACCAACCGGGCCCGCTTCCTGACCTCCGGCGGCATCCCCGCCGATCTCGGCGTCGGCGCCCCGCCCTCCGACAACGGCATCCTCGGCCCGACCGTCCCCGCCGACGGACTCACCATCACCGTCGGCGTCGGCGCGTCCCTCTTCGACGACCGCTACGGCCTCGCCACGGCCAAGCCCCGCCGCCTGACTCCCATGCGGACCTTCCCCAACGACAACCTCAAGCCCGCCGAGTGCCACGGCGACCTGTCCCTGCAGATCTGCGCCAACCGTCAGGACACCGTCCTGCACGCCTTGCGCGACATCGCCCGGCACACCCGTGGGGCCATGCAGATCAAGTGGCGCATCGACGGCTTCCAGAACACGCCCCGCCCCAGCGGCGCCCAGCGCAACCTCCTCGGCTTCAAGGACGGCATCGCCAACCCGGACGTCACCTCGTCCCGACAAAGCAACCGCCTCATATGGGTCGGGAGCGGCGCCGGCGAGCCCGCATGGGCCAGGGGCGGCAGCTACCAGGTCATACGGATCATCCGCATGCTCGTCGAGTTCTGGGACCGGGTCTCCCTCACCGAGCAGGAGAAGATGTTCGGCCGCCGCAAGGACACCGGCGCCCCGCTCGACGGCGTCAAGGAGACCGATGTCCCCAACTACGCCAAGGATCCGCACGGCAACGCGATCCCCCTCGACGCCCACATCCGCCTCGCCAACCCACGCACCGCCGCCACGGACGACTCCCGCATCCTGCGCCGCGGCTACAACTACGACCGCGGAATCGACGATGTCGGCAACCTCGACATGGGTCTGGTCTTCTGCTGCTACCAGCAGGACCTCAAGCGCCAGTTCGAGGCCACCCAGACCCGGCTGATCGACGAGCCCCTCGTCGACTACATCTCACCCACCGGCGGCGGCTACTTCTTCGCCCTGCCCGGAGTCCGCGACACCAAGGACTGGTTCGGCCGCGGGATGCTCACGAGCTGACACAGATTCCTCAAGGCCGTCCCCGTGCCGTGTCACCCCGGCTTTCGAACGTGTCCGTCGCTCCATGCTCGGCCGCGCAGCGGCGTGGTGACCGGAACGCCCGGTGCCTGCTCGCACGTGCACCACTCAGCGGCGGGCGTGAACCACACGGCCCGGGTGCACCACAGCACAACCAGCGCGGCGGCCTGGATGGCGGCGACGATCAGCACCTCGGTGATCCGAATGTAGCCGGTGACTCGGGGACCTTGTTTCAGCGCGGACGGTGGAAAGGCGAGCGGAGGCACTTGTGCCGGGTCCGGGAGTCTCGGAGAGTTCCCAGGTGGGCGGGACGCTGCCGGCGGTGACCTGAACGCATCCTGACTGCCGCGCGGCTTTCCCGGCCCGCCAGGTCAGGCCCGATCACGATGGGGCCATGCACACAAGCGCCGCGTCCTGGCTGCGGCACCGGCTCGGCCGCGCCATCGTCCTGTCCTACGCCCTCGCCCTGGTCCTGCCCGCCCCCGGCCTGTGGCTGCGCCGCCCCCACCACTTGCCGCCGTCGCACCTGACAGTGCACACCGCACCGCTCCTGCTGTCCCTGGTGCTGTTCTCGGCCGGGCTCCAGGTCCCCGTCCGCGCGCTGGGCGCCCTGCTGCGGCGTCCGAAGGCCCTGCTCTCCGGCCTCGTGCTGCACCTGGCGATCCCACTGGCGGTCGTGCCGCTCGTCGCCCTCCTGCTGCGGCGCACCCCGGACGCCGACGGCGGCAGCGGACTGCTCACCGCGATGATCCTCGTCGTGGCGATGCCCGTCGCCGCCGGGGCGACCGTGTGGACCGACAAGGGCGACGGAGATCAGCCGACCATGGTGGGTCTCGTCCTGGCCTCCACCCTCCTCAGCCCGCTGACCACCCCCGTGTTGCTGGCGACGCTGTCGCCGCTGCTCAGCGGCGGCTACGCGCACACCCTCGCCGCGACCGGCCGGCTGACCCAGGGTGACTTCGCCCTCACCGCCGTGGTCCTTCCCTGCGCGGCGGGCTTGTTGGGTGCACTCGTCCTGCCCGCGCGATGGCTGGGCCGCCTGGTCACGACGGTGACGCCGTCGGCCATGGCCGGTTCGCTGGTCCTGACCTACGTCAACGCCAGCGGCGCCCTCGGATCCGTCCTCACACGGCCACGACCGCTCCTGCTCGCCGCTGCCCTGGCCGTGGCCGCCCTGGTCTGCCTGCTCTCCTTCGTCCTCGGCCGGGTCGCCGCCCACTTCCTGCGGCTGGAGGCGGGGACCGCCTCGTCGCTGACGCTCGCCTGCGGCATGAACAACAGCAGCGCCAGCGCGGTGCTGATCACCACGTCCCTGCCCGACAAACCGCACCTGCTGCTGCCGGTCCTCGCCTACGGGCTGCTGCAGAAGATTGCCGCGAACCGGATCGTCACCCGGCTGCGACCGGCTCCCACCGCAGCAGGCGCCTGAACCCTCCTCAGCCGTCGCCCTCGGAGCCGGGCTCCTCGCGGCGTACGGGGACGAGCAGGGTGAAGGCGGCTGGACGGCGGCTGGACAGGGAGAGTCTGCCGCCCAGGGACACGGCCAGATCGCGGGCGAGGGACAGGCCGATGCCGGAGCCCTCCCCCGCGCCGGTGCGGCCGCGGTCGAACAGCCGGGACGCCTCGCCGTCCACCGCGCCCTCGTCGGTCACATCGAAAGCGACGGCCTCCCCGAGATCGCGGGCCGTGAGGCGCACGGTGCCGCGCCCGTGGACGCGCGCGTTCTCCAGCAGGACGCCGAGGATCTCGGTGACGGGGGCGCCGAGGACGCGAACGTCGTCCCCCGTCTCGAGGACCGCGGCCTCCAGGCGTCTGCCGTCGCGGGCGAACAGTCCGTGCCAGCGCTCCTCGGTCTCGCGCAGCAGCTGCGACACGGGCGTGTCGGGGGCGGGCCGACGCGGCAGGCCGTGGGAGCGGGACAGGCGCAGCACCTCCTCCACCGTCCGGTGCAGGCGGCGTGTGGTGGCCAGGGCCTCCTCCAGGGCGGGCCGCAGCCGGGCGTCGTCGTCCTGGGCGATCCCCGCCTCCAGGGTGAGCTGCAGCCCGGCGAGCGGGGTGCGCAGCTGGTGGGAGGCGTTGGCGGTGAAGTCGCGCTCGTGGCGCAGGAGTTCGGTCAGGCTGTGCAGCATCTCGTTGTGGGTCCGCGCGACCTGGTCGATCTCGGCGACGCTGCTGGGCGCGGCCCGGGCGCTCAGGTCGCCTGCGGTGACGGCCCGGCAGTGCCGGGAGAGGTCCTCCAGCGGCGCGGCCAGCAACCGCGCCTGCCTGCGGGCGACGAGGACGGCCACAGTCAGCGCGAGGGCGCAGACCCCGGCGAGGACCGCCCAGGCGATCAGGACCCGGTGGCGTACGGCGGCTGCGGGCGAGGAGGCCCGTACGACGCCGATCACCCGCTCGGCGTGCGAGACGGGTACCGCGACGACCAGGTCGCCGCCCGGCCGGCCGCGCACCACCTCCGCGGCCAGCGCCCGCCGCACAGCCGCATCGCCGGTGCGAGGGCCGGTGCCGGCCCGCAGCCGCAGCGAGGGGTCGTACAGACCGAGACGGCCGTCGGCCGGTGGCGCGGGCAGTTCTACGGGGTCGCCGGTCGCGTAGTCCGGGCTGACGCGTACCGCGCCCGACAGAGCCGCCCGTTCCAGGGTGTCGCGCTGGTCGGCGTACAGGGACGACCTGATCGCCAGGGCCAGCGGGACGGCGAGGAGGACGACGGCGACCAGGGCGGCGGTGAGGGCGACTCGCACCACGCGCTGTCTCATGCCCCCATCCTGCGGGCCCCCGACCGGTCCGTGGGCGGTCCGCCACGCGCTTTTGCCGTCGTCTAACCGTCGGCGCGCGGGGCGTTAACCGACGGCTGTCTAGCGTCGGTGACATGGCAGCAGAGCAGAACCCGGCAGTAGCTCGGGAGGGCAGTGGCATGTCGTACAAACGTATCTCCGCCGGCCTCGTCGCAGTGACGGTGGTCGCGGCCGTGATCGCGGGGTGTTCCGGATCGTCGTCCGGGGCGCATTCCGGCCCGGGTTCGACGGCCCCGGTGCGGGCGGCGAACCCGGCCCCCACCGAGTCGAACCCGCCCGGCGACATCCCCGACAACCAGGTGTTCGTGGCCTACCGTCCCACCGGCGGCTTCACCGGATTCACGGTGAAGGTACCGGAGGGCTGGGCCCGCACCGACAAGGGCGCTACGACCGTCTTCACGGACAAGCTGAACAGCGTCACCATCGCCACGGCCAACGCCTCCACCGCCCCGACCGTCACCTCCGTCAAGGACACGGTCGTACCTCACCTGCGCGGGGCGGTGCCGAAGTTCGCATCGCCGAAGGTGTCGCAGGTGACCCGTAAAGCGGGCCCCGTCGTCCTTCTCACCTACCAGGGCGACTCGGCCAGGGACCCGGTCACCGGCAAGGTGGTGCGCGACGCATTCGAGCGGTACGCCTTCTACCGGCAGGGCCACGAGGTGGACCTGACGCTGTCCGGCCCGGTCAACGCCGACAACGTCGACCCGTGGCGGATCGTCAGCGACTCGTTCGCGTGGCGGTGAGTGCGATGCCCGCCGGACCGTCCGACGACGACGTGGTGCTGGCCGCCCGGGAGCTCTACCGCTTCTACCGGGCCGGCGAGGAGGAGACGCTCGCGCTGCGCGGAGTGTCACTGCGGGTGCGGCGGGGAGAGACGGTCGCCGTCGTCGGCCCGTCAGGGGCGGGCAAGTCGACCCTGCTGGCGTGCCTGGCCGGGCTCGACGAGCCGTCGGGCGGCGAGGTCCGGGTGGCGGGCGTGCGCATCAGCCATCGGCCCGAGACCGAACGCGCCCGGCTGCGCGCGCGTCATGTGGGAGTGCTTCTGCAGTCCCGCAACCTGCTGCAGCATCTGACCGTGCGCGACAACATCCGACTCGCCCAGCATGCGGTGCGCGGCCGTCCCACGGTGCGGGCCGCGGCGCTGCTGGAACAGGTGGGGCTCGGGCGGCGGGCGGGCGCGCTGCCCCGGCAGCTGTCCGGCGGTGAACTGGCCCGGGCCGGGCTCGCCGTCGCGCTGGCCAACTCCCCGGCCGTGCTGCTGGCCGACGAGCCGACCGGCGAACTCGACGGCGTGACCGAGGAGTTGGTGCTGCGGATGCTGCGGGACCGGGCGGCGGACGGTTGCGCGGTGCTGATCGTGACGCACAGCGCGGAAGCGGTGCGGGGCGCCGACCGAGTGATCACACTGGACGATGGGCGGGCCCGCGAGGGACACGAGGGACACGAGGGAACCGCTCAGGCGAAGGAGAGCAGCCATGTCCTCCGCTGACCTGCTCGTCTCCTGCCGGGGCGTCGCCCTCACCTTCGGCCGGGGCCCCACCGCCGTGGTGGCTGTGCACGGCGCCGACCTTGACGTTCGCTCCGGCGACCGGCTGGCGATCGTGGGACCGTCCGGGTCGGGGAAGTCGTCCCTGCTCCATCTGCTGGCCGGGCTCGAACGCCCCACCAGCGGCACGATCACCCGGCCCGGACTCCACGCCCCCCGGGACATCGGCCTCGTCTTCCAGGCCGACAGCCTCATCCCCGCCCTCGACGTCACGGAGAACACCGCGCTGCCGCTCGTCCTGGCGGGACGTCCGCAGGAGGACACCCGCCGTCCGGTCGCCGAGGCGCTCGACGTGGTCGGCGCGGCCGGGCTGGCCGACCGGCTGCCCGACGAGATCTCCGGCGGCCAGGCCCAGCGAGTGGCTGTGGCCCGGGTGCTGGCGCAGGCGCCGCGGCTGATCCTCGCGGACGAGCCCACCGGCCGCCTCGACCACGCCACCGGCGCCCGCGTCCTGGACGCCCTGCTCGCGGCGGCCGACCGGACGGGCGCGGCCCTCGTCGTCACCACCCACGACCCCGCCGTCGCCGCCCGGCTCACCGTCCGGCGGTTCATGCGCGACGGCCGGCTGCTCGCACCCGAAGCAGCGCGAGCGCCGGACCCACGAGGGAGCCTGTCATGATCACCGCCTGGGCGGGCGGACTGGCCCGCCAACGCATCGGACGGCTCCTGGCCGCCGTAGCCGGGATCGCCCTCGCCGTCGCCCTGGTCGCCGCGCTCGGCTCCTTCCTCACCGCGTCCAAGGCGACCATGACCCAGCGGGCAGTCCGCTCGGTCGCCGTGGACTGGCAGGTCGAGGTACAGCCGGGCGCCGACCCGAACGCCGTCCGGTCGCTGGTGCAGGCCGCCGGCGGCACCCGGGCCGCACTGCCCGTCGGCTTCGCCCGCACCACCGGCTTCACCGCCACCGTGGGAGGCAGCACCCAGACGACCGGCCCCGGCGTCGCGCTCGGCCTGCCGGCCGACTACCGCAGCCACTTCCCCGACGAACTGCGCACGCTCTCCGGCTCCGGCACCGGCGTCCTGCTCGCCCAGCAGACCGCCTCCAACCTGCACGCCGCCCCCGGCGACACCATCGGCGTACGGCTGCCCGGCGCCGGACTGCGGCAGGTGCGGGTGGACGGCGTGGTCGACCTGCCCCAGGCCGACTCGCTGTTCCAGAAGGTCGGCGCGCCCACGCAGTCCCAGCCGACCGCTCCCCCGGACAACGTCGTCCTCCTGCCCGCCGCCCGGTTCGCCTCCCTCACCAGGGGAGCCACGGACGTCACCACCCAGATCCACGTGGCCCGCGACGCGAAACTGCCGGCCGACCCGGCCGCCGCCTTCACCTCGGTCACCGGCGCCGCACACCACCTGGAGGCCAAGTCGGCCGGCTCCGCGCTCGTCGGCAACAACCTGGGCGCGGCCCTTGACTCCGCCCGCCAGGACGCCCTCTACGCCCAGATCCTCTTCCTCTTCCTCGGCGTCCCCGGCGCCGTCCTGGCCGCCGCCCTGACGGTGGCGGTCGCCGCGGCCGGCGGCGAACGGCGCCGCCGGGAACAGGGCCTGCTACGGCTGCGCGGGCTACGTCCCCGCCAGATCACCGCGCTCGCGGGACTGGAAGCCGCGCTGGTCGGGGCCGTCGGCGGCCTCGCGGGTCTCGGGCTCGCCGCGCTGACCGGCCGCCTCGCCTTCGGCGCCGCCTCCTTCGGGGCGGGCGCGGGCACCTGGGCCCTCTGGTACGCCATCGCGTTCGTCCTCGGCGTGGCCGTGGCCGCCGCCGCCGTGCTCGTGCCCGCCCTGCGGGATCTGCGCACGGTGACCGTCGCCGACACCAGGCGGGAGCCGCGCGGGTCGCGTTCGCCCTGGTGGCTCCGGTACGGCCTGGACTTCGCGCTGCTGACCGGCTCCTGGCTGGTCTTCCGCGCCTCCTCCGGCAATCAGTACGCCCTCGTCCTCGCCCCGGAGGGCGTGCCCAGCGTCTCCGTCTCCTACTGGGCGTTCCTCGGCCCGGCCCTGCTGTGGCTGGGCGCGGCCCTGCTGCTGTGGCGGCTGACCCTGCTGGTCCTCGCCCACGGCCGGCCTGCCCTGGCCCGTCTCGCCCGGCCGCTGACCGCGACCCTCGCCACGACCACGGCGGCCGTGCTGTCCCGCCGCCGGCGGCCGCTGGCCCGCTCCGTGGTACTGCTCGCCCTCGCCGTGTCGTTCGCCATCTCGACGGCCGTCTTCAACTCCACCTACCGTCAGCAGTCCGAGGTCGACGCCCGCCTCACCAACGGCGCGGACGTCACCGTCGCCGAACCGCCCGGCGCACAGGTCCGGGCGAGCGCGGCCGACACGCTGAAGGTCTCCGGCGTCCGGAACGTCGAGCCCCTCCAGCACCGCTATGCCTACGTCGGCTCCGACCTCCAGGACCTCTACGGCGTCCGGCCCGCCACCGTCGCGAAGGCGACCTCGCTCCAGGACGCCTACTTCTCGGGCGGCACGGCAGGCCAGCTGATGCGCCGGCTCGCCCAGCGCCCCGACAACCTGCTGGTCAGCGCTGAGACCGTGCACGACTTCCAGCTCTCCCCCGGCGACACCGTCAACCTCCGGATCCAGGACGCCCGTACGAAAGCGCTGCGCACCGTGCCCTTCCACTACGCCGGGATCGTCAAGGAGTTCCCGACCGCGCCGAAGGACAGCTTCTTCGTCGCCAACGCCGCCTACGTGGCGAGGGCGACCGGCAGCGACGCGGTCGGCGCCTTCCTTCTCGACACGGGCGGAAGCCACCAGCAGCAGATCGCCGCACATCTGCGCCGGCAGCTGGGCACCGGCGCCACGGTCACCGACCTCACGCAGACGCGCGGCACGGTCGGCACCAGTCTGACCTCCGTCGACCTGGCCGGACTCACCCGGATCGAGCTGGCCTTCGCGGTGCTGCTGGCCGCCGGGGCGGGAGGGCTCGTCCTCGCCCTGGGCCTCGCCGAACGCCGCCGTACCTTCGCCGTGGCCACCGTCCTCGGCGCGAAGGGCGGTCAGCTGCGCGGCATGGTCCTCACCGAGGCCCTGCTGCTGGCCGCCGGCGGCCTGGCGGGCGGCGCCCTCATCGGCTGGGCCCTGTCCGAGATGCTCGTGAAGGTCCTGACGGGCGTCTTCGATCCGCCGCCCGCGAGCCTGTCGGTGCCGGGCGGTTACCTGGCCCTGACCGCGGGCGCGGCCGTCGTCGCCGTCCTGGCGGCCGCGCTGAACGGCATCCGCAGCGCCGGCCGGCCCGCCGTGGAGGAGCTGCGTGACCTGTGAGCGGACGGGAGCGGGCGGGCTGCGGGCGTCGCCCGCTCCTACGCTGTCCAGCATGCGCACGCACGCGACCGCCGACCCGAGGTGTCACCGCGTCCTCGTCGTCGAGGACGACGAGACCATCGGCCGCCACCTGGAGACCGGCCTGCGCGGCAACGGCTACGCACCGACCTGGAGCCGGACGGGCTCCGCAGCGCTGGCCGAGGCCGCGCGGACCCCGTACGACGTGCTGCTGCTCGACCTGGGACTGCCCGACATGGACGGTCTGGACGTCGCGCGCGCCGTGCGCGCCCGGCACCCTGACCTGCTGATCGTCATCCTGACGGCCCGCACGGACGACATCGACGTCATCGCCGGGCTGGACGCGGGGGCGGACGACTACCTCGTCAAGCCCTTCAGTCTGACCGTGCTGCTCGCCCGGCTCCGCGCCCATCTGCGCCGCCGGGTCGTCGCCACGCCTCCGCAGGAACCCGTCCGGCTGGCCGACCTCGTCGTCGACGTCGTGGCCCGCCGCTGCACGCTGCACGAGGCGGAAGTCGACCTGCGTCCCAAGGAGTTCGACCTGCTCGCCGTCCTGGCCCGGCACGCCGGGGAGGCCGTCTCCCGGGAGACCCTGATGGCCGAGGTCTGGGACGAGAACTGGTTCGGCTCCACCAAGACCCTCGACGTCACCATGGCCGGGCTGCGCCGACGCCTCGCGCAGGCCGCCGACGCCTCGGTCCGCCCCACCGTCCTGCCCCGCATCAGCACCTTGCGCGGGCACGGCTACCGCCTGGAACTCTGACGGGCCCCGCGGCGCGGCAGCAGCGAGCAGGCCGCCGGTCTTCCCGGCCGCCGCTCATCGGGTTCAGTCGGCGTTGGGCCGGGCGAGGCCGTGGTCGTAGGCGAAGATCACTGCCTGGATCCGGTCGCGGGCTCCGATCTTGGCCAGGACGCGGCCCACGTGGGTCTTGACGGTGGACTCGGAGAGCACGAACCGGGCGGCGATCTCGCCGTTGGTCCAGCCCTTGCCGACGGCGACTAGGATCTCCCGTTCGCGGTCGGTGAGGGATCCGAGCCTCGGGTCCTCGGCGGCGTCCCCCCGGCGGGCGGGGACGTACTGGGCGAACTCGTCCAGGAGGCGGCGGGTGAGGGCGGGTGCGATCACGGCGTCACCGGAGGCGACGGCGCGGATGCCTGCGAGAAGTTCCTCGGGGCGCGCGTCCTTGAGGAGGAAACCGCTGGCGCCGGCCCGGATCGCGGCGTGGACGTACTCGTCGAGGTCGAACGTCGTGAGCACGAGGACGCGTGAGCGGCCGCCGGCGGCGACGATGCGGCGGGTGGCCTCGATGCCGTCCATGCCGGGCATGCGGACGTCCATCAGGACGACGTCCGGGCGCAGTTCGGCGGCCTTGCGGACGGCCTCCGCGCCGTGGGCGGCCTCCCCGACGACGTCGGTCTCGGGGACGGAGTCCAGGAGCAGGTGGAAGCCGTAGCGCTGCAGCGGCTGGTCGTCCACGATGAGGACGGTGGTCACCGGTCACCGCCCCGGGGCGTGAGGTCGAGGACCGCCTCGACACTCCACCCTCCGCCGTCCGTCGGCCCCGCGCTGACGGTTCCGCCGTACAGAGCGGCTCTTTCTCGCATGCCCACCAGGCCGTGCCCTTCCTCGTTCGGCGGTCCCGGCTGTGCGGCCGGGCCGGTGTCCTGGACCCGGATGCTCAGCCGGGTGTCCGTCACGGCGACCACCAGGTGCACCCGGGCGTCGTCGGCGGCGTGCTTCATGGTGTTGGTGAGGGCTTCCTGGACGATGCGGTACACCGTCAGCTGGACCCCGCCGTCCAGGGCCTCGACGTCGCCGGAGGTCCGGTAGACGACCTCCAGTCCGGCGGCGCGCACCGTGGCGCACAGCGCGCCGATGTCCGCGATGCCGGGCTGCGGGCTGAGCTCGGGCCCGCCGATTGGGCCGTCCCCGGCCTCGCGCAGTACGCCGAGCACGCGCCGCAGCTCGCCGAGGGCCTGCCGGCCGGTGTCGCCGATGAGCCGCAGGGCCTCCTTGCCCCGTTCGGGTGCGATGTCGGTGGCGTAGGCGCCGGCGTCGGCGAGGGTGATGATCACGGACAGGTTGTGGCCGACGATGTCGTGCATCTCGCGGGCGACCCGGGTGCGTTCAGTGGCCGTGGCCAGCCTGCTGCGCTGGTCGCGCTCAATTTCCAGCCGGGCGGCCCGCTCCCGTAGTCCGGCGAGCTGGGCCCGGCGGATTCGTACCATGAGGCCGAGCGCGAGGGCCGCCGTGGCCGTGCTCAGCAGGAAGAACAGCGCGTCCCAGACGGACACGGCCGAGGACGCGCGGAACGCGACCAGCAGCATGGCCCCGGCCATCACCGCACCGGCCCACGGCAGCTGCCGCAGCCGACCGTGCAGGGCCAGGCTGTACAGGGCGACGAAGAGGGCGACGTCCGCGCGCAGCGCCGCGCCCAGGGACCACTGGAGGACGAACACCGAGGCGATGACGCCGAAGGCCACCATGGGCTTGCGTCGCCGCCACAGCAGGGGCAGTACCAGTCCTGCCTGCAGTGCCAGCATTCCCGCGACGGGCAGCTCGGTGAAGGCGAGCCGGAAACGGCGTGGGCCGTCGCCGTCGTCCACACCGCCGCGCAGCAGGTCGGGCAGGCAGAACATCAGGAAGACCACGATCACGACCGCGGTGTCCAGCACCCACGGATGAGTCCGGTCGGCCTGCCGCAACCGCTGGCCGCCCCGGGACAGCCGGGCGACCAGCGGTCCCATCCCGCTGATGTCATCGGTCGTCACGGACGTCACCTGTCCATGGTGCGGGCGTCAGACGTCGGTGCGCGCGAGCCGGTACGCCGCGCCGCCCAGCGCAAGCGCCGTCCAGCCCAGGAAGACCAGCAGCCCGGCGCCCGGCGACAGGGACGTCGAGTCGTGGGTCAGCGCGAACATCGACTCACCCGCGTTGGACGGCAGGTAGGGACTGATGTCGCCCCGCCAGGAACTCGGCAGCAGGGAGATCAGCCCCGGGATCAGCATCAGGGCGGCGACCAGCACCGAGATCCCCCCGGCCACCGACCGCAGCAGCGCGCCCAGCGCGGCCCCTGTCACCCCGACGAGGCCGAGGTAGAGCCCGGCGCCCAGCAGGCTCCGCAGCACACCGGCGTGCGAGAGGCTCATGGCCGCGGGCGTGCCCGCGACGATTCCACTGCCGAACAGGAAGGCGACGAACCCTCCCACCGTCCCCACGACCAGTGCGACCAGTCCGAAGACAGCAGCCTTGGACCACAGCACGGGCAGCCGGCGGGGCACCGCCGCGAGCGTGGAACGGATCATGCCGGTCGAGTACTCGCCCGCCGTGACCAGCACGCCGAGCACGCCCAGGGCGAGTTGGGCGAAGTTCGTGCCGAAGAGGGACAGGCTGACGGCCGTCGAATCGGCGAAGTCCCGGTCCATGTGGCCGGAGTCGATCCCCGACTTGTAGCGACTCGCGGAGATCAGGCCGAAGGCCACCAGGAACAGCAGGCCGAGGCCCAGGGTGATCCAGGTCGAGCGCAGGGACCACAGCTTGGCCCACTCGGAGGTGAGCACGCGCCGTCCCGTCACCCGGTACGCGGGGCGGGCGGGAGTGGTCCTGGGTTCCTCCGCGGTCGCGGTGAGGGTGCTCATGCGGGCCTCCCGAGGGTGTCGATGCCGGTCGTGGTGCCGTGGTACTCCACGGCGTCCCTGGTCAGGTCCATGAACGCCTCCTCCAGTGACACGCTTCGCCCGCTCAGCTCGAACAGCGCGATGCCGTGCTCGGCGGCCCTCAGCCCGATCTCGCGGGCGGTCAGCCCGGTCACCTGCAGCTCCTCGGAACCGATCCGGCCGATGACATCGACGTCCGGCCCGGCGAGCGCGTCTCGCAGCCGGGCCGGGTCCTGGGTGACGACCTTCACCGTGTCCCCGCCGGCCTCGCGGATCAGGTCTGCCACGGTCGTGTCGGCCAGCAGCCGTCCGCGTCCCACGATGATCAGGTGGTCCGCCACCAAGGCCATCTCGCTCATCAGGTGGGAGGACACGAACACCGTCCGACCCTCGTCGGCGAGCCCTTTCAGAAGGTTGCGGATCCAGAGCACCCCTTCCGGGTCCAGCCCGTTGACCGGCTCATCGAGCATCACCGTCTGCGGATCGCCCAGCAGCGCCGCCGCGATGCCCAGCCGCTGGCCCATCCCGAGGGAGAAGGCGCCGGCCCGCTTCTTCGCCACGCTGTCGAGTCCGGCAAGGCCGATGACCTCGTCGACCCGGGTGCCGGGAATGCCGTGGGTGAGCGCAAGCGCCTTGAGGTGGTTGTACGCCGAGCGGCCCGGGTGGATCGACTTCGCCTCCAGGAGGGCGCCGACCTCCTGGAGCGGCGCCCGGTGGTGGGCGTAGCGGTGGCCGTTCACGGTCACGGAGCCGCTGGTCGGGGCGTCGAGGCCGACGATCATGCGCATGGTCGTGGATTTGCCCGCGCCGTTGGGCCCCAGGAAGCCGGTCACCGTGCCGGGCTTCACCACGAAGTCCAGCCCGTCGACGGCCGTCTTCTCGCCGTACCTCTTGGTCAACCGCCGTGCGTCGATCATTCGCGTTCTCCCTGTCGGGCTCCGGCGTCCGTCACTTCGGACGCCTCACCGGCAACGCTAGGTGCCGGATCACCCGGATCCGGTGGTACCGGGAGGCTGAACCGCGGCGGGCGCGTAGTACCGCGGTACTACGCGCCTACCTGCGGCGTCGTGTTCGTCGGCTCCGCAGTGGTGGCAGCAGGCGTCCGGCCTCTCGGAGGGCGCCCCGCCCCCGCGGTACGGCGGCGCCGCTGGCAAGGAGGTACGCCGGGCGGCTGCGGCGGTCGGGGACCGCGTCGGCCGCCCGTGCCCTCGCTCGGGCGGCGCTCGCGGCCGGCCGGAAGCCGCCGCTCGGACTCGGCTTCACCGACCGCGCGGCCTTCCGCCGTGTCGCCGCCTCCAGTCCGCCCCACCCCGCGCCTGTGCCGCCGGCGGTGACCGTTCTGGCGCTTGGTGCCCTCACCGCGCTGGTCGCCGCCGACGCAATCGGCGACCTGCTCCGGCTGCTGGAGCCGGTCCTCGCCTGGGGATGATCACGCGGCGGAACGGTCGCGCATCCGGCGGTGGGCCGCCGGGTCGAACCTGTCAGGGAGCCTGCTCGCCCTGGGCGACCTCGACCTCGTGGTGGAAGTCGACGACGCCTGCCGCTCCTGCGACGACGGACAGGACCGTGCAGGCTACGAGGAGGAACGTGGTCCGGCGGATGGTGCGCGGGTGCGTCCGGGTGGGTGCGAGAAGCGCGGCGACGCGTTGCGGCACCGGTCCGGTGGTCGCCGCGGGTGCGAAGTCCGGTCGGGCGGAGGGGATGGCGTTTCCGGCGAGGGCGGCGCGGGCGATGGCCGTGGCGATCAGGCGCCGGTCTCCGGTGACCTCGGCGGCGGCCTCGTCGGCGGCCCGCTCGGCGGCGAACCGGATGGTGCCACGGGTGGTGCGCAGGGCGGGGTGGCAGTGGGCGGCGAGTTCGGCGGCGGCCAGGAAGTAGTGGTGGCCGGCCCGGTTGTGGGCGCGCTCATGGGCGAAGAGGGCCTCACGCTCGGCAGGTCCCAGGCTGCGCAGCATGGCGGTGGTGACGACGATGCGGTGGGGCCGGCCGGGCAGGGCGTACGCGTCCGGATCGGGCGAGTCGATCACGCACAGGTCACCGGCGGCGGGGCGGCGGTCGGCCTGCGTGCGGGCGGTCCGGAAGGCGCGGGTCTGCCGGAAGGCCGAGCGTGCGAGAGTCCAGACGCTGAGGGTGAGCACCCCGGTGGCGGCCACGGCGGCGGGGAGGACGACGTAGTCCGAGGGAGTCCGCAGGGGGTGGACGAGTTCACCGAGGACGGCGAGGGCGGGGAGTTTGAGCAGTCCGGTCAGGACGAGGGCGCCGAGGGCGGCGACGCAGGTTCCCGCCAGCGCCAGGGTCGAGGCGGTGAGGACCCACAACGCGGTGGCGGGGGCCAGTCGGTCGAGGGTTCGGCGGGCCAGTTTCGGCGCGAGGAAGGGCAGGATCAGGGGGAGGAGCAGCAGAGCGGTCATCGCTCGTCACCGTCGAGGAGCCGGCGCAGGTGCTGCTCGTCGCCGGGACTGAGCTGGGCCACGAAGCGGGCCAGGACCGTCTCCCGGTCGGTGTCCCGGTCGAGTTCGGTGTGCATGCGCCGGGCGGTCAGGCCGGGCGCGTCCTGGACGGGGAAGTAGGCGTAGCCGCGGCCCTGCCGCTCCCGGTCGACGATGCCCTTCTCGTGCAGACGGGTCAGTATCGTCGCCACCGTCGTCCGGGCCAGGCCGGAGCCGAGCTCGATCTGCACCCGCCCTGGCGTGAGTGGGGCGCCGGCGGCCCACAGCGCGGCCATGACGGCGGCCTCGAGCTCGCCTGCCGGCCGCCTCTCGTCCCTCGCGTCGGTCATGGGAACGTTCCTCACTCCCCCATCGTCTACAGTTCAGTAGACCGTCTACAAGATTGTAGTCAGTCGCCGGATGCCCTCGCTTCAGCGTTTCGCCGCATCCGACAGTCCGGAAGAACGATGAAGGGGCCTCCGACGATGACCACAGCCGTACACCTATCGTCGCAGCTCGCCGTCAATGTGCTCGACGCGCGGTCGCTGCTGTCCGCGTTCGGCGTGCTGGGCGTGGGCGTGGTGCTGTTCGCCGAGACCGGGCTCCTGATCGGCTTCTTCCTCCCGGGCGATTCCCTGCTGTTCACGGCCGGTCTGCTGTGCACCGGCACCGCCGGGAGCGGCCTGAAGCTGTCGCTCGCCCCGCTCCTGGTCGCCGCGGCGGTGGGAGCGCTGGCCGGCTCACAGTGCGGGTACCTCCTGGGCCGTCGAGCGGGCGGCGCCCTGCTCGCCCGAAGCCGGTCGGCCCGCCTGCACGAGGGGGCGAGACGTGCGGAGGAGCTGCTGGAGCGCTACGGGTACGCGAAAGCGATCGTCCTGGCCCGCTTCGTTCCGGTGGTGCGCACGGTCCTGAACCCGATGGCGGGCGCCCTGCGGGTGCCGGTCCGGACGTTCACGCTCTGGCAGGTGACCGGCGGGCTGGTGTGGAGCCTGGGGCTCACCCTGGCGGGCTACGCGCTGGGCTCCTCCGTTCCGAACGTGGACCGCTATCTGCTGCCGATGGTCGCGGTGATCGTGGGACTGTCGCTGATTCCGGTCGCCTCCGAGGTGTACCGCTCGCGCCGGGACGCGAAGGCGAAGGAGGCACGCGGATGATCATCGCCCTTGACGGCTCGTCGGTCGACGGCCCGGCCTACACCGCCGTGGTGAACCTCGCCCGGCGCTCCCCCGTCTGGCTGGACGACACGGTGTCGGCCTGGTCGGCGTACGGGCTCGTCCTGTTCGCGGTGCTCATGGCCGTCGGCTGGTGGCACGCCCGGCGGGTGGGCGCCACCGCGTCCGTGACGGCGCTCGCCGTGCCGTTCGTCGTGGTCGCGGCCTTCGGCGTGGACGCGGTGCTGAAGCTGCTGGTGCGTGAGGACCGGCCCTGCCAGAGCCTGCGGGTGACCACGCTGGAGGCGTGTCCGGCGCCCGGCGACTGGTCCTTCCCCAGCAACCACGCGGCCATCGCCGCAGCGGCGGCCGTCGCCCTGCTGTTCGTCTCCCGCCGACTCGGCGCGGTCGCCGTGGTGGCCGCCTGCGCGATGGCCGTCTCGCGGGTCTGGGTGGGCGCGCACTACCCCCACGACGTGCTGGCCGGGATTGTGGTAGGCGCCGTCTCCGCCCTGCTCGCCATGTCGGCACTGCTCAGGCGTGCGGAGGCCGCGGCCATGCGGCTCGCGGCCACCCGGCTGCGTCCGCTGCTGGTGGTGTCGTGAAGCGCGGCGAGGCCGCCGAACTGGCCGGCAGCTGCGGGCTCGGAGCGTGGACGGCCTTTGGCGTGCTGACCATGGTCGTGGTGGGCCACGACGGCATACCGCTGTTCGCGGACGCCGACTTCCTCTCGTCGTCCGTCGGCCACCGGCCCGACGTGGCGGTGGTGCTCGCCCGCGGGCTGACCGACACCGGGACCGGTGTCATCCCGTACGCGCTGGCGGTGCTGGCCGCGCTCATCGCGGGGCGCACCCCACGGCAGCGCGGGCTCGCCGTGGCGCTCTGTCTGGGATGCCTCGGTGCGGGCCAGGCGCTGCGGTACGCGGTGATGGCACTTGTCACCCGGCCGCGGCCACCCCTGACGGACTGGGCGACACATGCCTCGGGATGGGCATTCCCGTCCGGTCACACCACCACGGCGGCCCTCACCGCAGGATTGCTGATCATCGCCATCCGCATACGCGGCCCGCGCGGCACGACCCCGCTCACCCTGGTCATTGGCAGCTGGGGCGCGCTGGTCGGGCTGACCCGTGTCTACCTCGGCGTGCACTGGTTCACCGACGTCGTCGGCGGCTGGCTGTTCGCCCTCGGGTGGCTCGGCCTGTATGTGAGCGCTGTGGCCCGCTGGCTTCCCGGCCGATGGGCCCTCGGCACGACGGACACGGACACGGCGCGCGGGACGGCAGAACCGACGGGCAGCACAGCAGGGGGCCGAACTCACGCGACACCGGAACCGACGGACGTGGCACGAGAGCAGAGGGAGGACCATGCGCCGGACGATCCTGGTCGTCGAGGACGATCACGCCCTGCGTGACGTGCTGATGCGCGGACTGCGCGCCGAGGACTTCGACCCCGTGCCCGCAC
This sequence comes from Streptomyces sp. NPDC001544, assembly GCF_042894285.1. NCBI lineage: Bacteria > Bacillati > Actinomycetota > Actinomycetes > Kitasatosporales > Streptomycetaceae > Streptomyces > Streptomyces sp. NPDC001544. Next base: position 227,749 of record NZ_JBIAVN010000007.1, on the reverse strand, counting down.
CGGACGGCGCCACCGCCCTGCGACTTGCCACCGCCGACATCTCCGCCACCGTGCTCGACATCGGGCTGCCCGACGCCGACGGACGGGACGTGTGCACGGCCATGCGCGCGAACGGGTTCCTATCCCCCGTCATCTTCCTGACCGCCCACCACCGGCTGAGCGACCGACTGTCAGGGTTCTCGGCCGGAGGCGACGACTACCTGCCCAAGCCCTTCCACCTCGCCGAACTCGCGGCCCGCCTGCGGGCAGCCCTCAAACGGGCCACACCACCGCATGCCGTCACTGCGGGAGACCTGACGCTGGACGCAGTCCAGCACGCGGTCAGTGTCCGAGGCATCGGGGTCGGCCTGACACCGATCGAGTTCCATCTCCTGGCGGCGCTCATGGCTGCAGCCGGCGGCATCGTGCGCCGCCGCGAGCTGGTCGGGGCAGCTTGGCCAGAGGGCGCCCAGGTCCACGAGAACACCCTCGACCAGTATCTGACCCGCCTGCGCCGAAAGCTCCGCGCAGCAGGCAGCGAGCGGACCATCGGCACGGCACGCGGGATCGGCCACCGGCTGTCATGAGCGGCACCCGGCCGAATTAGCGCGCCTCGGTACCTCGCTGGACGCCATACTGGACCGCATCCACACCCTCCTGCGCCACGAGCGGCAGCTCACCGGGGAACTCTCGCATGAGCTGCACACACCCCTCAGCCGGATCATCGCCGAACTCGACTGGTGGCAGACCCATCCCCTCACCGCCGAGACCCACGCCACCCACAAGGTAATCGCGGAAGCCGCCCAGACCATGCGCACCATCTGCGACACCCTCCTCGACGACGCCCGCGGCGGCACACTCACCGCTCCCGGCACCGCCGAGGTCCTTTCTACGTTGCGACGCCTCACCGAAGTCCTCGGCATGCCATCCCACTTGACGGTTACCGCCGACGGCCGCCCCTGAAGGCCGGATTCCCACCCGCCCTCCTCGAATGCATCGTCAGCCCGCTCCTGTCCAACGCCTGCCGTTACGCCCGCTCACACATCGCCGTCCGCGCCTACCGCACATCCGACGGCGTACGCATCGATGTCATCGACGACGGCCCCGGCGTACCGCCCCCGTTCGCCGGACAGCTCTTCGAGCCCGGCCGGCGCGCGGATCCCGGTGACGGACACGGCGGTGCGGGCCTGGGTCTGCCGTTGGCGCGACGCTTGGCCCGCTCCGCCGGGGGGCGAGGTGACCCACGACCCCGGACACACTCCCGGGGCACGGTTCGTGGTCGTGAAGCGCATAAAGCCGGAGGTAGCCAGGCTCGTCGCCTGCCGCGCGCTGCGACTGGAGTGAAGCCATCCCAGTTCAGCTGCCGGTGGCCAGCCAGCCGATCCGGCCTCCCGCACTCACTGACCCGGTCGCACCGGGAGGGGCCGCACCCCTCCTACGGACGGATGAGCGGGTGCGATCGCAAATCAGACACCCGAGAGAGTCACAGGCATGCGGATCGTACGAGCCACCGACCGCATCGCGCGCATCCAGCGCGTTCGATCTCGACACAGGAGCCGCACCGGAGTGCTCCGGTGCGGCTTCGCCGTCTCACGGATCCGCGCAGAGAACCCGCCACGACGGGCCTCGCCGTATCACTCTCGTGTCACACCGCAATCACCAACTGGGCAGACCGTCCCGGACCAAAACGCCCTGACCTGTAATTTCCTGCCCGCGCTGGACTGCCGTAGACACCCCTGGACGCTTTCTACAACCTGTGCCATGTGGTACCCAGTGAGGGACCGAGGATCAGGACGGGAGCCTCTTCCGGCCCGTCAAAGCGGTATTGCAGGGTGTTCGACGGTGTCTCACTCACGCCTCAGACCCTCTCACGTCTCACGACTGCCCCTATGACGAGGGTTGCGACTGCGCAGGTCTGACCAGGTGGTAGACCTCCCGGGCCGCCTAGCGCTTGAGGCTTCGGACTATCTCGCGCCGGGTTTTGCCCCTGGGGCGTTCGTAGTAGTCCTGGGTGCGCGGGTCGAGGCGCAGGCGGGTCTGCACGATCCGGTGCAGGGCCGCGTTCTCGCTCCGCATCTCTGGCCCGCGACCTCGAGTCCGCGACCGCGACATCGCCGTGGTCGTCGGCGGCGACACCGCCATGGAGGAAGCCACCTTCCTCACCCGCTTCGCCCGCTCCGTGACCGTCGTCCACCGCCGCTCCACCCTGCGCGCCTCTCAGGTCATGCAGAGCCGGGCATTCTCGGACGACAAGATCTCCTTCTCGTACGACACGGAGATCGCAGAGATCAAGGAAGTGAAGGGCATGCTGGCCGGCGTCGTGCTGCGTGAAGTCTTCACCGGCAAAACCCGCGCCCTGGACGTAACCGGCCTGTTCATCGCCATCGGCCACGACCCGCGCACGGAGCTGTTCAAGGGCCAGTTGGAGTTGCACGACGACGGCTACATCAAGGTCGCCTCGCCCTCCACGCACACCAACATCCCCGGCGTCTTCACCGCCGGCGATGTCGTCGACCACACCTACCGCCAGGCCATCACGGCCGCTGCAGTGGCTGCCAGGCCGCACTCGACGCAGAACGGTATCTCGCCGCGCTTGCCGACAACAGGACCGAGAAGGCGTTGACCGTCGCACCGCCCTGACGGACTCGGGCTCCCGGGGCGGCCTCCCGCTTTAGGAGTTCGATCCGAGCGCAGTCCGGCTGGTGCCGACGACTGCCATCCTGCGCGTCGGTCAGTTGGCGGGTCAGACCGCCTCGGGCGGCACCACCGACATCCTCACAGTCAGCCATGGATGTCGGACACGTGGTCTTGCGGGGTGGGTGACAGCGCGGCGCGGGCGGCGGAGAGCACCTGCCCGGACAGCGGGGAGTTCTTGGTGGCGCGGGCCAGGAGGAGGGCGCCGAGCATGGTGCACAGCCGGGCGATGCCGTCCTCGTCGTCGGTGGCGAGCCACTGGGTGAAGTCCTGTACCCCTTCGGCGTAGGCGCGGTGCGCTCCGTGGTCGCCGCTGTCCCGGGCCATGTCGGTGGCGAGCGCGGCGACGGGGCAGCCCGAGGCGGGGTTGTCCCGGTGCCGGACGGACAGGTACCCGTCGATCAGGGCCTGCTGGGCCTCGACACGGCGACCCTCGTGCTCTTCGAGTGTGGTGGCGTGGAACTCGGCCAGTTCGCCGAACGCGTGGGTGACCGCCTCGTCGATCAGGGCCTCCTTGGAGGCGCACGCGGGTTGCCACGTGACCCCACGGTCGGGGTGAAGGTCGTGCCACAGGCGTGGCACTACGGGCCCCCAGGGTCCTTCGCTTTTCTCAGGGCGGTTGTCGGCGTTAGCGAGTGAACAGCTCGGGGTTCTTGCGGACGAAGTCGGCTACTCCTCCGGCGGACCGCCCGGTGACCTCTGCCATGCCTTCTGCCTGGCGGTCATAGCGGCCGTCCAGGTGCAGGCGAGCCATGGTGGAGATGTGCTGACGTACATGGGCCGGCAGTTCCAGCGCTGCGAGATCGTTGTCCAGCCATTCCTGCAACGGGACGGCCGTGTAGCCGACCGTGTGGTGCAAAGCATCGGAGATCTCCGCGGCCAGGCCGGCGACGTCCTCTGATCGGGGGCCGGTCAGCTCGTAGGTCCGGCCGATGTGACCGGCTGGATCGGCCAAGATCTCCTCGACGACCGCGGCAACGTCATCGGCCGCGATCGGGGAGGTTCGCGCCTCGCCGAAGGGCCACCTGATCACGCCGTCCGCGGCGATCGAGGAAAACACGGCCTGGAAGAGCGGGTTCTCCATGAAGACGGTGGGCCTGACCTGGACCACGGGCAGGCCTGACCAGTCGAGAACCTGCTCGACCAGCCACTGCTGTCGATGCTGGTGCGACTCGGAGCCGCTGGTGGCGTCCATCTCGGAGACGGTCAGCTGCGACATGTTCACAAACGCCTCCAGCCTTCCGTAGGCGCGCGCGACCGCCGCCGTGGTCACGGCAGCCAGCAGGTACTGGTCCGACACGGCCATGCCGAAATACATCCGACCGCAGCCGTCGAGGGCGTCGGCGACATCACGAGCACACGTCAGATCTCCGACCACGACCTCGGCGCCCGTCGCGCGCAGCGCCTGGGCACGGTCGTCATCCCGGCGCACCAGAGCACGGACCTGGAGGCCCCGGCGCCGCAGCCCCTGGACCACCGTTCTGCCGACAGCTCCGACGCTGCCCGCAGCGCCGGTCACCAGAATGGGCCGCATGCCTGCTTCCGGGCTGTAGTCCATGTCGGCAGACTGCGGCCCGCATGGCCAGGACGCAACCGGGGCGCGTTCTCCCGACCTCCGGGGCCGGAACGGTGGCCGAAGTGACTACCGCCCGCGTGCGGAGCCGGCGCGGCAAGCTCTTGGCGGCCAAGGCCACAGCAGCTCTCGCACCGCGCTGATCCATCAGCAGAGCGCTCATTGCGAGGACCGGACCTGCCTGAACGTGTGGTGTCCGTCGCTGAATGAGACGGAAACGAGACGGCCGGACGTCCGCCGGACCAGGTGCGCTCCCCCATGCGAACTACGGGTACGCAAGGGAACGGGCCGGACGCTGAGGCCAGCCCGCCGGGGTCAGGAACGGATGAACGCGAGGATGTCCGGGTTGAGAACCTCCGGGTGCGTCGACAGCATCCCGTGCGGATAGCCCTCGTAGGACTTGAGGGTCCCGTTCTTCAGGAGCTTGACCGTCAGGGGTGCCGAGTCGTCGTACGGGACGACCTGGTCGTCGGTTCCGTGCGCGACGAGGACGGGCACCGTGATCTGCTGCAAGTCCTCGGTGAAGTCGGTCTCGGAGAACGCCGCAACGCACTCATAGTGCGCGTTCGCCGCGCCCATCATGCCCTGGCGCCACCAGTTGTCGATCAAACCCTGCGACACCTGCGCTCCGGGACGGTTGAAGCCGTAGAACGGCCCCGAGGGAATATCGATGAACGACTGAGCCCGGTTGCCGGCAACGCCCTCACGGAAGCCGTCGAAGACCTCCATCGGCAGGCCGCCCGGGTTGGCCTCCGTCTTCAGCATCAGCGGTGGCACCGCGCCCACCAGGACCGCCTTTGAGACACGGCCGGGCTTAGCGCGGGCGACGTAGCGGGCGACCTCGCCACCGCCGGTGGAGTGGCCGATGTGCACGGCGCCCCGCAGGTCGAGTGCGTCGGTCAGGGCGGTCACGTCCGCGGCGTAGGTGTCCATATCGTGGCCGGTCGCGGTCTGGGTGGAGCGCCCGTGGCCACGGCGGTCGTGGGCGATGACTCGGTAGCCCTGCGCCAGGAAGAACAACATCTGGTTGTCCCAGTCGTCGGCGCTCAGCGGCCACCCGTGGTGGAAGACGATCGGCTCCCCATCCCGAGGACCCCAGTCCTTGTAGAAGATCGTGGTGCCGTCGTCGGTCGTGACTGTACCCATCGCAGGTCCTCCGCTCGTCCAAGCGCACCCCCAGCTACAGAGCAATGGGTGCGGGGCACGCGGGACTTCACGCCCAGCGGGCGCGGTCCGGATATATGGCCCACGTTACGCCCTGCCCCTGCGGGCCACATCCGCAGCTTGTCGGCGTCCGCCAAGTCTCAGAGATGGCATCAAGCTCGCCCGCCCGTCGTGGTGGCTCGTGGCCCTGCTCCTGGGATCGGTCTCGAACTTGTTGATGGTCAGGCCACGAGCAGAAGCGCCGCTCCCGGCATCGGGGCCGGCCGTACCCTCGCCCACCGCGGGCACCTCCCGTCCTCAGCGGGCCAGGTCCGCGCGTTCTGACCCGGATCGGTGCAACTCGGGGTTTGTGAAGCTTGCGGTCGTCAGGGGGTGGCGACGGCTTTCAGGATGGTTCGGCTCCTTCATCAAGCGTGGCCGCTGGATTGGCGGAGGTCTCCGATCCATCTCAAGGCGGACAGGGAGGGCATGAAGAAGTATTCGCCGCCGCGCAGCACGTTGAATGTCTGGATGCCGTGGATGCGGCGCCGGACCGGATGTTGCGGGATGGTGAACGTCGCCCCGTCCTCCTGCAGCCCGACGTTCGGATCGCGTTCGTCGCCCAGGTCCATTAAGTTGCCGTTATTGATCCACTCCTGCTGCAGAAACTCCAACTTTTCGGGCCATTCCACGGTCAGGACGTTCACTGGCATCGCCGTGAGGTCCGTGCACAGCTGGACCTGAAGATCGAAATCGAATGGTCTCGCCTGTAGCTCGTCCGCCAGCGTCGGATAAAACACGTCCGGGCCAATCGTGAGGTCGAGATCACGATGGATCACGTGCGTGGCGCTCTCCGCGGCCGGCGCGACACGTATCTTGGCGATGTAGTCCCCATGACGTACCGCGCCCATGCTCCAGAACGTGGTGAGCAGCGGATTGCGCACATGCGTCTGCGTTGCCACTCTCACGATCGCGAATACCTCGTCCCATGCCCACTCTTGCTGCTGCAGCTGACCCTTGCCCGTGAGCACATCCGCCAGCAGCTCGTGAAGACCCGCCTTGCCGCGCGTCACATAATCCTGCGCGTTGTTCGCGATGTCCTCGATGAACAGGTAGTGTTTCGCCGTATTGCTGATGAAGATGGGATTATTTTTGAGGACGAGGTCGAAGGTGGTCGAGTCCGGCTCGTCTTCGACGAGTTTCGGTCCGTCGATATCGAATATTTTGATCGCGAAGCCAAGGCCGGGTCCGAGTTGTGCGTCCGTGCCCAGGTGGGTGGACGTGCTGGAGAAGCGAATCAGTGCGCCGTGGCGGCCCGGCTTGGCATAGATGCCCTGCGCATACGCCGCCGGCACATCAGCCAAGATCTCGACTTCTGCCTTGACCAGGCCGAATGACTTCGCGTGCGCGCCGCGGACGGCCCGCCCGGTGCCCTCGGTACGCGGCGATTCACGGCCCTTTTTCTCCCAGAAATCGATGATCTGCGCCAGCAGCTCGTCTAGATGGGGATCGAAGCTCTCGACCTCAGGGGTATAACGAACGAGACCGGCACGGCAATCTTGTCATTTGCAAGGCCGCCGCCAACTTCAACCCGCTGGCCGCCATGGCGGGCAGGGTGACCGTTGCCGAGGTCGAGGAACTGGTCGGGCTGGGGCGAACTCGCCCCCGGTGCCGTGCACCTGCCCGGCATCTGCGTGCAGCGGGTCGTGGCGCTGAACGCCGACGAGGCCGCCGGCAGCGGGGACGAACCGGAGCCGCGCGTACACGATCCGATGGAGCGCCGCGTTGGCCTGGCTGTCTCCCGCGCGGTGAGCCGCCAACATCGCTCCTGCCCTGATGAGTGCTCGATGGGGCTGGCCCCGGACAGCGCTGGGAACGATGCCTCGTTGTCGAGGCGTTCCGGGTTGTCCACGCGCGGGACGGTCTCCTCCTGCGGTCAACGGCAACGAGAAGGTCACTGGAACGGTGAGTGTGCTGGGCATGGGCATTACGACGGCGCGTGCGGGTGCGCTGACGAACGCGGCATCGGGCACTCATCCGGCATCGGAGATACCGACATCGGCCTTCCTGCGCCCACCCAGCAGCTGAGGCGGGGCTCATGGTCGGGGGTGGGCCCGATGCCATGGTGGGCGTGCGTCGCCTCCGCGGTGCCCGGCCACGGAGCCGCAGCGTCGGCACACCCGCTGCACACGGTCGGCCGCACCGCCGGATTCCGGGAAGGTGTCGGGCCAGCTGACATGTGGGAAGCGAACGAGTTGCGAACGGCTCAGAGACAGCCCGCACACGGTCTCGTTCCGGCCCGGCTCCCAGGCGTGGACCTCGCCGGCGGGCAGCCTGCGCCGACCGTCCTCCTCGTCGGTCCACTGCCCGGAGGCGGCAACGGCGTACCGCTTGCCGCGTTTCAGGGGACTGAGCATGCCGCGGGAGCTCTGTTCTCGGTCACCTCGGCACCGTCCTCCCCTCGGGTTCCGCCCCGATCTGGTCGGCCGCCGCGTGAGGTCGGGCGGCCCGCACCCGGCGAGTGCCACGGAAACCGCCGCCGCACACGCACGGGCGCGGACTGCGCCGACGGCGGGGGCCGGCCAGCCGTATGCAGGCCGGAGGCGGTGGGCGACCGCTTCCGAGTGGCGGGCTCGGTGTGGGTCCGGTGACCTGACTGGCCCCGCCCAGCCTCCTAACGGTCGACCGGACAGCGATGAGGCGAACGTGACGGAGCGGGTGTGAGGGCGTTCACCTGCGGCGAGTGACTCCGTGCGGCTGAGTCGGACCTTTGTCCACACGTATCGACTGGGGCGGCACGGGGACCTCTCAGCGGCAGTCGGCGTCGACTGTGCACCCGATTCCGGCCGTGCCATGGTTCACCGACGTTGTCATCTCACCTGACCCGGTAGAGGGAACCCCGCGCCGCTTGGGCGCAAGCGGTGGCTGAAAAGCAGCGATGACGGCGAGACTCGAAGGCGGACCTGTGCTCGTCGTCCGGGGCGGGGTACCCGCCGGCGCACGAGTCGCCCGCCCCCCCAGGAGGCACCCCCATGACCTTCAACCCACTCGAACAGCGGGGCATCCCGCTGGATCGGCAGCTGCGCAGCTGGCGGGAGCTGAACGTGCAGCCCATCGACCCCGACCGCTGCGATCCCTACACCCGGTGCCGGATCATCACGATGAACGGCATCGAGGTGGAGGCGATCCTCTTCAGTCACCAGCTCGCCCGGAACACGGCCGACCCGGAGGTCAAGCGGCAGCTGGCGCGGACCCGCTACATCGAGGCGCAGCAGCAGAAGGTCGTGAACTGGCTGCTGCCGGGCGTCTCGTCGGTGCTGGAGACCACGATCGCCTACGAGCAGGTCGCCGTGGACCTGACCGCGTGGGTGGCGCGGATGGAGCCGGACCCCTACCTGAAGCAGGCGTACCAGTTCGGTGTCCTGGAGGACTTCGACCACCTGTACCGGTACGCCAATCTGTACGAGATGATCGAGCACCGCAAGGCGGAGTCGATCGTCGACAACCTCACCGAGGTCATGCCGGGCCGGCCCACCCGGTACCACCACCGCGATCCGGTCGACAACGTCCGCGACCCCTACGACAAGGACGCCACCAACCCGCTGTCGAAGCTGCACGCGCTGACGATCATGTCGGCGGAGCAGCAGACGATGAACTTCTACATGAACACCGGTCCCACCTACATGGAGCCGATCGCCCGCCAGCTGTACCAGGAGATCGGGCTGATCGAGGAGGAGCACGTCACCCACTACGAGTCCCTGGTGGACCCGGGCGAGACGTGGTGGGAGCAGCTGGTGAACCACGAGTACAACGAGTGCTATCTGTACTACTCCTTCATGGAGCAGGAGAGCGACCCGAAGGTGAAGGCGATCTGGGAGCTGCACCTGAACATGGAGCTGGAGCACCTGCACACGGCCTGCGACCTGATGCGCCGCCACGACGGCCGTGAGCCGCAGGAGGTACTGGCGCCGGAGCTGCCGAACGTGCTCACCTTCGAGCCGAACAAGCAGTACCTGCGCGAGCTGCTGGACACCCAGATGGACCTCACGACCCTCGGCGCCGGTCACGTGCGCGAGGCGCACGAGCGGTTCGAGAGGATGCAGGAGCAGATCCACGGCGGCGAGGCCCCGCCGAGCGACCGGGTGATGGCCGAGCACGACGCGATGTTCGGCCGCGAGTACCGCGTGCAGACCGAGGGCGAGCACCCCGACCCCGCCCAGCGCGAGAAGTGAGGCCGCCGCACATGTCCGAACTGCAAACACCTCAGGCCGGCGACGACCGGGCACCCGACATCGACGTGGTGGGCCTGCTGATCCGTCAGCACGGCGACATCCGCAACCTGTTCGACGAGGTCGAGCAGAGCCAGGGTGAGGAACGCCGGGACGCCTTCCACCGCCTCGTACGGCTCCTGGCCGTGCACGAGACCGCCGAGGAGGAGGTCGTCCACCCCTTCGTCCGCCGGGCGGTCGAGGGCGGCGACCAAGTCGTCAAGGACCGTCTCGCCGAGGAGAAGTCGGCCAAGGAGACCCTCGCCGCCCTGGACGACATGGACACCGACGACCCCAAGTTCATGCCCCGGCTGATGCAGCTGCGCACCGAGGTGCAGGAGCACGCGAGGGCGGAGGAACGCTACGAGTTCGCCCACATCCGCCGCAGCACCGATGTCACGAACCTCGCGGCCATGGCCAAGGCCGTCAAGGCCGCCGAGGCGATGGCTCCCACCCGGCCCCACCCCGGTGTCGAGTCGGCCACTGCCAACGTGGCCCTCGGTCCGGTGGCCGCACTCATGGACCGCACGAAAGACGCCGTCCGCAAGGTCATGGGGCAGAGCTGACATACCGGAGCCGTGCAGTCGGCCGCCTCGAGCACGCCAAGGAGGCAGCGTCCTCACCAGTAGTGCCTGCGGCCGGCGACTGCGTGACCAAGCGAGCCCATGATCCACAGCACGGCACCGATGACGGCGAGGATGATGCCGATGGTCCACAGAATGGAGATGCCGGTGACGAAACCGACGACGAGCAAGATGATGCCGAGGAGGATCACGGCTGCCTCCCGTTGAGGTAGTACTTCCTTCACTGTGCGCCTTCAGGGGCGTTTTGTCGCACTGGTTCCCGGGCGGCAGCCGCCAGCGGGGAGAACCGGTCGCGTCAGTGCTGCATCCAGCGCCAGTCCGGCATCGGTGGCATGTGCGGCATGGAGGGCGTGTGGGGCGTTCTGCTCATGGCACGCTGCCACATGCCCCGGGCCTGCTCATCGGGCCGCTGCTGTTCTCCGTGCAGCGCGTTGAGGATGAGCAGGCCGCCTGTCAGCGCGGGGACCGTCCACTGCAGGAGGCCGAGCCGCCGCTGCGCCCTCTCGGTGTCGACCGGGTGCTCGCGGGCCTCTTCGGTGTCTTGCGGGTCGCTGGAGGACGCCAGCTCGATCTTCTTGCCCAGTACCCGGTTGTAGGCGGTGGCCGCCAGAGCGGCTCCGGTCAGAACTGTCTCGGCCACGGTGGAGGCGGGACACAGCGGCAGCGTGTGAGCTGCTGCTTCGGCCTGCCAGGCACCATCGCGCGAGCAGGATCGCTGCTACCGCCGACAATGCGCTGGCGGCGTAGACCTCATGACCGGCCACTGGTTCCTCCTGCCGGTTAGGGACCGCGCCGAATTCCGTTGCCCGGTTTGGGCCGAAATCAGTCTCGACTCCTGAGCACGGTGGCCGAGCTGACCACCAACAGCGTCGTCCTCGGCGCCGGCTCGGCCACGCTGCGGATCCGGGCCGAGAGCGACCGGATCGGCTGCGAGGTCCACGACGGCGGACTCGCGCCACATATCGCCGTTCTCCTCCCCTGCCACCCCACCGCCGAGCATGCCCCGGCCCCAGTAGGGGCTCAGGAGTAGGCCGTCGTTGCTGCGGGGTCGGGGCTCGGTCCGGCCGGACGGCTGCGATTGCTGTGCCAGTCCAGTATCAGGACCGTGGCGTCGTCCTTGAGGTTGCCGTGGCAGGCGTCGAGCACCGCGGCGGTCAGGGTCCGGACGGCTTCTCGCGGGTGCAGCGCGCGGGTGTCGTGGATGACCGAGGCCAGGTCGACGGCCGCGGCGCCGCGTTCCTGCATTCCGTCGGTGAGCAGGACCAGGCGGTCCCCGGGTCTCAGGAGGAGTTCCTGTAGGCGGTAGGTGGTGGGTGCCGCCACCCCGAAGGGCAGGTTGACGGCGAGTTCCACCTCTTCGACGACGTTGTCACGCAGCAGCAGGGGCCGGGGGTGGCCGGCGTTGACCAGTTCGCACAGGCCCGTTGCGAGGTGGACGCACAGCAGCTGTCCGGTGGCCAGACCGCGGCTGTGGCTCAGCAGGGCCCCGTGGGCGTGGCGGGCCTGCTTGAGGGCGTCACAGCCTTTGCGACGTGCCCGCCGCAGCGCGCCGACCAGCAAGCTGGCCAAGAGAGCGGAGTCCGTGTCGTGACCCATGGCATCGGTGATCGACAGGTGCAGAGCGTCGCGGTCCAGCGTGTAGTCGTAGGTGTCGCCACCGATGTCGTCGGCCGGGACCAGTCCGGCGGCCAGAGTGAACTGGGCCGCCTCGCAGCAGGAGGCCGAGGGAAGCAACTGGTGCTGGATCTCCGCCGCCAGGCTGGTCTCGGTGGTGCGCCGGCCCTGGTGGTACAGATCGGTGAAGCGGCGGTCCGTGACGATGATGTAGGCCAGCGCGTGGGCCGCGTGACGGACCTGGCGCAGCACGGTGTCGTCTGCGGACTGCAGGCTCATCTCCAGCACGCCGATGCAGTCGCCGCGGTTGGTGACGGGCGTGATGACGCGTTGCCCGCCTTGGCCGTCCGGTTCCACATTCTGGCGCTGACTTTGCAGAACGCGGTCGTAGACGCTGCCCTGCAGGTCGATCGGCTCGCCAGGGTCGGCGGCCTTGTCACCGGTCGCGGCGAGGCGTACCAGTCGCTGGCCGATGAGGTCGACGAACAGGAAGGACACGGCCTCGGCACCGAACCGCTTCTGCAGGTCGTGTGCCACCACCTCGACGGACTCACCGGGCGGGGCCGCTTCCGCAGCGGCCAGCAACTCGCCCAGTTCCAGATCTCCACCCTTCACAGCAACCTCCCGTCGGTTGCCGCACCTTCTTCCCCGAGTCTGTGCACCCTCACATACTTTGCCCATTTTGCCTGGTCAGAGCGGCATTCCAGATCGCTGCGAGCGCATCCCGCCTTCGTCAGGCGGCGTTCGTACGGGGGCCGCTCATCCAGAAGCCGGCACCCGCGTGTCCGACCGAAAGATCATTACGGCGCCGTTAGCCGCCTGACGTCGCGACCGCGTCGACGGCGGGAGATGGGGTCAGGAGCCGGCACGGCCGGGTTCGGGGAGGATGTTTGTTCGGGCGTGATCGGTGCAGACGATGAGCTGACACAGTCTTTATCTGACGAAGTGAAGAGGCATCATGGGCATCATCGCGTGGATCATCATCGGCCTGCTCGCCGGCGCCATCGCCAAGGCTTTGATGCCGGGCAAGGACCCGGGCGGCATCATCGTCACCATGCTCATCGGCATCGTCGGCGGTCTGCTCGGCGGCTGGCTCGGTAAGGTCATCTTCGGTGTCGACTCCATCGACGGGTTCTTCGATCTCTCCACCTGGATCGCCGCGATCGCCGGCTCCGTCATCCTGCTCGCCCTCTACCGCCTCGTCACCGGCAACGGGCATGCACACCGTCACGCGACCCGTTGAAGGCCCAACGTCTCCGGACACACCTGGACGGCTCCCTTCCTGTTCGCAGGGCGGGAGCCGTCCCCGTGTTTCCAGCCGGGCCACCGTGGCTCAGCCGCCGGTTGCCGGCATCCTGGGTCCACCGTCCCCCCCTCCGTCCGAACCGGCGTCTGGTTCTCTCGTCGTAGGCCGGGGGCTCCCTGTCCTGGCGCGTCCTCGGCCTCTGCTTCAATGCCCCTGGCGGGCGACAGCCGCACCGCCCGTACTCCGGCCGGCCGGTGTCCCGCGGGGACCTCGCCGACGGTCGGCGAGCCGAGGGAAGGGCCCCCAGACGTGGACGAATTGATCAGGGTGGCCGTCGGCCCGGTGGAGCGCGCCCCCGCCGTGAGCGCGGTCGGCGCCGGGACGAACCACTTCTCCGCGCCCGAGGTGAGGGTGGCCGCCGCGGACGCGGTCGGCGAAGGCGGCGCCCGCCCGGTGCTCCCGCCGACGCGAGTGATCGGCAAGGCCGGGGGCGTGCCGGTGCTCGCGCCGTCCGCTGCCCATGTCCTCGACGTGAGCGGGGCGGCCTCGCCGCGGCCGGTCCGGCCCACCGGGGAGCAAGCCCTCGCCACGCACCGAGGCCATGGGGATGCGGCATGACGGCCGCCGCCGAGCGCAGCGCGGTACTGCCCGAGAGCTCCCAGCGGCTCAGACGCCGCCTGGAGCGGCTGATCGGGGTGGCCGCGACCGAAGGAAACGAGCTCGTGCCGCTGCGCAACGGGGACCGGATATTCCCCGCCATGCTGGAGGCGATCAAGGGCGCCCGGTACACCATCGACATGATGACCTTCGTCTACTGGCGGGGCGAGATCGCGCACGAGTTCGCCGGCGCCCTCGCCGACCGGGCCCGCGCGGGCGTGCGGGTGCGACTGCTGCTGGACGGGTTCGGGGCCAAGGAGATCGAGCGGGAGCTGCTGGAGCGGATGGGCGCCGCCGGGGTGCAGGTGGCCTGGTTCCGCAGGCCACTGTGGCTGTCGCCGCTGAAGCAGAACCACCGCTGCCATCGCAAGGCGCTCGTCGTGGACGAGCACACTGCTTTCACCGGCGGCGTCGGCATCGCCGAGGAGTGGTGCGGCGACGCCCGCCATCCGGGTGAGTGGCGCGACACCCACGTCCGTCTGCGCGGTCCCGCCGTCGACGGCGTCGCCGCCGCCTTCGCGCAGAACTGGGCGGAGTGCTGCGACGACCTGTACGACGAGCGCGACCGCTTCGCCGAACACGAGCAGCACGGCACCAGCGTCGTCCAGGTCGTGCGCGGCTCCGCGAGCCTGGGCTGGCAGGACATGCAGACCCTGCTGCGCGTCGTGCTCACGTCCGCCGAGCGCCGCTTCCGCCTGGCCACCGCCTATTTCGCGCCCGACACCTACTTCGTCGGCCTGCTGTGCGCGACCGCCCGGCGCGGAGTGGACGTCGAGATCCTGCTTCCGGGCCCGCACACCGACCAACGGGCCTGCCGACTGGCCGGTCAGGGCCACTACGCCCGTCTCCTCGACGCCGGTGTGAGGATTTTCGAGTACCAGCCGACCATGATGCACGCCAAGATCGTTACGGTGGACGGGATCGCCTCGCTCATCGGCTCGACCAACTTCAACCGGCGTTCCATGGACCACGACGAGGAAGTCATGCTCGCCGTCCTCGACGAGGAGTTCACCGCCACCCTCGACCACGACTATGACGACGACCTGACTCGCGCCGCCCCGGTCGACCCGGGCCGCTGGCGTCGTCGCGCGGCCGTGCAACGGCTGCGCGAGACCGCCGTCGTGCCCGTACGCCGCTTCCTGTGACGGGTTGCGAGGTCCCTGGGCCAGCTTCGAGCCCTCGTGGCGGGTCAGGAACCCCGGGAGGATGCGCACTGCCGTGCCTGGCTTGTCGTCCCGACAAGCCGGGTCCTGCACCCGGGCGGCACACGCACCGAACGAGACGTTGTCGACGAACGCCCGCTCGCCTGCGTACCCCACCCAGATCCACGCACAACTCGACGCCGTCCGTGAGACCCTCCAGCGCGGCCGAAGGACCCTCACGGTCGGGCCGAGACCCATGGCGAAGTGGTTGCGGGTACCCACCGGAATGACCACGAAGGGCAGTGATCGAGTCCTACCGCTGTACCGGGATCGATGGGACGGTTGTTGACAAGGCGTTGACTCTCGTCCACTCCTGACTGGTATCGGCAGGGAGACGTCACGCTAACTCCCGCGCCGAACGGCGGCTCGACGTCCCGGAGTGACGCTGCTGGACGCCGCCCACCCCATGTCACCGTTCGCCGGGGAGGGCGCCTGACCTCGCCATGCTCGACGGCGCCTACGCGTTCCGGCCGCAGCGGCGGCCAGACCGACGCGGTGAAGCGGCCGGACGGCGCCGCCTACGACGACGCTCCGCCCATGGCCAGCGCGGTTCGCGCCAGCCCGCGCAACCAGGCGTGGGCGTGATCGGTGTCGTAGCGCTGATGCCACGACAGGTAGACGGGTGCGAGCGGTAGCTCGACGGGCAGGGGGAGCGCGACCAGGCCGAGGTGGGCGACCGCGGAGCGCGTGGTGGCTTCGGGGACGCTGATCAGGAGATCGGAGCCGCGCGCGAACTCCAGCGCGGCCGCTTCCGTGGGCGCGGTCGCCACCACGCGGCGGGTGAGGCCGAGCCGCGCGAGGGCGTCGTCGATGGCATTGCCGAGGTTCCCCCGCCGCGAGACGGTGACGTGCTCGGCGGCGGCGTACTGACCGGCGGTGACGGTCCCGCCGCGGGTGAGGGGATGCCCCTGCCTGACGACGATGACGAGGCTGGACTCGCCCACCTTCTCGGCGCGGACCTCCGGTGCGCTCGGGCGGTTGGCGTTCGCCTCCAGGTCCACCTCGCCACGCCGCAACTCCGGTGTGTCGATGCTCGATTCGGCGACGAAACGCAGGCGCACGCCCGGCGCCTCTTGACGCACGGCCGCGAGCAGCGCGGGGCCGCTCAAGGCGACCAGGGAATCGTGCCAGCGGAGGGTGAACGTGCGCTCCAGTGTCACCAGGTCGAGTTCACGGCTCGGTGCCAACACCCCTCGGACCTGGTGAAGCAGCTCGTGGACCTGTTCGCGGACGGCAATCGCGTACGGCGTCGGGGTCATCGTGCGGCCGGTGCGCACCAGGATCTGGTCCCCGGTCGTACGCCTGATCCGGCCCAGACTCCGGCTCATGGCTGGGGCGGTGACATGCAGGCGTGCAGCCGCCCCGGCCACGCTGCCCTCCTCCAGCAGTGCGTCGAGCGCGGCCAGCAGGTTCAAATCCAATTGCATGGGAGTAATCCTAGCCGTGCTTTACATGCATTTGAGGTTAATCGAGGTGCTGTATACCGTCGAGACCAGAGCGCCTCACAAAGCACTCAGCTCGGCCCGAACGGCCTCACCACCCCGCACTTACAAGGGAGTTCGCCATGCCCGCAACGCCGAAGACCACGGTCTCCGCCGCCAGCACCACCGCCAGGCACGCCGCCGCCTCGGACGCCGACCTGCTCGACCAGACAGCGGCCGCCGTACGTGCGGCCGGTTCCGCGCTGCGCGAGCGCTTCGGCGCGGTGGTCCGCTACCAGACCCGCGAAGAGCTGATGCGCGCGCTCGCCGCCAACGACGACACGGCACTGGACATCCTGCGCCCCCGCCTGACCCACCTGCGCCCGGACGCGGGGTGGGTGGAGGACGAGCTGGGCGGCGGGGCGCTGCCGCCCGGCGAGTGGTGGGTCGTGGATCCGGCCGAAGGCAACGTCAACCACCTGCACGGCCTGCCGGAGTGGGCGGTGACCGCCACCCTCGTACGGGACAACCAGCCGGTGCTCGCCGCGGTCCACCTGCCGTTGACCGGTGAGACCTACACCGCGCGCACCGGCGCGGGCGCCCACCTGGACGGTCGGCCGCTGCGCGTCTCGCAGACCGCGGACCTCGGCCTGGGCATCGTGGCCACCAGCCAGGCCCGGCCGGACGAGGACGACGACGTCGTGCGGCGCGTCGGCTCCTCCATCACCGCGATGCTCTTCGACGCACTCGTCGTCCGCACCGCCGTGCCCGCGACCCTGCACCTGCTGAACGTGGCCGCCGGCCGGATCGACGCCTTCTGGCAGTTCGCCGGCGCCCGCGCGGACCTGCTGCCCGGGGCACTGCTCGTCACCGAGGCCGGCGGACGGATCTCCGACGCCGAGGGCCACCCCTGGACCCCGCGGAGCGAGAGCTTCCTGGCCGCCGCGCCGGGCATCCATGACCAAGCCGTCGCCACCCTCTCCCGCTGACCGCGCACCACACCCCGCACGCACGGAGGAACCAGATCACCATGCCTGAGATCGCAGTTCTCGGAAACGGCCGCGTCGGCGGCAACCTCGCCACAGCCCTCACCCGGGCAGGACATGAGGTGACCGTGGCCGGCCGCGCGCCGGGCGCCGCCGCCGACGCGACCCGCACAGCCCGGATCGTCATCAACGCCACGCCGGGCGCCGGATCGCTGGATCGGCTCGCCGCCCTGCGCGAGGAGCTGCGCGACAAGATCCTCGTCGACGTCTCCAACGCCACCGTCGACGGACCGGACGGACTGCCCGCCGACCTGATCCACCCTGGCTCGAGCCTCGCCGAACAACTCCAGGAAGCGCTCCCCGAAACACGCGTCGTCAAAACCCTCAACACCATGCTCTTCCCGGTGATGACCGCACCGGACACACTCACCCAGGCACCGACCGCGTTCCTCTCCGGCGACGACCCGCAGGCCAAGCAAACCGTCCGCGAACTGCTCACCGACCTCGGCTGGCAAAAGGCGTGGATCACCGATCTCGGCGGAATCCAGAGCGCCCGCGCCACGGAGGCCGCAATACTGTTCGTACCGCACGTGATCCGTTCCACCGGATTTGCGCCCTTCGCGATCTCGATCGTCCGCTGATCCGCACACAGTGCACCGACGCAGGCGGGCTCACATTCAGAACCAGCGCAGCGAAGGCCGGCGATTCAGCACCGGACAGCGCCCCGTGGCCGCACTTACCCGGACCGTCGACTTCGCACCGAGGAATCGGCCCAGCCAACGGCGTACGCAGTTGCGGAACTGGTCGCGAATCCGCTCGCCGACACCGGCCTCACACTCGCCGATCCAAGTGCGCGTGCGCGCGTAGCGCGGGGTCGCACAGCGCCGGACGGCATCGCGCTGCCGCTGCTCTACTCCTGCGACGTGTAGCGCTTGGAGCAGTCGCTGACATGATCACCAGTGTGGACCTCGTCCAGAGTCGCCAGAGTGCGCGGCGCCCTCACTGCTCAGCCGATCTCACGACGAAGCCGCACCGGAGCGCTCCGGTGCGGCTTCGTCGTCTCGTGGCTCCGCGTAGCGGTCTCGTGGCGAGGCCGGCGGGACCTCGCCGTATCACCCGCCTCCCACACAGCGATCACCAACTGGGCGGCCCCTCAGACCCGCGTACGCTTGCCGCTCGCCGCCCCGGTTCATGCGACGCTACTGCCGACTGCCCGAGGAGCGCTCGACGGGGCTGACCCCGCACAGCGCCCCAAGGACGCCCCACTGCCCAGACGGGCAAGCCTTGCGCAGGTGCGGAAGAGCACTGCGTTGCCCAGCCCGGCCGGTTCCTCCCTCGGCTGCGGATCGGCACGGATGAGGACGGCCTTGAGCTGCGACTTGCCGCGCCGACGGCGGTCGGCCCGGTCGAACCGCGATGCGTGTGGCCGTGACGGTGAAGGCCAACGGCCGGCCCCGTCCGTCGCAGGCGAGGTGGATCTTGCTGATCAGCCCGCCGCGGGAACGTGTACGACACGAGCGACGAACGCGGTGAGGCATGTCCCTGACCACGGCGTGTGTCCGCTCAGGCGGTGCGCTCCAGGAACTGCTGATTGGTGCCGGTGCCGCAGGGCCACTGGATGAACCGGGCTCCGTTGGCCGCGGACGCGTCCTTCACGTCCAGGCACTTGCCGCTGTGCCGGGCGACGAGGTGGTAGTAGCCGTTGCCCTGATCCTGGAAGAGCCACTGCTGGTTGGTGCCGGTGGTGCACTTGTACTGGTTGACGTAGGCGCCGTCCGCGGTGGAGGCGTTCGAGACGTCCAGGCACTTGCCGCTGTGCTCGGCGACGACCTGGACGTAACCGCCGCCGGCGTCGGTGAGCCGCCACTGCTGGTTGAGGCCGCCGTTGCAGTCGTACTGCACGATGACCGCGCTGTCGGCGGCCGAGTTGTCCGAGACGTCGACGCACCTGCCGCTGTGCCGGGCGACGAGGGTGTAGTACGGGCCGCCGCCCACACCGGTGACGGTTCCGGCCGCCGTGTCGACGGCGATCTGCGGGTACCACGGCAGGTCCATGGTGGTGTTGGTGGGGAAGGTCAGCGGCAGCCAGACGTATGGGGAGTCCTCGACCGTGCCGCCCATGGAGTTGCCCCAGCGGTCACCCATGTACAGGTAGGAGGTGCCGGCGGTGCCCTGGACGGGGAGGACGAAGGCCGTCTGGGATCCGTAGGCGGTGTCGTTGCCGACGTCCGTCATGGCCGTCCACGGGCCGGCCAGGCTGGTGGCGGTGGCGTATCTCTGCTGGTTGGGCTTCCAGCCGCTGTTGCCCGAGGTGAGCATGAAGTAGACACCGCCCCGCTTGAACAGTGCCGGAGCCTCGCGGTAGGTGCCGGGCCACGGGTTGGCGACCAGGCTGGTGACCCCGGTGTAGTCGGCGGTGAGCTTGAAGATGTCGAGGTCGGCGTTCTCGTTGGCGGAGGAGACCAGGTAGGCCGAGCCGTCGGTGTCCTTGTACAGCGTCATGTCCCGCGAGGTGATGCCGAGCGGCCGGAAGCTGCCCAGGTAGGTGTAGGCGCCGTCGACCGTGTCCGACACCGCTACGGCGACGCGGGCCTGGGTGTAGTCGGTGGCCAGTTCCTTGTGCATCCACATGACGTACTTGCCGGTGGTGCTGTTGTAGATGACCTTGGGCCGCTCGATGTTGGCGGAGGTGAGTTCGGCGGCGCTGCTCTGCGTGAGGACGTTGTTGCGGAACTCCCAGGTCTTCAGGTCGGTCGACCGGTAGACCGAGACGGACTTGAAGGAGTTGTCGGAGTGGCGGTTCTCGCCGAACCAGTAGTAGTAGGAGCCGACCTTGATGACGCCACCGCCGTGGGCGTGGACCACGGCTCCGGTGGTGTCGGTGAACTGGGTCGCGTTGGTGACGGTGACCGAGGCGGCCAGTGCGGGTGCACCGGCGGCCACGAGTCCGAGCACGCCCATGAGGACGGCCGACAGAAGCAAGCAGATACGACGGACCATGGGGGTTCCTTCATGGGAAGCCGGCTGGAGGGCCGGGCCGGTGCCGGGTTCGGCTCCTCTCGGGTGGCGGCTCAGCCACCCGGGAACTTTGAGAAATGTCAGAAGGTGTGCGTTTCTGCTGGAGCACGGTAGGGCCCGACAGAGGCCTCGTCAACGCTTCGAGCGAAGCCGACCTCGATCCCCCACGCCTGAACCATGCCCGCGAATACGTCCTATGTTTAGCTCGATCACCGAGGCACCCGCAGGGCCCCCGCAAGTACTGCGCAGAAAACCTGCGGCACAACTCTAGACAGAAGCGCCAGGCGTATTCGTTAATCCATCCAATGTCTTCGGGCGGAGTCAGATGGAGAGCAGGACTCTCACGGCTCCCCGGACCCACCGGTCGAGCCGCGCCGCCGCCTACCCCAAGGCCGCTGCCCCCGGGCGCCATTCCGACGATCAAACAGGAGGAACCACGTTGCCGGAATCCATCTCGCGCAGATCGGTGCTCGCCGGCATGGCGGCCATGACGGTGGCCGCCGCAGTCGGCTCCGTCGCGCTGACGACGCCCGCGTACGCCGCGACGGTCACCGCCCCCCTGCCGCTCCCGCCCCTGCGCATCCCCACGACCGACATGGGCCTGGAGCAGCAGCCCGACTCCAAGATCCAGTGGCTGCAGGACGCCAAGCTGGGCATGTTCATCCACTGGGGTGTGTACTCGGGCCCGGCCAAGGGCGAGTGGTGGATGCACAACGCCCCCATCACGCCGTCCGACTACCAGAAGTACGTCACCGACGCCACCAGTGAGCAGTTCACCGCGGACGCCTACGACCCGACGGCCTGGGCGCAGTTGGCCAAGGACTTCGGGGCGAAGTACGTGACGCTCACGACGCGTCACCACGACGGCTTCGCACTGTGGCCGCTGAACCACCCGAACAGCTGGAACTCCGGACAGGCCCCACTGAACAGGGACTTCGTCAAGGACTACGTCGCGGCGGTGCGGGCGGCCGGACTGAAGGTGGGCCTGTACTACTCGCCGATCAACTGGCGCTACCCCGGCTACTACGACGTCACCGGCACCAACTGCGCCTCCAACCCGTGGAACTACACCACCGATCCCGCGCACAAGGAGAACGCGCGGATCATGAAGACCGAGGTGTACGAGTCGGTCAAGGAGCTGGTCACCCAGTACGGCGTGATCGACGACCTGTGGTGGGACGGCGGCTGGCTGGCGGAGAAGGGCAGCGACGCCGACGCGGCGTTCTTCTGGGAGCCCGGCCAGTACCGGGACACCGCCAACCAGTGGCCGGTGGACGCCGCCTACGGCGAGACCGACGCCAGTGGCAAGCCGCTGGGGCTGATGGGCATGGTACGCAAGCACCAGCCCGACATCGTCGCCAACCTGCGGTCCGGCTGGATGGGCGACTACATCAACGACGAGGGGTCCGGGGCACCCACCGGGGCGATACGCACCGGCAACCTCGTCGAGAAGGTCTTCACCGTCGGCAGCTCCTGGGGCTACAACTCCGACGGCAAGGTGATGAGCTACAGCACCGCGATGAACATCCTGGTCAACTGCTGGGTGCGCAACATGACCGCGATGGTCAACATAGGCCCGGACCGGCACGGCACCGTCTCCTCCGGGCAGGCGAACCTGCTGCGCCAGATCGGCACCTTCATGAGCGCCTGCGGCCAGTCCGTCTACGGGACCCGCGGCGGCCCGTGGAACCCGGTCGACGGCCAGTACGGCTTCACGTACAAGGACAACACCTTCTACGCCCACCTGCTCCCCGGCTACAGCGGCACCTCCTTCACCACCCCGTCGATCGGGGACGCTCAAGTCACCCGCGTCTTCGACGTACGCTCCGGCGCCACCCTCTCCTACACGGTCGGCGGTGACGGCCGGGTCGCCATCAGCGGCATCGACCGCACCACCCACCCCCAGGACAGCGTCGTCGGTGTCACGCTGGACCGGTCCGTGCAACCCGCCGACATCGCCGCCGGCAAGACCGCCACCGCCGACAGCGAGGAGACCTCCAAGGGCAACTACGCGGCCAAGGCCGTCGACGGATCCACCTCCACCCGCTGGTGCGCGAACAACGGCAACACCGGTCACTGGCTGAAGGTCGACCTCGGCTCGACGCGCTCCCTCACCGGCACCCGCATCGCCTGGGAGCTGGACAAGACCAACTACCGGTACCGGATCGAGGGCTCCACGGACAACACCACCTGGACCACCCTCGTCGACAACACGGCAACGACCAGCACCAGCCAGGTTCAGATCGCCGTCTTCCAGGCGCAGGCGCGGTACGTCCGGGTCACGGTCACCGGCCTGCCCTCCGGCGTGTGGGCCTCCGTCCGCAACCTGGAGGTCTACGACCGGCCCTTCGCCGCGGACCTGGGCACCTTCAAGCTGGTCAACCGCAACAGCGGCAAGGTGATGGACGTCAAGGACGCCTCGACCCTCGACGGCGCCGACATCATCCAGTACCCCTGGGGCGGCACCAGCAGCACCAACCAGCAGTGGAGGCTGGTGCCGAACACCGACGGCTCCTTCCGGCTGATCTGCGTCAAGAGCGGTAAGGCCCTGGAGAGCCCCAGCGGCTCCGCCCAGGGCGCCCTCCTCGACCAGGCGACCGACGCCTCGGCCGACAACCAGTCGTGGACGCTGGTCCCCTCCAAGACCAGCGGCTATCACCGGCTCGTCAACGTTCGTACCGGATGGTGCGTCGACGTCAAGGACGGCGCGACCGCCGACAGCGCCTATGTGATCCAGTGGCCCATGAACGACGGCGCCAACCAGGACTGGCAACTCGTCGCGCTCTGATACGGCGGACCGTGGTGCCGGGCCGCAGGGTGGCCCGGCACCACGCCCGCAACCCCATCGCTTCCCCCTCCGTCGACACGCAAAGGATCAGCGCCATGGGGCCTCACGACCTGCCGCTCGACCGCAGACGGTTCCTGACCGCAGCCGCCATGGCCGCAGGAGCCGTCGCGCTGCCCGGTCTCTGCGCCGGCAGGGCGGCCGCCGCCGTGCCGCCCCAGGTCACGCTCCCCGACCGGGGCATCCACGACACCGCCACCGCGTCGGCGTGGACCGACGGCTTCGTGACCGGCAACGGCGAGTACGGCGCCGTGTACTACGGTGCGCCGACACTCGAGAAGATGATCTTCAACCATCACCGGTTCGTGCTGCCCAACGGCACCCGCACCATGTCGCCACCGGTGATCGCGGACCGGCTGGCGTCCGTGCGGGACAAGGCGCTGGCCGGTGACTACTCCGGAGCGCAGACGACCTTCGCGTCCGGCTGGAGCCTGCGCTGGACGCAGACCTACCATCCCGGATACGAACTGCGGCTGGACACCCCGGGCATGACCACCGTCAACGACTTCGCCCGCGTCACCGACTTCCGCACCGGCGAGGTCACCCACACCTGGACCGACCAGTACGGCACCTGGAAGCGCCACGCCTTCGTCTCCCGCGCCGACCAGGTCATCGTCCACGAACTGCTGCCCGCCACCGGCCGCACCGTCGACACCACCCTCAGCGTGAACACCGCCCTCGACGGTGTGCCCTCCAGCGTCTCCTTCTCCACCACCGCGACGGTGAGCAACGGCGACGGCTACCTGAACCTGCGCGGCACCTACCCCGCCGGCGGCGCCTACGGCTACGAAGGCGTCACCCGCGTCGTCGTCAGCGGCACCGGCTCCTCCGTCACCGCCGGCGGATCCACCCTCGTGGTCGCCCGGGCCACCAAGGTGCTGCTGCTGACCAAGCTCGGCCGGTACGAGACCTCCACCGGCTGGAACAGCCAGCCCCTGCAGACCGCCCTGGCCGGGCTGACCGCCGACTACGCCACCCTGCTCGCCGGGCACGCCCCCCTGCACCAGGCGATGTACGACCGCTCCAGCATCGACCTGAACGTCTCCCCCACCGATCGACAGCTGTCCACGAGCGAGCTCATCGCACGGCAGAACGGCAACACCTCCACCATCGACCTCGCGCTCCTCGAGCGGAACGGCTCGACCGCCGACGGCGCCCCCGCCATCATCTGGACGTGGAACACCGGCACCAACCAGCAGTGGCGGTTTCTGCCCAACCACGACGGATCCTTCCGCCTGGCGTGTGCCAAGAGCGGCAAGCTCCTCGAGAGCCCCGATGGGTCGACCACGCAGGGCCAAACGCTCGACCAGTCGACGGACACCGCCGGAGCACACCAGTGGTGGAAGCTGGTCCCGGCCACGAGCGGCTACCACCGACTCGTCAACGTCAAGAGCGGGATGTGTGCAGACGCCCAGAACGGCTACACGGCCGACGGCACCCCGCTCATCCAGTGGCCGCCCAACACCGGCAGCAACCAGGAGTGGCAGATCGTCGCCGGGTGAGCCACCGCGGCGTTGCCCACGGCCGCCGGTGTCGCCCAGTGGTTGCCGCCCGCGCAGCGCGGCTTCCCGGCTGCGCTCCGTTCCCGCGCCACCAGCCGGCTTTGGGGCTCGGCGAGCTGGTACCGGCGCCGGGCCCGCTCGACGGCGTAGTCCGCCCGCTCCCGGCCGCCGCCGGCTCTGCTCGACGTCACCGGCGTCTACCGAAGGGAAGGGGCCTCGCCGGAGCGCAGGTGTTCCCTGAGCCACTGTTCGGTGTTGCTCACGTGCAACTGTGCGGCGGCCTGGCTCAGGGTGGCGTCGCGGGTGGTCAGGGCGTTGAAGATCGCCTCGTGTTCGGCGAGGGTGCGGTCCGAGGCCTGGGTGTCGACCAGGCCGCGCCAGATACGGGCGCGCAGGGTGCGGCCGGAGATGCCTTCCAGGAGGGTGAGGAGGGTTTCGTTGCCCGTGGCCGAGATGACCGCGCGGTGGAAGGCGGCATCATGGGAGTTGAGCCGTTCGACGTCGTCGCGTGCCTCGCGCATGGCGTCCAGGTGCCGCTTGATCTCGGCCAGTTGCTCGTCGGAGATGCGGGTGGCGGCCAGGGCGGTGGCGACCGGTTCGAGCAGCCGTCGTACCTCCATGAGGTCCTGCAGCGCGGCCGAGTCGCCCTGCAGCAGTTCCACCGCCCCTCCCAGGCCCTCCAGCAGCAGGCTCGGCTGCAGGCTGGTGACGTACGTGCCGTCGCCGCGGCGGACCTCCAGGACCCGCGCGACGGCCAGCGCCTTGACCGCTTCCCGGGCCAGGTTGCGCGACAGCCCCAGCTGGGCGGCCAGGTCCGGCTCCGGCGGCAGTTTAGAACCCGGGGGCAGCGCGCCCGTGCGGATCAGCTCACGGATCTGGTCTATGGCCTTGTCCGTCAAAGACACCGCGGACTCCTTCCGGGGCCGCTCGCCGCGAGCACGTCCGACCGGACCAGCCCCTGGGCGCGGAGATCGTCCCAGAGGCCGTCGGGAACGTGCCGGCGGTGGAGTTCCACGTTCCGTGCGACCTGGTCCGGATTCCGCATCCCGAGGGTGACGTTGATGACGGCGGGATGCGTGAGGGGGAAGGCGATCGCCGCGGCCGGCAGGCTCGTGCCGTGCGCGGCACAGACCTCGGTGATGGCCAGAGCGCGCGTGACCAGCTCGGCCGGGGCGTCCTGGTAGTCGTACTTCATGCCCGCCGCGGGGCGGTCGCGGGAGAGCAGTCCCGAGTTGAACACCCCCACGGCCACCACGCTCTTGCCGAGTTCCAGCGCGGCGGGCAGGACGTCGTCCAGGGCGGACTGGTCGAGGAGGGTGTAGCGCCCCGCGAGCATCACCACGTCGGCTGCGGTCTCGCGCAGGAAGCGGGCGAGCATCGCCGACTGGTTCATTCCGGCGCCGATCGCGCCGATCACCCCCTGGTCGCGCAGGTCCGCGAGCGCGGGCATGGCCTCCTCGGCGGCCTGCCTCCAGTGGTCGTCGGGATCGTGCAGGTAGACGACGTCCAGGCGGTCCAGGCCGGTGCGTTCCAAGGTCGCCTCGATGGAGCGGAGTACTCCGTCCCGGCTGAAGTCCCACTGCCTGCGCAGGTCGTCCCGCACCACGAAGCCTTCGCTGTCGACGCCCCGCGGCCGCTCGTTGGGGACGAGCAGTCGGCCGACCTTGGAGGAGACGACGTACGCGTCGCGTGGACGGTTCCGCAGAGCGGCCCCCAGGCGTCGCTCGGAGAGACCGAGCCCGTAGTGCGGTGCCGTGTCGAAGTACCGGATGCCGGCCTCCCAGGCCGCCTCGACCGCGGCCTGGGCGTCGTGCGGAGGGGTGACTCGGTAGAGGTTGCCGATCACGGAGGCCCCGAAGCCGAGTTCCGTGAGTTCGACGGACGTGTTCGTGATCTTCCTCTGTCCCATGGCCCGGTGTGTCAACTGTGCTCCTGTGGTGGTGCGGTTCGGTGCGGCCGGCTGCGGGCCGGTCATCTTCTGACGGCGGCCGTGCCACCGGCCATGAGCGCCTCGACCTCGGCGAGTGAGGCCATGGAGACGTCACCGGGCGTGGTCATGGCCAGTGCGCCGTGGACGGTGCCGTAGGCCAGAGCGCGTTGCAGGCGGGCGGCGTCGAGGTTCGCCGTGGGCCTGGCGCGAGCCGCCGAGCCGCCCTCCTCGCCGTCGAGCGTGAGCAGTCCGTAGATCAGCCCGGCCGCGAACGCGTCGCCCGAGCCGATGCGGTCCAGGACGTGCAGGCCGGACGTCTGCGGGCCACGGACGAACCCGGTCCGGGCCGACCAGGCGGCCGAGGACCAGTCGTTGACCCCGGCGCTGGGCACTTTCCGCACGGTCGTCGCGAGCACCTCCGCCTGCGGCAGGAGCCCGGCCACTGCAACGAGGGCGTCCTGCACCTCGTCCGCCTCGACCCGCAGCGCCCCTGGGCACGGTCCCGCCAGGCCCAGGGCGCCCACGACGATGTCGGCGTGGCGGGCGAGCCGCAGGTCGACCTCGCGTGCCCGGTCCGCGCCGCCCCGGCCGTCCCAGAGACTGGGGCGGTAGTTGGGGTCGTAGGACACCGTCACACCGTGCCGCCGGGCGGCCGTCATGGCCTCGTCCGCGACGTCCACGGTGGTGTCGGACAGGCCGGCGAAGATGCCGCCGGTGTGGAACCAGCGCGGGCCGGAGGAGAAGACCGCGTCCCAGTCGACGTCTTCTTTGCGCAGCTGCGAGACGGCCGTGCCCGCGCGGTCGCTGACGCCCAGCGCGCCCCGGATGCCGAAGCCGCGCTCGACGAAGTTCAGGCCGTTGCGCGCGCCGCGGCCGATGCCGTCCGCGGACACCCAGCGGATCATGGAGGTGTCGACTCCACCCTGGAGGATCAGGTCCTCGACCAGCCGCCCGACCTCGTTGTCGGCCAGGGCGGTCACAACGGCCGTGCGCAGGCCGAAGCAGCGCCGCAGTCCGCGTACGACGTTGTACTCGCCACCGCCTTCCCAGACCTGGAAGGTGCGGGCGGTGCGGATCCTGCCCTCGCCCGGATCGAAGCGGAGCATCACCTCGCCGAGGGCTACCACGTCGGTCACGGCGCGCTCCCGTGCACGGCCTCGGCGGTCAGCCGGCGGATCTCCCCGTACTCGCCCCGCTCAAGGTGGAAAGCGGTGGCCATCCAGCTGCCGCCGACGGCGAGGACCGCCGGGTGGGACAGATAGGCGGGCAGGCGCGGAGCGTCGATGCCGCCCGTCGGCACGAACCGTGCCTGGGGGAAGGGTGCCGCGAGGGCGCGCAGCATCGGGATGCCGCCGAGCGGTTCGGCGGGGAAGAGCTTGACGGTGTCGAGGCCGGCCCGCAGGGCGCGCATCAGTTCGGTGGCGGAGGCGATGCCGGGCACGACGGGCACCGCCAGCTCCCGGCACTTGGCGACGACGTCCTCGTCGAAGCCGGGAGAGACGACGAAACGGGCTCCGGCCGCCACAGCCCGCTCGGCCTGCTCGGGCGTGAGCACGGTGCCGGCGCCGACGACCAGGCCACCGTGGGCGGCCATCGTCTTGAGCGCCTGCTCGGCGTCGGGGGTGCGGAAGGTGACCTCGGCGCAGCGGGCGCCGCCCGCCGCGAGGGCGTCGGCCAGCGGACCGGCGCTCGCGGCGGAGGGCACCGTCAGTACCGGCATGAGACGGGCGCCGGCCAGCACGGAGGCCAGGTGGGTGCCGGTCATCTGCCGAGCCATCCGCCGTCGACGGGCAGGATCGTGCCGTGGATGTAGTCGGCGGCCGGGGAGGCGAGGAAGACGGCGGCTCCGGCGAGGTCGTCGGCTTTGCCCCAGCGTGCGGCCGGGATGCGGTCGAGGATGGCTCTGCTGCGGGCGGGGTCGTCCTGGAGGGCCTGGGTGTTGTCGGTGGCGATGTAGCCGGGGGCGATGGCGTTGACGTTGACGCCGTGCGGGGCCCACTCGTTGGCGAGTGCCTTGGTCAGTCCGGCGATGCCGTGTTTGGCGGCGGTGTAGCCGGGGACGGTGATGCCGCCCTGGAAGCTGAGCAGGGAGGCGGTGAAGATGACCTTGCCCTGGCCGCGGGCCACCATGGTGGCGCCGACGGCACGGGCGAGGGCGAACTGGGCGTTGAGGTTGACCTGGAGGACCAGCTCCCAGTCGGCGTCGCTGTGCTGGGCGGCCGGGGTGCGGCGGATCGTGCCGGCGTTGTTGACCAGGATGTCCACCGGCCGCCGGCGCCCGGCGAGGTTCTCGCCCAGAGCGCGGACGGCGTGGGGGTCGGCGAAGTCGGTGCGGATCGCCTCGAAGGTACGACCGGTGGCGGTGACGTCCTTCTCCACGTCGCTGCCGGTCTCCTCCAGCGACGCGCTGACGCCGATGACGTCGGCGCCGGCTTCGGCGAGCGCGCGGGCCATGGCGCGGCCGATGCCGCGGCGGGCCCCGGTGACGACGGCGAGCTTGCCGGTGAGGTCGAAGGCGGTCATGCGCTCGCTCCCGTCGAGTCGTCGGTGCAGTCCAGGAGGATCTTCATCACGTCGCCGCCGCTCTCCAGTGCGTCGAAGGCGGCCGGTGCCTCGGTCAGGGGCACGATCTTGGTGATCAGTCGGTCGGCGGGAATGGTGCCGTCGGCGACCAGGGTCACGGCCTTCTCGAAGTCGGAGCGGTCGTACAGGCGGGCGCCGACGAGGGTGAGTTCGCGCCAGAAGAAGCGGTGCAGGTTCACCTCGCGGGGCCGGGGGTGGATCGCCACCAGGCACAGCCGGCCGCGCACGCCGAGGACGTCGACGGCTGTGTCCACGCCTCCTGCCGCGCCGGAGACCTCGAAGGCGACGTCGGCGCCCGCGTCGGCGGTCCACTCTCCGACCAGGGCGGTCACGTCGACGGCGGCAGGGTCCCAGGTGCTCAGCCCCAACTCCTCGGCGAGCGACCTGCGGTGGGCGTTGAGTTCCACCACACGCACCTCGGCGCCGGCGGCCTGCGCGACCAGGGCGATGAGGATGCCGACCGGGCCGCCGCCGACCACGACGATCTTCTCGCCGTCGGCGACCTGGGCGCGGCCCGCGTCGTGCACCGCGACCGCGGTCGGCTCGACGAGCGCCGCCTGATCCAGGGGCAGGGAGTCGGGCAGCCGTATGAGAGTGGAGGCGGACACGGTCCAGCGCTGTTGCATGGCACCGGGTGAGTCGATGCCGATGAAGTCGAGGTGCTGGCAGATGTGCTGGTGGCCGCCCTGGCAGGCGGGGCAGGTGTCGTCCCAGCGCAGCGGCATCACGGTGACCGCGTCACCGGGCGTCCAGTCCTCGACGCCTTCGCCGACGCGGACGATCCGGCCGGACATCTCGTGCCCCAGGACGGCGGGCGCGGACACCCGGGCGTCCATGTCGCCGTGGAAGATGTGCAGATCGGTGCCGCAGATACCGACGTAGGCGGGCGCGATCTCCACCTCACCGGGGCCGGGCGGCGCGGTCTGGACGGATGCGGTGTCCAGGGTGCGGGCGGAGGCGTAACGGACGGCGAGAGTCATCGTGTGGTCAGGGTCCCTTCAGCGCGGACGCCGATGGTCAGCAGCAGGTTGGCGTAGGTACGGGTGTCGGCGGTGACGATGGCCAGTGCCAGGTCGGGCGACCGGGCGGCGTCGTAGAACTCGAAGCGCCCGAGCGTGTCGACCGGGACGGGCGCCAGCATGGAGCGGTACTCGGCGATGGCCGGCGGCTCCGGTTCGCCCTCGGGAGGCACCATCACCTGCGCCGACTCCACGGGCAGAGAGCGCAGCAGCACGTCCAGGACGGTGGTGACGTCCAGGATGCCCGGCGCGAGGTTGAGGTGGACGGTCCTGGCCCGTTCACCGGTTGCGGTGCTCGCGGGGTAGTGGCCGTCGGCGAGCAGCACGCGGGCACCGTGGCCGGCGCCGGCGAGCGCCTCGAGGATGCCGGGGTGCAGCAGTTCGGTCAGCAGCACGGAGTCCTCTCCTTACTTCTCGTTCTCGGACAGCCGGTAGAAGGCGGTCGACGTGTCGCAGAGCACCGCCTGTTTCTCCTGCGGGGAGCAGTCGTCCAGCAGTTGCTCGACGGTGACGGCCCAGCGGTTCCAGCCTCCGGCCAGGACGCAGACGGGCCAGTCGGAGCCGAACATCAGCCGGTCGGGGCCGAAGGCGGCCATCAGGGTCTCCCAGACGGGGCGGATGTCCTCGACGGTCCACTTGTGGTGGTCGGCCTCGGTGATCAGTCCGGAGACCTTGCACCGCACCTGGGGACGGCCCGCGAGCACACGGATCTCGCGGGCCCAGTCGGTGAGTGAGTGGCGGCCGATGGGCGGTTTGCCGGCGTGGTCCAGGACCAGCGGGAGGTCCGGGAAGCGCTGGGCGAGGCGGATCGCCTGGGGGAACTGATGGCTGCGGATGAGCACGTCGTAGCCGAGGCCGCGGTCCTGTACGGCGCGCAGGCCCCGTTCGACGGCCGGCTGCTGCAGCCACTCCGGGTCGGATTCGCCCTGCACGAGGTGGCGCAGGGCCCGCAGGTACCGGCCTCCCGGCCGGGAGCGCACTTCGTCGAGTACGTCCCCGATGGCGGGGGAGGTCAGGTCCGCCCAGCCGACGACCGCGCCGACCAGCGGTTCCTGGTCTGCGAGGTCCACCAGCTCCATCGTCTCCGCGACGGAGGCGACGCACTGGACGACCACCGTGCTCGTCAGCGACCGTCCGGCGATGATCCGGGTGGCGGCCGTGCGCAGGTCGTCGATGCCGTGGCTGCGGCGGATCGGTTCGTGACCGGGTTCGTCGAGCCAGGGCTGGGGCCGGCGGTCCAGGTCCCACACGTGGTGATGGGCGTCGACCAGGGGCAGCAGCTCAGACACGGGCGGACCAGACCGGGCCGTCGGGGTAGGCGTACTCCTTCAGGGAGTCGGGGTGCATCTGGGCGCCGAGGCCGGGGAGAGCGGGGGCGAGGTAGTGGCCGTCGGCGATGCGGACCGGGTCGACGAAGTGCTCGTGGAGGTGGTCGACGTATTCGATGACACGGTCCTCGGTGGTGGTGGAGACGGCGACGTAGTCGAACATCGACAGGTGCTGGACCATCTCGCACAGTCCGACGCCGCCGGCGTGCGGGCAGACCGGGACGCCGAACTTGGCGGCGAGCAGCAGGATGGCGATGTTCTCGTTGACGCCGCCGACCCGGGCGGAGTCGATCTGGACGATGTCGACCGCGCCGGCCTGCAGGAGTTGTTTGAAGACGACCCGGTTGGCGATGTGTTCGCCGGTGGCGACCTTGATGGGGGCGACGGCTCTGCGGACGGCGGCGTGGCCGAGGATGTCGTCGGGTGAGGTGGGCTCCTCGATCCAGTACGGGTCGTAGGGGGCCAGTTCGCGCATCCAGTCGATGGCGGGCTGGACGTCCCATCTCTGGTTGGCGTCGACGGCGATGCGGATGTCCGGACCGACGGTCTCGCGGGCCACGCGCAGGCGCCGTACGTCGTCCTCCAGGGACGCGCCGACCTTCAGCTTGATCTGGGTGAAGCCGTCGGCGACGGCCTCGCGGGCGAGGCGGGCGAGCTTCTCGTCGGAGTAGCCGAGCCAGCCGGGGGTGGTGGTGTAGGCGGGGTAGCCCCGGTCGAGCAGCTGGGCGATGCGCTCTTCGCGGCCCGGTTCGGCGCGGCGCAGGATCTCAAGCGCGTCCTCGGGGGTGAGGGCGTCGGACAGCCAGCGGAAGTCGACCTGGGCGACCAGCTCCTCGGGTGACATCTCGCCGAGGAAGCGCCACACGGGCTTGCCCGCGCGCTTGGCCGCGAGGTCCCAGGCGGCGTTGACGACGGCTCCGGTCGCCATGTGGATGGCGCCCTTCTCCGGTCCCAGCCAGCGCAGTTGGGGATCGTGGACCAGGGAGCGGGAGAAGGCGCCGAGGTCGGAGCAGACCTCCTCCACCGACAGGCCCACCACGTGCGGGGCGAGGGTGGCGATGGCGGCGGCCTGGGCGTCGTTGCCGCGGCCCGTGGTGAAGGCGAGGGCGTGGCCCTCCAGCCCGTCACCCGCATCGGTGCGCAGGATCACGTAGGCGGCGGAGTAGTCGGGCTCGGGGTTCATGGCGTCCGAGCCGTCGAGGTGTTCGGAGGTCGGGAACCGCACGTCCAGGACGTCCAGGGCGGTGATGCGGGCGGATGCGGGAACGGGGGAGGACATGGCGGCAACTCCTGTGAGGGGCAGGGGGATCGGTCCCCTTGCGACGAGACATGAACGCAGCGGAGGGCGGGCGGTCGGCGGGGCCGCCCGGGTCACTCCTGGACCTTGCCGCCCGTGATGCGGGAGATGGCGAGAGCGACCAGGATGATCAGGCCGTTGAGGGCGCCGATCCACTGGGCGGGGACGCCGGCCAGCGTGAGCACGTTCTGGATCATGAAGAGCAGCAGGATGCCGCAGAACGCGCCGAACATGGTGCCCTTGCCGCCGTTGAGACTGATCCCACCGATGACGGCGGCGGCGAAGACCGTGAAGATGTAGCCGTTGCCCTGAGCGGAGGCGACCGAGGCCAGCCGTCCGGAGAGCATCAGACCGGCGAGGGCGGCGAGCACGCTGCCGCTCACGATGACGATCCACAGCACCCGGTCGGTGCGGATGCCGGCCGCCTTAGCGGCGTCGACGTTACCGCCGATGGCGTACAGGGAACGGCCGAAGCTGGTCCAGCCGAGCACCACGATGGCAACGGCGAACAGGGCCAGGCAGATCCAGATGGAGGCGGGCATGCCGAACCATTCGGCGGTGCCGATGTAGAGCATCGACTGCGGCAGCTGGAAGAAGGTCTGACCGCCGGAGATGCCGGTGAGGATGCCGCGCAGGACGATGAGCATGCCGAGGGTGACGATGAAGCCGTTGAGGCCGAAGCGGATGATCAGCAGGGCGTTGATCACGCCGACGAGTACGCCCACGGCGAGGGTGACGGGGATCGACCAGGCGCCGGGGAGCAGTCCGAGTCCGTGTCCGGCGCCGGCGGGGACGACCAGCCAGGCCGCGACGCCGGGCGCGAGGCCCATGGTGGACTCCAGGGACAGGTCCATCTTCTTGACGATCAGGATCATCGTCTGGGCGAGGACCAGCAGGGCCATCTCGGACATGGTCTGCAGGACGTTGATGAGGTTGTCGGCCTGCAGGAAGACCGGGTTGACGATCTGGCCCACGACCGCGATGACGACGATCGCCGGGACGAGCGCCAGGTCACGCAGCCGGGCCAGCGGGATCCGGCCGCCGAACAGCACGATCCGCTTCTGCTTGAGGTCCACTGCCTTGGCGGCGGCGTCCGCGAGGACGGTTTCAGGCATCGAGGTCCACTCCTTCCATCGCGGCCACGAGATCGTGGTCGTGCCAGCCGCGGGCTATCTCTGTCGTCACTCGGCCCTGGAACATCACCAGGACCCGGTCACACATGCGCAGGTCGTCGAGTTCGTCGGAGGCGATCAGCACCCCGGTGCCGGACTCGGCGGTCTCCTCGACCTTGTCGAGGAGGAACTCCTTGGAGCGCACGTCCACGCCCGCGGTCGGGTTGATCAGCACCAGCAGTCGGGGGTCGTCCGCCAGGGCGCGGGCCATGACGACCTTCTGCTGGTTGCCACCCGAGAGCGCGGATACGGGGAGCTCGGGTCCGGGCGTCTTGATCGCCAGTTTCTCGATCATGTTGTCGGCGAGCCGGTCCCGGCGGCCTCGGCCGAGGAAGCCGTTCCTGCCGAGCCGCTTGGGCACGGACAGCGTGGCGTTGTCGGCGATCGACATGTCGGGCACGAAGCCCTGGTGGTGCCGGTCCTGCGGCACGAACCCGGCCCCGGCGGCGAGCGCCGCGGGCACACTGCCCGGCCGCGGCCGACGCCCGGCGATCTCCACCGCTCCGGTCGCCGCGGCCCGCAGTCCTACGACGGTCTCGGCGACCTCCGTGCGACCGCTGGCGGCGGCGCCCGCGAGGCCGACAATCTCCCCGGCGCCCACCCGGAAGGTGACGTCGGTGTAGGTGTCGCCACTGCCCAGCGCGCGCACCGACAGCGCGGGTGCGGCGCCGTGGTCCGCGCTGCTGCGGCGTTCCTGCCGCCGGTCGGCCGCCGCCTCGCCGGTCATGGCGGCGACCAGCTCGGTGCGCGGAAGCTCCGCGACCGGGGCGGTCACGATGTGCCGGGCGTCCCGGAACACCGTCACCATGTCGCAGATCTCGTAGACCTCCTGGAGATGGTGACTGATGAACAGGAAGGTCACGCCCTGGCTCTGCAGGTCGCGGATCCGGTCGAAGAGCCGGTTGATCGCCGCCGCGTCGAGCTGTGCGGTGGGCTCGTCGAGGACGATGAACCGGGCGCCGAAGGACAGCGCCCGGGCGATCTCCACGAACTGCCTCTGCTCTACGCTGAGTTCACCCGCAGGACTCTGCGGATCGACGTCCACCGACCAGGTCGACAGCAGTTCCTGGGCCCGGCGGCGTACGCCCGCCCAGCTGATCAGCCGGCTGGGGCCGTGGTCGTGCCGGTTCAGGAAGAGGTTCTCGGCGACGGTCAGCGTGGGGATGATCGTCGACTTCTGGTAGACGCAGGCCACGCGCTGTCGCCAGGCGTCACGGTCCGCGAGTCGCGGGGCGGGGCTGCCGCCGAAGGTGACCGTGCCTTCGTCCGGGGCGTGCAGGCCCGTGAGGACGGACACCAGGGTCGACTTGCCGGCCCCGTTGCGGCCGACGAGCGCGTGGGTCTCGCCGGGCCTGATGGTGATCCGGGCGCCGTTCAGGGCCACCGTCGGACCGAATCGTTTGACTATGCCCGCCGCCTCGACGACGGGCGGTACCGCGGGGGCCCGCCCGTCGTCCGCCGGAGCGGTCGCGGGGGTGACTGTTCGCTCCCCGTCGCTCATCTCAACCGCCTTGTTCTCGTTAGCCGCTGGGTGCTTGAGGGGACGGGTCAGCCGAGGTTGTTGCCCCACAGTGACGGGTCGTCGCTCTTCACGCTGGGCACGCCCCCGTAGGTGCCGCCGTCGGCGGTGACAAGGGGGGCGGAGAGCTGGTCCTCGAGCAGACCGTCGCGGACCTGGATGATGGTGCTGTTGTGGTCGGTCTTGCCGGGCTTGAACGTCTTCCCGTCGATCGCGGCCTTCAGGTAGTACAGGGCGTACTTGGCGTAGAGGTCGGCCGGCTGCGAGACCGTGGCGTCGATCTTCCCGGCGGCGATGGACTTGAGTTCCTCCGGGATGCCGTCGTTGGACACGACGAAGACGTGCTTCTTGTCCTTGGGACCGACCAGCAGCCCCTTCTGCTTGAGTACCTGGAGGGTGCCGGACAGGGCGAAGCTGGACTCCATGTAGATGCCCTTGATGTCCGGGTGGGCGGTCAGGTCGGTCTGCAGCTTCTGTGCGGCGACGGCTCCGTCCCAGTTGGTGGCCTCGCCGAACACCTTGATGCCGGGGTAGTTCTTCTTCATGCAGTCGTTGAACGCCTCGGTGCGGTCACGGCCGTTGATGGAGTCGAGTCCGCCCTCCAGCATCACGACCTGGCCCTTGCCGCTCAGCTTCGTGCCCAGGTACTGGCAGGCCTTCTCGCCGTACGCGCGGTTGTCGGCCCGCACCACCATGAACACCTTGCCGCTGTCCGGGCGGGTGTCCACGGTGACGACCGGGATTTTCTTCGCCTGCAACTGCGCCAGCGTCGGCGCGATGGCCGCGGTGTCCTGCGGGGCCATCGCGAGGCCCTTGACGCCCTGGCTGATGAACGTCTGCGCGTTGGCGGTGAGCTTGGCGACGTCGTTCTGCGAGTTCGTGGTCTTCAGGTCCAGGCCCAGCTTCTTGGCGAACTCGGGCGTGTACTTGATGTACGAGTTCCAGAAGTCGGTGTCGGAACGCGGGTAGTCGACGCCGACCAGCGGCGTGTCGCTCGACGCGGACGCACTGCCCGAGCCGCTGCTGCAGGCGCTGAGCAGCGCCAGGGCGGACAGGGCGGAGGCGGCGGAACAGAAGGCGGTTCTGAGTCTCATCGGTGTATTCCTCGCGCTGGTCCCGGAGCGGGAGACGTTTCGCCGGTGCAACTGCTGTGTGTCACTCCCAGAGAGATGGGATGTTTATAGACACCGATCAACGATGCTGTCTAGATGGCAACGGAAAGTTCGCTGAACAAGACAGACGCGAGTCGGCAGAAAGCCCGCCAGGTGACCTGTCGACGATCTATCCATCCCATGAATGATGCGCATCCGTGATGCACTGACCCTTGCGGTCATACTCTGTGAGTGCTCGTGCCGGAGCGGGCATCCCGAGCCGGCGGACTCCAGCAAGCCATGCCCGGTCGGCGTCGCAGCCAACCCCGGGGCCGGGGATCCCGCCGGCGCCTTCGGGTAGGGAGTGCCGCGCTCCACCCTTTGCGAAACATGGCATGTCTCCGGAAGAACGAATACCACTCAACCAGAGCAAATGGTCTCCTCTGCTCCGTTCCTGAGTACATTCATCCGCGCACCTGTTGACACCGGGCAGCCACGTCACCGAACTTCATGCGTAACATTCGGCACCCGCAGCCCACAGGGAAGGCCGCGCGTGCAGCGGTTGGGACCGCAGGCCCTCGGGCTGCCGCCCCAACCGCCTCATCCCGGCATCTCAGAGCCGCCGGACACCCCGGGAGTACGCCCATGCCGTCAGGAAGAAGACTGTCCCGTCGTACCCTGCTGAGCGCCGCGGGCGCCGCTGTGGCCGCGAGCACCCTGCCCGTGCTTCCCGGCTTCTCCCGCCTGCTCCCCCAGGCGGCCGCCGCGGACATGCAGACCAATCTCAGCAACCTGGTGGACATGCGCTTCGGCATGTTCAACCACTTCAACATGGGCACGTTCACCAACGAGGAGTGGGCCACCCCGAACCAGGACCCCACCCGCTTCGCGCCCACGGCGGTCGACTGCGCCCAGTGGGCGGCGGCCGCGGCGGCGGCGCAGATGAAGTACGGGGTGCTGACCACCAAGCACCATGACGGCTTCTGCCTGTGGCCCAGCGCCTACAACAAATACAACGTCGCCAACAGCTCCTACAAGCACGACATCGTCGCGCAGTACGTGACCGCCTTCCGGGCCCAGAACCTGAAGGTCGGCCTGTACTTCTCCATCTGGGACCGCACCTACGACGTGCAGGCCTACGACACCCGCCACAACGTCGCCTCCGACCAGGCCGTCCAGCCCGGCGACATCACCTACATCCTCAACCAGATCACCGAACTGCTCACCAACTACGGCACCATCGACATGTTCATCACGGACGGCTACGCCTGGCAGATGGGCCAGCAGGCCGTCCCCTACCAGCGCATCAGGGAACGTGTGAAGTCCCTGCAGCCCGACATCGTGATGATCGACCACGGCGGGCTGTCGGTCCCCTTCCTCGGCGATGCCATCTACTTCGAGGAGCCCCTCGGCATCACCTCACCGACCGGCAACACCTACGCCTCGCTGCAGGGTCAGACGATCAGCAACGGGTGGTTCTGGCACCCGACGACACCGACGGAGTCGCTGCTGAGCCAGCAGGACATCATCTCCCACCTGGGGGACCTGGAGCCCAAGTACACCTCGTTCATCCTCAACTGCCCGCCCAACCGCAACGGTGTGCTGGACGACAACATAGTCAAGCGGCTCTCCGACGTCGGCTCCGCCTGGGGCGGCCCCAGCACCACCCGGCCGCCCCTGCCCACCCAGATGCTGCGCGTCGAACACCCGGTCACCCCCGTGGCCGCCTACGCCACCGCCTACCACACCGGCGAAGGCCCCATGAACGCCATCGACGGCCTCAGCGACAAGAACTTCGAGACCTGCTGGTCCACCTGGAGCCTGCCGCTGCCGCAGAGCATCACCATCGACCTCGGCGGCGCATGGAGCAACATCTCCGGCCTGGAGTACCTGCCCAAGCAGTGGAACCGCAACAACAGCACCGACGGCGACATCACCGCCTGCACCATCTCCACGAGCACCGACGGTGTCACCTTCACCCAGGTCGCCACCGCCTCCTGGGCCGGCAATCGCACCACCAAGTTCATCGAATGGCCGGCTGTGAGCGCCGCCTTCGTCCGCATCCAGGTCACCGCCGCGACCGGTGGCTACGCCAACATCGGCAACCTGCGCATCGGCGGCCGCACCGCGACGCCCACCCAGGGAACCCCCCTCTTCCCCAGCAACGGCACCGTGTACCGCCTCGTCGCCCGCCACAGCGGCAAGGTCGCCGACGTCTCGAAAGCCGACACCACCAACAACACTCCCATCATCCAGTGGCCCTGGCAGAACCACTCCAACCAGAAGTGGACCATCGCCCCGGCGGACAACGGCTACTACAAGATCCGCAACGTCAACAGCGGCACACTCATGGAGATCGGCGGACTCTCCCGGGTGAACGGCGGCACCGCCGACATCTGGAGCGACGCCACCGCCCCCCAGCAGCACTGGGCCATCACCCCCACCGGCGACGGCTACTACCTCCTCACCAACCGGCTCAGCGGCCTGTCCCTCAACGTCGACAGCGGCTCCACCGCCGACGGAGCCGCCATCAACCAGTGGACTTACACCGCCCTCGCCCAGCAGCAGTGGCAGATCATCCCCTCCTGACGCAAAACCCGAACCGACGCGCATCCGGCGCGCACGCGCCGGATGCGGAATCGTCCGGCTGTGCGGTAAGGCGGTGATCCGTGGAGTTTGCGAAGCCAGGCTCATGCCCCTGGCCCGAAGGAGAACCACGAGCAGTGCCGGCACCACGCACATGCCCGGAGGAGTTCCGTGAGCGGGCCTTCCGCGAGGTCCGCACCACGGGCCGGCCGATCACGCACGTCGGCAAGGACCTGGGCATCTACGACCCCACGGGAGGGACACCGGAGCAGGGGCGGTATCTGGCCATGACGGACATCTTTCGACCAGGCGCGTGGCTGGACCCACGGTGACCGCAGTGCAGTTCATCAGGGGCGACAGGACGGCCGGACGCTGAGCAGTTCGGTCCTCAGTACGGGTGTGCCGTCGACAGGCGCCGGTTCCTGCGTGGTTGGCTCGATTCCGCCAGCAGCGATCTTGTCGAGCGTCTTCAGGCCGGCGGCACCGACCGTGCCGAACACCGTGTAGTTCGGTCGCAGCGCGGAGTCGCCGTAGACGACGAAGAACTGCGAACCGTTCGTGTTCGGCCCGGCGTTGGCCATCGCCAGCAGACCACGCCCGTAAAGGCGACGGGTGCCGGTCGGATCGCTCGGTGCCGGCGGCAGGTCCACCGGCAGCTCGTCCTTGTACGCGTACCCCGGCCCACCCTCGCCGGTGCCGGTCGGGTCGCCACACTGCAGGACCTTCAGCGTCGGATACGCCGTCAGCCGATGGCACACCGTGCGGTCGTAGAACCGGTGCCGCGCCAGGTGCACGAAGCTCTGCACCGTGCACGGCGCCTCCGCCCGGTCCAGACGCAGCGGGAGCGGGCCCTGGCTGGTGGGGACAGCCATGTCGACCGTGCCGTGACCGGGGGTGTGCCGTGGGTCGGGCGGCAGGGGAACCGGCCGCGCCGCCGGCTCGTCCGGTGTCTGGGTGTACTGACAAGGACCGTGCGTGGTTCGCGGCGGGGCATCGTACGCGGAGGCGGTGGTGCTGCCCCCGGACACGACCAACGCTGCTGCCGCCCATGCGGTCATGACAGCTCGGTTCATCCTGCACACCCTCCAAAAGATCGCCGGATTTCGAAGCGGTCGCAGCCTAAAGCGCGGCCCGGCAGGTGAGAACCCGCCCGCAAGCCACATCCGCCTCCGCTCCTGGCCGGCCGATATCGCCAGGAGCACACGCAATACCCCCATGCCGTCCGCCGGCCGGGTGGCCTGCGAACCGGCGCACCGCGTCAACCCGAAGAAAGGCGGAACTCGAATTCTGGACGGTTCCACGGCACGGCGGGTGGGTTCGCGGGCGCGGTCCCGATCCGCACCGCACCTGCGCGGTGGTAGAAGTCCTCGGCGGGAACATGCGACACGACCTTGACGCGGTCGATCCCGGCGGCACGGGCCTCCGACTGCATGTGCGTGACGAGCAGCCGTCCGATACCCCGTCCTTGCACGTCGTCGGCGACGAACAGCAGGTCGAGTTCCGGTGGCGCGAGGATGAGCGAGTAGAACCCGAGGACCCGGCCTCCATGCTCGTCGGCGCCGACGGCCACAAAGACGCGGTGGGCCTCGATGTAATCGGGACCGACCCGGTAGCCGGCGACCGCGGCCGCGTACTTACCCTCGTAGGCGCCCGAGCCACGCACGAGTCGCGTGAGCCGTTTGGCATCCCGTGCGACAGCCCTCCGTATCGTGATCGGCCGGCTGATCGGGAAGGTGCGTGAACTCATCGGAAGAGTATTTCGCAACGGGGAATGCCTTCGTGCGGTGGGTCGGCCGCTCGCGCAGCCGCTCCTGCACCGCTCCCGGGACCGAGGATCAGGACGGGGCCTCTTCCGGCCCGTCGAAGCGGTGTTGCAGGGTGTTCGACGGTGTCTCGCTCACGCCTCGGACCCACGTCCGGCGCAGCCGGAAAGCCTCGGGGATCAGTGATGGACGACGATGAGCGAGGCCAGGAGCAGCGCGGCCGCGGCGGACAGCCCCAGGATCCGGTAGGGCCGCCATGCCGTCAGCGCCACGGAGGCGGCCCATGACGCTCCCACTACGACGGCCGGCCACATGCCGACGGTGCTCAGCGCGGCGATGAGCGGGAGCGGTGCCAGCAGGAGCGTCGGCGGGATGACCGTCCGCCCGGGGCGGATACCCAGGAGCCTGTACGCCACGATCAGCCCGACGAGCGCGATGGCGAACGAGGCGGCGTACGACAGGACCGGCCACGGCGTCAGGCACACGCTGGTGTCATCGGCGCACACGCGGTCGTCGTAGGCGTACGCCTCCTGCACAAGATGGATCGACAGGTAGGTGAGAGCGGCACCGGTTGCGGCAGCGCCCGGGATGCGTACAGCCAGAGCCCCACCGGATGGCACAGCGGTTTGCTGGTGCCGCTGTACGGAAGTAGCGTCCATGACAAAAATTGTCTCCGGGCGTGACAGCCGGGGCCTGAGTACGCGTACTCAGGCCCCGGCTGGGTTGTCAGGCCCGGCCTTCCGTACCCGCGGTCACCGCGAGAGAGGTCAGCGCTGCAGGGTGAGGAGGCCCGGCCGCCACGGCAGTTGGTCGTAGGGGCCGTTCGCGGAGGGGGACTTCCCCTGGTAGAGGAACTGCA
The DNA here is from genome assembly GCF_042894285.1 of Streptomyces sp. NPDC001544. Classification (NCBI taxonomy): domain Bacteria; kingdom Bacillati; phylum Actinomycetota; class Actinomycetes; order Kitasatosporales; family Streptomycetaceae; genus Streptomyces; species Streptomyces sp. NPDC001544. Next base: position 185,870 of record NZ_JBIAVN010000007.1, on the reverse strand, counting down.
GGTTGCAGGGGTCGATGGTCATGGTCTGGTCGGGGTTGTTGCGGACCAGGTCACCGTGGCTGATGTCGTTGGTCCAGTTGGCACCGCTGTTGGCCTTGCCCGCGAAGGGGTTGCTCTCGCTGGCGGCCTGCGGGGTCCAGGAACCGCTCAGGCTGGAGGCCGTGAACGAGCGGAAGTAGCGCTGCTCGTTCGCACCCCGGGCCTCGACGATCATCAGGTACTGGTTCTGGCCCTGGACCTTGTAGACCTGCGGGGCCTCGAACAGGTTTTTCACCGAGTCGCTCATGACCGTCGTGTACGACGAGCCGAAGTTGCCCGGGAAGTTCCCGATCGGCATGCTCGCCCGGTAGATCTTGCCGTTGTCACCGGCGAAGAACAGGTACATGTTCTGGCCGTCGGCGATCAGGGTCTGGTCGATCGGGGCGGCGCCGGAGATGCTGCCGGTGAACAGCGGCTGTGGCGCGGACCAGCCGTTGGGGTTGGTGGGGTCGCTGGAGGTGCGGTAGATGAAGGGCCACGCACCCCACTGGTAGGCCAGCACCCAGATGTTCTTGGGTGCGAAGTAGAAGAGCGTGGGCGCCACGGCGGACTGGCTCATCCCGGTCTGGCCGGCCGACGCCATGTCCGACCAGTTCGTGAAGGGACTGAAACTCATCGAGCCGTAGGAGGATCCCGATACGTTCGACGCGTAGACCAGGTGCTTGCCGTTGTACACCACGTTGGTGAAGTCCTTCAGCGAGACCCACCCGTTCTTCGGCTGCGCCAACGCGCCCGTCGACGTCCACCGGTACGTCGACGGAAGAGAACACGTGCCGCCGCCCGGCGGGGTCGGCGTCCCCGACAGGCCGGTCCACTGCTGGTTGCCGCCGCCGTGGCACGTCCAGATCTCCACCGCCGTGCCGTTGGCCGTACCGGCACTCGTGACGTCCAGGCACAGCCCGGACTCCACTCCGACGATCGTGCCGTCGGAGTTCACCCGCCACTGCTGGTTCGCACCGCCGCTGCAGGTCCAGATCTGCACCCGGGTACCGGCAGTGGTGGCGTGGCCGGGGACATCCAGGCACTTGTTGCCGTACACGGTGAGCTGGTTGCTGTCCGTCAGCGTCCACTGCTGGTTGGTCCCACCGGAGCAGTCCCGGATCTGCAGGTACGTGCCGTCGGTCTGGTCGGCGTTCGGCACATCGAGACACCGGCCGGAACCGACGCCGCGCAACGCGCCGTTGGTGGCTGCCTGAGCCGGGTTGGCGACGAGCGTCGCCGCCAGCACGACCAGGGCCGCAACCGCGGTGGCGAGCACCACGGACACATGTCCGCGGCTGAGACTTCGTCCGCGCATGGGGTTCCTCGCAGTCCTTGGGGTCAGGGCGTGGAGAGTTCGAACCGCGTGACGCGGACCGAACCACCGAGCGCCTGGGTGGCGTGGTTGAAGAGGGCGAACCGGTAGCCCATGAAGAACCGCCAGTCGTTGCCCATGGAGAAGTCGGGTCCGAGGCGGGTGAAGGTGGTGCCGTCGGTGCTGTAGGAGAAGGTCCCCGGGCGTGCCGCACCGGGACGGATGTCCGCGCTCGCGCGCAGCCAGATACGGCTGCCCTGGATTGCCGCGCCCGCGAGCTCCCGACCGGTGCCGGTGGTGTTCCAGTTGCCGTCCATGGTCAGCCCGCCGACCATCACGACGCGCGTCGCCCCGCCATCGCGTTCGAGGCCGATCCAGGCGGAGGAGTCGCGCAGCAGTGCGAGTCCGGCCCGGTCGCCGTCACGCATCGCGGAGTGGTCGAGCTCGACCGTGGCGGTGGAGGTGGGGCCCTGGATGCGGTGGGTGAGGGTGTTGCGGGCCCAGTACAGGTCGTTGGTGACCGTCGCGGTCCGCAGGGTGAGACCGTTGTCGACCGACCACTTGCTGTTGTCCGGGTTGTGGTTCCACTCCCACCTCGGTTTGAGGGACGTGCCGTCGAAGGTGTCGACGCCGGTCATGGGGGTGACCTGGCGGGGCGGCGGCGGCACGGCCGGGCTGGGGTAGGAGGTGCCCCATGCGCCGTTCACCAGTTGGACGACGGGCCAGCCGTCCGGGGTCCAGGTGACCGGTGCGAGCGCGGGCATCCGGCCGCCGGGGTAGGCGTCGACGAATGCCAGGTAGTACCAGGCGCCGCTCTGCGTCTGGACCAGACCGCCCTGGTGCGGGACGCCACCGCCGGGGATCGGCCCGCGCAGGTCGAGGAGCACCTGCCGCATCGTGTACGGACCGAAGGGGCCGCCGGAGGATTTCAGGATGTACTGCCCGTTGGCGGGGCGGGTCACGAAGATGTAGTACTGCCCGTTGATCTTGTAGAAACGGGAGCCCTCCAGGGTGCCGACGCTCGACGGGGCCGTGAACACCTGCTGCGTGCGGACCTGGGTGCGGCCGTCGGGCGAGAGCTGGGCCACGTTGATCGTGGTGTTGCCGTACGCCACGTACAGGGTGTCGTCGCTGTCGACCAGGAGTCCCGCGTCGTAGTAGGGCGTGCCGATCGTCGTCAGCCGGTTCCACGGCCCCTCGACCGCCGTCGCGGTGTAGATGTACGTCCGGGCGAAGTCGATCTGGCCCAGCCAGTAGAACGTCCTGTTGCTCGGACGATAGGCCAGCGACGACGCCCAGATCCCCCTGACATAGCCACGGGCCCCGTTCAGATCGTACTTGGCGCCGAAGTCCAGGACCGGCACCGAGTGGCCGGCGATCTCCCAGTGCACCAGGTCGTAGGAGCGCAGGACGGGCGCGCCCGGCGAGTAGTGCATGGTCGAGGCCGAGGCGTAGTAGGTGTCCGCGACGCGGATGACGTCGATGTCCGCGAAGTCCTGCCAGATCACCGGGTTCGTGTACGCCCCGGCGGCGGGGGCCGGCCCTCGGGCGGGAGCGGCTGCGGCGCTGAAGGCGTCCGCCAGTGGGAGAACCGCGCCGGCCGCGAAGCCGGTGGCAGCAGCCAGCGCGCGACGACGCGAGAAAGAGTGATGGGGCCATGACATATGCATGTACGGCGTACTCCTTGCGGCTCGGGCCTTTGCGGGGGGGTGCGGTCCGGAGGTGCCCTGCGATACGAGTGGAGCGGCCTTGTGTGTTCGCAGTTACGAACAACAGTCGAGGTGTCGAGCATCCTGGATGATTGGGGAACCGGTGGACCGCGTCAATACCTCTCGCATGATTCGCGAGTGACCTCGAAACATTCGCCCGCCTGAGCAGCACTTTGGCGCGGGGGCGGGCTCGGTTTCGCGGACGGTGTTGACATGCTCGGGCGCGGCTCTAACATCTCTGCCACCCCGACTTTCCGAATGGTGTCCGAACTTTCGAACCCTCTTCAGGTGATCGCCCCGTGGCGGTTCCGGTGACAAGCAGCCGTCCACGACTCACATGCCGTGCGACGCACCGAGGCCGGTCAACGCGCCGACCGGATCGAGATCGGGAGTACCGCGCGGCCACCAGTCGTCCCGGCCCGGCTCGGATTCGTACGCGTACCACAACCCGTCCCGGCCGAAGCGGAGTTGGACGTCTCCCCGCGGATGGGTGAGGTGGTTGCGCCAGGGGCGGAAGGCCGGGAGGTCGGCGGCGAGCAGGAGCGGGCGGGCCCGGTCGAAGCGGCCCGCCGGTGGATCCCACGGCTCCTCGAGGGCGGTGAGCCCCGCCGGCCCGCCCTGCCGCCAGGCGGCGACCGCCCGTGCCAGCTCGGCCGGGGTGCGGCCGGTGGCGGCGGCCAGTGCCGAGTACAGCGCGCGGGTGGCGGCGGTCAGCCCGGAGCCGGGGCGGGCGGCCGCCTGGCGCACCGCGTCCTGCCAGAGGGTCAGTTCACCGACCGGGTCACGGCCGGTGGTCAGCAGGGCGTGGGCGCGGGCGGCGGCGTCGGTCGCCAGCTGGTCCAGCGCGAACGGGTCGGGGCCGCCCGGCGCCGCCGGGTACACCGGGGGCTGCTGCGGATGCGGCGGCGCGGGCAACGGCGGCGGCAGCGGGGGGAGTTCGCGCGGCGTGAGGACCTCGGTGGCGCGGACGCCGGGAAGGGACTCCGGCTGCCGTTCCCGGGCGGCGCGGGCCGCTCGGGTGGCGCTGCGGCGGGAGAGCGCGTCGAGCAGGTCGCGTTCGCCCCGGCCGCGCAGCAGGAGCAGCACGAAGGGGTCGGCGTCGAGCAGCCGGGCCGTCTGGTAGCACAGCGCCGCCGCGTGCTTGCAGGGGTGGCCGGAGTCGGGGCAGCTGCAGTGGGGGGCCAGGTCGCCGGGGCCGGGCAGCAGGGGGACGCCGCAGTCGGCGAGGGAGTGCGGCAGCTCCTTGTCGAGCAGGGCGGCGATGTGGCCCGGACGGTCGGCGGCCGCGTCCAGGAACCGCTCCCAGTCGGCCTCCTCCAGCGTGCGCAGCCGGACCTGCACGCGGTAGGGCCGCGGGCGGCTGCCGCGTACGTACCCCAGGACGAGGCCCGGCGTCACGGTGATCGCGTCCACGTGCCCCTGCTCGGCGTAACCGCGTCCCCGCGCCAGCCGCTTGATGTCGAGCGCGCCCTGTTCCAGCGCGTCGGCCCACGCGTTGCCCCACCAGGTCTCGGCGAACCGGCCGTCCTGCGGCGACCGGGGCGGGAAGGCGGGGAAGGTCCGGCGCAGGTCGTTGTCGCGGTGCGGGGTGGCCATGGTCTGGGGGACGGGCGGCGGGGGGCTCGGGGCGGAGACGGGGGCGGCAGAGGGCGCCGGTGTGTCCGGGACCGGGGTCGATGCGCGGTCCGGCAGGCCGGCCGGCGGGGCGGACGCGGTCGTCCAGGCCGCCGGATCGCCGGCGTCGGCGCTCTCGCCGGGTCCGCCCGGCGCGTCCGACATCGTCGGCATCCGGAAGGCGGTCGCGAGGAACTCCCGCATGTCACGGGCGCCCTCGCTGCGCTCGGCGGGCGGGAGCGCGGGCCGGCGGGCCGGGGCCGCCGCCGCTCGGGGCGAGCGGGTGGAGGAACGCTCGGGGCGGGTCGAGGCGGGCGACGGCTCCGGGGACGAGGGCCTCGCCTCGGGTGCCTCGGCGTCCGCCGCGGACTCCCGCGCGGCCCGGCGAGCGGCTCGCAAGGCGTCCCGGGCGACGTCCCCTGGGCGTCCGCCCTGTCCCGCCGGGCCGCGACCGCCCGGGGCGGTGAGAGGGGCGGGGCGCTCACCGGTCTCCGGCACCCCGTCCTCCGGCGAGCCGGGGAAGGCGCCGTGTGCCGTCGATCCGGCGCCCTCCGGTCCCGCGTCACGCCGGGCGGCGGCGGAGCGCAGCGCCGCCCGTGCGGCGTCTGCGGGCCTCGGCGTCAGCCGCTCGTCCACGGTTTCCGCGGAGCAGGTCATGCCTTCGGGCGCCTGCGGGTCCTCCGGTGCGGGGACCTCGGGCACCTGCCCGGCCGCCCGGTCCTCGCGCCGGGACCGCTCGGCTTCCGGCCGGACCCCCGCCTCCGGCCGGACCGCGCCCCCGGGCGCCCCGGACACGGCCAGGGCCCCGGCCGGGCTGTCGGGTGTCTCCGGCTGCGCGGTGGGGGCACATCCGGGCGCGGCCGCGCTGCGCCGCTCCCGTGCCTCCCGCAGGGCGCGGCGTGCGGCGTCGGCCGGGCGGGCCGTCCCGCCCGTCATGACGGCCTCCTCAGCGACACCAGGTCGGACAGTTCACGGTCGGTCAGTTCGGTCAGGGCCGCCTCCCCGGAGCCCAGGATCGCGTCGGCCAGGGCGCGCTTGGCCTGCAGCATCTCGGCGACGCGGTCCTCGACCGTGCCCTCGGTGACCAGGCGGTGGACCTGGACGGGCTGGGTCTGGCCGATGCGGTAGGCGCGGTCGGTGGCCTGTTCCTCGACGGCCGGGTTCCACCAGCGGTCGAAGTGGATGACGTGGCCCGCGCGGGTGAGGTTCAGGCCGGTCCCCGCGGCCTTGAGGGAGAGGACGAGGATCGGCGTCTCACCGCTCTGGAAGCGGTCCACCATGCGTTCCCGCTCGGGGACCGGTGTGCCGCCGTGCAGGAGGTCGACCGGGACCGCGCGGGCGGCGAGGTGGGCGGTGATCAGACGGGCCATACCCACGTACTGCGTGAAGACCAGCGCCGAGCCGTCCTCGGCGAGCAGGGTGTCCAGCAGCTCGTCCAGCAGCGCCAGCTTTCCGGAACGCCTGGACAGCCCCTCGGGGTGTGCCTCCTCCTTCAGGTAGAGCGCGGGGTGGTCGCAGATCTGCTTCAGGGCGCCCAGCAGTTTCAGCACCAGGCCCCGGCGCGCGATCCCGCCCGCGGTCTCGATGGCCAGCATCGACTCCCGCACCACCGCCTCGTACAGCGCGGCCTGTTCGCGGGTGAGCGGGACCGGGTGGTCCGTCTCCGTCTTGGGAGGCAGCTCCGGGACGATCCCCGGGTCGGACTTCTTGCGGCGCAGCAGGAAGGGACGGACGAGCCGGGCGAGACGGGCGACGGCCTCCTCGTCCTCGCCGTTCTCCACCGCGCGTGCGTGCCGGGCCCGGAAGGCCTTCAGGGGGCCGAGGAGGCCGGGGGTGGTCCAGTCGAGCAGGGCCCACAGTTCGGAGAGGTTGTTCTCCACGGGGGTGCCGGTCAGTGCCACGCGCGCGGGAGACGGGATGGTGCGCAGCGCCTTGGCGGTCGCCGAGTACGGGTTCTTGACGTGCTGGGCCTCGTCCGCGACGACCATGCCCCACCTCTGTTCGGCCAGGCTCGGTGCCGTGGAGCGCATGGTGCCGTACGTGGTGAGGACGAACCCCCCGTCGAGGGCGTCGAGGCCGTCCAGGGTGCGGTCCGGGCCGTGGAAGCGGCGGACGGGGACGCCGGGCGCGAACCGGGCGATCTCGCGCTGCCAGTTGCCCAGCAGGGAGGCGGGGCAGATCACGAGGGTGGGTTCGGTGCGGGCCCGTTTCAGATGGAGGGCGATCACCGTGATGGTCTTGCCCAGGCCCATGTCGTCGGCGAGGCAGCCGCCGAGTCCGAGGGAGGTCATCAGCTCCAGCCAGGCGAGGCCGCGGAGCTGGTAGTCGCGGAGCGTGGCGTCGAGGCCCGCGGGCGGCGCGGCGGGCCGGATCCCGGCCGTGAGGCGGTCGCGCAGGGCGGCGAGCGCGCCGACGGGCACGGCCTCGACGATCTCGCCGTCGACCTCGGCGCTGCCGGTGAGCGCCACCGACAGGGCGTCGACCGGGTCGAGCAGACCCAGTTCGCGCTTGCGGGCGCGGCGGACCAGGGCGGGGTCGACGAGCACCCAGCGGTCGCGCAGCCGGATGACCGGGCGGTGTGCCTCCGCGAGGGCGTCCATCTCGCCCTCGGTCAGCGGGTCGCCGCCGAGCGCCAGCTGCCAGCGGAACTGCAGCAGTTCCTCGCTCTCGAAGAATCCGGTGCCGTCGGTCGCCGAGCCCGGCGCGGGCCGGACCACGGCGGCGGCGCTCAGGTCCTGCGCGAGGTCCCTGGGCCAGTGCACGGCGACCCCGGCCGCGGCGAGCCTGGTCGCCGCCACGCCGAGCAGTTCGCCGAGCTCGTCCTCGGACAGGGCGAGCACGTCGGGCACCTCCCGCTCGGCGAGCCGGTCCAGCGGCGGCCAGACCCGGGCGGCGCGGCGGACCGCGAGAGCCGCGTCCACGCGCGCGCGTGGCCCGAACGCGCTGTCTGCCTCCCCCGCCCACAGGGCCGTCGCGTCGGCCACCAGCGTGGGGTCGGCGAGGCTGTGCACCTGGACGATCGCCGCGCCCGCGCCCCGCGCGCCCGCGTTGTCGGCGTCGCCGTCGCCGTCGAAGAGGTCGTACGCCGACAGGTCCAGGCGCAGTGAGATCCGCACGCCCGCGTCCATGCCGGCGGCGACCTCGGCGGCCCAGTCGTGGGCGCCGGGCAGCGACTGGGGTTCGCGGGCCGCGAAGGGTCTGCCGGACGTGTGGGGCGCGGCCGGGGTGCGGGGCAGGGTGTCCGCGACCGCGTCCAGGAAGGAGCGCATCAGCGCCTCCGGCTCGGGCAGCCGCAGCGGGCCCGGACCGGGCAGTGGCACGGCGTGGCCCTCGGCGGGCAGGGCGGCGGCCACGGCGCGCAGGTGGGCGATGTCGCCGGGTTCCAGGGGGCCGGCGCGCCAGGCGTCGTGCCCGGCGGGGGTCAGCCCGGGCAGCAGACGGCCGCGGGCGGCCAGCCCGAGGGCGTGCAGGGCCGCGGCTCCCCAGCAGGCGGTGGCCGGGTGGGCGGCCGGGTCGTGGCGGGCCCGCACCAGCAGCGGGAGGGCCTTGTCGAGCGGCAGGGACAGGGCGGGCACCTGCCTGCGGCGCACGGCCGAGCCGTGCCGTCGCACGACCGTCAGCTCCTCGCGTCGCGCGTCCGCCGTCTCCCCCGACTCCGTGGGCTCCGAGGACTCCGTGACCGGGGGCCGGTCGTCGTCCGGGTCCCAGAAGGCGATCCGGCCCTCGCGCGGAAGGGGCGCGGGCAGATAGACGGCCGCGAGCCGCAGCGGGACGCACTCCCCGGTCCCGGCGCGCCCGGCCACCGCCGCCGTGCCGCTCATGCGTTCTGCCACCTCCCGCCCCTGTGTCGGATCATTCGTCTTCGACTGTACGGGCGGGGTCTGACAACCGGCCCCGGCGGCGGGTCGGTCCCTCTCGTCAGGGGACGGTGCGGGAGACGACGTACACCATCGGGAAGTTCGGATCGGACAGGTTCACGACCACGTCCTGGGTGGGTGCCGGGTTCTTCTGCTTGTGGGTGAGGCCCCACCAGGGGCCGGGGCCGGTGAAGGTCCAGCCGGTGATCTTCCGGTCGCGGGCGCCGATGCTGATGTCGCCCTTCTTCAGGGCGTCCCGGCCGACCTGAATGCCCTCCAGGAAGCTGTCCAGGCCGGCGCTGTTGGTGCGGAACTGCACGTAGAGACGGCTGGTCTTCCAGTTGTTCGTCTCGTAGTAGGCGATCCGGTCGGCCGGGTGCGGGACGGGCACCCGGTAGAGGCGGCGCTGCACCTTCGACGGCCAGCCCGCGGTGAGGCCGGTCGCCGAGTACTTCTTCTCCTTGTCCTTGCCGCTGTCCCGGCTCTGGTTGGCGGAGATGACCAGGTAACCGGCCGGGACGCCGATGAGCAGGACGATGATCAGCAGGGTGAGTGCCCTGCGCCTGACCCGGTGGCGCGGGTCCTCGGGCGGGCGGTGCGGCTCGTCCGGGGGCGCGGCCTGGTGGGGCAGCGACGCGGTCATGCGGTGTCCCGGGTGCGGCGGGCCTCGGCGTACCGCTCGTAGCGTTCGTACCGCTCCACCCTGCGCCGCTTGGCGCGCCGGAAGCGTCGGGCGACCAGGCGGGCCAGGTCGGCGGCGCCCACCATGCCGGCCTCCGGGCCGAGCTGGGCCCGGGTGATGCGGGCCTCGGGCCGGTAGCCGCGGCCGGTGAGGTGGCGCTTGAAGGCGTCCCGGGCCGGGCCGATCAGCAGGTCGTCGGCGGCGCTGACACCGCCGCCGATCACGAAGCAGGAGGGGTCGAGGGCGGCGGCCAGGTTGGCGATGCCCACGCCGAGCCACTGTCCGATGTCCTGCAGCAGCTCGATGCACATCGCGTCGCCCTCACGGGCCAGCTCGGTGATCATCGGGCCGGTGATGTCGCCGATGTTCCCCTTGACGTGCTCGATGATCCCGTACGCCACCGGGGAGTCGGCGGCGGCCAGCTCGCGCGCCTCGCGGACCAGCGCGTTGCCGGAGCTGTACTGCTCCCAGCAGCCGCGGTTGCCGCACGGGCAGCGGTGGCCGGAGGGCACGACCTGCATGTGACCGAACTCACCGGCGACGCCGTACTTGCCGCGCTTGACCTGACCGTCCTCCAGGATGGCGCCGCCGATGCCGGTGCCCAGCGTGATCATGACCAGGTGGTCCTCACCGCGGCCGGCGCCGAAGCGCCACTCGGCCCAGGCGGCGGTGTTGGCGTCGTTGTCCACGAGGACCGGCACCGAGAGCCGTCCCGACAGGCGGTCGCGCAGGGGCTCGTTCCGCCACGACAGGTGGGGGGCGAACAGGACGCGGTTGCGGTCGGCGTCCACCCAGCCGGCGGCGCCGATGCCGACCGCGTGCACGTCGTGCCGGTCGGACAGGTCCAGGACCAGCTCGGCGATGGTGTCCTCGACGACCTTCGGGCTCTTGGACTTGTCCGGGGTCTCCGTGCGGACCTTCTCCAGGATGTTGCCGTCGGCGTCCACGACGCCCGCCATGACCTTGGTGCCGCCGATGTCGATGCCGACCGTCGGCACTCGGGGCGCGGTCAGGAGGGACCGGCGTTCCCGCGTACCGGCCGTGCGCAGGACGGTGGCTCGGCGGGAGCCGATGGGGGCGGTGAGGTCGCGGTAGGTGCTCATCGCCGCCGATTCTGCCTCACGCGCGCGTGCCGTGCCGTACTGGGGAGCGATGGAGCGGCCCGGCCGTTTCCGGCGCACGGGTGCCGGCGGCCGGCCGGGCCGGCCGCCGGAGCGGCGCTCGCCCCGAGCCGGCCGTCCGAGCCGTGAGCGCCACCGACCCGCGGGGGCCGTGGTCACATTGTCCGGACATCGGGCGGTGCGGCCGCCGGTACGTCAAGGGCGTACGAGCAGCTGGAACTCGAAGGAGTAACGCGTGGGACGGTAGGTGTGGTCGCCGAACTCGACCGCGCGGCCGGTGTCGTCGAAGGTGGTGCGCTGCATGGTGAGCAGCGGGGCGCCCTCCGTCTCGGCCAGCCGCTCGGCCTCCTCGGCCGTGGCGCCCCGGGCGCCGATGGACTGCCGGGCGCTGTGCAGGGTGATCCCGGCGGACCGCATCAGGCGGTACAGGCCGGTCGCCTCCAGTTGTGCGGTGTCCAGGTCGAGCAGGCCGGGCGGCAGGTGGTTGATCAGGTACGCCATCGGCTCCCCGTGTGCCAGCCTCAGCCGCTCGACGCGGTGCACCTCACTGCCCTCGACGACCCCGAGCGCCGCCGCGACCTCGGCGGACGCCGGGACGACGGTGTTGACCAGCACCTTGGTGGCGGGGCGCTGTCCGGCCGCCTCCAGGTCGTCGTAGAGGCTGCTGAGCTCGAGCGGGCGCTTGACCTGGCTGTGCACGACCTGTGTGCCGACGCCGCGGCGGCGGACGAGCAGGCCCTTGTCGACGAGGGACTGGATGGCCTGGCGGACGGTGGGCCGGGACAGGCCGAGCCGTGCGGCGAGCTCGATCTCGTTGCCGAGCAGGCTGCCCGGGGTGAGCGCTCCGTGCTCGATCGCGGCCTCCAGCTGCTGGGACAGCTGGAAGTACAAGGGCACCGGCGAACTCCGGTCCACACTGAGGTCGAGCGACACGGTGGGGTCCACATCTGGTTTCGGCACGGGCAGAGCGTAGCCCCGTGGATGGTTGACGGGAAGTTGTGTAGTCCGGTTGTCCGGACATACGCATTGACAGCGTACGGTGTCGCCCCTCACTTTGTTTTTATGCGCATCGGGGTCATCGGTACGGGCCGCATAGGCACCATCCACGCGAAGACGCTCAGCCGCCATCGCGAGGTCGGCTCCCTGATCCTCACGGACGCGGAGCCGGCACGGGCCCAGGAGCTCGCGCACCGCCTCGGCGAGACGGCCGCGCCCGGGATGGACGAGATCTTCAGGTGGGGCGTGGACGCCGTGGTGATCACGACGGCGACCTCGGCGCACGCCGAACTGATCGGTCGGGCAGCACGGTCGGGACTGCCGGTCTTCTGCGAGAAGCCGATCGCGCTCGACCTGCCGGGCACTCTGCAGGCGCTGGCCGAGGTCGAGGCGGCCGGCACGGTGCTGCAGATGGGGTTCCAGCGGCGGTTCGACTCGGGCTACGCCGGTGCCCGCGAGGCGGTCCGCTCGGGGCGGCTCGGGCGGCTGCACACCCTACGGGCGCTGACCTCCGACCAGTCCCCGCCCCCTGCCGACTGGCTGCCGCTGTCCGGCGGGCTGTACCGGGACACGCTGATCCACGACTTCGACGCGCTGCGCTGGGTGACCGGGCGGGAGGTCGTCGACGTGTACGCGACCGGGTCCGACCGCGGTCCCGCGATGTTCCGGGAGGCCGGGGACGTCGACACGGGGGCCGCCGTCCTCACGCTCGACGACGGCACGCTCGCCACGGTGACGGCGACGCGGCTGAACGGCGCCGGCTACGACGTCCGCATGGAGCTGGCCGGGGAGCTCGACCAGATCGTCGTCGGCCTGGACGACCGTACGCCGATCGCCTCCACCGAGCCGACCGGGCCGCCGGCCGCGGACAAGCCGTGGACCGGCTTCCTGGAGCGCTTCGGTCCCGCGTACGAGGCCGAGCTGTGCGCGTTCGTCGACGTGGTCCGCGGCGAGCGAGCCAACCCCTGCGACGGCCGGGAGGCCCTGCAGGCGTTGCGGGTGGCCGAGGCGTGCGAACTGTCCCGCCGGGAGCACCGGCCGGTGCGGCTGGCGGAGATACCGGGCGTGCGGGAGCCGGTGACGTGGTGACACGTCGGTGCGGCTCCGCTGCCGGCGAGGTGGTGGGGACGGTCACGTGTGCGGGGCCAGCCGGAGGAGCACGGCCGTGTCGGGGCGCGGAAGGCTGACGGTGAGTTCTCCCGCGGCCTCGTTCCACTCCGTTTCCGCGTCGGCTGTCCCCGGATGGAGCACGATCGGGCGCAGGGGAACGCCGCGCAGGTGGGGGATGGTGAGCGTGCGGTGTCCGGGGCCGGGCCCCCTTCGCCACACCGTGAGGAGGGTGGACTCGCGGCCCCGCAGTCCGTGCGCGATCCAGGCGTCCTCCCAGGCCGGCAGGCCGAGCGGCCAGATGGGACGGGCGCGGGGGATGTCCGGCCGGATGTCCTTGTACACGCGGACCGCCGCGCGTACGAGGTCCAGCTGGGCGTCGTCCATGCGGTCGAGGAAGCCGGAGAGATGGATCCGGCCCAGCAGGGCCCCGGTGAGGGTGAAGGCGATCCGGTCGGGGGTGTCGCCGGGCTGGGGGTAGGCCCACACGGCCGCCTGCTCGGGCGTGACGGCGGTGGCGGCCGCGGCGGCGATGGGCGGGTAGCGCAGGGGGTCCTGCTGGTCGCTGGTGGACTGGAGCTGGGCTACGGCCAGTTGCGCGTAGTCCATGCGCAGGCCGCCGGAGCCGCAGTTCTCCAGGACCAGGCCGGGGTGCCGGTCCAGCAGGGCGGACATCCAGTCGAGATGGGCACGATGGTGTCCGAGCAGTCCGGCGCCGGGGCTTTCGAGGCCGCTCTGCGTACCGGGGCCTGTGTTGATGTTGTAGTCGAGTTTGAGGTAGCCGACGCCCCATTCGCCCACCAGCCGGTCCACGACCGCGTCGAGGTGCGCGCGGGCCGCGGGGTGGCGCAGGTCCAGGTGGTGCCGGCCGTGTTCGGTGACGCGGATGCCGCCGCGCCGGAAGAACGCCTCGGGCGGCAGGGTGCGGGCCAGCGGGCTGCGTACGCCGACGACTTCGGGTTCGAGCCACAGTCCGGGGGTCATGCCGTGCCGCCCGATGGCGTCCAGGACCTCCTGGATGCCGCCGGGGAAACGGCCGGGGGCGGGCTCCCAGGCGCCGACGGCGTCCCACCAGCCCTGGGCGTCGTCGTCGTACCAGCCCGCGTCGACGACGAAGACCTCGGCGCCGGCCGCTGCCGCCGCCTCGATGAGCGGCATCAGCTTCTCGGTGGTCGGGTCACCCATGAGGGTGTTCATGTAGTCGTTGTAGATCACCGGGAGCGTCCTGTGGTCGGGGTGCTCGCGGCGGATCCGCCTGCGGTAGCCGGTGAGTTCACCGAAGGCGGCGTCGAGGCCGCCCCGCCCGGTCCGGACGAGGACCGCGGGGACCGTGTGGAACTCCTCGCCGGGTGCGAGGGTGTGGTGCCACTGGTGGTGGGCGTCGTCGGGACCGGACAGGGCGACGTAGGCCGCGCCTTCACGTTCGCCGGTCTCGAACCGCCATCCCGCGCTGGACTCGATCTGCCAGAGCCAGGCGCCGCCGTCCCGGTCGGTCAGCGCGCCGACGGGCAGGTGGCGGCCGGTCGACCAGCTGCCCTGCGAGGAGCGCTCGAAGCAGCCGCGCCCCTCGTGCCCGTGGGCGGACCTGTTCAGCGGGACGACCTGGTCGCGGAAGGCGGTCCGGCGCCAGCGGCATTCGGCGAGCCAGTCGTTGTCCGCCCAGTGGAGCATCAGGCCGTCGAGGCCGCCGTCCTCGTCGGTGATGCCGCCGAGGGTCAGGGTGGTCACGCTCTCCAGCCGCAGCGGTGTGCCGCCCTCGTTGGCGAGGCGCACCCGGGAGCGCAGGAAGCCGGCCCCGGGGCGGACCTCGAACACGACGTCGGCGGCCAGACCGGTCAGGGCGTCCGCCAGCCGGATCGTCGTCCGCTCCATGCCCCCGTCCTGGACGGTCGCATGGTCCTGGTAGGTGAGGCGGTCGCCGATCGCGGTCTCGATGAAGCGCTCCCCCGACCACAGGCGGCCGTGGCCGGTGGCGGTCGCTTCGACGAGGGGGACCAGGCGCGCCCAGTCCTGGTCGGGCCGGCCGAGCCTGACCGAGCCGGTCGCGTCCACGACGGCGTGCAGCCCGAGCTCCGGATGCGACCAGAGGCGGGATCTCTCGACTGTTCCGACGGCAGCGGTCAAGGCTTTCGCCCCTTCTGGGATGGTTCGGTTCGTGGCGGTGCCACCGGTGCGCCGCCGGGTCTCCAGGTGTACTGTCCCGGCACACCTAGGGGTGCTCGGGGAGTTCGTAGGAGCCGTACTCGGGACGTCCGGCGAAGTCGTACGACTGGATGCAGACGCCCGCGGCCGTCGCGCGCCCGCCTGTGTGCCGGAAGGCGGTGGGGACGGCGCCCTCGGGGAAGAGGCGGCGGCCGGCGCCCAGGACGACGGGGAAGGTGAGCAGATGGATGGTGTCGGCCAGGTCGAGGGCGAGCAGGGACTGCACGAGGGCGCCGCTGCCGTGGACCTGCAGTTCGCCCTCGGTGCTCTCCTTGAGGGCGGTGACCTCTTCGGTGAGGTCGCCGGTGAGCGTGGTGGTGCGGGACCAGCCGGAGGTGTCGAGGTCCGTGGCGGAGACGACGTACTTCGGCAGGCCGTTCAGCCGGCCCGCGATCGGGTCGTGCGGGTCGGTCACCTTGGGCCAGTAGGAGGCGAAGATGTCGTAGGTGCGGCGGCCGAGGAGGAACGCGCCCGCCCGGCCGAAGACCTCGGTCATGAACCGGCCGAAGTCCTCGTCCCCGTACGGAACGCTCCAGCCGCCCTGCTCGAAGCCGCCGCTGGGGTCCTCCTGGGGGCCGCCGGGCGCCTGGTAGACGCCGTCGAGGGTGACGAACGTGGTGACGACGAGCTTGCCCATGTCGGGTGCCTTCTTCCTGGGGTCGGGTCAGCTGTCATCACTGCAGACCGCACCGGGGCCCGCAACTCGTCACTGCGCCGTCCGGGTCTCACCCGGCGTTTCGTCGGGACGCCGTCCGGCTCTCACCCGGCGTGCGTCGAGAACAGTCCGCCGGTCGGGCCCTGCTTGTCGCCGCCCTGGGCCTTCTTCAGCGCGTTGGCGAGGCCCTCGATGGTCAGGGACTGCAGGATGACCCGGCCGCTGCCCTCCAGGGTGGCCAGGGACAGGCCCTCGCCGCCGAAGACGGCGTTCATGATCCCCTGGCGGTTCAGGCCGCCGACCCGCTGGACGCCGTACCGGATGCCCTCCTCGAAGGCGACGACACAGCCGGTGTCGACCTCGATGCGGCCGCCGAAGTCGGCCGGGTCGAGGTCGATGAAGTTGCCCGCGCCGGCGATGATCACCGTTCCGTACCCGGTGAACTTCTCCAGGACGAAGCCCTCGCCGCCGCTCGTCCCGGTCCGTCCGCCCTGGAAGGCGATACCGAAGTCGACGGTGGACTCCGCGGCGACGAAGGCGTCCTTCTCCGCGAACCACGCGCGCGTCCCGTCGAGTTCCAGGGCACGCATCTCACCGGGCAGCACGCCCGCGAAGCCGACGGTGCCCTGTCCGCCCTGAGCGGTGAAGTACTGGAACGCCGCCGACTCGCCGGCCAGCATGCGCTGGCCGACCTGCATCGCGGTGCCCATGGCCTGGCGCAGCACGCCGCCCATGCCGCCGCTCCCGCCGCCCTGGGCCCGGCCACCGTTCTCCGACGGTCCGCTCAGGCGGGTCTCCATGGTCACGTTGGCCGTCTTGAACAGGAACTTCCCCGCCTCGCAGTACACGGTCTGGCCGGGGCTGAGGCTGACGACCGCCATCTGCATGGCGTTGCCGACGATTTCTTGCTGAAGGGTCACGACGGGAGAACGCGAGAGGTGGAGGGAAGAGTTCCGGCCACGCGAGATCGGTGTCCGATCACCGCCAGCGGTTTCCCGTCGGGACCACTGGGATGGACCCATGACATCCAAGACCACGCAGCACGAAACCCTGAACGGCAAGGTGGCCCTGGTGACCGGCGGCAGCCGGGGCATCGGCGCGGCCACGGCCCTGCGGCTCGCCGGTCAGGGCGCGGACGTCGCCGTGACGTACGTGAACGGCAAGGAGGCGGCGGCCGACGTCGTACGGGCCGTCGAGGCGCTCGGGCGCCGGGCGGTGGCCCTGCGCGCGGACTCGGCGGACCCTGAGGAGGCGGCGGACGCGGTGGAGCGTACGGCACGGGAGCTGGGCGGGCCGGACATCCTGGTGAACAACGCGGGCATCGGGGTGCTCGGCCCGCTGGACGGCCTGTCGCTCGCCGACGTGGACCGGGTACTGGCCGTCAACGTGCGCGGGGTGTTCCTGACCTCCCGGGCGGCCGCCGCGCGCATGACGGCCGGGGGCCGGATCATCACGATCGGGACGTGCATGTCGCAGCGGGTGCCGGGGCCCGGCGGGACGCTGTACGCGATGAGCAAGTCGGCGCTGATCGGGCTGACCAAGGCACTGGCCCGGGAGCTGGGGCCGCGCGGGATCACGGCGAACATCGTCCATCCGGGGCCGATCGACACCGACATGAACCCGGCGGACGGGCCGTACGCGGCGGGTCAGGCGGAGATGACGGCGCTGGGCCGGTTCGGGCGGGCGGAGGAGGTGGCGGCCACGGTCGCCCACCTGGCCGGAGCCGCCTACGTCACGGGTGCCGAGTACTCCGTGGACGGGGGGCACGCGGCGTGAACCGGGGGCGCTGAACGGCCACGTCCGCAAACGCCGGACGGGCCGAGGTTTCCTGGTCCGGCGTTCAGCCGCCCAGCTCCTGGTGGCGCGCCGTCAGCTCCGTCGCCCCCTTCTCCGTCAGTGAGCCGAACAGCCGCAGCCGGGAGATCCCCCCGTCCGGGTATATGTCCACGCGCGCGTGCGTGCCGACCGCGGGGGCCGGGAGGACGAAGCGGTGGTCGGTGTCGGGCTGGAGGCGGGTGCGGGGCAGGGCTTCGTGCCACTCGCCGTCCTCGCCGTCCTTGAGGGAGACGGATGCCCAGCCCGCGCTGTTGCCCTTCAGATACGCCGTGTCGATCTCGACGGCGCGGATCTGCGCCTGGGCGGTCAGCCGGTAGCGGATCCAGTCGTTGCCGCGGTCGCGGCGGCGGCGGGTCTCCCAGCCGTCGTCCATCTTGTGGGAGCGGCCCGGCCGGATGGTGTTGGCGGCCGGGGAGTAGAAGAGGTCGGAGGCGTCCTCGACCCGGCCGCCGTTCTCCAGGGCGACCACGTCGAAGGTGCCGAGGACGCGCAGCCACTTCGGGTCCGGGACGACCTCGCCGTACACGCGCAGCCGGGCGATGCCGCCGTCGGGGTGCTGGTTGACCCGCAGATGCGTGATGCGCTGCTCCACGGACACGGCGAAACCGTTCGCCGCGTGGCCGCCCACCGGGGTGCGCGGGACGAGCGTCGTCCACTTCACGTCCGCGGACAGCAGGTGCTCCGGGGACGGGGAGCCGGGCACCGAGGCGCCCTCGATCGACACCGCCTGCGGGTAGTTGCCCCGGAAGTGGGCCGTGTCGACGACGATGCCGCGGACCACGCCGGGCGCGCCCAGGCGGACCAGCGCCCAGTCGTGGTCCTCGGCGGTGGGCCAGGGCCGCTCGGCCGAGACACCGCGGCGGCGGCGGGTCTCCCAGCCGTCCATGATCTTGCCCTTGTGCCCGAAGCGTTCGGGGTCGAACTCGGCCCGCCCGGGCAGCAGCAGGTTCTCCCGCTGGGCGAAGAACTCGTCGCCCGCAGCGATGACACCGGCGCCGAGCCGCCGGTCGGCGAGATCGGTGTGGTGGGTGAACGGGAAGTCGGCGGTGCGGTAGTCCGCGTAGGGGTCACCGCCCCGGTAGGGGTGCGCGTCGCCGGTGAAGAGGGCAGTCGCCGTCACGTCGATCAGGGTTCCTTTCGGTGCCGGCCGCCGGTGCGGGCGGGATCAGCGGGGACGGGTCAGCAGTCGGCCCTTCGGCTCGGTGAACTCGCCGTCGTGGAAGATGCGTTCGCCGCGCAGCCAGGTGGACTTCACCACGCCGCGCAACGTCCGGCCCGTGTACGCCGTGACGGGGTTGCGGTGGTGCAGGGCCGCGGGGTCCACGGTGAACGTCTCGTCGGGGGCGAGGACGGCGAAGTCGGCGTCGCGGCCGGCTTCGACGGCCCCCTTCCGGTCGAGGCCCACGAGGGCCGCCGTGCGGGTCGACATCCAGTGGACGACGTCCGCCAGGCCGTGACCGCGCCCGCGCGCCCCGGTCCACACGGCCGCCAGGCTCAACTGGAGGCCGGAGATGCCGCCCCAGGCGGTGGCGAAGTCGCCGGTCTTCAGGTCGGCGGTCGACGGCGAGTGGTCGGTCACCACGCAGTCGACGGTGCCGTCGGCCAGTGCCTGCCACAGCAGGTCCTGGTTGGCGGCCTCACGGATGGGCGGGCAGCACTTGAACTCGCTCGCGCCGTCGGGGACCTCCTCGGCGGTCAGGGTGAGGTAGTGGGGGCAGGTCTCGGCCGTGACGCGGACGCCGTCGGCCTTGGCGGCGGCGATCAGCGGCAGTGCGTCGCCGGAGGACAGGTGCAGCACGTGCACGCGCGCGTCCAGGCGCCGGGCCTGGTCGATCAGGCTCGCGATGGCCGTGTCCTCGGCATGGCGCGGCCGGGAGGCGAGGAAGTCGGCGTACCGGGGGCCGCTCCGCTGCGGGGCGGCGTCCAGGTGGCGCGGGTCCTCGGCGTGCACGACGAGCAGCCCGCCGAACCCGGCGATCTCGGCCAGCGACCGGGCGAGCCCGTCCTGGTCGAGGTGGGGGAACTCGTCGACACCGGACGGGGACAGGAAGGCCTTGAAGCCGAGGACGCCGGCTTCGTGCAGCGGGCGCAGGTCGTTGACGTTGTCGGGCAGGGCGCCGCCCCAGAAGCCGACGTCGACATGTGTCCTGCCGGCGGCGGCCCGTCGCTTCGTGCGGAGGTGGTCGACCGTGGTGGTCGGCGGGAGGGAGTTGAGCGGCATGTCGACGAGGGTGGTGATGCCGCCGGCCGCCGCCGCGCGCGTGGCGGTCCAGAAGCCCTCCCACTCGGCGCGGCCGGGATCGTTGACGTGCACGTGGGTGTCGACCAGCCCGGGGAGCAGGACGTCGTCGCCGAAGTCCTCCAGGACGGCCCCCTCGGGCAGGGGCTCGTCGTGGGGCAGGACGGCCGTGATCGTGCCCCGGGCGATCGCGACCGAGGCCGCGCGCGTTCCCTCGGGGGTGACCACGCGTGTCGAGCGCAGCACCAGTTCGGTCTCGGACACCCGGACCCCTCTCCGTCGCCGCCCACTCCCGGGAAAACGGGATGTACACCCACGTAACGCTCTTCAACTTTCTGTTGAAGGAGTCTTCACTCCCGTCCCACCTCAGTCAAGAGGCACACTGCTGTCCGGCGCCACCGGCCCGGCCGGTCTGGACTGTTCCGCAACACGGAATTAATGTTCCGGAATACAGAAACGCCGTTCCAAGCCGCCCGAAGGGAACACCCCGTGCCGCCGTCCAGCGCCACCGGCTCCGCCAAGTCCGCGAGCGGCGGGGTCCAGTCCCTCGAGCGCGCCTTCGACCTGCTGGAGCGGATGGCGGACGCGGGCGGCGAGGTCGGCCTCAGTCAACTGGCGGCCGGCAGCGGGCTGCCGCTGCCCACCATCCACCGCCTCATGCGCACGCTCGTGGCCTGCGGGTACGTACGCCAGCAGGCGAACCGGCGCTACGCCCTGGGGCCGCGCCTGATCCGCCTGGGCGAGTCGGCCTCCCGGCTGCTCGGCACCTGGGCCCGCCCCCACCTCGCCCGTCTGGTCGAGGAGACCGGCGAGACGGCGAACATGGCGCTGCTCGACGGGGACGAGATCGTGTACGTGGCGCAGGTGCCGTCGAAGCACTCGATGCGCATGTTCACCGAGGTGGGACGGCGCGTCCTGCCGCATTCGACGGGTGTGGGCAAGGCCCTGCTCGCCGGACTCCCGGACGACGAGGTGCGCGCCCTGCTGGCCCGCACCGGCATGCCGGCCGCGACGGAGAGGACCATCACCACGCCGGAGGGCTTCCTGGCCGCCCTGGCGGACGTGCGCCGCCAGGGCTACGCGGTCGACGACAACGAGCAGGAGATGGGGGTCCGCTGCCTCGCGGTCTCCGTCCCCGGCTCCCCCACCGCCACCGCCGTCTCCATCTCCGGCCCGGCCGGCCGGGTCACCGAGGCGGCCACGGAGCGGATCGTGCCGGTGCTGCGGCAGGTCGCGGCGGAGCTGTCCCGGTCCCTGTCGTCCTGAGCGGGACCCGGACGTCAGGCGCGCGGGGCCTCACCGAACAGGTCCACGGCGTCGCGGACCTCCGACAGCCCCCGCGAGAGGGCGCTGACGGAGCCGACCGCGCTGGCGATCAGTAACAGGGAGCGGCGCAGCCGCGGTATCTCCGGCACGCCGCCGGACGCCATCGCGGCCAGCGCGGCGAGTTCGTCCTCGGCGATCGCCCGGTCGGGGAACTCCGCCGGGTGTGCGGCGAGTTCACGCCGCAGCCGGGACACCGCGGTCCGCAGTCCTGTCACTCTCGGATCCTCGTCGCTGCCGGTCACTGGCGTCTGCCCCAAGCTCCGCAACACAGCCCTCCCCCTCGCGCTCCAGCGTGCGCCCGCGCTTCCCATGTCCCCGGCGTACGCCCCCCGCGGCACTGGACGCGGGCCAGTAAACGCCAACCGGTGCGGGCTGCGCCAGCGTGCGGACCGAAATTCAGCCCTTGGAAACCGGCCGCTCCCCTCGATGTCGGGTATCCAGGACGCATGACGGAGAACCACCACCGGGTCGCCGGACTGCTGCTGGCCGCGGGCGGCGGGAGACGGCTGGGCGGACACCCCAAGGCGCTGCTCGAACACCGGGGCGGGCTTTTGGTGGAGCACGCGGCCGGAGTCCTGCGCGCGGCCGGCTGCGCACGCGTGCACGTGGTCCTGGGGGCCGGCGCGGACGTCGTACGGCGCCGGGCGGACCTGCCCGGATGCGTGCTCGTCGACAATCCGGCGTGGCAGGAGGGCATGGGGACGTCGCTGCGGGCGGGGCTGGAGTCGCTGGCCGGCAGCGGCGCGCGGGCCGCGCTCGTCCTGCTCGTCGACCAGCCGGGCATCGGGCCGGAGGCGGTCCGGCGGGTGCTGGGCGCCTACCGGGACGAGACCTCGCTCGTCTCGGCGGCGTACGACGGCGCGCGCGGCCACCCGGTACTGCTCGGCGCGGCGCACTGGGCGGGCATCGTGGCGACCGCGACGGGCGACCAGGGGGCGCGCGCGTATCTGCGGCAGCGTTCCGGGGCCGTCGGGCTCGTCGAATGCGGGGACGTGGCACGGCCGTACGACATCGACACGGAGGCCGACCTCGCCCGCCTCGAACGACCAGCGGATCATTGAGGTTCCACCATGAGGAAACTAGTATCCACTTCCCAGAAGGTCGCTCGTCGTCTCAGCTGGTTCCACCTGAAGGAAGTGACAGCTCATGTCCGCACCAGCGCCGTCCGGGCCGGTCGTCGTCGACGCTGAACCCCTGCCCCGGCAGGAGGAGGTCCTGACCGACGCGGCGCTCGCCTTCGTGGCCGAACTGCACCGGCGGTTCACCCCGCGCCGCGACGAGCTCCTCGCCCGCCGCGCCGAGCGCCGCGCCGAGATCGCCCGCACCAGCACGCTCGACTTCCTGCCCGAGACCGCCGCGATCCGCGCGGACGACTCCTGGAAGGTGGCCCCGGCCCCCGCCGCCCTCGAAGACCGCCGGGTGGAGATCACCGGCCCCACCGACCGCAGGATGACCGTCAACGCGCTCAACTCCGGGGCGCGGGTCTGGCTCGCCGACTTCGAGGACGCCTCCGCCCCCACCTGGGAGAACGTGGTCCTCGGCCAGCTCAACCTGATCGACGCCTACACCCGGAAGATCGACTTCACGGACCCCGCATCCGGCAAGTCGTACGCGCTGCGCCCCGACGAGGAGCTGGCGACCGTCGTGATGCGTCCGCGCGGCTGGCATCTGGACGAGCGTCATCTTCTCGACGCCGACGGCCGCCGGATCCCCGGCGCGTTCGTCGACTTCGGGCTGTACTTCTTCCACAACGCCCGGCGCCTGCTCGACCTCGGCAAGGGTCCCTACTTCTACCTCCCGAAGACCGAGTCGCATCTGGAGGCCCGCCTCTGGAACGACGTGTTCGTCTTCGCGCAGGACTACACCGGCGTCCCGCAGGGCACCGTCCGCGCCACCGTCCTGATCGAGACGATCACGGCCGCGTACGAGATGGAGGAGATCCTCTACGAACTGCGCGACCACGCCTCGGGGTTGAACGCGGGCCGCTGGGACTACCTGTTCTCCATCGTCAAGAACTTCCGGGACGGCGGGCCCAGGTTCGTTCTGCCGGACCGGGGCGCGGTCACGATGACGGCCCCGTTCATGCGGGCGTACACCGAGCTCCTCGTCCGCACCTGCCACCGGCGCGGCGCGCACGCGATCGGCGGCATGGCGGCGTTCATCCCCTCGCGCCGCGACGCGGAGGTCAACAAGGTCGCCTTCGAGAAGGTCCGCGCCGACAAGGACCGCGAGGCGAACGACGGCTTCGACGGCTCCTGGGTCGCCCACCCCGACCTGGTGCCGATCGCCATGGAGTCCTTCGACAAGGTGCTCGGCGACCGGCCGCACCAGAAGGACCGGCTGCGCGAGGACGTCCACGTCGAGGCGGCCGACCTGATCGCGATCGACTCCCTGGACGCGCGGCCCACGTACGACGGCCTCGTCAACGCGGTCCAGGTGGGGATCCGTTACATCGAGGCGTGGCTGCGCGGCCTAGGCGCGGTCGCCATCTTCAACCTCATGGAGGACGCCGCCACCGCCGAGATCTCCCGCTCGCAGATCTGGCAGTGGATCAACGCGGGGGTCGAGTTCGAGCACGACGGGACCACGGTGCGGGCCACACCGGAGCTGGCGCGCGAGGTCGCCGCGGCGGAACTCGCCGCCATCCGCGCGGAGACCGGCGAGGAGGCGTTCGCGGCCGGGCACTGGCAGCAGGCCCACGACCTGCTGCTGAGGGTCGCCCTCGACGAGGACTACGCGGACTTCCTGACGCTGCCGGCGTACGAGCAGCTGACGGGCTGACCTTTCCGGCGGCTCACCCCAGGTGGACCGACCAGTCCTGTTCCGCGGCCGGCTTGCCGTGCAGGTCGGGGACCCGCTTGAGCCAGTTCGGCCGGCCCTGCTGGGTGCGTTCCGCTCGGAGTGCCTCCTCCGCGGCGAGTTCCGCCCGGGTGGGGAAGCCGGTCGGCAGCCAGGCCGCGGAGGCCCGCACACGCGCGTGGAGGTGGTCCACGTACGCCGCCCGGACGTCGTCCGGCGTCGCGAAGCCCTCCTCGCCGGCCAGCCAGGCGTCCGGGACCTCGGCCACGACGTCCCGCAGCAGCTCCCGGGTGACCTTCCCGGCGAGCTCGGCGTCGGCGGCCCGCACGTCGGGGGCGTAGCGGCCGAGCGCGTGGTGGCGGAAGTCGTACGCCTTCGCGGGGTCGGAGGCACCCCAGCGGTGGTGGAAGATGAGCGCGGCGCCGTGGTCGATGAGCCACAGGCGCGGCGGGACCGTCCCGAGGGTCGGCCAGACCATGAGGTTGGAGCTGTGGACCGTACGGTCGACGTTCACGGTCAGGGCGTCCAGCCAGACGATCCGGCCGGCCTCGACCGGGTCCACCGGGAAGGTCTCGGCGACCTCGGGGGTGAAGTCCCTGGCGCCGGGCAGGTAGTCCATGCCCAGGTTGGTCCCGGCGCTGGCGCCGTGCAGTTCCCGCACCTCCTGGTGGGGTTCGTGGGCGGCGATGGCCGGATCGAAGTGGACGAGGACGAGTTCGGGGAAGCGCAGGCCCAGGGCACGGGCCAGTTCCCCCACGATCACCTCGGCGACCAGTGCCTTGCGGCCCTGCGCGGAGCCGGTGAACTTCACGACGTACGTGCCCAGGTCGTCGGCCTCGACGACTCCGGGGACGGAGCCGCCGGAGCGCAGCGGGGTCACGTATCGAACAGCAGTCACGTCGCGCAGCACACCGGCCAGGGTAGTTCAGATCATGTGCGCGCCAGCGGGTTGGGCAACGGCAGATAGCGGGCGTCCGCGCCGTCCGCTCCGGTCCAGCGCAGCAGCAGGTTGGTCTTGCCGGGCAGGGTGGGCGAGGCGAGCAGCGCGGGGATCTCCGGCAGGTCGTGGGCGGCGAGGGCGCGGCGGGCGGCGGGCCAGGGGTCCAGGCCCGGGTGGTGCTCGGCCAGGGCGGCGGCGATCTCGGTGAGGTGGTTGACGACGAGGCAGTACACCAGCCGTTCCCAGCCGGCCGCGCGGGAGACGTCGGGCAGCAGTTTGACGCCCTCGGCGTCCCGGAACAGCGCCTGGACGGGCGTGCCGGAGGCGTCGACGGCGACCAGGGTGTTCTGCAGGTGTGCCTCCAGCACCACGCCGTGCTCGGCGAAGGCGGTCAGGGCCGGGGGGACGACCTGGCGCAGGTAGGCCTCCCACCAGGCCTCCGGGTCGGCGGCGTGTGCGAGGGGGTTGCCGTCGAAGCCCTCGACGAGTCCGGCGGCGAGCAGCGGGGTCGCGCCGGGGAGCAGGTGGTCGCGCAGGCCGTCACGGACCAGGACGGCGAGTTCCTCGAAGGCGAAGGCGGCGGTGCGGTAGCCGCGGTCGCCCATCCAGGCCGCCGGGCCGGTCCACGCGGTGAAGGCGTGGGTCACGGCCGTGTCCGCGCGGCGCAGTCTCACCAGGTCGTGACGCCACAGGCGGCGGATGTCGTTGGTGATGCGCACGTCCAGGCTGAACTTCAGGTGCAGGTCGCGACGCGGCTCGTAGACGGTGCGCACCGCCGCCGTCGGCCAGACCGGGAACGAGGTGGTGCCCAGGCGGATCAGGCGGCCGTCGGCGAAGGCCGGTTCGAGGCCGGAGCCGGTGAGGTCGAGCTGCCAGGGATGGGCG
This sequence comes from Streptomyces sp. NPDC001544, assembly GCF_042894285.1. Lineage (NCBI taxonomy): Bacteria > Bacillati > Actinomycetota > Actinomycetes > Kitasatosporales > Streptomycetaceae > Streptomyces > Streptomyces sp. NPDC001544. The sequence goes on along the minus strand of NZ_JBIAVN010000007.1, from coordinate 160,569 downwards.
GGCAGCAGCCGGTAGCCGGGCGGGGCCGTGCCGAGGGTGTCCAGCGCGGTGGTGTCGCCCTCCTCGGCCACCTGGTCCTCGCGCACGCCGAGCAGCACCAGGGGGAACCGGGCGTGTGCCTCCGGGGCGTAGGGCAGCCAGGCGGTGACGGGGCCCCCGCCGCGCGCCTTGGGCGCGGGGTGGTGAGGATGGCCTGTGATGAGGGACTGTTCCGAACACAGATACGGGTCGGTGGGCGGCGCCGTCCGGGCGCGCGCGGCGAGCACCGCGGCGACCGCCTCCCGGCTGTCGATCATCTCCGTGGGCAGGTCGTCGTTGGTCAGTCCGGTGTGCCGGCGCAGTTCCTCGGCGACCAGTTTGACCAGCTCCGGGTGGCCGACAGGCCGCCAGGTGTCCTCGTTGCGCACCTCCGGCTCGGCGGGCCGCCGCTCGCCGCGCACCCGCAGCAGGCGGCCGGTGCCGGGCAGCCGGTACACCCGCCGCTCCCCCGTCGTGGCGAGCGGTTCGGCGACCTCCCGCAGCAGGCAGTTCAGCAGGGGTGCGGACGCGTACGCGTCGGCACTGGGGTGCATGTGGTCCACGCGGTCCATTCGTTCTTCGTGCGGGGGCGGCTTAGCCCTGGGGGCCGATCGCGATCAGTATGTCTGTCGTTCCTGGCATTCCCGCCCGTCCTACCCCGTACCCGAGGAGCCGACCGTGTACCGCCCGCCCGTCTCCCCCCACCCCCCTTCCGAGGAAGGCCCTTCGGGCTCCCCCGCCGCCGAGGCCGAGGTGGCCGAGGAGCTGGCCGCCGTCCGGCCGGAGCTGGTGCCCCGGTACACGGCCGCGCTGCCGGGTGCGCGGGCGGCGGTGCTGACCCGCCTGTGGCGGGCGCTCGCGCACGAGCCGCTGCCCTGGGTCACCCGCCGGACGGGCGGGCCTGGGGGCGTGACGCTGTCGCTGGCCGACGGGCGGGAGCTGCACGGCCCGCACGCGGATCCGTACGCGACCGACGCGTACGCCGGCGTCGTCCACCTCGACGGTGCGGCCTACGACGACCCGGCCCGGCTGATGACGGACCTCGCGGTGCCGCACTCCACCGCCTTCGCCGCCGAGCTCGGGAACAGTGCCGCGTCGATGGCGCTCTCCCGGGCGGGGGCGCCGGACCCCTCGGGGGGTCGGCCGGAGCAGGACTGGGAGTGGGAGCAGCGAGTGGTCGACGGGCACCCCTTCCATCCCAACTGCCGTTCCCGGCCGGGTTTCTCGGTGGCCGAGCAGCTCGCCTACGCGCCGGAGCACCGGCCGGTGGTGGAGCTGGGGACGGTCCCGGTCCCGGCGCGGGAGTGCCTGGTGGCCGGGGCATGGCCGGACGAACTGCGGGACGGGGAGCGGCTGCTGGTGCCGGTGCACCCGTGGCAGGCGGCGCACGTGCTGAAACGGCCCTGCGACGCCTGGGCGGACACCCGTCCCCTGATGTCGCTGCGCACCCTGGCGCTGTCCGGGGCGGTGCACGTCAAGACCGCGCTGAGTGCCCGGCTGACGTCCTCGGTGCGGGACATCTCGGCGTACTCGGTGGAGGTGTCGGCGACGCTGTCGGCGTTCGCGGAGGATCTGGCGGCCCGTACGGACGGCCTGCTGCACGTGACGCGGACCCTGGGCGCGGTGACCGCCGGCTCCCCCGACCTCGCGGCGGTGCTGCGTGAGTCGCCGCAGGTGTACGCCGCCGCGGGCGAGCACGTCCTGCCGGTCGCCGCCCTCGCCGGCACCGGTCTGCCCCGCTCCCCGGCCTGGCTGGCCGGCTTCGCACGCCTCGCCCTCCGGGTGGGGCTGCGCCTGCTGGAGCTGGGCGTGGCCCTGGAGGCCCACGGCCAGAACCTGCTGGTCGTCCTGGCCCCCGACGGCAGCCCCCGGCGCCTGGTCTACCGCGACCTGGCCGACATCCGGATCAGCCCGGCCCGGCTGGCCCGTAGCGGTGTGCGAGTGCCCGGTCTGACGGGCCGGCTGATCACCGATGACGACACGGCCCTGCGCCGCAAGCTGTTCGGCTCCCTGGTGGCCGGCGCCCTTGCCGGGACGGCCGGTTCCGGCCCGGCCCTGGGCGCGGCGCTGGAGGCGGCCGTACGGGATCTGACGCCTGGTCCGGACGTGACGGCCCTGTGTGAAGAGCCGGTGCCGGCCAAGGCGTTGACGCTGATGCGGTTGTCCCCCCGGACGCCCGGCGACCAGTGGGCGACCCTGCCCAACCCGGTCGTTTTGGAGCACGGCACCAGAGATCAATAAGATCCGCCGATGATCAGAAGACAACGGCTGGCGGCAGGGGTCTGTGCCCTGCTCGCCGCGCTGACGGCAGGGCTCGCTTTCCCCGCCGGGGCGGTGGCCGACGAGACGGACGACAAGGCCGCTCCCAAGGTGGAACTCGTGCTGGACGTCAGCGGTTCCATGCGGGCGAGGGACATCGACGGCGGGTCGCGGATGGCCGCGGCGAAGCAGGCGTTCAACGAGGTGCTCGACGCGACGCCCGAGGAGGTCCAGCTCGGCATCCGCACTCTCGGCGCCAACTACCGCGGCAACGACCGGAAGACGGGCTGCAAGGACACCGCGCAGCTCTACCCGGTCAGCACGCTGGACCGCACCGAGGCGAAGACCGCGGTCGCCACTCTGACGCCGACCGGCTGGACCCCCATCGGTCCCGCCCTGCTGAAGGCGGCCGGCGACCTCGACGGCGGTGCCGGTACCCGCCGGATCGTCCTGATCAGCGACGGCGAGGACACCTGCCAGCCGCTGGACCCGTGCGAGGTGGCCCGCGAGATAGCCGCCAAGGGCATCGGGCTGACCATCGACACGCTGGGGCTGGTGCCCGACGCCAAGACCCGTGAGCAGCTCAGCTGCATCGCGGACGCCACCGGCGGCACCTACACCGACGTGCGGCACAAGGAGGAACTCAGCGACCGCGTCGGTCAGTTGGTGGACCGGGCGGCCGATCCGGTGGTGACGCCGGTGGCCACCGAGGGTGCGCAGCAGTGCGCGAGCGCGCCTTCGTTGAAGTCCGGCCTCTACACGGACCGCGAGGAGTTCGGGCAGCAGCGCTGGTACAAGGTGGACGTCGACCCCGGCCAGGAGCTGCGCGCCTCGGTGAGCGTGGCCGACGACCGGGCGACCAACCCCGACTACGGGGTGCTGCTGCGGGCGGTCACGGTGCACGGCCGCGAGATCGTGCGCGGCGAGGCGGCGGGCAACGGCCGTACGGACGTGATCTCGACGGGGCTGCGCTACCCGAAACAGGAGAGCGACGACGACACGGCGACCGCCGAGACGGTGTGTCTGCAGGTCACCAACTCCTACTCGGCGACCGCCGGAGTGAAGACCACGCCCGGTATGCCGCTGGAACTCACCGTCGACGTCGTGGACGGTCCGGACAAGGCGAGCGACGTGGCCTCCTTCGGTCTCGGTCGCGGCTGGTGGCTGCTCGGCGTGCTGGTGCTCATCGGCTTCGTCGCGGGTCTGCTGTGGGGCTGGCTGTCGCGCTGGCGGGTCGCGGTCTGGAGGACGAACTGATGCGCATCACACGTGTACTGAGTGCCGCGTTGCTGGCCCTCGGGGCCGCTGCGGGCCTGGCCGCGGGCCCCGCCGTCGCCGACTCCTCGCCGTCCCCGAGCGCCTCGGACGACAGCAAGGCGCCCACCCAGGCGGGCACCTCGTTCCGTACGGCGACCGAGATCGACCAGGGTGAGCAGGCGACCGCCAGCGGTTCCACCGGCGACTACCTGTACTGGTCGTTCCCGGCCGACTCCGGTCAGCGTCCCACCGTGAAGGCGACGGTGAAGCTGCCCGGCACGCAGGCCGCGCAGACCTGGCAGATCGACGTGTACGACGGTCTGCGCCGCCGCCAGTCCTGCCAGTACGGCGCCCAGACCCGTACCGCCGCGCAGGGCGCCTCCTCCGTGGACCTGGCCTGCGTGCTGCGCACGGTGCGCGCCTGGTCGGAGCCGTGGGCGAACGACCCGCTGCCGGGGACGTACTACATCCGGCTGACGGTCCTCGACCTGGGCTCCTCCGACCTCGGCAAGCCCGTGAGCGCCGAGGTCCGCGTCGACTCCAAGGACATCGGCGGCTCGGCCGCGGTGGACGGCTCACTGGGGAAGCCGCTGGTCCCCGGGATCGCCGCCAAGTCGCAGGGGGACGAGGACGGTTCGGGGAAGTCGGCGGTGCTGTCCGCCGTCGAGCCGGACGACGGCTGGTCCTCCGGCTGGTGGTCCGACCGCTGGGTGTGGACCGCGGTGGGCGGCGTGCTGGCCGCGCTCGCCGGTATCGGCGGGTACGCGCTGACCCGCGGCTCGGGCCGGCCCCCTGGGGTGCCGCCGAACGCCTGATCCACCCGGGAGGGCCCGCCACCGGCGGGCCCTCCGCTGTTTCTCACGCCTCCCGCAGCGCCTTGGCCACCGCGCCGTCCCCGGTCACCTCGACCCGCCCGTCCCGCACCGCCTCCCGCAGCCCCAGCTCGCCGCGCGCGAGGGCCGTGCAGGTCGCGGCGTCCGTCACGAGCCGGGCGTCGGGCTCGCCGGGAGCCGGTCCGTCGCCGTACACCGGCCCGTCCCCGGCGCCGGGGTGCAGGTGGAAAACACCTTCGTCCAACCGGACTTCGACGAGCCCCGTCTCCCCCTCCAGCTCCCGCGTCAGCGGCAGCGCGAACCAGTGGGCGCGCACCGCGTCGGTGGGCCGCCGCTCCCCCAGCTCGGGGCCGCCCCACTCGCCCAGCGCCTGCAGCACCGGCAGCAAGTCACGTCCCCGCCGGGTGAGTTCGTACACGTAGGCAGCTCCCGGCGGAGGCAGCCGGCGCCGTGTGGTGAGCCCGTCGCGCTCCATGTCCTTCAGCCGGGAGGCCAGTACGTCCGTGCTGACGCCGGGCAGGTCGGCGTGCAGGTCCGTGTAGCGGCGGGGCCCGGCGAGCAGCTCCCGGACGATCAGCAGGGTCCAGCGGTCGCCCACGAGGTCGAGGGCGCGGGCGGCGGAGCAGTACTGGTCGTAGCTTCGGCGAGGTGACATGTCCCGCAGTCTAGACATGTCGTTGGACTTTCCAAGCGGGGACTTGGTAAAACCAAGCAACACACCGAACCGGAGGGGCGAGCGCGCATGGAGTTCCGGCAGTCGAACAAGCTCAGCGAGGTCTGCTACGAGATCCGCGGCCCGGTGATCGAGCAGGCCGACGCGCTGGAGGCGGCGGGGCACAGCGTGCTGCGCCTGAACACCGGCAACCCCGCGGTCTTCGGCTTCGAGGCGCCGGAGGAGATCCTCCAGGACATGATCCGCATGCTGCCACAGGCCCACGGCTACACGGACTCGCGCGGCGTCCTCTCCGCCCGCCGTGCGGTCGCCGGGCGTTACCAGGCCCTCGGCCTGGAGGTCGGCGTCGACGACGTGTTCCTCGGCAACGGCGTCTCCGAGCTGGTGTCGATGGCCGTACAGGCCCTGGTGGAGGACGGCGACGAAATCCTCATCCCGGCGCCGGACTTCCCCCTCTGGACGGCGGTCACCACCCTGGCCGGCGGCAAGGCGGTGCACTACCTCTGCGACGAGCAGGCCGACTGGTACCCGGACCTGGACGACATGGCGGCGAAGATCACCGACCGCACCAAGGCCGTCGTCATCATCAACCCGAACAACCCCACCGGCGCGGTCTACCCGAAGGAGATCGTCGAGGGCATCCTCGACCTCGCCCGCCGGCACGGTCTGATGGTGTTCGCCGACGAGATCTACGACCAGATCCTGTACGACGACGCCGTGCACCACTCGGCCGCCGCGCTCGCCCCCGACCTGGTCGTCCTCACCTTCTGCGGCCTGTCGAAGACCTACCGGGTGGCGGGCTTCCGCTCCGGCTGGCTGGTGGTGACCGGCCCGAAGCAGCACGCCAAGGACTACCTGGAGGGCCTGACCATGCTGGCCTCCATGCGGCTGTGCGCCAACGCGCCCGCGCAGTACGCCATCCAGGCCGCGCTCGGCGGGCGGCAGTCCATCCGCGAACTGACTTCGCCGGGCGGGAGGTTGTACGAGCAGCGCAACGTGGCCTGGGAGAAGCTCAACGAGATTCCGGGCGTGTCCTGCGTGAAGCCCAAGGGAGCGCTCTACGCCTTCGCCCGCATCGACCCCAAGGTGCACCCCATCCACGACGACGAGAAGTTCGTCCTGGACCTGCTGCTGCGCGAGAAGATCCAGGTCGTCCAGGGCACCGGCTTCAACTGGCCCACGCCCGACCACTTCCGCATCCTCACCCTGCCGTACGCGGACGATCTGGAGGCGGCGATCGGGCGGATCGGGCGGTTCCTGAGCGGGTACCGGCAGTAGCCGGGCCGGCGGGCCGTCATGCGGACTTGACCGTGATGTCTCCGTCGGATGTGCTCAGTTCCAACGCGTACGTGGCGGACGGGTCGGTGGGCACGGAGATGTGAGGGCTGCCGTCGGTGACGTTGGTGGACACCCGATAGGGGCCGGTGGGCGCGGTGACGGTGACGTCACCGTCGGAGGTCTTCACCCACACGTTCTGCGCCACCGCCGGGCTGATGGAGACCGAGCCGTTGGACGTCCTGGCCCTGACCCCGCCGCCTCTGAGGCCCTTCGCCTCGACCTCGCCGTTCGAGGTGCGCAGGTCGACCGGCCCGGTCGCGCCGTCCACGGTCATGTCCCCGTTGCTGGTGGACACCTTCACCTCGCCCACGGCGGACAGGTCCACGTCTCCGTTCGTCGTCGAACCGGTCACCGGCAGGTCCGCCGGCACGTCGACGGTGTAGTCCACCGAGCAGTGCCGACCGCAGCCGGCGAGCACCAGGACACCGTTCTCGACACGGTAGGTCGGTGACGTCGGCTTGTCGCCCCGGTAGGTGACCTTGCGGTGGACCGACACCTTCGTGGCGCCCTCGGTGCCGCGCACCACGAGCCCGCCGTCCTGGTCGTCCAGTCGCACCCCGGTGATCTTCCCCGACACGGCGTGGTCGTCCTTGAAGGTCTTGTCGTCGAGCGCACCGCACGCCCCGAGTGCTCCTGTCGCGATCATGGTCACGGACGCAGCCGCGAGTAAGCGGAGCCGCTGGTGCATGAGTGTCTCCCCGTGTGCGCAAGTCGCCGAGCGCGTCGGCGGTGTGGTCGATTCACCAGGTCGGACTCATGATCGAATCCGCCGTCGCGGCGACGCTACAGCGCTCGTGGCGAGCCCCGCCATGGGGATATCCCCCCATGTGGCGAGGGCTCATGAGGCGAACGCCGCGCAGGTCGGTCGGTCACCTGTAGATCTTTCCGGGCTCGGCCTTGGACGGAGCGAGCAGCTGGGAGACGGTCACGAAGGTGTAGCCCTGCTTGCGGAGCGCCTTCAGGATGGAAGGCATGGCCGGCACGGTGCCCTTGTGCAGCGGGTGGAGCAGGATGATCCCGTCGCGGCCGGCGCCGTCGAGCACGCGCTTGGTGATCAGCGCGGAGTCGTCCGTCTCGTAGTCCTTCGCGGTCACCGTCCACAGCACCTGCGCCATCCCCATTTCCTTCGCGATCTTGGAGACGCGGTCGTCGGTGCGGCCCTGGGGCGGGCGCATCAGCGTCGGCTCACTGCCGGTGATGCCGGAGATGGCCCGTGCCGTGCGGCGCAGCTCGTCGCGGATCTGCGCGTCGGAGACATCGGTCAGTACCGCGTGCGTCCAGGTGTGGTCCCCGATCTCGTGGCCGTCCTTGGCGATCCGCCGCACCACATCCGGGAACTTGTGGATGCGCCGGCCCTCCAGGAAGAACGTCGACGGCGCCTTGTACTTCTTCAGGAGGTCCATCAACCGGTCGGTGGGTTCGCCGGGGTTGCCGTCGAAGGTGAGCGCGATGCACTTGACCTTCCGGCAGTCCGACTGCCCCGCCGGTATGCCTGCCGAAGGCGCGGCCCGGTCACGCTCTTCGCGCGGAGAGAGCGTCTCCATCTTGTTCGCCTGGATGACCATGACGACGGTCACCGTCACGGCCGCCACAACGGCCAGGGTCAGGAGTATGAGCAGGCGAGGCCGTCTCTTCCAGATGTTCACGTCAAGGAGAAGATCTCAACACCGGAAGGGTTGCCCAGCGGCCTCGATAGTGAGGCAGGACACGCGACCTGGAAGCGGCGATCGGGCGGATCGGGCGGTTTCTACGTGGTTGTCGGCAGTGGCGGAACGGCAGTTGACCTCAAGCGTGCTTGAGGTTCTACGGTCAGAGCCATGACAGAGATCGTTCCCCAGCGTTACCACCGCTCGGTGGTGCCGCACATCATGGTGTCCGACGCGGACGCCGCCATCGCCTTCTACGCCACCGCCTTCGGGGCGGTCGAGGAGTTCCGGCTCGCCCATCCGCAGGGTGGGATCCTGCACGCCGAGATCCGGATCGGTGAGTCCGTGCTGATGCTCGGCGATGTCTCGGAAGGGCCGTTCACCGCTCCGGCCGCGCTCGGTGGCACCTCGGTCGCCCTGCACGTGTTCGTACCCGACGTGGACGAGCTGGCGAAGCGGGCGGTGACGGCGGGCGCCGAGCTGGTCCAGGCACCCGCCGACCAGTTCCACGGCGACCGTACGGCGATCCTGCGGGACCCCTACGGCCACCTGTGGGTGTTCCTGACCCACCTGGAGAACCCGTCGGAGGAGGAACTGCTCCGCGGCCCGGCGGCGTCCGACCACGGCCGCCCGTAGCAGGCCGGCGGCACGGCGGTCAGTCCAGGGCGACCTCACACCAGACCGTCTTGGTGTACGGGTCCTGGCAGGTCGTGCCCCAGTGGGTGGACAGCGCCTCGACGAGGAGGAGGCCCCGGCCGGACTCACTTTCCGAGGAGGCCGGCGGGAGGGCTCCGGGGGCGGGTGGACGGCGGTCGGCGCGGGCGTCGGTCACCTCGATACGGAGCGTGGGGCCCTGCGGGTGGAGGGTGATCCGCAGCCGGAAGTCCCGGCCCGGCACCCGGCCGTACACAACGGCGTTCGCGGCGAGTTCGGCCACCAGCAGCATCGCCGTGCGGTGGGCCTCGCAGTCGTACGGCCAGCCCCATGCATGGAGCCGCTCGGCCGCGAGTTGGCGGGCGAGACGGGCGCCCTTGGGGGTGGCCGAGAGGCGGATGGTGAAGTGGTCCACGGGGACTGTGCGTTCATCCGTTGCGGGGGCGAAATCGGCGTTCATGTCGCCCAGAGTGGTCGGCTCTCCCTACCGTGAACAGCAACGACGGCAGTACGCAGCGTTGCTGTCCGGTCACCGTCCGGGCTTGTCCGGAGGATGCCGCGTGACGCTGCGGGCCTGCGGGGCGTTGGGTACCGGCGGCACGTGGAGGTGGGCTGTGGAGTCGAACGGCGGCGAGGACGAGGAGTCGGCGGCCGTACTGCGGACGGTCGGCAAGGTCGTCAAGATGTGGCGGGAGCGGAAGGCGCTCACCCAGGCCGAGTTGGGGGCGGCCATCGGGTACAGCGAGGAGCAGGTGTCCTCGGTCGAGCGGGGGCGGCGGGCGCCGAAGCCGCAGTTCCTCGAGGCGGCCGACCGGGTGCTGGACGCGGGCGGGATGATCGCGGGGCTGAAGAAGGACGTGGAGGAGGCCCGGTACCCGAAGAAGGTGCGGGATCTGGCGAAGTTGGAGGGGGAGGCGGTTGAGTTGTGCGCCTACGCCAACTCCGTTGTTCACGGCCTGCTTCAGACGCCGGAGTACGCGAGGGCGCTGTACGCGGTGCGGCGACCTCCCTACGACGAGGAGGAGTTGGAGCAGCTTGTCGCCGCGCGCATGGCTCGCCAGGAGATCTTCGATCGGCGGCCCGCTCCCGTCTTCAGCTTCGTGCAGGAAGAAGTAACGCTGCGCCGCCCCATCGGAGGCAGAATGGTGATGCGGAAGCAGCTAGAACATCTGTTGGAGTACGGCCAGCGGCGGAACGTGGAGATTCAGGTGATGCCCACCAACCGCGACGACCACGCCGGTCTCGCGGGATCACTGCAACTACTACGGCTCAAGGAGGGAGACACCGTGGGGCACAACGAGGTCCAGCTCACCAACCGGCTGATCTCCCACCCCAGGGAGATTCAAATCCTTGAGATCCGCTACGGCATCATCCGCGCCCAGGCTCTCACTCCCCGTGAGTCGCTGGCCTTTGTCGAGAAAGTGCTGGGAGAAACATGATGACCAACCCCTCACCGGGGAACGGTTCCGCGCTGGAGTGGTTCAAGAGCAGCTACAGCACGAACGACGGCCCGGAGTGCGTCGAGGCCGCCTTCGCCCCCGGCACCATCCACATACGGGACTCGAAGCACAGGCAAGGCCCCCAACTCGCCTTCGGCCGTCAGGAGTGGGCCGCCTTCCTCTCGTACGCCACCGATCACTGACCCTCAACCTGCCGACGGTGCCGGTCCAGTTCCTCACCGATGGCCGTACGCAGCGCGTCGTGACGGGGGCCGAGCCGGTGGCGCTCGTCGCTCCACGTCCCGCGTGGGTACAGCCACACCGGAAGCCGGACCAGGTCGGCCGGCTCCCATTCGTAGCGCGGCCACACGTGCGCGTGCAGGAAGTCGTCGGTGTTGCCGAGGATCTCCAGGTTCACGCGCCGGAAGGCGGGGTCCAGCCGTCGGCAGGCCCGCTCGACGGCCTCGCCGAGCCGGTCCATGTCCGCCAGGAAGTCCCGGCGCCGGTGCCTGGGCAGGTCCGACAGCCGCCGCACCGCCGGGTCGTCCGCCAGCAGCACCGTGTACCCGGGCAGGAACTGGACGTCGCCGATCACGGCGAAGCCCGCGTCCAGGCGCCGCAGCACCGTGGGGTTCTCGCCCCGGAGGGCGCTGCCGATCCGGTCGTTGCGCCAGCCGTCGCTCATGACCTGCGACCTTATCGGGCCGCGACGGCCGTCTGGCCCAGCCGGACCTGCGGTTCGCGGGTGGCCGTGGCACCGTGCTGGCAAGCGAGCGGGAAGGGCGCGGGCGTGGGTGATCTCTTTCTCGTCCGGCACGGTGAAACCGAGTGGTCGCGGTCCGGGCGGCACACCGGGTGGACGGACGTGCCCCTGACCGGGCAGGGGCGGGAGGAGGCCCGGCGGCTGATGCCGTTGGTCCGGGAGCTGCGGATCGGGGCGGCGTTCGTCAGTCCGTCGCGGCGGGCGCGGGAGACCGCCGAGCTCATCGGGGTGGATGACGCCCGTGTCGATGCCGATCTTCGGGAGTGGGACTACGGCGGCTACGAGGGTGTGACCACCCCGGAGATCCAGCGCACCCGGCCCGGCTGGTTCCTGTTCACCGACGGGGTGGCGCCGGGGCCGCCCGAGCACCCCGGTGAGACCCCGGAGCAGGTCGGGGAGCGCGCCGATCGGATGCTGGCCAGGGTGGACGCCGCGGACACCGACGTGCTGCTGGTGGCGCACGGCCACTTCCTGCGGGTCCTCACCGCCCGCCGTCTGGGGCTGCCGCCGCAGGCCGGGGCGCTGTTCCAGTTGGCGACCGGGACGCTGTGCCGGCTGGGCACGGAGCACGGGCGGCCGGTGATCGCGGGATGGAACATCAGGCCGCAGACTTAGAGTGCCGCCGAACCCCTGGCTGATGTACCTGGCGCGGCACGCCTCGGCAACCCGGGTTTGGTTCGGCGCTCGGCTTGACGGCGCCGGCCCGGACAGATGCACCAAGGGTGAAACCGCGCGACTTGCCCGTTCCGCAAGGGCGGGTGCTGACACTCTGCTGACGGGGATCGGTCAGCCCGGTGTGCCGCGCGGTCGCGGGGCGCGGGTTGCCACACGGGGCGGCGGACATGCTGAGGGGGACGGCGTGAAACGGGCGCGCGAAGTGCCGCGTCACGTGGCATGCGTGATGGACGGGAACGGCCGGTGGGCGGCGCAGCGGTCGCTGCCGCGCACGTCGGGGCATCGTGCCGCGGAGACCACGGTGATCGACGTCATCGAGGCGGCGAGGTCGGCGGGTGTCGAATGGCTGAGCCTGTACGCCTTCTCCACCGAGAACTGGCGCCGGCCGAGCGCCGAAGTCGACTTCCTCATGCAACTGGTGCGCCGCGTGGTACGAAAGCACGCTCCGCTCCTGCACGCGCGCGGGATCCGCTGCCGCTTCCTGGGTGTCACGGACCCGCGGATTCCCCCGGTACTGGCCCGGGACTTCGCCGACCTGACGACTCTGACCGGTGACAACCGGGGCATGACGCTGACGGTCGCGTTCGATCACGGGGGGCGCAGGGACATCGTCGAGGCCGCGCGGTCACTGATCGACAGTGGAATACCGGCCGACGCAGTGACCGAGCAGAGTTTCGCCGCCCATCTGCCCTTCCCCGACACGCCCGACGTCGACCTGGTCATCCGGACCTCGGGTGAACAGCGCATCTCCAACTTCATGCTCTGGCAGGTCGCCTACGCCGAGTGGATGTTCCCGCCGGTGCTGTGGCCCGACTTCCGCGCGCCGCACTTCCTTCAGTGCCTGCACATGTACCGACAACGCGATCGTCGCTTCGGCGGCGTGCTGCCGAACCAGAACGGAGAAGCGTGACCGTGAGCAACGCAGACGGCGGCCACCCCAGCAGCGGAACCGGCGCCGGCGCCACCGACCAGGGGAGCGACTGCCAGGGGCGGGACACCGCCCAAGGCGCGAAGCCCCTGTTCGGCCCGGGCTCGCAGTTCGGCGAGCTCTTCAACGACCCGCGCTGGGCCCTGGCCATGATCCGGGCCACCGTGCTGGAAGCCGCTCACCCGCAGGTCGGCGCGGCCCTGCTCGACAGCTCCACCTTCGTCGCCCATCCCTGGCGCCGGCTGCGCAACACCCTCCTGAGCATGCGGCGCATGTTCGGCGCCGACGACCACGTGCGGCTCAGGGAGGCGGCCCGGCTCAACCGCCTGCACGGGCGGCTGAACGGCACCGACGCACGAGACCGGCCCTACGACGCGATGGATCCGGGTGTGCGGGCCTGGGTGGTCGCGACGCTGTTCGAGAGCACCGTCACCATGTGCCGGCTGAGCGGACAGCCCCTCGAACAGGCCGTCATGGAGCGGCTGTACCGCGAGTTCCACGCGTTCCTCGCCGTGTTGGGGGACGCTCCCGGTCAACTACCGGACAACCTGCACGAGTTCTGGCAGTACTACGACCGTGTGGTCGAGGAGGAGCTGGAGAACACGGAGGCGATGCGCGTCATCCTCTACAAGCTCTTCGACCACCTCCCGGCTCCGCCCCTGCTGAGCGGCCTGCCCACCCTGTGGGCCACGGGCCGCGCCCTGGCCGGCCCGGTCATCGGGGCGATCACTGTGGCGTCCCTCCCGGAGCCCTTCCGCCGACGGGCCGGACTGCCGGAGATGCCCGGCGCCCAGACGCTGATGCAGGGTGCCTACCTGGCCGTCGGCCTGACCCGTTTCCTCCCCGAGGACTGGGTCCGGCCCGAACGTATCGCCGACCTGCTGGCCCTCTCCCCCGGAAGTGACGACCCGCGAGCAAGGACGCTCAGCGCCCTGGCCGACCGGATGAAGCGAGCCGGAGCCCTGCTCAGGCTCATCACCCCCCTCTCGACGCCGCCGGAGCCCGCGGCACGAACCGGGGCGCAGCGCAGCGCACAGGAGTTCTTCCACGAGGTCCTGGACCAGACCGGCGACGGCTATGTGACCTGGCCGGACCTCGCCGCCATGGCCCGTGAGCTGTCCAGCCGCCTCGACCTGGACGAGCCCGAGGAAACCAGGCTCTACAACGCCTACGCCGACTGGTGGCGTGAGCTCCAGGCGGACCTCGACGCCGACGGCGACGGCCGTATCAGCGCGCAGGAGTACGCCGAGGCTGTCCCGTCCCTGGCCGGGCCCGCGCTGATCAGAGTGGCCGAGGTCCTCTTCGACGTCACCGACGTGGACGGCAACCAGAGCATCGACGCGGACGAGTACCGGGCGCTGTTCCGGACGGCGTTCCACCGCGACACCACCGGCTCCGACGGAACGTACACCCGCGGCGCGTTCGTCAAGGACTTCCTGTCCTTCATGTCCGGCGGGAAGCGTTCGACCCCTTACGACCCGCTGCTGGCGGAAGCCTGACCACGGGTCGGGCCCGCGCCGGTACGGTCACCCCGTGGTCGAAGTGGCCCGTGGCCCCGCGGTTCCGTACCGGCGCTGACGGTTGCCGTATTCGGTGATGGCTCGCCAGAGGTCTCGCCGGTCGACGTCGGGCCAGTAGTCGGACGTGAAGTGGAGTTCGGCGTAGGCGGCGTGCCAGGGAAGGAAGTTGGAGGTGCGCTGCTCGCCTCCGGTGCGCCAGAGCAGGTCGACGCCCGGCATGTCGGGGAAGGGCAGGTGACGTGCGACGTCGTCCTCGCCGATGAGGTCGGGGTCCAGGTCGCCGGCCCGCGCCGCTCGGGCGAGGGCCGCGGCGGCGCGGGTGATCTCGTCCCGGCCGCCGTAGTTGAAGCAGAGGGTGCAGGTCAGGCCGGTACGGGTGCGGGTGGTGGCCTCCTTGTGCCGCAGGGACTCGACGAGGTCGGCCGGCATTTTCTCCGGGCGGCCGGACCAGCGCAGGCACACGTCCAGGTCACGGAAGGGGTCGTCGCGCAGTTCCTTCTGCAGGGTGTCCATGAGGCCCGTGACCTCCTCCGTGTCGCGTCTCCAGTTCTCGGTGGAGAACGCGTACACGGTCAGGTGGGACAGGCCGATCTCCAGTGCGCCGTAGACGATGTCGTGCAGGGCGGCGACGCCGGCGCGATGGCCTTCGGAGCGGGGCAGGCCGCGGTGTTCGGCCCAGCGGCCGTTGCCGTCCATGATGATGGCCACGTGGGTCGGCATGGTTTCGGCGCTGATCTGCGGGGGCCGGCAGCCGCTGGGGTGGCTGGGCGGCTCCTGGAACGTCCTCACCCCCGGAGACAAGGGCGCCGTTGTACGGGGTGCGCTCGCCGTGGGACGTCGTGAGGCGGGGGGAACGGTGACCGGGGTCAGGCTCCAGGCCAGGGCCGACCTGATGCGCGCGGGGACGAAGATGCGTCCACGCGTCGCAAGCGAGGGGCGCGCCTCGGAGCGGAGCAGGGCCGGGCCTGCCGCCTCGACGGCGTCGAGCTGGGCGAGCAGCAGGTCGGCCATCGTCTTGGCCAGGGTGGCGGGTCCCGGGTGCATGCCCTGGGTCAGACCGGGCTGGGTCACCCAGCGGCGGGCGATGCCGGTCAGTTCGGTGACCAGCGCCGCCGCGGCCTCGCTCCACCGGCGGTGCCGCAGGTCGTCCTCGGCCCCGGGGAACTGTTGCGTGAACTCGCGGGGAAGCAGGAGCGCGCCCTCGTCCAGGTCGGCCGCCAGGTCGGTGAGGGTCTCGACGAGGCGGGCGCCGTCGAGGAACCGCTCGTAGCTCCCCTGCCGGTCGAGTCGGAAGACCACCGGCACGCCTGCCCGGCCGAGCAGACTCCGCACCAGGTCGAAGGTGGGCAGGACATGACCGCGGCTCCAGGCACGCCACTGGGCCCAGTCGTCGAAGTGCCTGCGGTGGGCGTCGTCGAGGGACACGAGCATCCCGTCCCGGAGAGCGGACAGGTCCACGTGCCACCGGGTGACGGTGTCCACCAGGGCGAGACGCACCGGGTCGGTGCTCGTGCCGGAGACCAGATCGGCCTCCAGCGCGGCGATCCAGTCCTCGGCCCGGGCGGTCCGCTCGGCTGCCGTGGCATCCCGGTCGTCGATCAGATCGTCGATCGCGGACAGCGCGGCCCAGAGGGCTGCGCCCGCCGGCCGCAGCGCGGAGGGCAGCAGGCGGATGAGAGCGTACGTCTCGGGGTCCTGTCTGCGTGCCCTGCGGCGGCACAGGCGGTAAGCGGCCCGCAGGTCGGCTTCAGTGCGGTCGTCGGACACGGTTTCACGGATTCGGGGCATGTCTGCGGGACTCCAGCTGAAGGCACGTACCGGCCGGCGAGGACGAATGCTGCGGGGACGTCAACTCACCGCTGTGGTACCGGCATCGGCTGCCTGGTCCGCGCCGGACCGACGGGGCCCCGGCAGGTGGGGCCGGGTCGCCGGGAGCAGGGCGTCGCGGGTGCGGTGGTGGAAGGCGAGGAGAGCGATGAGCCCGGCTCCGGCGGACCAGCCGAGCTGGATGGCGACGTGGCCGGGCAGTCCCGTCGTGGAGAAGCCCGCGGCGGTGCTGGCCTGCATGGCGCCGTAGGAGGGCAGGAAGCGGGTGACGGGGCTCTCGCTGCCCGAGCTGGTGATCGGGTTCTGCAGGCCGAGGTCGATGATGCTCGTCATCAGGATGGCGAACATGCCCTCGACCTCCCGGTGCAGCACGGCGCCGAAGCCGACGCCGAGGACGCCGTAGGTCAGGGCGGCGCCGAACAGGGCGACGGCGAGCAGGACGGGCTGGCGCGGTGTCCAGATCAGGCAGGTGACGGCGGTGGCGTAGGCGGACACGGCCGCTGAGGCCATGGCGAGAGCGGCGACCTTCGCCAGCACGAGATGGGCGCGGGGGTAGCCGGCCATGGCGAGGCGGCGGTCGAAGTCATGGCCGGAGAACGTGGCCGCGAACATCATGAACCCGGTGATCAGGGTGACGGCGTTGAGCGCACCGCTGATCTCGGTGATCTCGTTCCCTCGCGGAGCGAGGATCTCCCCGGTGGCCCGCAGCCGCATCCGGGCCGGGGTGTCGGGCATGACCAGGTACGCCAGCATCGTCCACAGCGGGATGAACACCGCGACCAGCACCATCGCGAACCGGTTGCGCACGTGCTCGGTCACCGCGTAGCGGGTCGCGGTGGTGAACAGTCTCAGGTGTCTGCTCATGCCGCACCCGCGAGGGGCGCGACGGGCTGGAGCGTCCCGTCCTTCAGCCGCCACAGTGCGTCCAGCCGCTCGGCGTCGTAGGCGAGATGCGAGACGACCAGGACCGAGCGTCCGGCATCGCGCAGCCGGGCGGCGAGTTCCCAGAACCGCTGGTAGGTGTCCCAGTCGAAGCCCTGGTAGGGCTCGTCCAGCAGCAGCACCTGCGGACGGTGCATGAGGGCCAGGGTCAGGTTCAGTTTCTGTCGCGTCCCGCCGCTGAGCACCCCGGCGCGTACGTCGGCGTACTCGGCGAATCCCAGGACGTCCATGGCCTCCTCGGCGTGGCCCAGGTCGGCCAGGCCGAAGGCCGTTCTGAAGAACTCCAGGTGCTGCCGGACGGTGAAGGCGTCGTTGAGGACGGCGTGCTGCGGGCAGTACCCGAAGCGGCCGCTGTGCCGGACGGTGCCGCGACAGGGGCGCAGCTCCCCGGAGAGGATCCTGAGCAGGGTCGACTTGCCCGCGCCGTTCTCGCCGACGATGCCGACCAGCGCGCCGTGCGGCAGATCGAAGTCGATCCCGCGCAGCACCGAGCGCCGACGGTAGGAGTGATGTAAGTCCATGACCTTCACGCGGTCGCCCCACCGACGATGCCCGGGGCCACCAGCGCGACGCCTCCGTCACGGACACTCCGGTGCCCGGAAATCCTCAAAGCCCCTCCAGGCGCGTCGACCGTGCAGGAACGGCACCGCCTTCGCAGCCTCAACAGTGCTGCGCGGTACGCGAGTTGCTGCCGCCCCGCTGGGCGACACACAGACCGTACAGCGGCAGAAACGACGATTCAGGTACCAGTGAGTCAATCCCCCCGATCGGGTGACAGCGGGCGCGACTTCCCCCTGTGCTCGGTGTCGCCCGCCTGCGAGACTGGCCGGATGCCGGAAGTCGTCTTCAGCAGCGTCGCCCCCGTCGTCCCCGTCCGGAACCTCGATGCCGCTCTGGAGCGGTACCGCCGTCTGGGCTTCACGGCGCAACGCCACGAGGGCCCCGATCGCTATGGCTTCGTCGAGCGGGGCTCGGTGTCGGTCCACCTGACGGAGTGCTCCGAGCACGACCCGCACAGCACCGGAGCCGTCCTCTACCTCTACGTGAGCGATTCCGACGCCGTCTTCGCCCAGTGGAAGGCCTCCGGCGTGGAGGGCCGCTTCACCGAGCCGGCCGACATGCCCTACGGCCTCCGCGAGTTCGCGTACGTGGACGCCGACGGCACGGCTCACCGGGTGGGGTCACCGACGGCGTCGGCCCGATGACCGGTTCCGTACCGCCCGGCGGCGCCATCCTCGATGCGGACGAGCTGGAGGCTCGGTGGGCGCATGCCTGGCGGCCGGAGCAGGTCGCGGAGCGGTTGGCCGGGGTCGGTGCGCCCTGGTGCGTCGTGGCGGGGTGGGCGCTGGACCTGTTCCGCGGAGGGCAGTCGCGGCCCCACGGCGATCTGGAGATCGCGGTACCTTCGGCGGGGTTCACGGAGGTTCGCGACCGCTTCCCGGAGTACGAGTTCGACGCGGTGGGCTCGGGGCGGGTCTGGGCGGGGGCGCGAGCCGAGGTGCTCGCGGCCACGCACCAGACCTGGCTGCGGGATCCGGTGAGCGGTCGGTTCCTGTTCGACGTCTTCCGCGAGCCGCACGACGGCGGGACCTGGATCTGCCGACGGGACGAGAGCCTGCGGCTGCCGTACGACGCGATCATCGAACGGACCACCGACGGCATCCCCTGTCTGGTGCCGGAGCTGGCGCTGCTGTTCAAGGCGAAGGCGACGCGCCCCAAGGACCATGCGGACTTCGACGGAGTCCTGCCGCTGCTGAGCCGGGCACGGCGCGACGTCCTCCGTGGCCGGCTGGCACGCATGCATCCCGGGCATCCCTGGCTGACGAAACTGGCGGGGCGGTGAGGCCGGGCTGACGTCTGCGCGCATCAGGCGCTGTCGGGTCCGACGCTTGCCCCTCCTCTGCCCTCACCGACCCGCGTCCTGTCGGGAAAGACCGTCGAGGATGACGTTCATCAGAGGCCGTGCCGTTGATTTCCACTCGTCCCGGTCCAGTCGGCCGAGGTAGGCGATGAGCACGAGGACCCCGTGGGCGTCCACGTCCGCACGGATGGAACCTGCCGCTTTTCCGGCGTCCAGCAGGTGTCCGAGGGCGTCTTCGATGGGGTTGTGGCTGTGGGCGACAAGGTCCTGCCACGCCGTCGGCTCAAGCGCTGCCAGGACGCCACGCTTGATCTCGGCGTAGTCGATCACTCGGTCGAGCCAGTGACGCAAGGCTTCCACGGGCTCGTGTTCCGCCAGCAGAGTGGGGGCGGCGGTCACGAGTTCTTCGACGTCGCGCCGGTAGACCTCGGCGAGGAGCGCTTCGCGGTTGGGGAAGTTCCGGTAGAGGGTTCCCTGTCCCACTCCGGCGCGCTTGGCGATCTCGTTGAGGTGGACGTGGTCGGACTCGGCGAGGGCCGCGCGGGCGGCCTCCACGATGCGGGTGCGGTTCTGTGCCGCATCCGGACGGCGTGCCGGCACGCTCATAGGCCACTCCTGACGTTTTTCCGCTCACCACAAATGGACGCGTGTCCGGTAGTGTGAGCCCCTGCGGCGGACACGTGTCCACTTTACTTGGAGGCAGTAGTGCTCTCTCTTGACGGCAAGATCGTCGCCATCACCGGAGCGAGTGGCGGCATCGGCGAAGCCACGGCCCGTCTGCTCGCACAGCGTGGCGCCGCGGTCGTGCTCGCGGCGCGCCGCAGTGAACGCATCGACGCCATAGCGCAGGACATCCGGGAGCAGGGGGGCCGTGCCGCCCGTTGCGTCGTCGACGTCACCCAGGCCGAGGACCTGCAGCGTCTGGTTGCCACCACCATCGACCAGTACGGCCGTCTCGACGTACTGGTGAACAACGCCGGCATCGCCCCGATCAGCCCGCTGGCCGACCTCGACACCGAAAGCTGGTCGGCCATGATCGATGTCAACCTCCGCGGCACGCTCAACGGCATCGCCGCCGCACTGCCCGCCTTCCGCAAGCAAGGGGCGGGCCACATGGTGAGCATCGTCTCCGTGGCCGGTCTGACCGTGTCCCCCTCGATGGCCGTCTACGCCGCGACCAAAAACGCGGTGCGCACCATCCATGAGGGACTGCGCACGGAGTCCACCGACGGGGTGGTGCGCACGACAGCCATCTCGCCGGGATACGTACGCACTGATCTCGCCGACTCCATGACCGACCCGCACATCCGCAAGCAGACACGCAAGAACATGGATGCGGTGGGCATCCCTCCGGCGGCGGTCGCCCGTGCGGTGGCCTTCGCCATCGAGCAGCCCGACGACGTCGAGATCGGCGAGATCAACGTTCGCCCCACCGTCCAGGCATGACACGATCGAGTCGGCTGTCAGTGCCCGGTCGTAGGCTGCCCAGTGGGCCGACCGCCGGGGAGGAGCACGCCGTGAGCCGTTCGCCGACCGTCGCGCAGCGGCGGGTGATCAATGCCGCCGATCCCGTCACCGGGCGGCTGAGGGGTACGGAGGCGCAGCTCGCCGCCCTGGTCGCGCGGGGGCTGGCCTTCCGGCATCCGCGGCCGCCGCACGACCACTTCCTGACGCCGGCCGGGCACCGGATACGGGAGGCGGTGCCGGAGGAGAGCGGCGCGGCGCCGGTACATCCTGGGGGTGATGGGGTTTTCGCCGCCCGCGTCGGAGGGGACGACGAGGAGGCCGCCGGGCCGTCCCGCGTGCGCGAGGTGCACAGCGCGTGGCAGGGGCTCGTCGAACTGCGCCGGATGACCAACCCGGACGGTGCCACGGACCGGCCCTGCTCCTGGGAGCGTACGCATCTGGTGCGGGCCGCCGCGCTCGCCCTGGAGGCTGCCGGGCACCGCCCGGCGGGCCGGGACACCGACGGCTACCGGGTGCGCGCGACCCCGCAGCCGGAGGCGGTCGCCGTGTACGCGCCGGGCGGGGAGGCGCTGCGGGCCTGCGCGGCCACTCTGGAACGGGCGGGCTGGCAGGCCGGGGAGTACACGGAGCCCCGGACGAGGGCGCGGTATCTGCTGGCGTCGCCCCGACGGGCGTAAGGCGCATGCCAAGATCGGTCGACCGGAAATCCGAACGCGAGAAGGGAAAGCAGTGACCGAACCGTTTTCCGTCCGTGTGACCGTCCGCGGCTACGAGACCGACGTACAGGGTCACCTCAACCAGGCGGTGTACGTCAACTACGCGGAGCACGCCCGCTGGACGCTGCTGCAGGCCGCCGGCATCAGCCAGGCCGAGCTGATGGGCCGGGGTGTGGGCCCGGTGGCGCTGGAGACCACCATCCGCTACCGGAGCGAACTGCTCGCCGGCGACGAGGTCGACGTGACGTGCGCGTTCGAGTGGGGCGGTGGCAAGACCTTCCGGATCCTGCAGGAGGTTCGCAAGACCGACGGCACGGTGGCCGCCGAGATCACGGCGGTGGGCGGGATGATGGACCTGAAGGCCAGGAAACTGGTCGCGGACCCGCGGGGGCTCTTCGAGGAACTGACCGCGGACCCGAGCCTGTTCGGCCTGTAGGCCACACCGCACCGCATCCGCACCGTGGGGCATGGCCCTAAAGTCCGCCGTGCGCACCGGCGTCGGGGACTTTGATCTCCAGGATGAGCAGCGTGATGGCGATGGCGAAGACACCGTCGCTGAAGGCCTCGACACGGCCGGACTCGTTCATGGCACACAGGGTGCACCATCGGGCAGAAGGTCCTCCCCCGCTTTCTCAGCCCCCGGCGGCGATCCGGGCGAGCCGCTGGGCCTCCTGACGTGTGGAGCGGGCGACCGCGTCCTCGTCGACGGTGAGGAGGCGGCCGTTCTCGACGATCTGCCGGCCGTTCACGAACGACGCGGTGACCGGGGCGGCCGCGCCGAGGACCAGCGCGGTCACGGGGTCGGCGATCGAGGCGTGGGCGAGGGTGTCGAGCTTCCACAGGACCAGGTCGGCGAGTTTGCCCGGCTCCAGGGAGCCGGTCTCGGCGGCGCGGCCCAGCACCTGGGCACCGCCGTACGTGCCGAGGCGCAGCGCCTGCCGGGCGTTCAGGGCCGCTTCGCGGTGCTTGCCGAGGCGGTTGATGAGGAGGGCGTTGCGCAGTTCGGTGTGCAGCTCCCCGGACTCGTTGGAGGCGGTGCCGTCGACACCGAGGCCGACCGGTACACCGGCCGCGAGCATGTCCGGGACCCGGGCGATACCGGCGGCGAGGCGGGCGTTGGAGGAGGGGCAGTGGGCGACACCGGTCCCGGTGCGGGCGAAGGCGGCGATGTCGGAGTCGTTCATGTGGACGCAGTGCGCCATCCACACGTCCTCGCCGAGCCAGCCGGTGGACTCCAGGTAGTCGGTGGGGCCCATGCCGAACTGTTCGTGGCAGAACTTCTCCTCCTCCACGGTCTCCGAGCCGTGGGTGTGCAGCCGTACGCCAAGGCGGCGGGCCAACTCGGCGCCTTCCTTGAGCAGTTCGGTGGAGACGGAGAAGGGCGAGCAGGGGGCGACGGCAACCTGGGTCATCGCGTCGGAGGAGGCGTCGTGGTGCCGTCCGACGGTCTCCTCCGTCGCGGTGAGGGCGCCTTCGAGGGACTCGACGGCGAAGTCCGGGGGCAGGCCGCCGTCCTTCTCGCCGCGGTCCATGGAGCCGCGGGCGAGGGTGAAGCGGATGCCCGTCTCGCGGGCGGCGCGGATGATCGCGCCGGACAGGTCGCCGGCAGTCTTCGGGAAGACGTAGTGGTGGTCCATGGCGGTGGTGACGCCGCCGCGGGCCATCATCGCCAGCGAGCCCTGGGCGGCCGCGTACACCATCGGCTCGTCGATGCGCGCCCACGTCGGGTACAGCGCGACCAGCCAGTCGAAGAGGTTGTGGTCCGTGGCCAGACCCCGGGTGATCCACTGGTAGAAGTGGTGGTGGGTGTTGACCAGGCCCGGGGTGACCAGGTGCCCGGTGGCGTCGATGCGGCGTACGACGTCCTCCAGGCCGTCCGGGGCCCGGCCCGCGCCGAGCGACTCGATCCGGTTGCCGGCGAGGACGACGTGTCCGTTCGCGTACTCGGTGTCGTGTGCGTCGACCGTGGCGATCGAACAGTTCTCGATGACGGTGCGCTGGGCTGCTGCCATGGTGCGTCCTTCAGAGGTTGGTGAGGTCCGCCGGGATCTTCGCCTCGCAACCGTCGCGCAGGACGGTGGCCTCGATCAGGCCGTAGGGGCGGTCGGCGGCGAGGTACACCTCGTTGTCGTTCTCCAGACCGAACGGCTTCAGATCGACCAGGAAGTGGTGCTTGTTCGGGAGGGAGAAACGGATCTCGTCGATCTCGCCGCGGCGGTCGATGATCCGCGCGCCCATGGCGTACAGGGTCTGTTGGAGCGACAGCGAGTAGGTCTCCGCGAAGGCTCCCAGGAGGTGCCCCTTGATCTGTGCGTACGACTCGTCCCAGGCCGGCATCCGCTGTGCGTCCTCGGTCCAGTTGAAGCGCCAGCGGCCGGAGACCTCGGTGGCCAGGATGCGGTCGTGGGCCTCGGGAAGGGTCGTGTACCTGTCCCTGACGTAGCCCCAGAACTCGGAGTCGGTCGAGTTCATCACGGTGAGGTCCTTGAGGCCGGAGACGACCTCCCACGAGCGGCCGTCGTAGGTGATCTGGGCCAGCCGGGTCTCCTGGCCCCTGCGGACGAAGGAGTGCGCGCCCTTCCCTGAGTGCTCGATCCGCTCCCAGGTGTACTCCTCGATGCGGATGCGCGCCCGGTGGATGGGTTCCTGCGATGTGACGAAGTGGCGGGCGAGAAGGATGCCGAACTGCTCGGCGGACTCGATGCCGTGCTCCTTGGCGAACGCGTACACCGTGTTCTTGGTGGTGTCGGTCGGCAGGACGTTGGCGTTCGAGCCGGAGTAGTGGACCTCGTCCATGTCGCCGCTCAGCGACACCGACACGCCCAGGTCCTTGATGTGGTGGGTCGCGCCGTCCCGCGTGATCCTCACGACCCGGTTCTCGGCCTTGCCGTACTGGTTCTGTCCCAGGATGGGCATCTGGCTAGCTCCCTCGGTATACGGAGTAACCGAACGGGTTGAGCAGCAGCGGCACGTGGTAGTGCTCGCCGGCCCGCACGGCGAAGGTGACGGCCACCTCGGGGAAGAACACCGCCCGCCCGTCGTCGGACTTCTGCTCCCGGTACGGCTCCAGGTACGGCTCCACGGCGAAGTCGAGCCGTACGTGGCTGGTCCCCTCCGGCGGCGCCGGAAGGTCCCTGCACCGCCCCTCCGCGTCGGTCACGGAGCCCCCGAGCGCCTGCCACCGCGCGTCGCGGCCCGCGCGGGCGGCGAGGTGGACGGCGACGCCCGCGGCGGGGCGGCCGGCGGAGGTGTCCAGGATGTGCGTGGACACCGAGGCCGTGGTGCTGGTGCTGGTGCTCATACGTTCAGGCGTCCTCTTCGACGAGTCGGGCCAGCCGGATGCGGTTGATCCTGCCCAGTTCGGCGCGGACGATCTCCCGTTCCTGCTCCGGCGCGTTGCCGATCCGCTCCTTGAGCGCGTCCCGCATCTGCTCGCCGGTCAGGCCGGTGGCGCAGATGAGGAAGACATGGCCGAACCTGTCCTGGTAGGCCAGGTTCAGTTCGAGCATCTCCGCCTTCAGCTCCTTCGTGGTGCCCTCCATGCCGCTCTGCTCCCGGGCGGAGGCCGGATCGCCCGGCTTCGGACGGCCGATCGGGGGATGCCCGGCCATCGCCTCCTCCAGGTCCGCGTCGGTCAGCCCGGCCGTGGCGGCGTCGCCGGCGGCGTAGAGGTCCTGGGCCGTGGCGTACGGGCGGGCGGCGAGCAGCGTCGTGGCCCACGCGGTGGCGGCGCACAGCTCGTGGAGGACGGCGAAGGCCGCGTGCTCCTCCAGGGCGTTGAACCGGGCCAGGCCCAAAGGCATGGAAGTCGAAGTCACCGGAGCCTCCGTGGCAGCGACGGGCCTATGTGCGGAACGGGCTGCCGACAGCTAACGCCCCCCGGAATCATCACGTCAACAGTTTGTTGAAAATTCTGGGTTACCGGGGAGCGCCGCTCAGCGGCGGTTGAGGTAGTTGTAGACCGTGAAGCGGCTCACCCCGAGGGCGCTCGCGACGGTCTCCACGCCGTGCCGTACCGAGAAGGCGCCGCGTGCCTCGAGTACCCGTACGACCTCCTGCTTGGCCTTGCGGTCGAGGTCGGCCAGCGGCTTGCCCTGCTTGCGCTCCATGGCGGCCAGGATGTGGTCGAGGGAGTCGGCGAGCTGGGGCAGGCGTACGGCGACGACGTCGACGCCCTCCCAGGCGAGCACCACGTCGTCGGGGCCGGCCTCGTCCGGCGGCAGCAGTTCCCCGCCCATCGCGTCGACCAGCGGCTTCACGGCCGTGATGAACGGCTCGTCCCCGCTCACGTATCACTCTTCCCGGTCACGTCGCCCTCTTTCGATCACGTTGACCTGGAGCGAGATCCGGGTGGCGCCTGCCTCCATGGTCCTGCGCAGCAGCGTGTCCACGGCCGCGAGGACGGCGTCCGCGCCCCCTTCCACCGTGTTGCCGAAGGGGCCGACGTCCACGGAGTCCAGCTCGGCCGTCTCGACGACCTCCCGGGCCACCAGCGCGTGCGCGGGTGTCTCGTCCAGGTCGAAGGGTTCGGTGGTGAACTCCACTCTCAGTCGCACGCGCTCAACCTAACGCGCGGTACCGCCGTTCGGGCAGCCCCCGGTCACCGCGGTGCCCTCCCCTTGCGCAGGAACCGCCGCAAGCGGGTCAGCGGCCAGGTGTTGATCACCTCGTCGGCGGTGAGCCAGCCGCGCTGCGCGGTGCCGATGCCGTAGCGCAGGTTGGCGAGGTGGAGGACGGAGTGGGCGTCGCTGTCCACGGCGAACCGCACCCCGTGCCGCCTGGCCCGCAGGATGTCCTCGTCGCGCAGGTCCAGCCGGTCCGGATGGGCGTTGATCTCCAGGGCCGTGCCGGTGCGGGCGCAGGCGGCGAACACCGCGTCCAGGTCGGCGTCGACGCCCGGCCGTCTGCCGATGATCCGGGTGGTGGGATGGCCGATGATGTCGACGTACGGGTTCTCGCAGGCGCGCACGAGCCGTCGGGTCATGGCCTCGCGGTCCTGGTGGAAATGCGAGTGCACCGAGGCCACGCACAGGTCGAACCCGGCGAGGAACCGGGCGGGCCAGTCCACGTCGCCGTCGGGGCCGATGTTCAGTTCGGCGCCGTGCAGCAGCCGGAGACCGCCGCGTGCCCCGCGGGTGGGGTAGGCGCCGTCGAGTTCCCGGACCTGCTCGCGCTGGGCCAGCATCCGCTCGTCGGTCATGCGCTGCATGGCCATGTCGGGGCCGTGGTCGGTGATCGCGTAGTAGGCGTAACCGCGCCGGGCGGCCGCCTCGGCCATCTCCTCCAGCGGGGCCAGCCCGTCGGTGAGGTCGGTGTGGCTGTGCAGGTCGCCCCGGACGTCCGCCTCGGTCACCAGGCCGGGCAGCTCGCCGCGCAGTCCGGCCTCGATCTCCCCGCGGTCCTCGCGCAGCGTGGGCGGGATCCACGGCAGGCCGAGCCGGGCGTACACCTCTTCCTCCGTCTCGGAGACGGTCTTCTCTCCGCTCTCGACGTCGAAGACGCCGTACTCGGAGAGCTTCAGCCCCTGGTGGACGGCCAGTTCCCGGGTGCGGATGTTGTGGGCCTTGGAGCCGGTGAAGTACTGCAGCGCCGCTCCCCAGGAGTCCGGAGGCACCACGCGCAGGTCGACGGCGAGGCCTTTGGCGGTGCGCACGGACGTCTTCTTCTCGCCGTGCGCGATCACTTCGGTGACGTACGGCAGCTCGGTGAACGCCCGCATGACCGGCGCCGGCGTCCCGGAGGCGACGAGGACGTCTATGTCGCCGATCGTCTCGCGCATCCTGCGCAGCGACCCGGCGTACGCGCACCGCAGGCAGCCCGTCACCTCGGACAGCGCGGCCACGATGGAGTCGGCGAGGTCGGACGCCACGTCGAGCTGGACGCGGTCGCCGGAGGACCGCAGGAGTTCGATGCCGTGGAGGATGTTCTCCTCGGTCCTCGGGCCGAAGCCCTTCAGGTCGCGCAGCCGCTCCTGGTGGACGGCGTCGGCCAGTTCGTCGACCGAGGAGACACCCAGCTCCTCGTACACCGTCAGCGCCTTCTTCGGGCCGAGCGTGGGGATGGCCGTCAGCCGTCGGACCCCGGCGGGGATCTTCGCCCGCAGCTCCTCGACGGCGGACACGCTGCCGCTGTCGAAGTACTCGAGGACCTTGTGGGCGATCGACTTGCCGACGCCCGGGATCTCCTGGAGGCCCTTGAGGTCGAGCGTGGAGACGTCGGCGTGGTGGCCGCCGATCGCGCGGGCGGCCTTCTCGTGGACGCGTGCCCTGAACGCGTCCCCGCCGGTGATCGAGATCAGGTCCGCGTACTCCTGCAGCAGCGCGGCGACCTCGTCGTTGGACCGAGCCACACCTTCAGGGTAGGCAGCCGGCGACGGACGCGCCGCCCTCCCGCGTAGAGCGTACGAGAGCAGTCCGCGGTTCGCAGGGAGGGATCACGACGTGACAGGGCACAGGGTCAGGGGCGCGCGGGGTACGGCGGTCGCGGCGGCGGCGATGGCGGCGCTGACCGCCTCGCAGGCGCCGGGGGCGGTGCCGGCACGGGCCGACGTGCCGGTGGGGCGGCCGGCGGCCGGGTACGGGCGGGACGTGTCCGGAGGCGGCCCGTACCGTACGGAGCTGCCGCCGCTGACGCGGAAGCACCCGGGTGGAGTGTCGGTGCCCGGCGCCGCGGCGCTGTCCGCGACCGTCTTCGCCGCCTACCGGCGCGCCGAGGCGGAGCTCGCGCGGACCGCGCCCGGCTGCCGGCTCCGGTGGCAGTTGCTGGCGGCGATCGGCCAGGTGGAGTCGGGGCAGGCGGACGGCGGCCGGGTGGGAGCGGACGGCACGACCGTCACACCGATCCTGGGCCCGCGGCTGGACGGCGGCGCCTTCGCCGTCGTACCGGACACGGACGGCGGCGCCTACGACGGGGACGGGACGTACGACCGCGCGGTCGGGCCGATGCAGTTCATCCCGTCCACCTGGGCCCGCTGGGGCGCCGACGGGAACGGTGACGGGCGGGCCGACCCGGACAACGTGTTCGACGCGGCGCTGGCCGCCGGGCGGTATCTGTGCGCGGCCGGGAGGGACCTGTCCGATCCGGCCGGGCTCGACCGGGCGGTGCTCGGCTACAACCACTCGGAGGCGTACCTGCGGACGGTGCGGGCCTGGTACGCGTACTTCCTGGAAGGTCACCTCGTGGTACCGGACCGCCCGTCCACGGTGGCGTCGCGGCCGCCGGCCCGCCGCGCCGCCCCTCGGCCGGAAGCCGCCCCGAAGGCGGCCCCGTCGCCCCGCCGCAGGGGCACCCCGTCCCCGGCACCCTCCGCCACGGCCTCCCCCACCCCCTCCAACTCCCGTCCGCCGACCGGGAAAACGACGAAACCGCTGGTCCCCGTACCCGGCCCGGTGACCGCTCTGCCCACCGGTGACCTGCTGCCCAGCGGCGGTCCGCTGCCCCGTGACGGCGGGGAATCGATGGGCCTCACCCCCTCCACAACCGCGACTACCGGGCGGTAATGTCGCGCTGACCCGCCGGACGGGACGACTCCGGCGGGGGAGCGCGAAAGGGCCCCTCATGGCGAGTGACATGCCTGCTCAGACGCCGGCCGCCGACGAGCGCTGGCAGCGCATGTGGAGCCACCGCGAGCACCTGCTCAAGGTGGCCCGGCGCCGGTCGATGAGCCAGGAGGACGCCGAGGACGCGGTGCACGAGGCGATGCTGCGCGCCGCCGAGCGGCCCGACCTGGACGACGAGCGGCTGGTCGCCTGGCTGACGACGGTCACGATGCGGCTGTGCGTGGACCGCTACCGGCAGGTCAACCGTGAGGCGGAGGTGCGCACCAGTCCGACGCTGATCACGCCCGGGCCGGTGCCGGTCGAGGAGGCCGTGTGCGACCGGGCCGAGGCCAGGTGGCTGGCCGTGCGCAGCGGGGAGCTGCCCGAGCGGCAGGCGGAGGCGCTGTGGCTGAAGTCCGAGGACCTGGACGTGGGCCAGGTCGCCGTCAAGATGGGCCTGAGTTACCGGACCGTCGAGTCGCTCCTCGCCCGGGCCCGGCGGACGCTGCGGAACTCGCTGGCCGCGACGCTCGGGGTCGCCGTGTTCCTCGCCGGTCGGGTGCGGCTGCGGGCGGGCGGCAAGGCGGTGGCGGTGGCGTCGACGGCGGCGACCCTGGCGGTGGCCGGGTTCGTGCTGCCGTACACGCTGCACGGTGACCCGCCGGGCAGGACCCCGCCGCCCGCCGCGTCTCCCGCGTCCGGGACCACCCCCGAGGCCGTACGGTCCGGCGGCTCCCGGCCGCCCGCCCCGGCCGTCCGGGTGCTGTCGGCCACCGCGACGCCTCGCGGGGCGGTGCCGTCGGCCGGCGCCCCCGGCCGGTCGCTGCTGCCGCTGTCGGTGCCACCCCTGCCGGCCGCCTCGCTGTCACCGGTGCCGACCGTTCCCGAGGTGCCGAGCGTGTCGGAGCTCCCGAGCGTGCCGACCCTGCCCGCCCTCCCGGACGCGTCCGCGGCGCCGACGACGCCGCCGCCGCTCCCGAAGGCGTCCGTCGCTCCCTCCGTCCCGATCTCCGTCCCGCCCCTCACCCCGCTGCCGTAGGCCCCCCGAAAAAAGTTTCCCTCTCCCGCGACGGACCCCCGCCCCCTCCCCGTAGAGCAGATGTCGGAGCTGCTCCACGGGCCGAGAGGTGGACCGGATGGGTGTCGAGATCTGTGTCGAAGGGCTGACCAAGTCCTTCGGTCACCAGGTCATCTGGCGGGACGTCTCGCTGACGCTGCCCGCCGGGGAGGTCTCCGTCATGCTCGGCCCGTCGGGCACGGGCAAGTCGGTCTTCCTCAAGACGCTCGTGGGCCTGCTGAAACCGGACCGGGGCTCGGTGACGATCGCGGGGCGGGACATCACCCGGCTCCGCGAGCACGAGCTGTACGAGGTGCGGAAGCTGTTCGGCGTGCTGTTCCAGGACGGCGCGCTGTTCGGCTCGATGAACCTGTACGACAACATCGCCTTCCCCCTGCGCGAGCACACCCGGAAGCCGGAGAGCCGGATCCGGCGCATCGTGCTGGAGAAGATGGACATGGTCGGGCTGATCGGCGCGGAGGGAAAGCTGCCCGGTGAGATCTCCGGCGGGATGCGCAAGCGGGCCGGTCTCGCCCGCGCTCTCGTCCTGGACCCCGAGATCATCCTGTTCGACGAGCCCGACTCCGGTCTCGACCCGGTGCGGGTCGCCTATCTCAACCAGCTCATCGTCGACCTCAACGCCCAGATCGACGCGACCTTCCTGATCGTCACGCACGACATCGCCTCGGCCCGCCAGGTCCCGGACAACATCGGCCTGCTGTTCCGGCGGGAACTGGTCATGTTCGGGCCGCGCGAGGAACTGCTGACCAGTGACGAGCCGGTGGTCCGGCAGTTCCTGAACGGCCGGATGCAGGGCCCCATCGGCATGGCGGAGGAGAAGGACGCGGCCCAGGTCGAGCAGGAGCTGGCCGCGCTCGGCGACGACGGCACCGCACAAGCCCCCGGCAGCCGGACGCTCCCTCCCCGCCTGCTGCCGGGACCGGGCATCACCCGGCCCGCCCGCTGGGAGGCGATCGCGCGGCACGAGGCCGAGCTGCGCCACCGGAAGGCGGTCGCCGGGGCATGAGACTGTCACCGACCGGAGCGCTCCGGCAGTCGGGGAACCTGTTCGCGATGGCCCTGGACGTCATGCGCACGATTCCCCGACGGCCTTTCCAAACAAGGGAGTTCATCCAGCAGGCCTGGTTCGTCGCGAGCGTCACCATCCTGCCGACGGCCCTCGTGTCCATCCCCTTCGGCGCGGTGATCGCGCTGCAGATCGGCAGTCTGACCCGGCAGCTCGGCGCCCAGTCGTTCTCCGGGGCCGCCTCGGTGCTGGCGGTGCTGCGGGAGGCGTCGCCGATCGTCACGGCGCTGCTGATCGCCGGCGCCGGCGGCACGGCGATCTGCGCGGACCTGGGGGCGCGGAAGATCCGCGACGAGATCGACGCGATGCAGGTGCTGGGCATCGACCCGATCCACCGGCTGGTCGTGCCGCGGGTGCTGGCCTCGATGGTGGTGGCGGTGCTGCTCAACGGCCTGGTGTCGGTGGTCGGCGTGGCGGGCGGCTACTTCTTCAACGTCGTGCTGCAGCACGGCACACCCGGCGCCTACCTGGCGTCGTTCACCACCCTCGCCCAGCTCTCCGACCTGTGGGCGGCGGAGATCAAGGCGCTGGTGTTCGGGGCGATCGCGGCCGTCGTCGCCTCGTACATGGGGCTCACCGCGAAGGGCGGTCCGAAGGGTGTGGGCGACGCCGTGAACCAGTCCGTGGTGATCACCTTCATGTTGCTGTTCGTGACGAACTTCGTGATGACCGCGGTGTACTTCCAGGTCGTCCCGCAGAGGGGCTGAGGCATGGCACTGCTGAAGGAGCTGGAGGAGCTGGGCGGTCAGCTCTCCTTCTACGGCCGGTCGCTGGCGTGGACCGGCCGGACGTTGCGCCGCTACAAGAAGGAGATCCTGCGGCTGCTCGCCGAGGTGAGCTTCGGCCGGGGCGCCCTCGCCGTGGTGGGCGGCACGGTCGGGGTGATCGCCTTCCTGTCGTTCTTCACCGGCACGGAGGTGGGCCTGCAGGGGTACGCCGCCCTGAACCAGCTCGGCACCTCGAACTTCGTGGCGTTCCTGTCGGCGTACTTCAACACCCGGGAGATAGCCCCGCTGGTGGCGGGACTCGCGCTGTCCGCGACGGTCGGCGCCGGCTTCACCGCGCAGCTCGGCGCGATGCGGATCAGCGAGGAGACCGACGCGCTCGAGGTGATGGGCGTGCCCTCGCTGCCGTTCCTGGTGACCACCCGGATGATCGCCGGTTTCGTCGCCGTCGTCCCGCTGTACGTGATCGGGCTGCTGTCCTCGTACCTGGCCGCCCGCACCATCACCACCGGCTACTACGGGCAGTCCGCGGGCACCTACGACCACTACTTCCAGCAGTACCTGCCGCCGGTCGACGTGCTGTGGTCGTTCGGGAAGGTGCTGGTCTTCGCCGTCCTGATCATTCTGGTGCACTGCTACTACGGCTACCACGCGAGCGGCGGCCCGGCGGGCGTCGGCGTCGCGGTGGGCCGCGCCGTGCGGACCTCGATCGTCGCGATCAACGTCCTGGACTTCTTCCTGTCCCTGGCGATCTGGGGCGCCAACACGACCGTGCGGATCGCGGGGTGAGCCGGGTGAGCCCTGTGAGCCGTGTGAGGGCGCTGAAACTGCGGTTGTACGGCGTGCTGTTCATCGCCGTGCTCGCCCTGCTGCTGTCGCTGTCGGTCGCCGTGTACCGGCAGGCGTTCACCCCAGCCGTACGGATCGAGCTGCAGGCCGACAGCCTCGGCAACCAGCTCGAACCGATGGCCGACGTCAAACTGCGCGGGCTGCTGGTCGGCGAGGTGCGCGCGGTGCACGCCGACGGCAGCAAGGCGACGCTCGACATCGCGCTCAAGCCGGAATACGTCGCCGACATCCCGGCCGACGTGCACGCGCGCCTGCTGCCGAAGACGCTGTTCGGCGAGAAGTACGTCGACCTGGTCGAGCCCGCGCGCTCCGCTTCCTCGGCTTCCCCGGCGGTTCGTCCCATCCGTGCCGGTGACGTCATCACCCAGGACCGCACCCGCGTCGGCATCGAACTGCAGCAGCTGATGAACGACCTGCTGCCGCTGCTGCGGACCGTGCGACCCGGCAAGCTCGACGCCACGCTGTCCGCCTTCGCCACCGCCCTGGAGGGGCGCGGCGACCGGATCGGCGACAACCTCATCCGCGTGCAGGCCTACCTGCACCGCCTCGACCCCCATCTGCCCACGCTCACCGAGGACTTCGCCCGGCTGGCCGACGTGGCCGAGGTCTACGGCGACGCGGCGCCGGACCTGATGTCGATCCTGCGCGACACCGTCACCACCAGCCGCACGCTGGTCGAGGAGCGCGAGCACATCGCGTCCGCGCTCACCACGACCGCCGGGATGGCCGCCACCGCCGGGGACTTCCTGGACGCGAACGGCGACCGGCTGATCACCCTCGGCCGGGTCTCCCGCCCCACGCTGGAGCTCTTCGCCCGCTACTCCCCCGAGTACCCCTGCCTGTTCGCCGGCCTGGTCCACGAGGAGCAGGCCTCCGAGCAGGCGTTCCGGGGCGGCGAGATGCACATCACGCTGGAGGCGGTGCGCCCGCAGGGGGCGTACCGGCCGGGTGAGGAACCCCGCTACGCCGACCGGTCGGGGCCGAACTGCCGTGACCTGCCGCATCCTTCCGTGCCCGCGCCGGGTGTCCATCTCGACGACGGTTCCCAGCAGCCGGGTTCGTCCGGTCCACCCGGCGTCTCCGCCACCCGGGCCGAGCAGCGTGCCGTCGGCTCACTGGTCTCACCCGTGCTGGGTGTGCCCGCCGACGAGGTGCCGCCGGTCACGACGCTGCTGTTCGGGCCGCTGGCCCGCGGGACGGCGGTGAGCGTCGCATGAGCACCGCAGGAGCCCGGCAGACCACCGCCCCCTTGATCAAGTTCTCTCTCTTCGCGCTGGTGACGATCCTGGCGACGGCGCTGCTCGCCGCGACCATCGTCAACGTCTCCTTCGCCCACGAGCACACCTACCGAGCGGTGTTCAGCGACGTCACCGGTCTGGAGAAGGGCGACGACATCCGGGTGGCCGGGGTGCGGGTCGGTCAGGTCGAGAGCATCGGGATCAAGGACCGGACACTGGCGGAGATCACCTTCAGCGTCGGCGCGGACCGGCCGCTGCTGACCGGCACCCACGCGGTCATCCGGTACCGGAACCTGGTGGGGCAGCGGTACGTCGCCCTGACCGAGGGCGCGGGCGACGGCACCGCGCTGAAGCCCGGGGCCACGATCCCGCTCTCGCGCACCCAGCCGGCCCTGGACCTCAACGCGCTGCTGAACGGCTTCAAGCCGCTGTTCGCCGCGCTCAGCCCGAGCGACGTCAACCAGCTCGCCACCGAGATCATCAGGACGCTGCAGGGCGAGGGCGGCACGGTCGACAGCCTGCTGGTGCACACGGCCTCGCTCACCACGACGCTGGCCGACCGGGACAAGCTGATCGGCTCGGTGATCGACAACCTGAACACGGTGCTGGGGACGCTGGACAAGCGGGGTGCCCGCTTCTCCGAACTCCTGGTCCAGTTGCGGCGGGTGGTCTCCGGTCTGTCCGCCGACCGCAAGCCCATCGGTGAGTCGCTGGTGAACATCGGCGACCTTAACGACGCCACCTCGGAGCTGCTGAAGGACGCGCGGCCGCCGCTGAAGGACGACATCGCCGGGCTGGCCGGCCTCACCGGAACGCTGAACGACAACGACAAGACGGTGGAGGGCGTGCTGAAGCGGCTGCCGGACAAACTCAACGCCCTGACGGGGGTCGCGTCCTACGGCTCCTGGTTCAACTTCTACCTCTGCGACTTCGACGGCCGGATCGTGCTGCCGAGGACGAAGCAGGTGCTCACCCCGGATCTGCGGGTGGCGAGGGCGAGGTGCGGCGCATGACCCGCACGAAGCGCGTGACCCGCACGAAGCGTCCGGAGCCGCTGATCAAGGTCCGTGTCGACCCGCCGAGGCTGCCCAGGCCACGGCTGCCTCGCCGGGCGCCCCGACCCCGCGGCCCCCAGCCGTTGGTGCGGGTGCGCGTCGATCCGCCGCGGATCAGGCTCCCCCGGATGCGTCGGCCCCACCCGGTTCCGTTCCGTGACCGCAACCCCGTGGTGATCGGTGCCGTCGGTCTCACCGTCCTCGTCCTGCTGGCCGTGGCCGCGTTCAACGCCGACAGCCTGCCGTTCATCGGCGACGGCAGGACGTACAGCGCGGCCTTCTCCGAGGCGGGCGGGCTGAAGCCCGGGGACGAGGTGCGGATCGCCGGGGTGAAGGTCGGCAAGGTCGAGGACGTCGACCTGGACGGCGACCACGTCAAGGTCACCTTCAAGGTGAAGGGGGATCCGGCGTTCGGCACCGAGACCGGTGCGGCGATCCGGGTCAGGACGATCCTCGGCGCCAAGTACCTGGCGCTGCTTCCCAAGGGGCCGGGGCAGTTGAAGCCCGGAGCTGAGATCCCCCTGGGGCGGACGGTCGCCGCGTACGACGTCGTGCAGGCGTTCAGCGACCTGACCACCACCTCCGAGAAGATCGACACCGGACGGCTGGCGAAGGCCCTGGACACCCTCTCCACGACCTTCCAGGACTCGCCCCCCGAGGTACGCGCGTCCATCAAGGGCCTGTCGAGAATCTCCCGGACGGTGGCCTCGCGGGACAAGGCGCTCGGCGAACTCCTGCGCCACGCGAAGGGCACCACGGGTGTGCTGGCCGACCGCTCCGCGGACCTGACCGCGCTGGTCGACGACGGCGACAAGCTTTTCCAGGAGATCAGCAGGCGGCGCACGGCGATCCACAAGCTGCTGAAGACCTCCGCCGCGCTCGGCATCGGGCTCTCCGGCGCGGTCCGGGACAACGACAAGGAGATCGGGCCCGCGTTGGGGGGCCTGAAGCAGGTGGTGCAGATGCTCGAACGCAACCAGGCCGCTCTCGACCGCAGTGTCAGGCTGCTCGCGCCCTATGCGCGGGTGTTCACCAACACCCTCGGCAACGGACGCTGGTTCGACTCCTACGTCCAGAACCTCGTGGCCGCTCCGGTGGCACCCCGGACGGGAGGCACCCGATGAGGAGGATGCGCGCACGCCTGGCCCTGCTCACCGCACTGGCCCTGGTCGCCGCCCTCGCCCACGCCCTGTGGCCGCGGCCCGCGAAGACGCATGTCACCGCCTACTTCCCGCGCACCGTCGGCGTCTACCCCGGCTCGGACGTCCGCGTCCTCGGCGTACGGATCGGCCAGGTCAAGAAGATCACTCCGGAGGGCGACCGGGTGCGGGTGGAGCTGGAGTACGACGCGGGGCGCAGAGTCCCCGCCGACGCCAGGGCGGCGATCATCAACTCCTCGGTGGTCAGCGACCGTTACGTGCAGTTGCTGCCGGTGTACCGGAAGGGCCCGGTACTGCGCGACGGCGCCGTCATCCCCGAGTCGCGCACCGCCGTGCCCGTGGAACTGGACCGTGTCTTCGACAGCCTGCACACGACAGCCGACGCGCTCGGTCCCCAGGGTGCCAACAAGGACGGCTCCCTCTCGCGGCTGCTCAAGGTGAGCGCCGACAACCTCGACGGGCAGGGCGGGAACCTCAACCGGACGGTCCAGGACCTCTCGCAGGCGGTCACCACACTGTCCGACGGCCGCACCGACCTGTTCGGCACGGTGCGCAACCTGCAGGTGTTCACGGCGGCGCTCGCCGCCGACGACCAGAACGTGCGGTCCTTCAACAGCGGCCTCGCGGGCGTCGCGAAGCAGCTCGCGGGCGAGCGCGAGGACCTCGCGGCGGCGCTCACGAACCTGGGGTCGGCGCTCGGCGACGTCGCCGCCTTCGTGAAGAGGAACAAGGAGTCGCTGACCTCGAACGTGCGGGGCCTCAGCAAGGTGACCAAGGTGCTCGTCACCGAACGGGCCGCGCTGGACGAGCTGTTGCGGGTGGCCCCCACGGGCCTGTCCAACCTGAACAACGCCTACAACCCGTCCGCCGGCACCCTCGACACCCGCAACAACGCCCAGCAGGCGCAGGATCCGGCGTCGTTCCTGTGCTCCGTGCTGAGGACCACCGGCGACACGGGCGGCAAGAACCCCGACTGCACGCAGCTGAAGCAGCTCTTCGACTCCCTGCCCGCGTTGCCGAAGACCGCCGCGGTGACGGGCACGACCGACCGGACGCTCGGCGGGATCCTGGGGGCGGGCGCATGAACCTGCGGCGCAAGGGCGCTTCGATCGCCTGGACGGCGGCCGGTTCGCTGCTGTTGTCCGGCTGCTCCTTCAACGGCTGGTACGACATCCCGCTGCCCGGCGGGGCCGCCGACGACGGCCACGCGTACCACGTCACCGTCGAGTTCCGTGACGTCCTCGACCTGGTGCCGCAGTCGGCGGTGAAGGTCGACGACGTCACCGTGGGAGCCGTGGAGAAGGTGCGGCTGGACGGCTGGCACGCGCGGGTGCGGCTGCGGATCGCCGACTCGGTGAAGCTGCCGGCCAACGCGGTCGCCGAGCTGCGGCAGACCAGCCTGCTCGGCGAGAAGTACGTGGCACTCGCCGCCCCGGCCGGCACCGCCGCGGTGGGCCGGCTCCAGGACGGCGACCGCATCCCGTTGTCCCGCAGCGGCCGCAACCCGGAGGTCGAGGAGGTGCTGTCCGCGCTGTCCGCCCTGCTCAACGGTGGTGGTGTGGCCCAGCTGAAGACGATCACCGTGGAGCTGAACAAGGCCCTGGACGGCCGGGAGAACCGGGTCCGGTCCCTGCTGAAGGAGCTCGACACCTTCATCGGCTCCCTGGACGACCAGCGCAGGGACATCGTCCACGCGATCGAGGCCGTCGACCGTCTCGCGGGGCGGCTCGGAAAGGAGAAGAAGACCATCGCCGAGGCCGTCGACACCATGCCACCCGCGTTGAAGGTCCTCGCCGGCCAGCGGCGCGATCTGACGAGGATGCTCACCGCCCTGTCCAAGCTCGGCACGACGGGCACCAGGGTCGTCACCGCCTCGCACGACGACACGGTGGCCGACCTCGAGCAGCTCCGGCCGATCCTGCGGCAGCTGAACAAGGCGGGCAGCGACCTGCCGAACTCCCTCGAACTGCTGACCACTTACCCGTTCCCCCGCAACGCCGTGGACGCCGTCAAGGGCGACTACGTCAACCTGCACATCACCGCCGACCTCGACCTGGCCGACCTCTACGGCAATCTGGCGGGTGGCGACTCGGGGAAGGGCAAGGGCGGTTCGAAGAGTCCCGGGACCCCCGGCGTGCCGGATCTCCCGGGCCCCCCGCACCTGCCGAGCGTCCCCACGCCGACCGCGCTGCCGAGCACCCCGGGCCTGCCGTCGGCGCCGTCCGTGCCGTCGGCCCCCTCGGGCGGCGGGCCGAGCGGGCCGCTGTGCCCGCCGGTGTGCACCAGCGCCTACACCAGCGGCGCGAAACCGCCCGGGGGCATCGACCTCGCGCTCGCCGAGCTGATGCTGAAGGGGGTCCAGCCGTGATCACCCGTACCGTCAAGGCGCAGTTGATCGCCTTCTGCGCGCTCACCGCCGTCGGGGTGGGTTACGTCGGCGCCGAGTACACCGGCCTGGCCGACGACGTCCTGGACCGCGGCTACACGGTGCGGGCGGACTTCGCCGACTCCGGGGGCGTCTTCCCCGGCGCCGAGGTCACCTACCGCGGGGTGCCGGTGGGCCGCGTCGGCACGCTGGGGCTGACCGGCGCAGGCGGCGTCTCCGTCTCCCTCGACATCGACGACGGGGCACCGCGGATCCCCGCGGACACCCTTGCCGTGGTGGCGGACCGTTCGGCGGTGGGCGAGCAGTACGTCGACCTGCAGCCGCGTACGTCCAAGGGCCCGTACCTCCTCGACGGCAGCACCATCCCCCGCGACGACACCCGTCTGCCGCTGCCCAACACGGACCTCGTGCTCAGCCTGGACCGGCTGGTGAACTCGGTCGGCAAGAACGATCTGCGGGTCACCGTCGACGAGTTGGGCAAGGCGTTCTCCGGTACCGGGCCGAACCTGAGCCGGCTGGTGGACTCCGGAAACGCGCTCGTGGAGTCGGCGTCCGAGTCGCTGCCGGAGACCGTCTCGCTGATCGACGACTCGCACAAGGTCCTGAAGACACAGGCCGACCAGGGCTCGTCGATCAAGTCGTTCGCGCACGATCTCGCGTTGCTCACCGCACAGGTGAAGTCGAGCGACGGTGACCTGCGCAAGCTGATCGGCAACGCCGCTCCGGCCGCCCGGCAGGTCGACTCGCTGCTGAGCTCCACCGGGCCCCGGCTGTCGGTCCTGCTGGCCAACCTGATCAGCGGCGGCCAGGTCACCCTGGCCCACCTGCCCGGCGTGGAGCAGGCCCTCGTCACCTTCCCGGCGCTGGTGGCGGGCAGCTACACGGTCGTACCGGGCGACGGCACCACGCACTTCGGGCTGGTGCTGAACGCCGACGACCCGCCGCCGTGCACTCAGGGCTACGGCACGAGCCGGCGGGACCCGGCCGACACGAGCACGCGCGCGGCGAACACCGACGCGCGCTGCACGGTCCCGCGCGGCGGCAGCACGTCGGTGCGGGGCGCGCAGAACGCCCCCGGCGCGCGGACCGCGTCCGGCGGGGCGGACCGGGCGGCGTACGTCACGCCGTACGACCCGGAGACCGGCACCGCGACCGGTCCGGACGGAAGGCCCGTCGAGATCGGCTCGGCGGGCGGCCAGCAGACGGTGTTCGGAAAGGAGTCGTGGCAATGGCTGCTCGTTGGACCGATGGAGTGAGCAGGCGCCTGTCGGGCAGAGCCCTGCCGGTGGGGCTCGCCCTGGCGACCACGCTGACGGCCGCGTCGGCGGTCTGGCTGGGCCTCGGCCTCCACCAGCAGCACGAGACGGCACAGCGGCGCCAGGACGTGCTGGCCGCGGCCCGTCAGTCGGCGCTGAACTTCACCTCGCTCGACTACCGGCACTACGACCGGGACAGCGCGAACGTCCTCAAGGGCGCCACCGGCGGCTTCAAGAAGCAGTTCACCGCGCAGACGGCGCAGCTGACCAAGCTCGTCGCCGAGAACAGGTCCGTCTCCGAGGGCCAGGTCCTCGACGCCGGCATCATCCGTTGCGACGCCCGCTCGGCCCGCGTTCTGGTGGTCGCCGACAGCAAGGTGACCAACACCGCCGTGCCCGGGGGGCAGGCCCGCACCTACCGGCTGCAGTTGGAGCTGGTGCGCCGGGGCGGGCGCTGGCTGACGTCCGATGTCGAGTTCGTGGGCTGACAGCCACCACCAGTGAAGGAGTCCGACATGGCGATCCCGACCACCCGAAGCCGCGGCCCGGCCGCCCCGGCCCGCCGGAGGATGACCGCGGCCGCCCGCGCCGCGGCCAAGCGGGTCGAGCAGCGCAGCCCGGGCGTCCGGGACGCCCCGCGCGAGCCGTCACCGAGGTCCCCCGAGACCGGGGCCGCGCCGCCGCCGTCCCGGCGGTGGCTGCTCACCGTGGTGCTCGGCGCCCTCCTCGTCATCGCCCTGGCCGTGGTCTGCCTGCTCGGGTGGCAGTACCGGGAGGGACGGCGCGCGGAAGCCGCGCGGGACGCGGCGCTCACCGCCGCGCGGAAGGCCGCACCGGTCGTGCTGTCGTACGACTACCGGCACCTGGACCAGGACTTCGCCCGCGCCCGGGAGCGCCTGACCGGACACTTCCGTGACGAGTACCGGAAGACCACGACGACTGTCGTCGGGCCGACGGCCAGGAAGTACCACGGGGTGGTACGGGCGACGGTCGCCGAACCCGCGAGCGGTGGCGTCCCCGCGGCCTCCGTCATATCGGCGTCACCGGACCGGGCCGTGGTGCTGCTCTTCGTCAACCAGGTCACGCAGAGCACCCGGGTCTCGGGCTCCCGCCTGGATCTGAACCGGGTACGGATGACGATGACCCGCACGTCAGGGGGCTGGAAGGTGAGCGCGGTCGACGCGCTCTGACGTCCGGTTAATTCGGTTGAGTCGGCCCGCCGGAGCGTGTTCGCTGGCCGCATGGTGTTCGGTGATCTGGTGAAGCTGCGTCCGCTCGAGCCGTCGGACGCGGAAGCGCTGTGGCGGTGGCACAACGACCCCGACGTGATGCGCTGGATGGACGACGACTACGCCCCGTCACTGGCCGAGGTCAGGAAGCGGGCCGAGGAACGGCCGCGCAACGCGTACGGCAAGGTGGTCTTCGGGGTCGAGGTGCTCGACGACGCGAAACTCATCGGCGTCGTCTGCCTGCGAGACGCCGAACCGGAGACCGGGTACGCCGAGCTCGACCTCTACATCGGTGAGAAGGAGTACTGGGGACGCGGCTACGCCACGGACACGATGCGGGCGGTCTGCCGCTACGGCTTCCAGAAGATGCGGCTGCACAAGATCCAGCTGACCGTCGTCACCGAGAACCACGCGGCCCACCGGGTCTACCAGAAGGTCGGCTTCGTCGACGAGGGCAGGCTGCGCCAGGTCTTCCGGCGTGACGGGCAGTGGTACGACGTGTTCACGATGGGCCTGCTGGAGGAAGAGTTGCGCTAGGTGTGCTGTCCCGGGACGCTCAGTGGTCGTCCGGCCCCGTTCGCAGCAGGGCCGCTCCGAGGGGGGTCAGGGTGTGCAGGACCGTGTTGGCGTGGCGGTGGCTGGTGATCAGGCCGGCGTCGCGCAGTACGGCGGTGTGATGGCTCGCCGTCGTAGGTGTCACGCCGGCCCGGCGGGCGGCCTCGGTCGTGGTGGAGCCGGTCTCGCTGGCCCTGAGGATGGCGGCGCGGGTGGGGCCGAGCAGGATGTCGAGTGGTGGTGAGTCGGCGTGCGGGGGTGTCGCCGGCAGGTGGTGGAGGGGGTACAGCAGAACGGGCGGGAGCCCCGGGTCGGCCAGGGCCACAGGTGCGTGCCAGCAGAAGTAGGAGGGGATCAGCAGCAGTCCCCGTCCGTCGAGGTGGACGTCGCGGTGGTCGGGATACGGGTCGATCTCCAGGACCGGTGGCCGCCAGCGGATCGTGGGGCCCAGCCCGGTGAGCACGCCCTCGGTCCCGGAATGGAACAGGGTGTGGGCGTGCCGGGCCCGCTCGGCGTGCAGGCATTCCTGGATGCGCTGCTCGTGCGGGGCGATCACCGCACGGTGGTAGGCGCGCAGGGCGCCCACCAGTTGTTCCCGCATGTCCCGCTCGGCGAGCCGGCGTACCCAGGCCGGGGCACCGACGGCCCGGGTGAGGGCCTCGACCTCCCTCACGACCCGTTCGTTCGGTGTCGCCAGCACCGCCTCCAGCCCGGCGTCCAGTCCCTGGGTGCCCTCCGGCGGCGTGAGGAAGTCGGGGAAGTAGCCGGCACGCGGGAAGAGCGGCAACAGGAAGGTCTTCACGGTCCGCTCGAGCCCGGTCCGGCGCAGCGAGGCACGTGCGGTACGGAACCAGTGCGCGTAGGCCCAGCGGCCTTCGCGGGTCTGGAGCCGGTGCAGACTGACCGCGATCTCCCAGAGCGCATGCGGTTCGGTCGCCACTCTGACTCTGGTGAGGTCCTCGGCCGTGAAGTGAAAGCGGAGCATCCGTTTCCCCGTGCGTCACCGTTGCCGACCTGCGAAGTGTCAGTGCACTCGCACGAGCATGACAGTGACATGCCCAGCGTGAAACATGGATTCCCGCCAGCCGTAGGACCCTCTCGGCACCGTCCACCAGAAAGGGCACGGGATGTCCTCGTACGAGCAGGAGCACGATCGGAAGTCCAGCCGCACACCCCGCCGGGGCCGCAGGGCCCTCGCCGCCGCCGCGATCACCTTCGCCACGGGCGCACTCGGCCTCATCGCACCGAACACCGCGAGTGCCTCGACGCAGGCGGCGTGGGACTGTCCGAGCGGCGATCTGTGCGTGTGGACCGGCAGCAACGGCACGGGCAGCCGGTGCACGTGGTCGAACGCCGACCCGGACTGGTGGAGCGGCAGCATCCAGTGTTCGTGGTCCGACACCCAGAACGTCGGGTCGGCCAAGAACAGCGGCACGTCGTCCTCGTACGGCTACGTCGTCCTCTACACCGGCGCCAACTACACCGGTGACGGCTACTGCATCGCGCAGCACGGCGACACCTGGCCGGGCCTCAACGTCAGGTTCCGCTCCCACCGATGGGAGGCGTCCTGCTGATCCGCGGTTGACCGGATGGCAGGCCGGCGGGCCCCGGAGTGCCGGGGCCCGCCGACGCGTGTCGTCCGGCGTGCGGATCGGTGCCGCCCGCAGCAGCCTGAAGACATGGCACATTCACCGACCCCGCATCCGCACATCGTCGTGCACTCCCCGGCCCTGGACGGCTCGCGACGGGTCACCGAGGGTGACGTGACCCTGGGGCTCGCCTCCCACCTGGACGACGTGGTCGAGATCCTGCGGCTGGCCGACCTGGACCGTGTCGAGGTCGAGGAGAGCGACCTCATCGAGTGGCAGGGCGGCGGACCGGACGACTGGCCGGGCCTCTCCGAGCACGAGTGGTAGCGGTGCCGTGACGGACAGGACAGCGGACAGGACAGGGGACAAGACAGGGGCGTTCGGCGGACAAGGGGGGTCCGGCTGGACGACGATGGGGTCATGTCCGAGAGCGTGCCGGTGCGCTGCCCGGCCTGCCGGCGTGAGCACGTCTACACCGCGCCTTCGTACCCTTGCGTCTGTGGGGCCCCGGTCAGCCCGCCGCTGGCCAGGGGGGCCACGCCCGTCACCGTCGTGCACCGGGCCTGGGACGACGACTGGGTCACCGTGCGCTGCGCGTCCTGCGGCCGCCACGACCAGTGGCCGCACCCGGAACTGGGCTGCCCGTGCGGGACCGTGCTGCGCCTCCCGGTCTCCGGTGTGCCGTCGGCGACCGGACCCCGGCCGGGCCCCCTTCCGGCGCGCCGCCCACCGCTGAGCCCGATGACCATCCGCACCCCGCGCGACGCGGTCACCGCCGCCGCGCTCTACCTGCGCCGGCTCGGCTACCGCGACATCCGCCGCGCCGACCGGCGTCCCCCCTCCGGCGTCGGTCTGGCCGCCCACGGGCTGCTGGCCCAGGTCGACCCGATCGTGCGCGCGGCCTCGCTGCGGGACGTGGAGTGCCTGTGGCTGACGGCCATGGCGCAGGCCGCGAGGTGCGTCTACTTCTCCCTCGCCGGGTACGCCGACGCCGCCCGGGACCGCGCCGACGGCCTCGGCATCCCCCTGTTCGTGCTGGACCTCACGGGCACCCCGCAGCCGGTGAACCCGGTCGCCGACGACCTGGACGCCACGGGCGCCTAGGGCCTGTCCGGCGGATCATGCCGCAGACGCGGGGCCTGGCACGCCCTCCCCCACTCTCGGCTTCGCTCGAGCGGGCGGTGCCCCCACCGGCGTTGTCGTCGGTTGCCGACTCCCCCACGCTCGAACGAGCTCGCGCGGGGGGACCCCCATCGCGTCGACGCCCTCCTCCGCCTTGCAGCCGGACGCTCCCCCACGCTCGAACGAGCTCGCGCGGGGGCACCCCCATTCGCCCCGCTCACCAGCACCGATGAGGAACCGCCCGTGCCCTGCGACCTGATCCGCCGGACAGGCCCTAGTCCATGAGTTACGGCCGCCCGTACCTCTCCCGCAGCTCCACCTTGCGGACCTTGCCGGACACCGTCATCGGGAAAGCGTCGAGGATCTCCACCCGGCTCGGCACCTTGTAGTGCGCGAGCCGTCCGGCGCAGAAGGCGCGGATGTCGGCCGGCGTCGGAGGGTCGGCCGGGTCGCGCGGGACGACACAGGCCAGGACCTCCTCCCCGTACGTCTCGTGCGGCACGCCGACGACCTGGACGTCCCGGATCCCGGGGTGGGTGTAGAGGAACTCCTCGACCTCGCGCGGGTAGACGTTCTCGCCGCCCCGGATGATCATGTCCTTGATACGCCCGACGATCTCGACGTACCCGTCCTTGCGCATCACCGCCAGGTCCCCGGTGTGCATCCAGCGTCCCGCGTCGATCGCCTCGGCGGTCTTCTCCGGCTCGTTCCAGTAGCCGAGCATCACGCT
This sequence comes from Streptomyces sp. NPDC001544, assembly GCF_042894285.1. Lineage (NCBI taxonomy): Bacteria > Bacillati > Actinomycetota > Actinomycetes > Kitasatosporales > Streptomycetaceae > Streptomyces > Streptomyces sp. NPDC001544. The sequence goes on along the minus strand of NZ_JBIAVN010000007.1, from coordinate 116,177 downwards.
GTAGCCGCGGGTGCACAACTCCCCCGCCGTACCGCGCGGTTGGGTGACCCCGCTGACCGGCTCGACGATCTTCACCTCCAGGTGCGGCAGCACCCGGCCGACCGTGCCCGTGCGGTGTTCCAGGTCGTCGTCGATCCGTGTCTGCAGCGACACCGGGGAGGTCTCGGTCATGCCGTAGCAGATGGAGACCTCCGCCATGTGCATCTCGGCGACCACCCGTTTCATCACCTCCACCGGGCACGGCGAGCCCGCCATGATGCCGGTGCGCAGCGAGGAGAGGTCGTACGTCGCGAAGTCGGGGAGGTTCAGCTCCGCGATGAACATGGTGGGCACGCCGTACAGCGAGGTGCAGCGCTCTTCCTGGACCGCCTCCAGCGTGGCCTTCGCATCGAAGGACGGCGCCGGGATCACCATGCAGGCGCCGTGCGAGGTGGCCGCCAGATTGCCCATGACCATGCCGAAGCAGTGGTAGAAGGGGACCGGGATGCAGACCCTGTCCTGCTCCGTGTAGCGGATCGACTCCCCCACGAAGTAACCGTTGTTGAGGATGTTGTGGTGGGAGAGGGTGGCACCCTTGGGGAAGCCCGTCGTGCCCGAGGTGTACTGGATGTTGATGGGGTCGTCACAGGACAACTCGGCCTCGCGCGCGAGCAGTTCCGGGCGTCGGTCCGGCGTCCCGCGTCCGAGCATCGCCTCCCAGCTCGGGTCGCCGATGTAGACGGTCTCCCGCAACTCGCGGCATCTGCCGCGCACTTCCTCGACCATCGCCCGGTAGTCACTGCTCTTGTGGCTGAGGGAGGCGAACAGCAGGGAGATCCCGGCCTGGTTCAGGACGTACTCCACCTCGTGGGTGCGGTAGGCCGGGTTGATGTTCACCATGACCGCGCCGATCCGGGCGGTGGCGTACTGGACCAGCACCCACTCGGCGCAGTTGACCGCCCAGATGCCGACCCGGTCGCCCTTGGCGACACCGCTCGCCAGCAGCGCGTACGCCAGCCGGTCGACGTCGGCGGCGAACCCGGCGTACGTCCAGCGCCGCCCGGACGCCACGTCGACCAGTGCCTCGCGGTCCGGCCATGCGGCGACCGCGCGGTCCAGGTTCGCCCCGATGGTGTCGCCGAGCAGGGCGGTGGCCCCGATCCCGTGCGTGTACGACGGTTCGCTCACCGGAAGTCCTCCTCGCGGTACTCCCTGTCCGAGCCCGCGGCCGTGGCCTCGCGCAGCTCGATCCGGCGGATCTTGCCGGAGACGGTCTTGGGCAGTTCGCCGAACTCCAGTCGGCGGATGCGCTTGTAGGGGGCGAGGACCTCACGGGAGTGTTCGAAGAGCACCTTGGCGGTGTCGGCGCCGGGCTGCCAGCCCTCGGCGAGGACGACGTACGCCTTGGGCACGGCCAGGCGCAGCTCGTCCGGCGCGGGCACGACGGCCGCCTCGGCCACCGCCTCGTGCTCCAGCAGGGCGCTCTCCAGCTCGAAGGGGCTGATCTTGTAGTCGGAGGCCTTGAAGACGTCGTCGGAGCGCCCGATGTACGTCAGATACCCGTCCTCGTCACGTGCGGCGACGTCTCCCGTGCGGTAGTAGCCGCCCGCCATCGCCTCCGCCGTGCGGTCCGGGTCGCCGTGGTAGCCGGCCATCAGTCCGACCGGCCGGGCGGACAGGTCGAGGGCGATCTCGCCCTCGGTCGCGCCGGGGGCGCCGGAGACCGGGTCCAGCAGCTCCACCTTGTAGCCGGGGCTGGGCCGGCCCATGGAACCGGTCTTCAGGGGCTGGCCGGGGCTGTTGGACACCTGTACCGCGGTCTCGGTCTGGCCGAAGCCGTCCCGGATGGTGACGCCCCAGGCCTGCCGCACCTGCTCGATGACCTCGGGGTTCAGCGGCTCACCCGCGGCGGCGGCCTCGCGGGGCGGGGTGGCGAGCTGCCCGAGGTCGGCCTGGATGAGCATGCGCCACACGGTCGGCGGGGCGCAGAACGTGGTCACCCGGGCCCGGTCCATCTCGGCCATCAGCCGGGCCGGGTCGAAACGGGTGTAGTTGACGACGAAGACCGTCGCCTCCGCGTTCCACGGGGCGAAGAGGTTGGACCAGGCGTGCTTGGCCCAGCCGGGTGAGGAGATGTTCAGGTGGACGTCGCCGGGCTTCAGGCCGAGCCAGTACATGGTGGCCAGGTGCCCGATCGGGTACGAGGTGTGGGTGTGCTCGACCAGCTTGGGCCGGGCGGTGGTGCCGGAGGTGAAGTAGAGCATCAGCGGGTCGTCGGCGAGGGTGGGCCCGTCGGGGAGGAACTCGGCGGGTGCGGTGTACGCGTCCTCGTACGGCTCCCAGCCCTCCTCGGGCAGACCGCCGACGGCGATCCGGGTGTAGGCGCCGGGCACCTCGGCGAACTTCGCGGTGTCCTCCGCGCGCGCGATCACATGCCTGACCCGGCCCCGCTCGACACGGTCGCGCAGATCGGCGGGGCCGAGCAGCGGGGTGGCGGGGATGACGACGGCGCGCAGCTTCATCGCGGCCAGAGCCGTCTCCCACAGCTCGGTCTGGTTGCCGAGCATGACCAGTACGCGGTCCTCGGCCTCGACGCCGCGTTCCCGCAGCCGGTTCGCGACCCGGCTGGAACGCTCGGCGAGCTCCGCGAAGGACAGCCGGGTCTCGGTGCCGTCCTCCTCGACGATGTGCAGGGCGGTGCGGTCGTTGCCGTAGGCGATGACGTCGAACCAGTCCAGCGCCCAGTTGAAGTGCTCGGGGCGCGGCCAGTCGAAGCCCTCGTACGCCGTGGCGTAGTCGTCGCGGTGCTCCAGCAGGAAGTCCCGCGCACTGCGGAAGAGCTCCGTCGCCGTCATCTGTCCTCCTTCGTGCCGGACCATTGCCGGGCGGCTCTCTGGCATCGTGTAATCCGTGATGCAGGTCTCACTACCCCCGAACGGGGGTGTGGACTGCACGATGCCGCGACGAAGGGGCGAAGAGGTGACTGCAGACGCCGCCGGGGCGGTGGAGATACGCGGTGCGCTGGCCCGGCTGCGACGTGCGACCGGGCTCCCGGTCGCCTTCGGGGGCCTGGTCGACGCGGGCCGGCCGCGGATGCGGATCAGCGAACTGAGCGGCACGGCCACCGTGGCGCTGCGCTCGCTGGCGGTGACCTCCGGCAACGGGCTGGGCGGCAAGGCGGTGGCGCTGGCCCGGCCGTGCGCGGTGACGGACTACTCCGTCTCCCGGCAGATCAGCCACGAGTACGACATCCCGGTGGCCGCCGAGGGCCTGCGTTCGGTGCTGGCCGTGCCGGTGGTGGTGCGGCGCCGGGTGCGGGGCGTGCTGTACGGGGCGCTGCGCACGGCCCAGCCGCTGGGCGACCGGACGCTGAGCGAGGCGGTCGCGGTGGCACGGGACGTGGAGCAGGCGCTGGTGGTCCGGGAGGAGGCGCGGGGTCTGCTGGCCGTGGCCCGGCCGGAGCCCGCCCGCGATGCGACGCGGGTGAGCCGGGAGCAGGTGCGCGAGGCGCACGCCGCGCTGCGCGCGCTGGCCCCGCGGATCACCGACCCGGAGCTGCGGGCCGAGCTGCTGGCGGCCTGCGGCCTGCTGACGGGCCCGGGTCCGGCCACCGGTGCGTGCCTGGCCCCTCGCGAACTGGACGTCCTGGCCTGTGTCGCGGACGGCGCGACCAACGCGGCGGTGGCCGGGCGGCTGGGTCTGCGACCGGAGACGGTCAAGGGCTATCTGCGTTCGGCCATGCGCAAACTGAACGCCCACACCCGCGGCGAGGCGGTCGCCGCGGCCCGCCGCACCGGTCTGCTGCCGTAGCCCGCCGGCGGCGCGCCATGAGACCCCTTTCTATTCATGCGGCTGTGCTTTGAATTTACTTATGCCTGACCGCTGTAATTACCCTCACCATGCCTTCCGCCAGGATTTCGGGGTTTGTTGCCTAGAATTTGGCCCGGACACGACACACGAGGGGAGCGGTGACCGTGCGACGGGACTTCCAGGAGCCTGCTCGATGCCGCCCCGACCTGGTCATCGCCCGGGAGGAAGTGTTCACGGCCGCCCACGAGCAGCTCACCCGTGGCGGCAGCGTGCTGCTCCACGGCCCCGCCGGAATAGGGAAATCGACCGTCCTGCGGGCGCTGGCGGCGGAATACGGCGGTGCCGCCCACACCGTGTTGCGCTGCTCAGCGACCGAGTCCGAATCCCACCTGCCCTTCCTCGCGCTCGCCGACCTCCTCGGTCTGGTCCTCGACCGGGTGTCCGCCCGGCTGCCCGCCGCCCAGGCCACCGCCCTGGAGTCCGCGCTCACCGGCCGCGGCGAGTCCAGCCTCCAGCGCGACGGCCTCGCCCTGCGGCTCGCCGTGCTGTCCGCGCTGCGCGCGCTGGCCGCCGAGGGCACCGTCCTCGTGGTCGCCGACGACCTGCAGTGGCTGGACCCGGCCAGCGCCGAACTCCTCGGCTTCGCCGCCCGCCGCCTGGGCGACACCCCGGTCCAACTGCTGTGCGCGGTGCGCACCGAGGGGCAGGAGTACGACCGTCATCTACGCGCGTCCCCGCCCGACACCCTCGCCGTCCGGCTGGGCCCCCTGACCCGCACCCAGGTCTCCGCGCTGCTCGACCACCGCGGCTACTCGGGCCTGCCCCGCTCCACCGTCCGCGAGATCCACCGCACCAGCGGCGGCAACCCGCTCTTCGCCCTGGAACTCGGCCGCGCCCTCGCCGAGAACCCCACCCCGCCGAGACCCGGCGAGCCGCTGCCGGTGCCCACCTCGCTGCGCGCCCTGGTGCTCAGCCGCCTCGACATGCTGTCCGTGGAAGCCCGCCGCACGCTCCTGGTGGCGAGCGCGGGAGCGCGTCCCACACCCGCCCTGCTGCACGCGGCCGGCCGGGAGAACGCCGAGGCCGAGTGCGCCCAGGCCGCCGAACTCGGGCTGCTGGCCACCGAGCCGGAAGACCCCGCCGTACGGTTCGCGCACCCCCTGATCTCCGCCGCCCTGTACGCCGAGGCCCCCGCCCACGAGCGGCGGGCCGCGCACGCCGCGCTGTCCACCGCCGCCCCGGACCCGATAGAGCGGGCCCGCCACCTGGCGCTGGCCACCACCGGTGCCGACCCGGAGACGGCCGCCCGGCTCGCCGAGGCCGCCGCGCTGGCCCGGGACCGCGGGGCGCCGTCCGTCGCCGCGCAGCTCGGTCTGCTCGCCGCCCGGCACACCCCCGCCGGGGGCCTGCCCGACCCGGACGAACGCCGGCTGCAGGCCGCCGAGGACGCCATCACCGCCGGGGAGGTCGACCTCGCCCGGGACATCGCCCGCGAGGTCCTGACCCGGGCGAGCGTGCCCGCCGACCGGGTGCGGGCCTGGATGGTCGTGATCGAGACCGCCGGCCACACCATGACCGAGGTCGACGCGGTCTTCCCGCAGGCCCTGGCCGACGCCGGCGACGACCCGCGCCTGCTCGCCCTGGTGCACTACCAGATGGCGTGGCGGGCGCTGATCGTGGAGGGCGACTTCACCGAGGCCCGCCAGGCCGCCGCGCACACCGCGGAGCTCGCCGAGCGCGGCGGTGACCGGCGCACCGAGCTGCTGGCGCTGGCCTTCCTGGCCCAGATCGAGACCCTGATGGGCCATCCGGCGGCCCCCCTCACCATCAAGCGCGCCATGAAGGAGCCGCAGGACCCCGGCGTGGCGTGCCATCACAACGGCGCCGGCAGCGCCCGGTTCCGCTGGCTGGTCATGGGCGACCAGCTCGCCGAGGCGCGGGCGACGGTCACCGCCCTGCTGCGCGAGGTGCGGCGGCGCGGCTCGGTGGAGAGCGAGGTGCACTTCCTGCGCGGGCTCGCCGAGACCGAACTGCGCTCCGGGCACTGCGGCCGGGCACTGGAGCTGGCCCGCGAGAGCCTCGCCCTGGCCCGGGACTCCGGGATCGGCGAGACCGCCTCCGGCATGCTCACCTCCCTCGCGGAGGCCTCCGGCGGCGACGTCGACCGGGCGCTCGCGCTGGCCCGGGAGGCGGTGGAGCACGCCGAGCAGGACGGTGACCAGATGTACCTGTCCCGGGCCCTGGGCGCACTCGGCTACGCCCAGTTGGTGGCCGGGGACCCGGCGGGCGCGGTGCGTTCGCTGCGCCGGGTGCGGGAGCTGGAGGGCGCCCTGGGCATCACCGACCCGGCACGCGGCCGCTGGCACGGAGATCTCGCCGAGGCTCTCGTGCGGATCGGCTCGCACGACGAGGCGCAGGACGTCATCGAGGTCACCCGCGCACACGCGCTGCGGCTCGGCCGGGAGAGCGTGCTCGCGGTGCTGGACCGCGCCGAGGCCCTGGTCCGCGCCGCCCAGGGCGAAGGCGACGCGGCGATCGCCCAGTTGACGTCGGCCCAGGACCGGCTCGCCAAGCTCGGCCACGGCCTGGAGGAGGCCCGCGCCGCCTTCCTGCTGGCCCAGTTGCGCGCCTCACGGCCGGGACCGACGGCGTACGACGAGGCCGCCCGGCTGTTCCGCCGGTGCCGGGCACTGCCCTGGCTGCGCCAGGTGGAGGCGGCCGTCAGCGCGCCGGAGCCCGATCCGGAGCCGGTGGTCGCCCCGCCCGCCGCGCTCGACGCGCTGGAGGGGCTGGCCTCGATGGAGCGTCAGGTCGCGGCCCTGGTCATGGAGGGCGCCACCAACCGGGAGATCGCCGCCCGCCTGTTCATCAGCGTCAAGACGGTCGAGGCGACGCTGACCCGGGTCTACCGCAAGCTGGGGATCCGTTCGCGGGTGGACATCGTCCGATTGGCGGCAGGACGCCGCGCGAAGTGACAACCCGCCAGGTTTACTGAGCCGGACCGAGGGTTTTCCCTGCCCCACTCCACTAGGGGGTTCCCTCATTGGGAGGAGGCTGTTCCGGGTCCTAGCTTGAACCCATGCCGCTCGCCCGGGCATACGGGGGTCGGTCCCGCGACCTTCGTGCTTCACCCCACCCGCGCGTCCCCCCACCGGCAACCCCACTGAGGAGACTCATGTTCGGGCTCAACCGCGCAAGAAAGACCGCCGCCGTCGTCGCGGCGACCGCTGCCGCCGCCGCGACCGCACTGCTCAGCGCCCCCACCGCTGTGGCCGCCCCCGAGCCCATCGTCGGTGGCACGACGACCACGACGACGGCGTACCCGTTCATGATGCAGATCACCGACGCCTCCGGTAACCAGTTCTGCGGCGGCACCCTGGTGGCGGCGAAGAAGGTCGTCACGGCCGCGCACTGCATGGTCGGCGAGACCACCGGCGGCGTCCGGGTGGTCGGCGGCCGGACGTACCTCAACGGCACCAACGGCACGGTCAGCAAGGTCAGCAAGATCTGGATCAACCCGGACTACACCGACGCCACCAACGGCGACGACGTGGCCGTGCTGACCCTGTCGACGTCGATGTCGTACACCCCGGCGTCGTACGTCTCCTCCTCCCAGACCGGTGTGTACGCGGCCGGGACCACGGCCCGCATCCTCGGCTGGGGCACCACCTCGGAGAACGGCAGCTCCTCCAACCAGCTGCGGACCGCGACCGTGCCCATCGTGTCCGACTCGAGCTGCAAGAGCTCCTACGGTTCGGACTTCGTCCAGACCGACATGGTTTGCGCCGGATACACCTCCGGCGGTGTGGACACCTGCCAGGGCGACAGCGGCGGTCCCCTGCTCATCGGGGGCGTCCTGGCAGGGATCACTTCCTGGGGAGAGGGGTGCGCGGAGGCCGGTTACCCGGGTGTCTACACCCGGCTGACCACCTTCTCGAACCTGGTGACCGCGAAGGTCAACTCGTAACCGGGAAAGCTTCCCGAGCATCCCTCGGGTAGATGCCAGGGGGGCGCTGCGGGCCTCCACGAGCGGCCCGCAACGCCCCCCTTTCCATGTCCCCCGGCGGCCTCAGCCCCGTACGACGGTGCCGAAACGTATGTCGTACGACTCCCCGGCGTGCATCGTCTCCAGCATCAGGCTCCCCTCCTGGACCACCTCCTCGCGCTGAGCCCCGGTCAGCGGGCCGAAGGGCTCGATGACCAGCGCCTCGCCGTCCAGCTTCCACAGACCGGCCAGGAAGCCGTCCACGAGCAGGACGCGGTGGGCCTGGTTGCCCCGCCAGTTGCGGCCCCGGTACTGCGGGGGTACGACGCGTGTGCGGTCGGCGTGGGACAGGAGCAGGTTGTCGAACTCGGGCAGGAAGCGGGGCGGGGCCGGGGTGTCCGGGTCGGGGCGCGGCGCGTCGGGCAGGTCGAAGAGTTCCACGCCGTCCGCGTCCCGGAAGGTGACGAGCCGCGGGCGCAGGCGTTCGAAGGCCGCGCCCAGCCGGGTCAGGCCCGCCCAGGTCTGCATGTCCCGCACGGAGGCCGGGCCGAAGGCGGCGAGGTAGCGCAGTACGACGGCGTCGGGGGCCGGATCCGGGAACGACCCGGCGGGGCGGCCCAGCCAGTGCTCGGCGGTGGTCAGGGCGACCTGGCCGCTGTGTCCCCACAGCCCGCGCGGGGTGACCTGGACGAGCGGCAGCCTGCAGCGGGCGGCGACGGCGAGGGCCCGGGCGTCGGCGTGCGGCCACCGGGCGGACAGGGCCTCGCGCAACTGTGCCATGGTGCGCGGCTCGGCCTCCACCAGATCGCGGGCGAGCGCGGCGAGTTCGTCCAGGTCGACGCCGGTGAGCCCGTTGCGGAAGGAGTTCAGCTCGCGGTCCCGGGCCGGCTGCGCCAGCGGGCGCAGGGTGAGGCAGTCGTCGGCCGTGTGGGTGTGGATGGTCGAGCGCAGCGTGACGACTCGGCCGACCGTGCGGTCCGCCATGAGCCGGGAGAGGTCCTCGGGCACGAACCCGTCGAGCCGGGCGGCGAGCGCGTAGTAGGGCGGTTTGACGTTCTGCGCCTGCAGCCCCACCAGATGCTCCACGGCGTCCCGGGCGGACAGGGCCGAACGGCGCAGCAGCAGTTGCCGGTCGAGGGTCGCGCGGCCCAGGGCGCGGGGGCCCAGCACCGGGGCCGGCGCGGTCGTGGTCCTGTGCGTGCTCCGTTTCGTCATGACCGCACGCTAGGGCCTGTCCGGCGGATCAGGTCGCAGGGCACGGGCGGTGCCTCATCGGCGCTGGTGAGCGGGGCGAATGGGGGTGCCCCCGCGCGAGCTCATTCGAGCGTGGGGGAGCGTCCGGCTGCAAGGCGGAGGAGGGCGTCGACGCGATGGGGGTCCCCCCGCTCGAGCGGAGCCGAGAGTGGGGGAGTCGGCAACCGACGACAACGCCGGTGGGGGCACCGCCCGCTCGAGCGAAGCCGAGAGTGGGGGAGGGCGTGCCGAGCCCCGCGTCTGCGGCATGATCCGCCGGACAGGCCCTAACCCTCCTTGCGGACACCTTCGGTCCGCAACCGGTCGGGCGACTCTCACCGGTTTCCGCACCGCGCGTCCGGCCCCGATCGGCGGGCCGCGGATATCCTGCTGGCCGATCACGCCGAAGCAGGCCTACCGAGAGGCAGCCCTCGATGCACGAGCGACGCGCCCTCCCCGTCTCGAGGACCCTCCGTAGATCCGGCTGGCGGCGCGGCCTGCCCCCGGAGGAACCACCGGCCGGGGAGCCGCCGGCGCCGTCCCCCGGGCCCGCCGTCCCGGCCGAGGCCGCGAGCGTCGTCCAGGTGGCCCTGTACCGCGACGGGGTGCGCGTCGGCACCCCCGAGACCCTCGCCGACACCTATCACGCGCTGCGCGAGCAGCCGTCGGGTATGGCGTGGATCGGGCTCGCCCGCCCCACGGAGGAGGAACTCCACTCCCTCGCCGCGGAGTTCGGTCTGCATCCGCTCGCGGTCGAGGACGCGATGGAGGCGCACCAGCGGCCGAAGCTGGAGCGGTACGGCGACACGCTGTTCGTCGTGCTGCGCGCGGCCCGCTATCTGGACGCGCCGGAGGAGGTCGACTTCGGTGAGCTGCACGTGTTCGTGGGCCGCGACTTCGTCATCCCCGTCCGGCACGGCGCCGCCCCGGACCTCTCCGCCGTCCGCCGCCGTATGGAGGACTCCCCCGAGCTGCTGCGGCTCGGCCCGGAGGCGGTGCTGTACGCCATCCTCGACGCGGTCGTGGACGGCTACGCGCCGGTCGTCGCGGGCGTCCAGAACGACATCGACGAGATCGAGACGGAAGTGTTCCGCGGCGACCCCGAGGTCTCCCGCCGTATCTACGAACTCTCCCGCGAGACGGTCGAGTTCCAGCGCGCGACCCGGCCCCTGGTCGGCATGCTGCACGCCCTGATGGCCGGCTTCGCCAAGTACGGGACGGACGAGGAACTCCAGCGCTACCTCCGCGACGTCGCCGACCACGTCACCCACACCAGCGAACGCGTCGACGGCTTCCGCCAGGCCCTCACCGAGATCCTCACGGTGAACGCCACCCTGGTCTCCCAGCAGCAGAACGCGGAGATGCGGGCGCTCGCGGAGGCGGGCTTCGAGCAGAACGAAGAGGTCAAGAAGATCTCGAGCTGGGCGGCGATCCTGTTCGCGCCCACGCTCGTCGGGACCATCTACGGCATGAACTTCCGGCACATGCCCGAGCTGGGCTGGTTCTACGGGTATCCCTTCGCGATCGTCCTGATGGGGGTCGTCTGCACCACCCTGTACGTCGTCTTCAAGCGGCGGGACTGGCTCTAGGCGGGGCTCCTTTCCCCCTCAGGATCCGGTGGCGCACACCGACCCCAGCCAGGTCAGGTCCGACTCGCTGCTGAGCGCGACCAGGTTCCTGAGCAGGGAGTCCAGGCGGCGCGGGTCGGCCAGGAAGTCGATGGTGGCCCGGGCGAAGGCGTCGCGCACCGAGGGGGGCATGGCGTCGGAGGCGTCGAAGCAGTGCATGGCCTGCTGATCGCGCAGGGTGTGGGCGAGCGAGCGGCGCTGCTTGTCCGGGTAGTCGCTCTCCTTGACACCGGCGTGGACGGAGAACCCGGTCCCCCCGCGACTCCACTGCCGCTGTGCCTCGGCGGACGCCAGGTAGCGGATGAGCTCCCGGGACTGCGGAGTCGAGTTCAGCAGGGCGACCAGGTCACCGGAGACCTCCCAGTCGTGGGAGCCGGCCTTTCCGCCCAGCAGCGCGGAGGACGACCGGTACACGCCCTTCCTCTTCTGCCAGCCCTTCTTGGCGCCGACGAAGGAGCCCTGGTGTTCCAGACTGCACTTCCCCTCGCCGGCCAGGGCGGACGCATCGCCGTAGTCGGTCTCCAGAGCGCGCCCGACGAGGTCCGGGTCGCCTTCGGCGCGGACCATGTTCCTCCAGGCGTTCCAGGCCTTCCGCACGGGCGGGGAGGTCCAGGGGAGCGCGCCGCTCGCCCACTGGTCGTACGTCCGCGAGCCGTAACGCTGGAGGAGGATGTCCTCGATCCAGTCCGTGCCCGGCCAGCCGCTGGTGGCGCCGGAGCCCATCCCCAGACACCACTGGCCCGGCTCATGGGCGGCTCTCACGAGCTGCTTCCCGCTCGTCCCGCTGGGGTACCAGACGATGCTCTTGAGATCCGCCTTCAGCGGGAACCAGTAGACCTTGCCGCCGAACGAGGGGGTCCAGGAGGCGCCGAAGGCGTTCTTGGGTATCAGATCGCCGACGGGCTTGAGCCGGCGGTCGTGATAGTAGGAGGCGAGTTCGCCGGGACCGGTGAGGACGGCGATGTCGGGCTGGGTGCCCGCTTCCACGTCGGCGCTGAGCACCTGGCTCTCGGCGGAGCTGCCCTGGTAGTCGACGTGGATGTGATGCCGCTTCTCGAAGGGGGCGAGCACGTCCGCCTGGAACCGCCGCGCCTCGGCGCCGGTCCAGTTGGCCAGCAGGGTCACCGTCGGTTCCCTGCCGAAGTGGCGCACGGCCACGACCACGGCGACCGCGACCAGGGCCAGACAGCTCGCCACGGCGACGACGGTGCGGACCATGCGGCGGGAGGGGCCGCGCCGGCGGGCGGGGACGGCCGAGGTGCGGCCGTCGTCGGGGGCGCTCACCGGGGGACGAACCGGTAGTCGTTGAGGTGGCGTCGCAGGACCGAATCGGTCAGTGCCATGAGCACGATCCCTCCTATGAGGATCCACACGGCTGCCGCCGCACGGAAGCCGGTGTTCGCCAGGTGGTCGGCGACCTGCCGCCCCACCTCGGGGATGTCGGACCCGTGTCCCCCCGGGAGCCGGTGGCGTGTGTCCGCCATACCCTGGTGCGTCCACAGGGTGAAGAGCACCAGCGTCACGGTCCCCCCGCCGAGGAGGGCTCCGGCCGCCAGCAGGGGCCTGCTGTACCGGCGATGGAACCGGCGGCGCAGGAAGACCTGGGTCTCCAGCAGGGCGGCGGCCAGGGTGAGCACGAGCAGCAGGGCGACGCTCCAGCCGAGCCAGAGCGACCAGCCGAAGCGGGTCTGGCTGTTCACCAGGGCCAGCTGCCGCTTCTGCAGCGTCTCCAGCCGGGGCAGGATTCCGGTGTCCTTGTCGCGCAGCATGCTGCGGGCGTAGTGGAGGTATGCCCTTCGTAGCGGGCTGCCGTCGGGCTCGCCCAACGCCTTGTAGACGTTGGCGGTGTAGCCGGCGATCAGTCCGGTGACCGTGTTCAGGGTCTGCCGGCCGGACGCGCCGCCCACCACGTCGGCGGCGGCTGCTGCCAGGCTCTGCGAGGCAACCGAGATCTGCGTCTGCATCTCATCGATGGAGGGAGTGCGGGACCTGGCCTCGTCGTCGGCATTCGTGAGCGCGAAGTGTGCCGTGTCGATGGCCAGTACGGCGGGCGCGCTGTCGGTGCGCAGCGGGTCGGCGTCGCCGTGCACCCCCTCGTAGGAGAGGAACAGGGCGAGGGTGAGCGCTGCGCTGAGGCCGAGCAGCAGCCGGTGGCGCAGGGTCAGCTCGCGGGCCGTCGTGCTGCCCGCGCCGCCACCGCGGTGGCCGCCGATCCGGTCGAGGAGGCGGGACGGGGCGGCCGGAGCGGGCTGCCCCACCGTGTCGCGGGCCGGTGTCGCCGCCCTCATGCGGACTCGCCCAACGGCCTGCCGCACTTGCCGCCGCAGAACCGGGATCCGGTCGGGCCGAGCCAGCCGCAGTGCGGGCACTCCATCAGCTCACCGGCGCCGTCAGCGGCCGGTCCGGGGCCGACGGGAGGGTGTTCAGGGGCGCCCTCCGGTTCGTGCGAGGTGGTCCTGGCGCTGGAGAGGAGCTGATGCTCCCAGTCGACGCCCTTCAGTCCGTCGCGGACATGGACCTCGTGCGGGGGTTCGGCGTCCCGGTCGGCGACCCGCAGCAGCTCGTCCCGCAGCCGCGCGTCGCCGAGCCGGTCGGCGAGCGAAAGGGCCCTGGCGAGTTCCTCACCCGCCCGCGCACGGCCGTCCGCGCCCCGCCGCCAGGCCCGGTAGGCCTCGGCGACCGCCTCGTAGCACTGCCGGTAGAGCCGGTGGCGCTCCACGCCGGGGTGGGGCGCGGAGACGTCGTCGGGGTTGTCGCTCCAGTTGACCAGGATCGGCTGCGGGGCGGGCAGCCGCACGGAGGGCTTGGTGCCGGGTACGAGCAGTTCGACGGCGGCGAGCTGGAGGTCCTCGCCGAGTTCCCGGCCGGAGGGGTCCGCGGTGAGGACGACCTGGTACTGCCGCACCTCGTCGGTCCAGCCCCGGGTGACGTACTCGGTGCCGCCGGCGTCCGGCTCGGCGCCGGCGGGGCGGAGCTCCTGTTCGCTCGGCACCACCTGTTTGACCTCCCGGATCTCGGTGCCCCGGGCGGGGGTCAGCCGGATGCGCACCTCGGGGAGCGCGGTGCCGAGCACTCTGCCCATCAGCTCCTCGTACGCCGCGGGCAGCTCGGACTCCTCCCGGACCGCGGCCGCGTGTCCCTGGAGCCGGCCGGCGATGTGCAGCAGGAGCTCCGCGTCCCAGTCGTCGCCGATGCCCCAGACGTCACAGACGAACTGCTGCTCGCAGGCGCGGAGCACGGTCTCCAGCCGTTTGTGCGTCCTGCGTTCGTCGTGCTCGTTGCGTCCGTCCGTGAGCAGCAGGACGTGCTTGACGGGTGCCTGCTGCTCCTGCAGCAGCAGCCGGGCGAGGTCGAGCCAGGGGCCGATGGCCGTGCCGCCGTCCGCGTCCAGCAGCCGTACGGCGTACTCGGCGGCCGCGCGCTCCTGCGGGTCGGCGACGGCCAGCACCCCGGTGCCGCCGGGATGGACCACGGTCGCCTCGTAGCGCCCGGACAGCACCGCGAAGGCGGCGCCGTCGGGCAGCAGCCGGACGGCGGCGACCGTGGCGTCCTTGGCGGCGTGCAGTTTCGTCTCGGGGTGCAGCATCGACTTCGAGGTGTCGATGATCAGGACCTGGGCCAGGGCGGCGCCCAGCCCCTCGCGCCGGCCGGACGCGGGGACGCCGGTGCTTGTGACCCCGACCTCCAGGATGGCGTGCATCTCCGCGCGGCCGGGCGGGCCGGCCGATGCCGGCACGGTGGACAGGTGCTTGTTCTGGCCGACCTTCAGTGTCACCTCTACGGCGCCGGTCTCGCTCATCGCGGAACTCCCCCTCGGTCCACGCTCGTTCGGTACATGCTCATGCGCTGCGCGCTCGTGGCGCGCGGTCAGAAGTTGGTCATCGGACGGACGGTGTTGGCCAGGTCCAGCAGTCGGCCGTGCTCGTCCGCGGTGTGCGCCTGTCCGGCCAGCCGGCGGAAGGACTGCTCGAGCAGTTCCCGGAGCGCGTACTCGGTGCCGGACCCGAACAGCGTTCCGGCCGGGAAGTCGGGCCCCCAGCCCTGCTCCGGCCAGCAGCCGAGGACGTTCTCCCGTACCTCGGCGACCAGCCGTGCCCGGGACGCGCCGTCGCTCTCGCCGCCGTCGAGGCGGAGCAGGGGCAGCCGCCGGGCCGCGTCCCTCAGGTCGGCGACGGACGGCGGGCGGCCCCGCAGGGTGCCGGCCCGGATGCGTACGGCGGCGATCCGGGCGGTTTCGTAGTGCCGTGACGTCGAGGGGACGTCGTCGAGGACCCGTACCGCCTCGTCGCGCCGGCCGGAGGCCAGATGGCCGCGGGCCAGTCCGAACGCGGCCGGGGCGTGGCCGAAGTCCCTTTTCCACACGGCCTCGTAGAACCTCATGGCCCGGTCGGTCTGGGCCTCTCGGTTCAGCTCCTCACCGCCGGCCGCGTAGGTCTCGGCGTGCCGCTCCGCGCAGTAGCCGAGGGCCAGCTTGGGCACGTACTCGCCGGGCAGTGCCTGGAACACCGCGTCGAAGCGCTTGCCGGCCGCCTTCACGTCCGATCCGCTGAGGTGCAGGACACCGCGGTGCCAGGAGATCCGCCAGTCGTACCTGGCGTCCTGCTCGCCGAGCTGGGTCGCGGCCTCGGCGAGCCATTTCTCGGCCTTGTCCTGCCGCCCGGCGCGGAGGTAGGCGCGGCACAGCCACAGCGCGGTCTCGACGGTGCCGAGCCGGGACTCGCGCCGCCACTGCTCGGCGACCCGGTCGGGGGCGTCCGGCGGGAAGGTGTCCAGCAGCAGGGCCGCGCCGTCGCCGGGATCGGGGACGGGCTGGGGCAGGGCGCCGGCCACCTCGGCGGCGGGCGGTGCGCTGAAGGAGAGTCCGCGCGGGGGGCCGCCACCGGTGCGGTTCGTCCAGTGACCGAGCGGGGGAATGGCACCGAGACCGGCGTCGAGCACGGCGTCCGTGAGCGAGAACCGGGTGGAGCTCTCGGGCAGTTGCTCACCGAACTGCAGTGAGCGGAACTCCCTGAGTACCTCCCACAGTTGGCGGGACATCTCGGCCGCCGACTGGAATCTGGCCCGGGGTTCGCCGTGGGTGGCCCGCTCGATGATCAACCGGAAGGAGTCCGCGGCGAGGCCGGGAGCCGGCTCGGCGCTGCGGGCCAGTTCGCCCAGGGTCCTGCCCACCGTGTAGAGGTCGGTGTCGACGTGCCAGCCGCGCTTCTTGATCTCCTCGGGGGGCGGCGCGTAGTGCTTGGTGTACACGGGTCTGGAGTGGTGGTCGCCGATCGCGCGGACCGCGCCCAGGTCGACGACCTTTATCTCCCGTCCGAAGTGGACGACGTTGGAGGGCTTCATGTCGCAGTAGAGCAGCCCGCGTTCGTGCATGTACTGCAGCGCGCCGAGGATCTTGCAGCCGTAGGTGAGGACGTGGTCGAGGCGGGGGCGGCCGTTGAAGACGTGGGTGAGGTCGGCGGAGTCGAAGAGCCGTTTCAGGGAGCGGCCGGCGATGTAGTCCATGACCAGGTAGCCGCTTCGGGGGCGGTCGGGGACCTGGTGTTCGGTGTAGGTGATGAGCCGGACGATGTCGGGGTGGTGCAGCTCGGTGAGCGAGCGCTGTTCCTCGACCGCCTTGTGACGGGCCAGGGCGTCGTGGACGTTGAGGAGGCCCTTGAGCACCACGTGCATGCCCTGCGCCTGGGTGTCCGCGGCGAGGTGGACCCAGGAGAGGCCGCTGTCCGGGAGGGAGCCCAGGATCCGGTAGTGGTCGACCTCGTCGCCGGGGTTCAGTTCGGGCAGGAAGGAGTAGGGCGTGCCGCACCGCGGGCAGCGGCCGGTGAGCCGGGGCTGCTGGCCGCCGTAGCCGACGCCGACCGTCATGGTGCAGCCGTTGAAGCCGCACGGGCGGCCCTCGGTCGGTGGCAGGTGCTCCTCGGCGAGGAGTTCGTCCAGGTCCGGGACCGGGACGTCGGGCAGCACGACGAGGCCGTGCTGGTCGAGTCCGCCGGTGCCGGCCACGGCGTGGACGGGGGACGGGGTCTGGCGTGCACGGCGCTTCCCGGCCGGGGGGCGCGACGGGTCGCGGGGTTTGCCCTGTCCCCGTTCGCGGGGCGGGCTCGTGTCGCGGTGGCCGCAGGTGCCGCAGAAACCCGTGGCCATGATGCGGCCCGTGCAGCCGGGCCGGTTGCAGGTCGTCACGACGCCCCCTTCCCGCCGGCGCCGCCGGGACCGGGAGCCCCGCCCGCGCCGCGCAGGCGCCACGGTCCCCGGGCGGCGGGGGCGGCCGGGGAGACGCCTGCCGCACTCGCGCCGCCGTGCGCACCCGGGACGCCTCGACCCGGGCCCGGGTCGGCGCCGCGGTCACGGGCCGTGTCGTCGGCGTCGGCGTCGGCGTCGGCGTCGGCGAGGGCGTCGGCGGGGGCCGCCTCCCCGGGGCCGTCACCGGGGCCGCCCGGTGCCGCTTGCCCGTCCGGACGTCCGGATCCGAAGGCGACGAACGTCGCGACCGCGGCCTCGGCCTCCTCGATGTCGCAGGGGGTGCGGCGCAGCAGGCGCAAGGCGGCTTCGTAGAGCCGGTAGGCCTCCAGGTCCCGGGGGATGTCCGGCGGCCCGGGTCTCTGCCGCCACAGGGCCCAGACCCCGGCGACCCGGCCGCGCAGTTCGTCACGGCGCCTCAGGCGGGAGTCGAGGGCGTCGACGGCCTGCTCCAGGCGCCGTCTGCGGCGGCGGGCGGCCGCCTCGTAGACGAACAGGTCCTCGGCGTGCCGCGGTTCGGGGACCTGACGGGCCGCCACCTGTTCGCGCAGGACGAGGGTGCGCCGGAAGCCGTCGTCGGCCCGCGCGATCAGCTCCTGGGTGCCGGGCTGCGGCAGCACGCGGTCGAGACGCTCGTGCAGGGCCGGGCCGAGTCGGTCGGTGATCCGGTCGAGTTCGGCGCGCATCCTGCTCCAGCGCTCCGGCAACGGCCGCCGCACCAGGGTCTCCTCGGCCTGTGCCGCGAGCCCGCCCGTTTCGCGGAACACCAGCAGCAGCCGGGCCCCCTGGTCGGCGAGCCGCTCCAGCAGGCCGAGCAGCGGGGCGGGCTCGGCCGCCATGTCGACGCCCACGAGGACGGCGGCGAGCGGTGTGCGCGCCTCGGCGATCTGCTGCGGCAGACCGCCGAGCGGATCCATGGGGACACCGAGCCGTTCGGCGACGCGTTCGCAGACCTGGTCGACGGTCATGCCCTGGACGCCGAGAGCCAGGTCGTGGCTGCCGGCCGGCGGCACCGTGTCGGGCGGGTCGTCGCAGAACCGGCTGGTGTTGCGCCGGGTGCGCAGTTCACGGTCGGCCAGTGTGATGGCCCGGCCCAGGGTCCAGGCCCGGCGGCCGTCGGCCGGCACGACGGTGACGAGCACCGGCCAGCCCTCGCCGCGGAACCAGCCCGCCAGTTCGGTGGCGAACTCCACGTCCAGTTCGCCGGTGCCCTGCTTGGGGTGCAGCCCGGGGTCGACGGCGGACCGGCCGGCGGTCCAGGCGCCGACCTGCGGGAGGTGGCGGAGGATGGTCTCGGCGGGGCTCATGTACGTGAAGAGCGAGGGACGCCCCTCGTCGACGCTGAGCACGATGCCGATGACCCGGCCCGTCGCGAGGTCGACGACGCCCCCGCCGCTGAATCCGGGGCTGGCCAGTTCCCCGGGGGTGTCGGGGCGGAGCTGGACCTGACCGTCCCGGCCCCGGCCGCCGACGACGGTGCCGCCGTGCCACCGGCCGCCGTCGTCGCCCCACGGGAAGCCGTACATCCGGACGCCCTGCCGTGCGGTGGCGAGACGGTGCAGCCGGGTGGCGTCCTCGGCGGGTCTGGGTTCGGCGAGGCGGAGCAGGGCGAGGTCGCCGGCGCGGTCGCCGAAGGCGTCCGTCTCCTCCGGGATCCACTCCCGCTCACCGACGGACGCCGACACCGCTGGAACGGTGTCGGCCGCGGCCCCGACGAAGCGGACGACGTAGTGCCGTCCCGGCTTGACGACATGGGCGCAGGTGAGCACCCGGTCGGGGCTCAGCAGCACCCCCGCGCCCAGAACGTGTCCCTCCGCGTCGTGGATGCGGGCGATCCACCGCGGTGTGCGTAAGTCCAGTTCGACGGCTCGCTCCCCCGTGCCTGCCATGTCTTGTGAGGTTACTCCCGATGACTCTCAGGTACCACTGATGTGCGCAGAGTCCCGGCAGACGGGGGTGACGGCGGAGCACGCCGGACGGCGGCAGACCGGCGAGTCAGTGCGCGTGCAGGGCGTCGAGCACCTCGGCGTCGGTCATCTGCCCGAAGTCGTCGTACCACTGGCCGACGGCGGTGAAGGAAGCCGGCCGGTGCACGCAGACCACGTCGTCGGCCTCCTCGCGCAGCAGGTCCAGCGAGGCGGGGGCGCCGACGGGCACGGCCAGGACGAGGCGGGCGGGCGCCCGGCGGCGTACGTGCCGCAGGGCGGCGCGTGCGGTGGAGCCGGTGGCCAGCCCGTCGTCGACGACGATCACGGTGCGTCCGGTGAGGTCGGGCGGCGGACGGCCCTGCCGGTAGCGCCGCTCGCGGCGGCGCAGTTCGGCGCGTTCGCGCGCCACCACCGGGGCGAGCGCCGACTCGCTCAGGCCGAGCCGCCGCACGGTCTCCTCGTCGAGGAGCGGCGGGTCGTCCCCGGCGATCGCGCCGACGCCGAACTCCTCGTGGAAGGGGGCGCCTATCTTGCGTACGACGAGTACGTCGAGGGGGGCGTCCAGCGCCCGCGCGACCTCCTCGGCCACCGCGACGCCACCGCGGGGCAGGGCCAGGACGACGGGGTCCGGCAGGGTGCCCTGCTCCTGTTCGACGCGCAGCCGTGCGGCCAGTTCCCGTCCGGCCTGTCTGCGGTCCTGGAAGCGCATCGGTCTTCCTCTCCGGCGGGGCTGGGTCTTCTCCTTCCATGGTGGCCACACATCACCGCAAACGGGACACACGCGGCGTACCGGCCGTGGAGTCGGCGGTTCTCTACGATCGTGCCGTGGTCACCTTCCTGCTCGAACGCACGGCACCGCTTCCCGCCGACGAGGCGTGGCGCCGGCTCACCCGGTGGTCGCGGCACGGCGACGCCGTCCCCCTGACCCGGATCAGCGTGGTCACGGATCCGCCGACCCGTGAGGGCACGCTGGTGGTGGCGCGTTCCGGGGTCGGACCGCTCGCCTTCGACGACCCCATGGAGGTCACCGTCTGGCGCCCGCCGCGGGACGGCGAGCCCGGTCTGTGCCGCCTGGTCAAACGGGGCCGCGTGGTGCTGGGCTGGGCCGAACTGGAGGTGCACCCGGGCCCCGGCGGCCGTACGCGCGTCCTGTGGCGGGAGGAACTGCGGGTACGCGGACTGCCCGCCGCCTTCGACCGGCCCCTGGCCGCGGCGTCCCGCGCGGTGTTCGGACGGGCGATGAACGCGCTGCTGCGCAGTCCGTGAGGGCTCCCGTCGGGTGCCGGAGCCCGCGCGGTTCTACGCGACCGATCCGATCCGTCCCGTCGGTGCCGGCGTGGTGTCGTGGTGGATCGGTGTGTGCGCGCCGGTCAGCGGTACGCCGGTGCCGCCGCGCCGGTGCGCGACGATCTCCGCGGCGATGGACAGGGCGGTCTCCTCGGGCGTACGGGCGCCGAGGTCGAGCCCGATCGGTGAGTGCAGACGGGCCAGTTCCAGTTCGGTGACACCGACCTCGCGCAGGCGCTCGTTGCGGTCGAGGTGGGTCCGGCGGGAGCCCATCGCGCCGACGTAGGCCACGGGCAGACGCAGCGCCAGCTTCAGCAGCGGTACGTCGAACTTCGCGTCGTGGGTCAGCACGCACAGGACGGTACGGCGGTCGACGTGCGTGCGCTCCAGGTACTGGTGGGGCCACTCCACCACGATCTCGTCCGCCTCGGGGAAGCGGGCCCGGGTGGCGAAGACGGGACGGGCGTCGCACACGGTCACGTGGTGGTTCAGGAACTTGCCGACGCGGACCAGCGCGGACGCGAAGTCGATCGCGCCGAAGACGATCATCCGGGGCGGCGGGACCGACGACTCGACCAGGACCGTCAGCGGGGCCCCGCAGCGGGAGCCCTGCTCGCCGATCTCCAGGGTGCCGGTACGGCCGGCGTCCAGGAGGGCCGTCGCCTCGGCGGCCACCGTGCGGTCCAGCTCGGGGTGCCCGCCGAAACCGCCCTCGCGGGAGCCGTCGGCGCGCACCAGCAGCGCCCTTCCGAGGAGTGCGGCCGGGCCCTGGACGATCCGCGCCACCGCCACCGCCTCCCCTCGCGCGGCGGCGGCCAGCGCGGCCGCGGCCACCGCACGGACGGGGTCCCCCGCCCGCACCGGCGTGACCAGGATGTCGATGACGCCGCCGCAGGTCAGGCCGACGGCGAAGGCGTCCTCGTCGCTGTACCCGAAGCGCTCCCGCACGGGTTCGCCGTCCTCGAGGGCCTGCCGGCACAGGTCGTACACGGCGCCCTCCACACAGCCGCCGGAGACCGAGCCGATCGCCGTGCCGTCGGAGTCCACCGCGAGGGCGGCGCCGGGCCGGCGCGGTGCGCTTCCGCCGACCGCCACCACGGTGGCGACGGCGAAGTCACGGCCCTGCGCGACCCACCGGTGCAGTTCCTCGGCGATGTCCAGCATCTGTCGGTTCTCCTCGATCGCGACGGCTCTCCATCAGGTGGGAGGGTGAAACGGCCCGGGAAGATGCCTCAGCACACTCACCTGCTCGACTCTCGTCGGATCATGTACCCGTGAGATGTTCCGGACGGACCGGCGTCCGGTTCAGCTCCAGCCCCGTCGCGTCGCGGATCGCCGCGAGGACGGCCGGGGTCGACGACAGGGTGGGGGCCTCGCCGACGCCGCGCAGCCCGTACGGGGCGTGGTGGTCGGCGAGTTCGAGGACGTCGACCGGGATGGCCGGCGTGTCCAGGATGGTCGGGATCAGATAGTCCGTGAAGGACGGGTTCCTGACCTTCGCCGTCTTCGGATCGACGATGATCTCCTCCATCACCGCCACGCCCAGCCCCTGGGTGGTGCCGCCCTGGATCTGGCCGGTGACCGACAGGGGGTTGAGCGCCTTGCCGACGTCCTGGGCGCAGGCCAGTTCGACGACCTTCACCAGGCCGAGCTCGGTGTCGACCTCGACGACGGCCCGGTGCGCGGCGAAGGAGTACTGGACGTGGCCGTTGCCCTGGCCGGTGCGCAGGTCGAAGGGCTCGGTCGGGCGGTGCCGCCACTCGGCCTCGACCTCGACGACCTCGCCTTCCAGCACGTCCGCCAGGTCGGCGAGGACCTCCCCCGCGTCGGTGACGACCTTGCCGCCCTCCAGGAGCAGCTCGGCGGTGGCCCAGGCGGGGTGGTGCGCACCGAACCTGCGGCGGCCGAGGTCCAGGACTCTCTCGCGCACGAGCGCGCAGGAGTTCCTGACGGCGCCGCCCGTGACGTAGGTCTGGCGTGAGGCGGAGGTGGAACCGGCGCTGCCCACCCGGGTGTCCGCCGGGTGGATGGTGACCTGGGCGACGCCCAGCTCGGTCCGGGCGATCTGCGCGTGCACGGTGACGCCGCCCTGGCCGACCTCCGCCATCGCCGTGTGCACGGTGGCGACGGGTTCCCCCGCGACGACCTCCAGACGGACCCGGGCGGTGGAGTAGTCGTCGAAGCCCTCGGAGAAGCCCACGTTCTTGATGCCGACCGCGTAGCCCACACCTCGTACGACGCCTTCGCCGTGCGTGGTGTTGGACAGACCGCCGGGCAGCTGCCGTACGTCCGCGCCCTCGCTGCTCTCCCACTGGCGCTCCGGCGGCATGGGCATCGCCTTGACCCGGCGCAGGAGTTCGGCGACGGGAGCGGGCGAGTCCACCGGCTGGCCCGTCGGCATGATCGTGCCCTGCTCCATGGCGTTCAGCCGGCGCAGCTCCACCGGGTCCATGCCGAGCCTCCTCGCCAGCTTGTCCATCTGCGCCTCGTACGCGAAACACGCCTGGACGGCGCCGAAGCCGCGCATGGCCCCGCAGGGCGGGTTGTTGGTGTAGAGGGCGAGGGCCTCGACGGCGACGTCGTCGACCCGGTACGGGCCGACGCCGAGGGAGGCGGCGTTGCCGACCACGGCCGGGGAGGAGGAGGCGTACGCGCCGCCGTCGAGGACGATCCGGGCCTTGACGTGCGTCAGCCTGCCGTCCTTCGTGGCGCCGTGCTCGTAGTACAGCTTCGCCGGATGGCGGTGGACGTGCCCGAAGAAGGACTCGAAGCGGTTGTAGACGATCTTGACCGGTTTGCCGGTGCGCAGGGCCAGCAGGCAGGCGTGGATCTGCATCGACAGGTCCTCGCGGCCGCCGAAGGCACCGCCGACGCCCGCCAGGGTCATCCGGACCTTGTCCTCGGGCAGACCGAGGACGGGTGCGATCTGGCGGAGGTCGGCGTGCAGCCACTGGGTGGCGACGTAGAGGTGGACGCCGCCGTCCTCCTCGGGTACGGCCAGACCGGACTCCGGGCCGAGGAAGGCCTGGTCCTGCATGCCGAAGTGGTACTCGCCCGTCACGATCACATCGGCCCGCTTCGCGGCCTCGTCGGCGTCGCCGCGGACGATGGGCTGGCGGTGCACGATGTTGGGGTGCGGGACGTGGCCGCAGATGGGGGTCCCCCCGGTCGAACGAAGTTGAGACTGGGGGAGGTCCGTGCGCTGCTCGTGGACGAGGACGGCGTCCGGTGCGGTCGCCGATGCCTCGTCGGTGATCACCGGCAGTTCGCGATACTCCACCCTGATCTTCGCGGCGGCGCGGCGCGCGGTCTCCGGGTGGTCGGCGGCGACGATCGCGACCGGCTCGCCGTGGTGGCGGACCTTGCCGTGCGCGAGGACCGGGGTGTCCTGGATCTCCAGGCCGTAGTTCCGTACGCCGGTCGGCAGGTCGTCGTAGGTCATGACGGCGTACACGCCCGGCGTGGCCAGGGCCTCGGCCGTGTCGATGGAGACGATCTCGGCGTGGGCGACGGTGGAGCGCAGGAGCTGGCCCCAGAGCATGTCCTCGTGCCACAGGTCGGACGAGTACGCGAACTCGCCGGTGACCTTGAGGGTGCCGTCGGGGCGGAGCGTGGACTCGCCGACACCGCCCTTGGTCCGCGCGTCCTGGGTGATCCCGGTGGGAGCGCCGTTGGGCATCGGGGTCAGACCGCCTCTCCCTGCCGGGCGGCCGCCAGGCGGACCGCGTCCATGATCTTCTCGTAGCCGGTGCAGCGGCACAGGTTCCCCGAGAGGGCCTCGCGGATGTCCTCGTCCGTCGGGTCCGGGTTGCGCTCCAGCATCTCGTCGGCGGCGACCAGCAGGCCCGGGGTGCAGAAGCCGCACTGAACGGCGCCGGCGTCGATGAAGGCCTGCTGGATGGGGGCGAGCCGGGGGCCCTCGCCGGTCCGGGAATCGGTGCCCGCCGCCCGCGGCGTACCGCAGGACCGCTGCTCGGCGTGGTCCGCCAGCCCCTCGACCGTCACGACCTCACGGCCCTCCACCTGCCCCGCCGCGACCAGGCAGGAACACACCGGCACGCCGTCCAGGCGGACCGTGCAGGAGCCGCACTCGCCCTGCTCGCAGGCGTTCTTCGAACCGGGGAGGCCGAGGCGTTCCCTGAGCACGTACAGCAGGGACTCGCCCTCCCACACGTCGTCGGCCCGGTGCGGTCGTCCGTTGACCGTGAATTCGACGCGCATCAGGCCGCTCCCTCCGTGTCACGGCGGGCGCCGCGGTACGACTCCCAGGTCCAGGTCAGCGTGCGCCGGGCCATGACGCCGACCGCGTGACGGCGGTAGCTCGCGGTGCCCCGGACGTCGTCGATCGGGTTGCAGGCGGCGGAGCACAGGTCCGCGAACCGCTTGGCGACCGACGGGGTGATGATCCTGCCGTTGTCCCAGAAGCCGCCCTCCTCGAGCGCCGCGTTCAGGAAGTCCTCGGCGGTCTTCGCCCGTACGGGGGTCGGGGCGGCGGAGCCGATGCCGGTGCGCACGGTGCGCGTCGCGGGGTGCAGTGCCAGGCCGAAGGCGCAGACCGCGATGACCATGGCGTTGCGGGTGCCCACCTTCGAGTACTGCTGCGGGCCGTCGGCCTTCTTGATGTGCACCGCGCGGATCAGCTCGTCGGACGCCAGGGCGTTGCGCTTCACACCGGTGTAGAACTCGTCGATCGGGATCAGCCGGGAGCCGCGCACCGACTCGGCCTCGACCCGCGCGCCCGCCGCGAGCAGCGCGGGGTGGGCGTCACCGGCCGGGGAGGCGGTGCCCAGGTTGCCGCCGACGCCGCCGCGGTTGCGGATCTGCGGGGAGGCGACCGTGTGCGAGGCGAGCGCCAGGCCCGGCAGTTCGGCCCGCAGGTCCTCCATGATCCGGGTGTAGGGGACCGAGGCGCCCAGTCGCACACTGTCCTCGCCGACCTCCCATTCGTAGAGGTCGGTGACACGGTTCAGGTCGAGGAGGTACTCGGGTCGGCGGTGGTCGAAGTTGATCTCGACCATCACGTCGGTGCCCCCCGCGATGGGCACGGCGGTGGGGTGCTCGGCCTTCGCGGCGAGCGCCTCCTCCCAGCTTGCGGGGCGAAGGAAGTCCATGACCGGCTCTCTTCCTCGTCTCGGGTCTACGGTTCGAGCCAGATCGGGTGCGGCGGGCCCGGCTCGCACTTGAGCTGTTCACGCTGGACGGAGCCAGTACACCGCGCTGTGCTCCGACGGGGTCAGTCACGGAAACCATGAAGGAGTTCGCTGGCCAGAGCGATCGTCTTGTAGATTCGTATGAACCGAGGTCATCGGCAACCTCTGCGTCTTCCCGTGGAAACATCACCGGGCCCGAACCCCACGAGTCCCACGAGACCCTCCAGAATTCATCGTAGTTTTCGAGACACAGAACGGCGGACGAGAATGCGGCTGCGCGCACTGCTGGACACCGACGCGCTGGGCCTGCGGCTGCTCGGCGGCGAGGACGAGCTGGACCGCGCCGTCCGGGGCGTGATGACCACCGACCTGCGGGACCCCAGCCGCTACCTCTCCGGCGGTGAGCTGGTGCTGACGGGGCTGGCCTGGCGCCGGGACGCCGCGGACTCCGAGCCTTTCGTACGGATCCTGGTGCAGGCCGGCGTGGCCGCCCTCGCCGCCGGTGAGGCCGAGCTCGGGGACGTCCCGGACGACCTGGTCGTGGCCTGCGCCCGGCACCGGCTGCCGCTGTTCGCGGTGCACGAGTCGGTGGCGTTCGCGACGATCACCGAGCACGTCGTGCGGCAGGTCTCCGGCGAGCGCGCCGGCGACCTCGCGGCCGTGGTGGACCGGCACCGCCGGATGATGACGTCCGGCCCGGCCGGCGGCGGCCCGGACGTCGTCCTGGACCTGCTCGGCTCGGACCTGGACCTGCGCGCCTGGGTGCTGTCGCCGACCGGCCGCCTCATCGCGGGCCCCAAGGCCCCCGGCCCGGCGCTGCCCGCGGAGGTGTGCGCCCGGCTCGCCGCCGAACACCTCGCCGCCCAGCGCACCGGCCGCCGCGGACCGCACCGGACCGCGCTGGGCCAGACGACGTACTCCCTCTTCCCGATCCGCAGCGGCGGCCGCTCCCCGCAGGCCGCCCGGGACGTACGCGAGACGGTGCTGTCGGACTGGCTCCTTGCCGTCGAGGCCGACGCCGGTGACTGGCCCGGGGAGCGCCTGGACCTGCTGCAGGGCGTCACGCAGCTGATCGCGGTGGAGCGGGACCGGCGGGACGCGGCGCGCACGGTCCGGCGGCGGCTCGCGCAGGAGGTCCTGGAGCTGGTGCAGACGGGTGCGCCGCCCGCCGAGATCGCGGCCCGGCTGCGGGTCGCGGCGCCGGTGCTGCTGCCGGGCCTCGGCGCCGCCCCGCACTGGCAGGTGGTGGTGGCCCGCGCCGAGTGGGACGGCGGGGAGGTCGACGGCGGGAAGGTGGCCCAGTCGCTGCTGGAGGAGATCCTGGTGGATCCCCGCACGACCGGGCCCGAGCCCTCCGACCGGATCGCCGTCGCGCACACCGGTGACGAGGCGGTCGCGCTGGTGCCGCTGCCGGCCGTGCCCGTCGAGCACGACGGCTCGGCGGCCGGGGTCCTCGCCGAGGCGCTCCTGGAGTCCGTACGGCAGCCGCTGTCGGCCGGGCTCGACGACGACGGGCGGGTCACCCTCGGCGTCAGCGCGGCCGTGCACTCGGCGGAGGGACTGCGCGGGGCGCTGGAGGAGGCCCGCCACGCACGGCGGGTCGCGGCGGCCCGCCCGGGCCGGGTGTGCGCGGCGGGCCACCAGGAGCTGGCCTCGCACGTGCTGCTGCTCCCCTTCGTCCCGGACGACGTGCGCCGGGCGTTCACCGCGCGGCTCCTGGACCCCCTCAGGGACTACGACCGCCGGCACCGGGCCGAGCTGATACCGACGCTGGAGGCGTTCCTCGACTGCGACGGCTCCTGGACCCGCTGCGCCACCCGGCTGCACCTGCACGTCAACACGCTGCGCTACCGGGTCGGCCGGATCGAGCAGTTGACGGGGCGTGACCTGTCCCGGCTGGAGGACAAGCTCGACTTCTTCCTGGCGCTGCGGATGAGCTGAGCGCGGCAAGTGATCCCGGAGCAGATCACTCCCGTCACTTTGTGAAAACTTTCACCCAGCCCCTTGGCCCGGCCGTCGATCGGTGCTGGAATGCGGCCACCACTCAGAAGCTCGATGGCGTGCTCGAGGAGGGCAACGTGGCGCACTCCGCCATGTCTGGGAACGGAACGACCGCCGGTGACGATCCTCTCCAGACCGCGGTATGGCGGTTGCGCTCGCGGGCCTGCTGGGCCGACGCGGCGGCCCTGCTCCGGCCGGACACCGCCACCGCCGCGCTGCAGCGCGCCGGGCTGCTCGTGGAACGGTGCCTGTACACCGAGCGGGGGTGGGAGGAGGCGGAGGACGCGCTGCGCACCGCCGAGGCGCTGGCCCGGGACGACGAGGCGCGGGGGGCCGCCGCCTGCGAGCGGGGGCAGCTCGCCTACGCGGCCACCCTGCACGGGGTGCGCGACCGGGCCGACGAGGCGCGGGCCGCGCTCGGCCGGGCCGCCGCGCTGATCCCGCCGGACGGTGCCGGCCGGGCCCTGCTGGACTTCCGGCGCGGGCTGATCGCCGAGAACCTGGCCCGTTCACCGCAGGCGGCCCGCGCCGCCTACCGCCGGGCCCACGCCGGCGCCGCCGCGCACTCCGATCCGCTGCTGCTGTCCTTCACCTGGCGGCATCTGGCGGGACTCGCCCTGCGGGACGGCGAGTTGGCGGAGGCCCGGCACGGTTTCGCCGAGTCGCTGCGCATCCGCGAGGAACTCGGCTACCTGGTGGGTACGGCCCCCGCGCTGGCGTCCCTGGCGGACACGGAGACCGAGCCGGAGGCGTCCCGCCTGCGTGAGGAGGCCCGCCGTCTGTTCCGCCTGCTCGGCGGCGTGCCCACGTGGCTGGCCCGGCAGCTGGCGCCGCCCACGCCGGGGGTGGCCACCGCCTGAGGGGAGACTCAGAGCCACCTGAGAGGTTGCTGTGCCAGGCTGGCGCGCCCGAGCCCCGGAGGGAACGCCTCGATGAATCTCATCAACGGACTGCCCGCGCACGTCCTCCTCGTCCATGTCGTGGTCGTACTGGTGCCGCTGACCGCGCTGGCCCTGGTGGCCAGTGCGCTGTGGCCGCCGGCCGCCCGCAGACTGGGCGTGCTGCTGCCGCTGCTCGCCTTCGTGTCGCTGGCCAGTGTGCCGCTGACCACGCACGCCGGGGAATGGCTCGAGGCGCATGTCGAGAGCAACGCGCTGGTGCGGCGGCACACCGAACTGGGCGACGGGCTGCTGCCCTGGGCCCTCGGACTGTTCGTGCTGGCGGCGGTGGTGTGGTGGACGGGCCGGCGGGCCGGTGCGGGGTCGCCCGGCGCTGCGTCGGCCGGTGTCGTGGAGGGCGACGGTGCGGGGACCGCCACCCGGTGGGCGGCCGCGCCGGTGCGGATCGTCGTGGCGGTGCTGTCGCTGGCCGTGGCCGTGGGCGCCGTGGTCGACGTCTACCGCATCGGTGACTCCGGTGCGAAGGCCGCGTGGCACGACGGCTTCTCCAAGAGCGCGAGCCGCTCGGGGGACGGGGACTGACGGGGGGCCGGCGGGGTTTTTCGGCCCCCTCCGCCCCTACCCTTTCCCGTCCCAGGGGCTCCGCCCCTCCAGCCCCGCCAGGGGGCTGCGCCCCCTGGGCCCCCCGCGGGGCTCCGCCCCTGCACCCCTCCGGGGCTCCGCCCCGTACCCCGCCAGGGCTCCACCCCACACACCGCCAGGGATTCGCCCCGTACCCGCGCCGGGGGTTCGCCCCGGGACTCGTCGGTCTGGACGGTGTCGTTCTCGGAACTTTCCCGGGGGCCGAGACCGGCCGACGTGGGGCGGGCCGGTGGGCGGCCCTGCCTGACGAAGGGGTGGCCGCGGCCCTCAGACCGCGCCCGCGAAGTGCTCCCCCACCAGGGCCCGTACCGTCGCCAGGTCCTCGGCGATCAGCGCGTCGAGCAGGGCCGTGTGTTCGGCCGCGTCCGCGACGAGATCGGCTCGGCCCTGGCGGACGGGGCCGCCGACGAGGGGCCACTGCGCCCGCCGGTGCAGGTCCTCCGCGATCTGTACGAGCTGCTCGTTCCCGGACAGGCCCAGCACCGCGCGGTGGAAGGCCCGGTCGGACTCGGCGTACGTCGCCGGGCACCCCGAGGTCGCCGCACGGGCCGTCTCCTCGGCCAGCGGCCTGAGCTCGGCCCAGCGCTCCGCGGGCACCGTGCGGGCGAGCCGCATCATCACCGGCACCTCGATCAGCGCCCGCACCTCGGCCAGTTCGGCCAGCTCCCGCGCGCCCCGCACCGCCACCCGGAAACCCCGGTTGGGCACGACCTCCACCGCGCCCTCCAGGGTGAGCTGCTGCATGGCCTCCCGTACGGGCGTCGCCGAGACCCCGAACCGCTCTCCGAGCGCCGGTGCGGAGTACACCTCGCCGGGCTTGAGGTCCCCCGCCACCAGCGCGTGGCGCAGGGCGTCGAGGATCTGGCCGCGCACCGAGGACCGCTGCACCGCCGAGCGGGACTCCCGTCGCCGGTCCACGTCCTGCGCCCGGGTCTGCCGCGGCACGCGGGCCCCGTCCCGGAGGTCCGGTACACCCGTGTCGCCGGAGCCCTGCGCGCCCTGCTTCACGGGGTCCTCCTCCGGCTTGTCGGCACTTGGGGTCATTACGACGGGTTGTTACTCGTCCGTCAAGCACCTTAGGCGCACAGGGCGGCAGTTCAAACTTCCCCACCAGCCAGTAAGGTTAGGCTTGCCTCGCCCGTCCCCGAATCGGTGGTGTCCCATGCCCGTCCCGGCCTCGCCCCTCTCCGCCGCCTACGCCCGCCTCGCCGAGGTGTACCCGGGCCTGAGCGTCACGGAACTGGGCCCCGGGGAGCCCGCCCCGCGCGGCGGCGACTGGATCCGGGCCGCCTCGCTCACGGACGACGGGGCGGACCTCGCGGCCTTCCTGGCCTGGGACGAGGCACAGGTGCTGCGGGACTACGGACAGCGGGCCCGGCCCGACGTCGTGGCGAGCTTCGGGCTGCACCGCTACGCCTGGCCCGCCTGCCTGCTGATCACCGTGCCGTGGTTCCTGAACCGGCGGGTGCCCCGGCTGCCCGTGACCCACGTCTCGTACGACCGCACCGCCGGCCGCATGGCCGTCCGTCCCGCCTCCTTCGCCTGCCTCCCCGGCGATCCGGCGGCGGCTTCGTCCGCGGCGGTCGTGGTGCCGGACGAGGAGGCGCTGCGGACCGAGGTGCGGGCGGCGGCGGCCGAGCACCTGGAGCCCGTGCTCGCCGGGTTCGGACCGCGGATGCGGCGGCGCGGGCGGGCGCTGTGGGGCATGGCGACCGACGAGCTGGTCGAGGGGCTGTGGTACGTCGCCCACCTGCTCGGTGAGGAGGAGCGGGCCGTGCGGGAGCTGGAACTGCTGCTGCCGGGCGCCACCAGGCCGTACGTCGGCTCCGCCGCCTTCCGCACCCTCACCGGCCCGGACGGCGAACCCCTGCCCACCCGGGACCGGGCGAGCTGCTGCATGTTCTACACCCTGCGCCCCGAGGACACCTGCGCCACCTGCCCGCGCACCAGCGACAGCGCCCGCGTCGCCAAGCCGACCTCGGCCGCCGCCGCTTGAGGCACCCTCAGGGCGGGGCCGGCATGCCGGTCCACTAGGATCACCGCGGTCGGAGCACCCACAGGGATCCGCCGCACCTCCCGCCGACGGACAGGTGATTCACAAAGTCCTCACCCGTCACGGGAACTTTCCGCGGCACCATCCGCACGGGTACTCTTATTCGAACGCAACTCCCGCCCCTCAAGCGGCAGTTCGAGCAGAACGCTGCCCTGCGCATCCCCTTGCACCTCCTTGGCGGCCTCTTGCCCCGAAACCCCCTGAGGGCCGGTGGGGTTGGGCCACTATGGCGGGCGTTACGCCCTATCCCAATGCAAGGGACCCCAGATGAGACTGACCGACATATCGCTGAACTGGCTGCTACCCGGCGCCGTACTGCTCCTGGGCATGCTGGCGGCGGTGGCGGTGCTCGCGCGCGGCAAGCGCTCCTCCGGGGAGAACGCGAGCGCGGACGACTCGTGGGAGCGCAGCGAGGAGCGCCGCAGACGCAAGGAAGCCATATACGGCACGGCCTCCTACGTGCTTCTGTTCTGCTGTGCGGCGGTCGCCGCCGCCCTCTCCTTCCACGGCCTGGTCGGCTTCGGCCAGCAGAACCTCGGTCTGACCGGCGGCTGGGAGTACCTGGTCCCGTTCGGGCTGGACGGCGCGGCGATGTTCTGCTCCGTGCTCGCGGTGCGCGAGGCCAGCCACGGTGACGCGGCACTCGGCTCCCGCATCCTCGTATGGACGTTCGCCGGCGCCGCCGCGTGGTTCAACTGGGTGCACGCCCCGAGGGGCGTCGGTCACGCGGGCGCCCCGCAGTTCTTCTCCGGTATGTCGCTGTCGGCGGCGGTGCTCTTCGACCGCGCCCTGAAGCAGACCCGCCGGGCCGCGCTGCGCGAGCAGGGTCTGGTGCCGCGTCCACTGCCGCAGATCCGTGTCGTCCGCTGGATGCGGGCCCCCCGCGAGACCTACAAGGCCTGGTCGCTGATGCTCCTGGAGGGCGTGCGCAGCCTGGACGAGGCGGTCGAGGAGGTGCGCGAGGACAAGCGCCAGAAGGAGGAGACGCGCCGTCGCCGTCGCGACCAGCAGCGGGTCGAGCGCGCCCAGCTCAAGGCGATCAGCCGCGGCCACCGGGGCTTCGCCGGCCGCGGGGGCGGCCGCCAGGCGGAGGCCCAGGCCACGCTGGAGCGCGTCTCCGACCAGGTCACCGCGGAGCCTGCCATATCCACGCCGGAGCCGCTGCCCGTACGCTCACGGCCGTCCCTTCAGCCGGCCCGCACCGGGGCTGAACCCCTGACGGTCGACCTGACCGCCGAGGACGACACCATGGCCCTGCCGCGCCTCGACTCCCTGGAGCGAAAGCTCAAGGACCTCGAGCAGCAGTTCGGCTAGCCACCGGGAGCCGGACGACCGGGGCGGGGGCGTGACCTTCAGGGTCACGCCCCCGCCCCGTTCATGACCCGGTGCCGTTCACGCGGCCTCCGCGTCGAGTTCGAACCACACCGCCTTGCCCACCCCGTGGGCCCGTACGCCCCACGCGTCCGCGAGGGACTGCACCAGGAGCAGGCCCCGGCCATGCGTGCCGTCGTCGGCGTCCGGCATGCACAGGCGGGGCCTGCGGGCGACGAAGTCCCGTACCTCCACGCGTAATCCGTGCGGTCCGACGACGGCCGTCAGTACGGCCTCGTGGTCGGTGTGCACGAGCGCGTTGGTGACGAGTTCGCTGGTGAGCAGTTCGGCTATCTCGGAGCGCCCCGGCTTTCCCCACTGCGTGAGGAGTTCGCGCAGCGCCCTGCGGGCCTCGGGTACCGCCCGCAGGTCCGCCCGTCCCAGTCTCCGCCTCAGTTGGGGCGGTCGCGTCCGTTCCGTGTCGTCGGCATCTTCCCCCGCCTGCCTCGCGGAGGGGGCCCCGATGGTCATGGGACCGCCTCCTCGTGCCTGCCTCTTCATGTCCCCCGCCCGCACGCCGTTGCCGTTGCCCCTCCTGGTCGAACACGTTCACGGGGATCCATGCCCCATGAGCCGGTGGCCAGTCATGTCGTGTCCCTGATGACCAACGGTTCGGCCACGGGTCCACCGCGGCTGAGGCGCGGCTCGAGCGCGGGAGCAAGCGCGTTCCGGGCGAATGTGCCCCTCCAGTACGTCACGGGCGTCCCGGCACGCCGGAGTCGGGCACCCGCTTCCCGCCCCGGCGACCGCGGCCGGCCCCGTGAATCTGGCCGGAATCCACCGGTCGCCGGGCGCCCGGCCGGGGACGGCGGCCGTCACGGAACCGGGGTCACGCCTCCCACACCGCGGCCACCGTGCGGTCGTCGGCGTAGCCCTTCACCCGTACCTGGGTGTCCGCGAGGAACGCGGCGAGGCCGGGCGCGGCGCGGCCGGACCAGCGTCGTGCCAGATAGGCGCAGAGGGCGGCCTCGCCGCGCAGCGGGTCGGCGAGGCCCTCGGTGCACATCAGCAGCGCGTCACCCGGCCGGGCGACGGAGGCACGGAAGCGGAACGGTTCGCGGGGCGGCTGCGGGGCCGGTTCGAAGGGGCTCGGCGGTGTCGGTATGCCGAGGTCCATGGTGAGCCGGTCGCCCTCCGGCGTCTCGGCCGGCGGCGAGCCGAAGCCGACGACGGGCTCGCCGGCCGTGGCGGCGGCGGTGACCTGCGGCTCTATGTCCTGCCACTGGCCGTCGCGCAGCCGGAACAGTCCGCCCGCGCCGACGCCGAAGAACACGCGCGTACGGCAGTCGGGGTGGGCGGGCAGCAGCAGGCAGCGCAGGGTGGCCCCGTACTCCTCCGGGTCGACGCCCTGCTCCGTGGCGCTGGCGCGGAGGTGGCCGAGGCTGCGGTCGGTGAGCCGGTGCAGACCGGACTTGAGGTCGCCGCGCCGGCCGGCCCGGATGTCCTCCACCAGCCGTGCGTGGCTGCGTCCCACGGCCCGCCCGATCCACTGACAGGCCTCGGCCGCCGCCCGGTGCGCGCCCGGCGCGGCGCGGGCCCCGGTCGCCATCGCCACCAGCACCAGGGCCTGTTCCCCACTGCCGAACCGTGCGGTCAGCAGCGAGTCGCGGCGCGGCTCCCCCCTGAACCGCGCGGAGTCCCCGCGCACGGACGCGGCCCGCAGCGTGCAGGCCCCGTACCGCGCCCCGTCCAGCACGGTGTCCGCGACGAGTTCGGCCAGTTCCTCCGGGTCGGCGGCGGGCAGCGCGGTGGGTTCGGGGTCGTAGGTCGGCGGTCCGGAACCGACGTAGTCGACGTCGACGGGGGGCGGCGGCTGGGCCGGGAGGTCGAGGTGGGCGGCGGGGGACATGGCGGGCACCGGTGGTGCCGAGGGCGGGGGCGGCGGTTCGACGGGGGCGTGGGACGGGGTCGCCGCCGGGCTCTCCTCGTGCGGTGCCTCCGTGAACCCGGGAGGCTTCGGGCCTGGCGGGAGGGTGGTGGGAGCGGCGGGCGGGGTGGGGAGCGGGTCCAGCGGGAGGCGCTGCGGCGGGACGGCGTCCTGGCGGGGCGCCTCCGGCGGTGCGGTTGCCGCCGTGGGCCGGCCACCGGAGCTCTCGTCGGGTCCGCCGGGGCCTTTGTCCGTGCGCTCCCCCCGCGCACCGGTCCCGCCCGGCGGGTCGCCGACCGCTCCCGCCGCCGAGGCGAAGCGGTCGTCCAGGGAATCGGCCTCGGCCGTGGGGCCCGTGTCCGGGGCCGAGTCGTCGTACAACTGCCGCCACCAGTCGTCCTCGTGACGGATCGGCCTGCCCCCCTGCTGCTTCATGCCCCCAATTGTCCACCGCCCGGGCCGCAGGAAAACGGGGCATCCGGAAATTCCGGCGCGGCTTCCGGCCGCGCATGACGCGCCGAGTGAACCATCGAACAACCATGCGTGGGATGGGAGTTGATGAAGGGAGGGACGGTGGGGCCGAGTGGGGCCGCCTCATCCGAGGACCAGGGCCGCCAGGTCGACGGTGCGGGCCAGCGCCCGTGCGCCCGCGTCGTCGAAGTGCAGGTGGTCCCCCGAGTCGTAGGCGGGCCGGATCCGCTGCGGCCGGTGCGGATCGCGGACGGCCGCGTCGAAGTCGGCCACGGCGTCGAAGGCGCCGCCCGTCCGGATGAAGGCGTTGACCTGCTGCCGTACCGCCTCCCTCGCCGCGGTGAAGGCCGGATGGCCGCCGTACGGAGTGAGAGTGGCCCCGACGACCCGGATCCCGCGGGCGTGCGCGCGGGCCACGATCGCCCGGTAGGCCTCCTCGAAGGCCCGGACGTCCCCGGCCTGCGGGGTGCCCCGGATGATGTCGTTGATGCCCTCCAGCAGGATCAGCGTCCGCGCCCCGGCCCTTGTGAGGGCGTCGGCGTCGAGCCGGGCCAGGGCACTCGGCCCCGTGCCGTCGAGCAGCAGACGGTTGCCGGCGATCCCGGCGTTGAGCACTCCCGGGCGGCGGGGCGGGGGCAGCGTGCGCAGGCGTTCGGCGAGCAGATCGGGCCAGCGGTGGTTGGTGTCGGGGGCGGTGCCGGTGCCGTCGGTGAGGGAGTCGCCGAACGCGACGACACTGCCGGCGGCCGGGGCGCGGACGTCGACGCCGGTGACGTAGTACCAGTGGCCGGTGGTGACCGTGTACGCGCTGCCGTCCTCGTCGGCGGCCACGCCGTCGCCGTCGCTGTTGCCGTCGCCGTCGCTGTTGCCGTCGCCGTCGCCGTCGCCGTCGCCGTCGGGGGCGATGTAGCCGGTCTGCAGGGCGGTGCGGTGGTAGGTGGCGGGGCCCGTGGCGGTGGGGCGGACGGTGACGAGCAGATCGGCGGCGGCCGGTACCGCCAGCCGCACCGGGTCGGTGACCAGGTCCCGGCCCGGCGGGACGGTGACGGCCCAGGCGCCGTGGAAGGTGGCGGTGCGCATCGAGCCGGGTACGGCGTCCGGGCCCGCCGCCCGCCGCAGGGCGACCGTGACCGCGCCGAGCGTCAGGGGCGCGGTGCCGAGCCGGTTGCTCACCCGGACCCGCAGCACCCGCCCGCCGACACTGAGGTGCACGACGTTGCGGATGGCGGCGCCGGGAAGCGCGGCCCCGGTGCCACTGGGCGCGGCCTCCCAGCTGCCGGTCCAGGCGCGCCGGACGGCGACGTCCCGGGCAGGAGCGGAACCGGCCCCGGCCGCCGCGGTCGCCGTACCCATCAGCGTGACGACCGCCGCCGCGAGGACCCGCCCGCCCTTGACCATGCCCGCGCCCGCCCTTCCCACCGCTCCGCCGGAGGCGACCGTGCCACACGCCGGACACGCGCTGACGGAGCATCACCGGGGGCCCACCCGCACGGCCGAGCGCGGGGGCGGACCGGCGGTCCTGGGCCGAAGAGCCGATGCGCCGGGTGGGCCGGCGTGTTTGGCTGGCGGCATGACCGAATTCAGCGCGGCCGAGCGCGCCTATCTCCGATCGCAACGGCTGGGGCGGCTGGCCACCGTCGACCCGCACGGTCAGCCGCAGGCGAATCCCGTGGGATTCTTCCCGCAGGACGACGACACGATCCTGATCGGCGGTTTCGCGATGGGCCGCAGCAAGAAGTGGCGCAACCTGCAGCGGAATCCCAAGGTCGCCCTCGTCGTCGACGACATCGTCAGCCTCGACCCCTGGCGGGTCCGCGGCGTCGACATCCGCGGCGAAGCCGAACTCCTCACCGGCCCGCACGACTTGGGCCCGCACTTCAGCGAGGAGGTGATCCGCGTCCATCCGCTGCGGGTCCACAGCTGGGGGTTGGAGGACCAGGTGCCCTAGGGGGTGTCCGGCGGATCATGCCGCAGACGCGGGGCTTGGCACGCCCTCCCCCACTCTCGGCTTCGCTCGAGCGGGGGGACCCCCATCGCGTCGACGCCCTCCTCCGCCTTGCAGCCGGACGCTCCCCCACGCTCGAATGAGCTCGCGCCGGGGCACCCCCATTCGCCCCGCTCACCAGCGCCGACGAGGCACCGCCCGTGCCCTGTGACCTGATCCGCCGGACAGGCCTCAGAGGTCCCGGTCCCTCCCCTCGCTCCCCGCCACCGCCAGGTGCTGGACGGCGTACGACCGCCAGGGCCGCCAGTCGTCAGGGAGGTCGGTGCCGGGCGGGGACACGTCGGGGTCGCCCAGGGCGCGGACGCGGACGGCGGCGGCGACCGCCGGGTCCATGCCGGGCAGGGCGAGCAGCGCCGCCTCGGTGGCCTCCCGGTCGGCGCCCGGGTCGAGCCGCAGCGGGCCGTCGGCGAGCGCGGCGGCCAGCGCCCCCAGGGTGCCGTGCGGCTCGGCCTCGGCGAGCACGTCGGGCTCCGGGAAGAGATGGGTGAGGCCGCCGCAGGGGGCGTCCAGCGCCTTTCCGTACCGCAGGACGAGCCGCTCGGCCTCCGCCCGCCCGACCAGCTCCCGCACCGCGAGTTCGGCCGGGTCGGCGGTGCCGGGCGAGCGCAGGCCCGGCCGGGCGGCGACCAGCGCGGCGAGCCTCGGATCCGCGCCGAGCCGCTCGTCGACGGCGTACGGGTCGGCGTCCAGGTCGAACAGCCGCCGCAGCCGCTGCACGGCGGTCGTCAGGTCCCGCAGGTCGGTGAGGTGCAGCCGGGCGTCGAGCCAGCCGCCGGGATGGCCGGCCGGCCGTGTGCCCGGCGCGCCCGTGCGCTCCTGCACGGCGACGATGCCGGTGCCGTACGGCAGCCGCAGCGTGCGCCGGTAGGTTCGGCGGCCGGGCGGGCCGCCCACCTCCTCGACACCCGGTACGGCCTCCCGCTGGAGCAGGTCGAAGACGGGACCGGACCGGTACGGACCCCGGTACGCGAGCCGCAGGGGGATCCCGGCGCCCGGTGTGGCCGCCCGGCGGCCCCGGGCCGGCCCCTTGGGCGCGGCGGCCCGCAGCTCGCTGGGCGTGGCGGCGTACACCGCGCGGATCGTGTCGTTGAACTGCCGCACGCTGGCGAAACCGGCCGCGAACGCGATCTCGGTGACCGGCAGCCCGGTGGTCTGCAGCAGCACGCGCGCGGTGTGCGCCCGCTGGGCGCGGGCCAGCGCGACCGGGCCGGCGCCCAGCTCGGCGGTGAGCTGCCGCTGCACCTGCCGGGCGCTGTACCCCAGTCGCGCGGCGAGCCCCGCGACGCCCTCCCGGTCGACGACACCGTCGCCGATCAGCCGCATCGCGCGGCCCACCACGTCGGCGCGCACGTTCCACTCGGCGGATCCGGGCACGGCGTCCGGCCGGCACCGCCGGCAGGCCCGGAACCCGGCTCCCTGCGCGGCGGCGGCCGTGGCGAAGAACCGCACGTTGTGCCGCTTCGGGGTCACCGCGGGGCAACTGGGCCGGCAGTAGATGCCGGTGGTCTCGACGGCGAAGAAGAACTCCCCGTCGAACCGGGCGTCCCGGCTGCGGACGGCTTCGTACCGGGTGTCGTCGTCCGTCATGTCCTTCAGTGTGGGCGAGAGCGGGGCCCGCGGCTGGCGGAAATCGGACATCGGCCAAGAGAGCCCGTCCGGGGGTGCCCCCTCTGGGGGAGCTCGAGGACGAGGCCGTTCAGGCCGAAGCGGGGGGCTGGGGGCGGCAGCCCCCCGCGACGGCAAGGAGAACCCCGCCTCCTACCGCCACCCCCTCCGCTTGGCCTCCATCGCGGCCCTACCGGCGGCACCCTTGCGTTTCCAGTCCCGCCGAAGCTCCGCACGGACCCGCGCATCGGTCTTGGCGACGATCCACTGGTTCTCCCGGACGAGCTTGCGGTAGCTCTCCAGCCGCCGCACGGGCAGTTCCCCGGAGTCGACGGCGGCCAGCACCGCGCATCCCGGTTCGCTCTCGTGCGCGCAGTCGTGGAACCGGCATCGCGCCGCCAGTTCCTGGATCTCGGTGAACACCTGTCCGACACCCGTCTCGGCGTCGAACAGTCCCACCCCGCGCAGCCCGGGCGTGTCGATCAGCACGCCCCCGCCGGGCAACGCGAGCAGGTTGCGGGTGGTCGTGGTGTGGCGTCCCTTGCCGTCCACGTCCCGCGCGGCCCGGACGTCCATCACGTCCTCGCCGAGCAGCGCGTTGGCGAGCGTGGACTTGCCGGCCCCCGACTGCCCGAGCAGTACGGACGTACCGCCGGCGGCCAGCGCGACGAGCGCGTCCAGCCCCTCTCCGTGCAGCGCGCTGACGGTCAGCACCGGCACGCCGGGCGCCGCCGTCTCCACGTCCTGCACGAGGTACGACAGCGCCACCGGGTCCGGCACCAGGTCGGCCTTGGTCAGCACGACCACCGGTTGCGCCCCGGACTCCCAGGCGAGGGCGAGGAACCGCTCGATCCGGCCGAGGTCGACCTCGACGGCGAGCGAGACGGCGACGACGGCGTGGTCGACGTTGGCGGCGAGGATCTGCCCCTCGGACCGCTTGGAGGAGGTGGACCGCACGAAAGCGGTACGGCGCGGCAGATACGTCCGTACGTAGCGCGGGTTGCCGCCGGGATCGACGGCGACCCAGTCGCCGGTGCACACGACCCGCATCGGATCGTGCGGGGTGACGAAGGCGGTGTCGGCCCGCACGGCCCCGTCGGCGGTGATCACGTCGCACTGGCCCCGGTCGACCCGGACCACACGGCCGGGCAGCAGGCCTTCGGAGGCGTGGGCGGCGAACTCGTCCGCCCAGGCCTCGTCCCAGCCGTAGGGGATGAGGGAGGCGACAGCTGAGCTGGAAATCAAGGGTGACCCTTCACAAGGGTGGCCCCGGCTTCCGCGCACGCGCGCGGAGAAGAAGGTGTCGGATCAGCCGGTGACCACGGAGGTGGACGTGACGAACTTCCGGATGCGGGCAGCGCCCATCACAGAGACAGCCATCGGTCACACCTCCTCGACCATGCCGAACCACCACGACAACTCGACCAGCTGCCGCGCGAACACTGACGACCCTAGGAGTGAACGGGGAGTCCGCGCCAACGAATTACTCGTCCGTCCTCTTACTCTTCTGCCCCAGTGCCGATCGACAGCACCGCCTCCGCCTTGCGGAATCACGCTTGGCCGCGACCGACCGTTCTGCCGGACCACCACGTTGCCGGGAAGATCCATCCATGACCACGAAGCACCCGGCGGTCCGGGCACTGCAGGGAATGGACGCGTTGCCCTGGGCCGATCTGAAACACAACCACGGGACCGCTGAGGACGTCCCGGGGCTGCTGCACGACATCGCCGCCGGTGACAAGGACGGGAGAGAGGGTGAAGAGGCGGCATACGAGCTGCTCGACCTTCTCTTTCACCAAGGCGGCCGGATCTGCCCCGCCGCGACGGCCGCACTCCCGTACGTGTTGGCCCTGGCCGCGATACCGACGGTGCCGCAACGACTGACCTTGCTCGAACTGATCGAGAGACTGGCCGATACGGCGGCAACCGCGGAGCCCCGCTTCGTGGATCCCAACTGGCCGTACGCCTGGGCACGGTCCCGGTCCACCGTCGAGCATCTGTCCGCCGACCCGATTCCCGTGGTCCGCCGCGCGGCTCTCGCCATCCTGGCCGCGGCGCCCGAGCCGGTCACACCCACCCTGAAGCTGCTGCGGGAGCGCTGGGAGCAGGACGACGATCGGACGACCCGGCTCGCGGCACTGGTCGCGCTGGGCCAGGTGGCGGCGAGCGCCTCCCCGGACGAGCTCGGCCGGGTGGCCTCTCTCCTCGACTCCCTGCTCACCGCAGGGGAGCCGGCCGTGCGGCTGGCCGCACTCCACGCTCTTGGATCCGTGGACCCCGACGCGCCCGTCCGCCACCTCGACCTGCTCATCGACACGTTCACCGCACCGCAGGCAGCGACAGAGCTGCCCGCGGCCTGGGCGGACGCGACCCTGACCGGCCTCACCCGTAAGAGCTACAACCTGGTGGCCGACAAACCCGAGGCAGCCGCCGCCTTCGTCAGCCGACTGGCAGCGCCGTCCAGGCCGGCGGAGCTTCGCGCCGCCGCGCTGGAAAGGGCCGGCCTGCTGCTCGCACAGTGGCACTCCCCGGCCACGGACCTGCTACCGGTGCTGGCGCAGAGCCTGGAGGCGGCAGAACCCGAGATCCGGGTCCAGGCCGCACACCTGCTCGCAGCCCTGGGCACCGTCTCGGCGCCGTACA
The DNA here is from genome assembly GCF_042894285.1 of Streptomyces sp. NPDC001544. Classification (NCBI taxonomy): domain Bacteria; kingdom Bacillati; phylum Actinomycetota; class Actinomycetes; order Kitasatosporales; family Streptomycetaceae; genus Streptomyces; species Streptomyces sp. NPDC001544. The sequence continues at coordinate 75,383 of NZ_JBIAVN010000007.1, read as the reverse complement.
CCGAGCAGTTGGCCGCCCACCTGGCCGACCACGGGTCCCGGCCGTCTCGGCGATGCGCGGACACGGTCGCGGACAACGCCCTGTGGGCGCTCAGCCGATGGGGAGATCCGCGTTGTCTGCCCGGACTCGTCGACCGGCTCTTCGCGCGCAGGGCGGTCTTCGCGACGCACGGGTCGCACTACTCGCCCGGCTTCCTCTACTTCCCCACGCTCCCGGGCATGCACGAGGTGCTGATGCCGCTGCGCGCCCACGCGGATGAGCTGCTGCCCGACCTCCGGGCGCTGCTGCGTCGAGTCCATGCGTCCGACGACCACGAGGCGGCACGCGCGTGCGCGCAGGTCCTCGCCGCCTGGGGGCCGGCGGCGCTTCCCGCCCTGCCGGAGCTGACTGGCCTGCTGGCCCATCCGCAGGTGCGGCGCTTCGCCGCCGAGGCGCTGGCGTCCATCGGCCCCGGGGCCGCCGAAGCTCTTCCGGATCTGCGTCGCGCGCAAGCGGGCATCGCGGCGGGGACGCGAGCGGAGGCAGCAGAACGACAACTGTTCGCGTGGGCGCGTGCCAGGCTCGGCGACGACCCGCAGCCCGCGCTCGAGTTGCTGGGAGCGGCCCTTGAGGAGGACAGAGTGTTCCACGTCGCGATCCGGCACATGGGGGACCTCGGTCCGCGAGCCGTCGGCCGGGCCGACCGTCTGCACTGCCTCATGGAGAGGGCGCATCCCGAGAGCTGGGAGAAGGTCGAGGCGGCGATCGCGCTGTGGAAGGTCACAGGCACGTCGGCACCCTGGCTCCGGTCGCTCGAACAGGCCGTCCTTCCTCTGGCCCAGGGCCGGTACCTGCCAGTGATGCGTCGAGCCGTGGAGGGGCTGGCCGGCATCGGCCGACTGGGTGCCGAGACGCGCTGCGCGCTCGAAGCCGCCCTGACCCTCGACCGTCGACTGACCTCGTCGGGAAGCTGGAGGAGTTTCGTCGAAGACGAGCAGATCCGCCGGGCCGTGCACGAACTGCTCGTCACCGTCGACTGATCGGCCCAGAGGGTACGCCGCCCCGCCTGCTTCGACGCGCTTTCCGACAGTCGGCTCACGGTGCTGTGCGGACGGTGCCGTACCGGGCACGGAATGGTTGCGGCATGGGCTTCTCACCACGCCGGCGCCGGGGGCTGGGGCAGCATGACGGCCCATGAGCAGAGACCGTTACGTCGACTTCCTGCGCGCATGGGCGATCGTGCTGGTGGTGCTCGGCCACTGGCTGATCACCGCCCTGGTCCGTGAGCCCGGTGGGCAGATCACCGCGCCGGAGCTACTGGCGGCCGTTCCCTGGACCCAGTGGCTGACCCTCGCCTTCCAGATCATGCCGCTGTTCTTCCTGGCCGGGGGCCATGCCGCGAGCGGTTCCTGGTCGCGTGCCCGGGCTGCGGGAGCCACCGCCTCCGGGTGGCTGGGGCGGCGAGCGCTGCGGCTGCTGCTTCCGACGGGTGTCTACAGCGGCTTGGTGCTGCTCGCCGTCGGTGTCTGTTCGGTGGCCGGTGTGGACGCGGACACGCTCCAGCTGGTGGGATGGGCGATGGCGATGCAGTTCTGGTTTCTGCCCGTGTATCTGCTGCTCAGCGCCCTGACACCGGCTCTGCATGCAGCGCACCGACGCTGGGGGCTTGTCGTTCCGTCGGCGGCGGGGGGTGTCGCCCTGGGGGTCGACGCGCTCGTGGTGACGGCGCACGCTCCGTATGTCGGGCTGCTCGACTACGTACTCGTGTGGGGTGTCGCGTATCAGCTGGGGTTCTGCTGGCGCGACGGCCTGCTGACCGGGCGTCGGCTCGTGCCGCTCACCATGGCGGCGGGCGGCGCGGTGGCCTTCGCCGCGCTCGTCGCCCTCGGGCCGTTCCCGGTCAGCCTGATCCTGGTGACCGGGCAGACCCCCAGCAACACCAACCCGCCGTCGGCGGCGATGCTGGCGTGGGTGGTGGCCCAGGTCGGCCTGTGCCTCCTCGTGGCTCCTGCGGTGCGGCGGCTGCTGGACCACGAGCGGGTGTGGCGCCTGGTGCGCCCCGCGGGCGCGGCCAGCATGACGCTGTACCTGTGGCACATGCTGCCCGTGCTGGCGGTCGCCGCCGCCTTCTACCTGACCGGCCTCGCCCCCGAGCCGACGCTCGGTTCCGCGGCGTGGTGGGGACTGCGGGCGCCGTGGCTGCTGGTACTCGGTGTCGTGCTGGCCGGTGTCGTGTCCGGCTTGAGACCGTTGGAACGCGGGCTGGCGGTGCTGTACGAGCGGACCAGTCCGGATGCCGGCCTGCGCCGTGCCTGGCCGCTGTGGCTCGGCCTCGCCATGAACGTCACCGCTCTGGGCCGCTTCGCCGTGCGCGGCTTCGCGCCCGACGGCCGGTTCCCCGTGCTGCCGGCGACGGGCCTGGCGCTGGGCACGGCGCTGGTGATGCTCACTCGGTGGACGGCGGCACACCGGCTCGGGCAGCCCGAGGCGGAGCAGACTCCGAGCCGCGTGTGAGAGCGGCGGCCGAGCGCAGGTCACGATCGCCGAAAGGGCCTGCCCGCTCCCGCACGGGGGCACGACGAAGCGGGAGGCCCTGAGAGCCCGGGTGCGGTGGAACCGCCTGAGGAATTGCAAAATTTAGCAATTGCCTAGATGCTTTGCTGGTTGTGTCTGCAGCCGGCCGCGGCCACAGCCTTTCGCGCCTGCCCGAACGGGGCTCGCAGAAGAGGACGAGGGAGCGTGTCCGTGTCGCTGTACCAGGCCAAGGGGATCGAGCCGCCGTGCGGACTACGGAAAACCGAGGCCCTCACGCGATGACCACGCCGTCCGACCGGGTGTGGGCCCGGATCGCGTCGCTGCTGCCCGGTCGCGCCGACCTCGCCGCGGTCCGGTGCGCCCCTCGCCGGGACCTCCTCGCCGGCCTCACCGTCGCGGTCGTCGCTCTGCCGCTCGCGCTCGGCTTCGGCGTCTCCTCCGGACTCGGGGCCGAGGCGGGACTGGCCACCGCGGTGGTCGCCGGTGCGCTCGCAGCGGTGTTCGGCGGATCCGACCTGCAGGTTTCCGGCCCGACCGGCGCCATGACGGTCGTCCTGGTCCCGATCGTCGGCCGGTACGGGCCCACCGGCGTGCTCACCGTCGGACTGATGGCGGGCGTCATGCTCGTCGGTCTGGCCGCATTGCGGGCCGGCAAGTACATGCGGTACCTGCCCGCCCCCGTGGTCGAGGGCTTCACCCTCGGCATCGCCTGCGTGATCGGCCTGCAACAGATCCCGAACGCGCTCGGCGTCCCCAAGCCCGACGGCGACCGCGTGCTGGTGGTGACCTGGCGCGCCGTCGAGGAGTTCACGAAGCACCCGAACTGGACGGCGGTCGGCTTCGCGGTGGCAGTGGCCGCGGTCATGCTGCTGTGCGCCCGGTGGCGGCCGACCGTGCCGTCCTCGATCGTCGCCGTGATCGCGGCGACGATCGTCGCCCGGTCCGCCCACCTGGACGCGGCGAAGCCGATCGGCGACCTGCCGGCGGGACTGCCCGCGCCGTCGCTGTCCTTCCTCGACCCTGGTGCGCTCGACACCCTCCTCGCCCCCGCCGTGGCGGTCGCGGCGCTGGCCGCGCTGGAGTCCCTGCTGTCCGCCTCGGTCGCCGACGGCATGACGGTCGGGCGGAGGCACGACCCCGACCGCGAGCTGTTCGGCCAGGGCCTCGCAAACATCGCCGCGCCGCTGTTCGGAGGGGTGCCGGCCACCGGCGCGATCGCCCGTACCGCGGTCAACGTCCGCACCGGCGCCGGTTCCCGGCTCGCCGCCCTCACCCACGCCGCCGTCCTCGCCGTCATCGTCTTCGCGGCGGCACCCCTCGTCTCGAAGATCCCGCTGGCCGCCCTCGCCGGCGTTCTGCTGGCCACCGCGATCCGCATGGTCGAGGTCGGCTCGCTGAGGGCCATGATGAAAGCCACCCGCTCCGACACCCTCATCCTCGGCCTCACCGCCATGGCGACGCTGGCCCTGGATCTCGTGTACGCCGTGATCATCGGCCTCCTCGTCGCGGGCGCCCTCGCCCTGCGCGCCGTCGCCAAGCAGGCCCGCTTCGACCAGGTCCCCCTCGACCACGGGGACCACAGCGCCGAGGAACAGGCGCTGCTCGCCGAGCACATCGTCGCCTACCGCATCGACGGACCGGTGTTCTTCGCCGCGGCACACCGCTTCCTGCTGGAGCTGACCGGCGTCGCCGACGTACGCGTCGTCGTCCTGCGGATGTCGCGTGTGTCGATGATGGACGCCACCGGCGCTCTCATGCTGAAGGACGCGGTGGAGAAGCTGCGGCGCCGCGGCATCGTCGTCATCGCCTCCGGGATACGCCCCGGCCAGCGCCAGGTGCTGGAATCCGTCGGCGCCCTGGAGCTGCTGCGCCACGAGGGCGGGGAGTACGCCACCACACCCGAGGCGATCTGCGCCGCCCGCGATCACCTGGAGGCGACCGGACTCCTGAGCGCCCTCCCCGCACGGAAACCCCCGACCTCCAGCGAGGAAGCCCTGCGATGAGCAGTCCCCCCGACTCCCTGCCCGTACTCGAGCCCCCCGCTCCGCAAGCCCGGTGGCCGCGGGGAGTCGGGGTCGCCCACCACCGGCGCACCCGGCATGACATCGCCGGTTTCCGCGTCGCCGGACCGCAGACGTGATGTCCGCACGGCTCGGCGCCCTGCCCTACCGGCACGTGCTCACGCTGCCCGCCGAACCCGCCGCCGTACGCATCGCCCGCGAGACGGCCGAGCAGGCCTGGACCGAGTGGGGCGTCGGGCCGCGTCACCCGGTGGTGGACCCGGCCCTGCTGATTCTCGCCGAGCTGATCACCAACAGCGTCCGGCACGCCGCCGCCCTCTCCCCCACGGTGACCGTGATCTACGCGGCCGGCCCGGACTGCCTGGTCCTCGGCGTCCATGACCGCCACCCCTACCAGCCGCTGCTGTACGGGGCGGTCACCGGCACCGGGAAAGGCGGCCTGGCCGCCGTCATGGAACTCACTCTCGCCCGGGGCGGCACAGCGGTGGTCCGCGGCGACGCCGACGGCGGCGGCAAAGGCATCTGGATCACTCTCCCCCTCTGAACGGGACGGCCGACGCCGCCCGGCGCCTGGCACACGCCGCGCAGGTGTGGATTCGGCGTGGTCGGTGCGGCACGCGAGGATGGGGCACATGTTGTCGATGAGTGGGCGCATGCGAGAGGCCGCGGCCCGGCCGGTGGGGCCGTGCCGCTGTGCCGGGGAGGGGACGGCACGGTGAGTACGCCGCTGTACCGGCTGAAGGCCGAGTTCTTCAAAACCCTCGGCCACCCTGCCCGCATCCGCGTCCTGGAACTGCTGAGCGAGCGCGAGCACGCGGTGGCGGAGATGCTGCCCGAGGTGGGCATCGAGCCGGCGCACCTGTCCCAGCAGCTGGCCGTGCTGCGGCGGGCGAACCTGGTGCGGACCCGGAAGGAGGGGTCGAACGTGTACTACTCGCTGGCCAGCCCGGAGGTGGCGGAGCTGCTGCGGGTGGCGCGCTCGATCCTGTCGGGCGTGCTGGCCGGGCAGGCGGAGCTGCTCGCCGATCTGAAGGCGACCCAGCCGGAGAGGAGACCGCCGTCGTAGCGACGCCCCTCGGACGACGATCGCGTTCCCGGCGACGGGACGCCGCCCGCTCCCCCCGACCGCCCGCTCCCCAGCCGGGACGCATCCGGCGGGTCGAAACAGCCCGAATATGTGTCAAAGTGGACGAGTGGGACAGGAGAGGGTGCCTGTCATGTCCTCATGTTTCGAACCCCGCAGTTCCGCCACCGACTCGCTCACCATCAACCCGGGGAGCGAGGAGTACGCGGACCTCTTCGACCAGGCCCCGGTGATCTTCGCTGCTCTCCGTGGCCCCGCGCATCTGCTGGAGGCGGCGAACCCGGCGTTCTTCGAGACCGTCGGCTGCGACCGCGACCGCGTCGGCGAGCCGATCGCGCAGGTGGCTCCGGAACTCGCCGCGCAGGGCGTCATCGACCGGCTCGACGAGGTCTACCGCACCGGTGTCCCGTACCGGACCCGGGACGGACGGCTGCTGCTGGGCGGGCCGGGCCGGCAGCGGGAAGGGTTCTTCGACTCCACCTACGAGCCCCGCCGGGACGCGATGGGCCGCACGGACGGGGTGGTGGTGATCGCGGTCGAGACCACCGCGTCCCACCACGCGCGTCTCCTGGCCGCCGAGCAACGTGTACTGCTGGAGCAGATCGCGGGCGACGCCCCGCTGGACGAGACCCTTGCCCGCATGGCCACGGCGATCGAGGCGCTCTCCCCGGACCTGATCGCCTCGGTACTGCTCGTCGACCCGGACGGACAGCGTCTGCGGCACGGCACCGCCCCACGCCTGCCCGACTTCTACAACGAGGCGATCGACGGGACACCCATCGCCGAGGGCGCCGGATCCTGCGGCACGGCCGCCCACCGGCGCCGACCGGTGATCGTCACCGACATCGCCACCGATCCGCTGTGGCGGGACTACCGCGAACTGGCGTCACGGGCCGGGGTCGCGGCGTGCTGGTCCACTCCGATCCAGGGCGCGGACGGCCGGCTGCTGGGCACCTTCGCGATGTACCACCGCACCCCCATGGTGCCCGCGGACAAGGACGTGGCGCTCAGCGCGGCGTTCGCCCGCATCGCCGCACTGGCCGTCGAACGCCACTGCGCGATGGAGGCGAGCCGGGCCGCCCAGGAGCGCGAGAGGGAAGCCCGGGAGGATCTGGCCTTCCTGCTGGAGGCCAGCACCGCCATCGCGAGCGAGACGCACTATTCCGACAGTCTGCAGCGTATGGCGCGGCTGACCGTTCCGGCTCTGGCGCCGCTGTGCTGCGTCCATGTGGTCGAACGCGCCCAGCCGCAGCGCATCGCCGTCGCCACGACGAACCGGGACGGGGAGGAGCTCCTTGCGTCCGCCGCGCTGCGTGCCGAGGTGGACGCCGCGGTCGCCCGCGTGCTGGCCTCGGGCGCCACCGAGACCGTGCGTACCGGGGACCGCTGCTCGCAGCTCGGCGTCACGGGTTACGTGTGCGTGCCTCTGGCCACCCGGGGCCGCGCCTTCGGAGTGCTGACTCTCCTGGCCACCGGGCCGCCCCTGGACCGTCGCACGATCGCCCTGGCGCAGGAGCTCGCCCGCCGGACCGCGTCGAGCGCCGACAACGCCCACCAGTTCACCGACCGCGTCCGGCTGGCACGCGATCTGCAGGCAGGGCTGCTGCCTCCGGAGCTGCCCGGGATTCCCGGGGCCGACCTGGCGGCCTCGTACCATCCGGCGGGGGAAGGGCTCGATGTCGGCGGCGACTTCTACGACGTCTTCCCGCTGCCCGGCGACCGGTGGGCGCTCATGATCGGCGATGTGTCCGGGCGCGGCGCGCTGGCCGCCACGACCACCGGGATCGTCCGCCACACCGCACGCGCCGCCGCTCGTCTCCTGAACGACCCGGTGGCCGTGGTCGCCGCCATCAACGACGCTTTGGCCCGGAGCACCACCGATGAGGACCAGTTCGTCACGCTGGTCTACGGCGAGTTGCGGCACACCGCCTCCCACCTCGCGCTACGCCTGATCCGCGCGGGCCACGTCCCGCCGCTCGTGCGCCGCGCCGACGGCACGGTCGTGGAGTTCGCCGAACCGGGCCGGCTGCTGGGCATCGGTCCCGACCCCGGCTTCCGTACGTGCGACGTCGAACTGCACCCGGGTGACAGCCTGGTCCTGGTCACCGACGGCCTCACCGAGGCACGTTCGGCCGACGGCGAGTTCTTCGACGAGGACCGCCTGACCGGTGCGCTTGCCGCCGTCCGGGCCGGTCGACCCACCGCCGCCGCCCTCATCGAGTCCGTCACCGCCGCGGTCACCGCGTTCGCGGGCAACGCCACCGTCGACGACCAGGCCATACTGGTCGTCACCGCGACCTGACGGTCCGGGGCCGGCGGGGTCCGCCCGAGCACGTCACTGCGCGCAGCTGCTGCCGTTGAGCGTGAAGTCGTACGGCTCGGCGTTCTTGCCGTGCCAGGAGCCGAGGAAACCGAAGGACAGGCTGCCGTCCGCGGCGACGGACTTGTTGTAGTCGGCGGCCTCGGCGGTGACGCGGGAGCCGTGCTGATCGAGGCTCGCGTCCCACATCTGACCGACCGTCTGGCCGTTGTGGAAGGACCACGCGACGCGCCAGCCGGACAGGGCCTCACTGGTGGTGACGGTGACGGTGGCCTGGAAACCGCCGGGCCACTGGTTGACGAGGTCGTACTGGACCCGGCAGACGGGCGCGGCAGCGGAGTCGGAGCCGGAGGGGTGCGGGCCGGGACTGGCGTGGGCGGTGGAGGAGGAGGTGCCCTGCGGTTCCGGGTCGGAGTCCGCGGGATCGGACTTGGTGGCCGGGCCGCGCGTGGTGGGGGCGGCGGAGCGGGATGCGGAGGCCGAGGGCAGCGGGCCGGCGGTCGGCAGGGAGGGGCTGGGGTCGGCGACCGGCTGGCGGTCGTCGTGGGCGGCCGCGCCGGTGTCGTCGGAGGAGCCGAACGGCATCATCGACGCGCCGAGCGCCAGCAGCGACAGCAGCACCGCGGCGCCGAGCAGGCCGTGGCGCACCACCCGGCTGCGCTCGGTGCCGTCCGTGGGCTCCCCGGTCTCCGAGGCCTTCTTCTTGGGGCGGTCCGTCCCTTGGCGCACCTCCACCGCGCGACGCCTGCGCTCCAGATAGGCGAGGCCGCCCCAGCCGATCACACCGCCGGCCAGCGCCGCGGGCGCGCCGCCGCCGTGCAGCCGCAGGCAGGCGGCGGCCTCCGCGCACTGGACGCAGGTGGCGAGGTGCCGGGAGAGGTCGCCCGGTGTCTCGGCGGCGGGTGAGCGGGTGACCGCGTCGAGGAGACGCGCGTAGCTGCGGCACTGCGTGTCCATCGGCGAGTCGACGTGGGCGCGGTGGCAGCGGTTCCGGAACAGGGCACGGACGTGGTCCAGTTCGAGGGCCGCGGCGGCCGGGTCGAGGCCCAGGCGGCGGGCGACGTCGGGCAGCGGCATCGCCTCCACCTCGGCCAGCCACAGCAGCGAGGCGTCCGACTCCTGCATGTCCTTGAGACCGCGCAGGGCGACCGGGCGCATCAGGGGCGGTCCGGTGTAGCGGGCCGCCTTGTCGGAGTTGAGCCACAACCTGAGGTCGGGGTCGAGCCGGTGGCCGAGGCCGCCGGCCTCCCAGGCCGCCGCCGTGGTGCGTACGGCGGTGAGCAGCAGGGGGATCATGGGCAGCCGGGCCGACCTGCGACCGGCACCGCGCCCGGTTGCCGCCTCGGCGGCCCGGGCCTGCTGTATGCCGAGCGCGAAGGCATCGGTGGCCAACTGGTTGGCCGAGGCGGCGCCGGAGGTGCACAGATCGGCATAGGAGAGCACCGCGTCCCAGTACTCGGAGAACAGCGCGGCCTCGGCGGCATCCTGAGGCTTCGGCAGGTCGGGCATGGGTCTCCTGCATCCACGAGCGAGGTCAACTCACCATGTGTTCAACGGAGTTGGGGGAACCTCACAGCAGGGCCCGAGCTTTTCACGTCCTCGACACAACTGACAAGCGGCATATTCAAAACCGGTTGCCGATGACATCGCGACAGGTTTTCCCTACGCTCCGTCACCAGCGGTCAGCCGGTTCGTCAACCGCCGTACCCGGTCGCCGGAACGCTCCACGACCCCGCCCCCGGGTGTCAGCCGATGATACGGACACCGACAACCGGTACGGGCGCGGGGTCGTGGATCGCGGTCCGGTCGCCGGAACGCCGCCGAGTCCGCCGTGACCCACATCTCCGGGGTCCTGTACGGACGCGACAGCGTTTCGACTCAACCGTCCGTCAAGGGAGTTCTACGCCTCCACCGGTTGCTGCGCCGGGAGACTGTCCATGAAGGAGCTGACGGAGAACACGGCGCGGCCGGGGCCGGGCGGGCCGTAACCGGGCGGGGAGGACAGGCCGAAGTCGTCCATCGTCTGCCGGTAGGCCTGCAGCAGCCGGATGTGGTACTCCAGCGGGGCGCCCTGCGGGTTGGCCTTGCCGAGCGGGGTGGTGGGCTCCGGGCACCAGGTGGTGAAGCGGGGCGTGATGCCGTGCGACATGAAGAAGCGCAGGCCCTCGGTCGTCGACGCGATCGCCTCGTCGACGGTGGTGAAGCCGAACGGCTCGGCCATCTCCACGCCCGCGACGAAGTTGGGGATGACGTTGCGCGCGCCGAACACCTCTGCCGAGTCCAGGATCCGCTTGTGCCACTCGTCGCGGCCGACGTAGCGCTCCTTGCCCGGGCAGTACAGCTCGAACAGACGGCGGTCCCACACCTCGTAGTTCGGGTGGTAGATCTGCACGCCGTAGTCCTTGAACCGCTGCACGTCGTCGCGCGGCAGCGCCTGGGCCACGACCTTGCCGATCCAGCGGCCCGGGAAACGCTCCTCGATGGCCTTGGCGTAGTGGCCGTAGAAGTCGGCCTCGTCGCGCCCGGCGACCGTCTTGGTGATCGCTCCGCCGGTGAGGGTGTAGGCGGTGGACGCCTTCTGGGTGTCGTAGCGGTCGATGATCTCCAGGGCCTCGAGGACCTCCTCGACGTCCTTGACTCCTGTATACGGTCGACCGGCTGCCTTGTGCTGGCGCCAGTTGTGGTTGATGTCGCAGTACTGGCACTCCTCCTTGGCGCCGAAGTACTGGCAGACCCGGAAGACGGTGAGGTAGATCAGATAGCCCCACTGGATGGTCGGGGCGACCTCCATCACGGACTTCCCGTTGGACAGGGTGTGCCGGTAGTACTCCGGCATCGGCGGCACGCCGACGTCCGCGATCCGCTTGCCGTCCAGGTACAGCCCGAGCATCCCCTCGTCGTCGGCGGCGACCCGGTAGGGGGATGCCGGGTTGACGCGTACGGAGACGACGGTGCGGCGCAGGTCGTACGGGCCTCCGGTGAGGATGATCTCCTCCGGGGGCCGCCTGAGCGCGGCCTCGCCGAGCTCGGGCAGGGTGCCGTGGTCGAAGGAGAAGATGAAATACGACTTCGGTTTGACCTCGCCGCTCTCGTTGTCCGACAGCGCGGACGCGTCGAAGGCGACCCCGCCCCGGAGCAGGTCCTCCTTGAAGACGGCTTCCCGCGGCACGTGCGGGAACCGCTCCATCAGATCCTCGACCAGCGCGGTGCGGCTGCCCATCCGTATCTCCTCCCGGCGTACGCGTTCGACTCCTCACGGTATGCCCCTGCCTGTACGGCTGTCCGGGCGGGTCCCCCATGGGCGTGGCGGTCAGCCGGTACCGGCCCGCCGGGTCGAGTCCCGCAGCACCACGTGCGTGCCCAGCACCAGGTGCTGGCCGTCGGGCAGCTCGTCGCGGTGCAGGGCCAGGCGGACCGCGGCGCGGCCCAGCTCCTCCTGGGGCACGTGGACGGTGGTGAGGGCGGGGTACACGTCGCGGGCGACCGGGATGTCGTCGTACCCGGCGACCGCGATGTCCTCGGGGATGCGGCGGCCCGCCTCGCGCAGGGCCTGGACCACCCCGGTGGCGATCATGTCGGTGGCGGCGAAGACCGCGGTGAACCGGCTGCCGGAGGCGAGGAGTTCCTGGGTGGCCCGGTAGCCGTACGAGCGGGAGAAGGTGCCGTCGACGATCAGGGCGGGGTCCGGGGCGAGACCGAGGAGTTCGTGGGCCCGGGTGAAGCCGCGGATGCGCTGGCCGCTGGTCGACAGGCCGGGGACCCGGCCGAGGTAGGCGATGCGCCGGTGGCCGGCCGAGAGCAGATGGGTGGTCAGGGCGAAGGCGCCGCCCTCGTTGTCGTAGTCCACGACCGTGGCGGGCACGCCCGGTCCGAGCGGCGGGCGGCCGACCAGGACCAGCCGCGAACCCGCCCGGTCCAGGGCGTGCGCGAAGTGGGTCATGCGGTCCTGGTAGGCCTTGTCCTCCCAGGCGCCGCCGACCACGATCACCGCGTCGGCCCGCTGCTCGCGCATGGTCTCGACGACGGCGAGGATGCGGCGCGGGTCGCCGTGCGTGGTGCACAGCATGCACAGCCGGCCCTCCGCGGAGGCCTGTTCCTCGACCCCGCGGGCGATGTGGGCGTAGAAGGGGCCGGTGACGTCGTCGACGACGAAGGCGACCGTCTTGTTGGTGGCGCCGCCCAGGGCACGGGCGTGCGCGTTGACCACGTAGTCCAGTTCGCGCATGGCCTTGAGGACCCTGGCGCGGGTGGCCTCGGCCACCGGGTAGGTGCCGCCGAGGACGCGGGAGACGGTCGACGCGGAGACCCCGGCGCGCGCGGCGACGTCCCGCACGGTCGAGGCGTCCCCGGCCGCCGCCTGCGTCCGCTTCGCCGTCGTCACGCCGCCCGCTCCAGCACGGTGTGGTCGATCGCGTGGACCAGCTCGCCCCCGCTCACCAGCCGTGCGGCCTCGTCCACGACCGTCTGCCCGAGGCGGGCCACCTCGTTGCCCTGGGAACCGGCGAGATGGGGCGTGATGAAGGCGTTGGGCAGGTCGAACAGCGGTGAGTCGGCGGGCAGCGGCTCGGGGTCGGTGACGTCGAGGACGGCGCTCAGCCGTCCGGCCCGCAGCTCCGTGAGCAGGGCGTCGTGGTCGACGAGCGCGCCCCGGGCGGTGTTGATCAGAACCGCACCGGTGGGCATCAGGGCGAGCTCGCGGGCGCCGAGCAGATGCCGGGTCTCCGGGGTCTGCGGGGCGTGCACGGTGACGATGTCCGAGGTGCGCAGCAACTCGTGCAGCGGGACGAGGGGGACGCCGAGCCGTGCGGCCTCCGCCTCGTCGACGTAGGGGTCGGACAGGCTCACCCGGAGGTCGTGGGGGCGCAGCAGCTCGATCAGCCGGCGGCCGATGCGCGAGGCGCCCACGATGCCGACGCGGCGGCCGTAGTTGCCGATGCCGGGGAGGATGTCGCCGTAGGGGAACTCACGGCGGGTGCGGAGCTGGTCGCGGTAGCCGAAGACGTCCTTCCCCGCGAGCAGGATCATGGCGAGGGTGTACTCGGCGACGGGCAGCGCGTTGGCGTCGGCGGCCGAGGAGACCGCGATGCCCCGCTGCCAGACCTCCGGTGTGGTGAAGCCCTTGACCGAGCCGGCCGCGTGCAGCACCGCGCGGAGCCTCGGGGCCGCGTCCAGGACGGCCGCGTCCAGCCGGGGGCAGCCCCAGCCGGTGATGAGCACCTCGGTGCGGGCCAGCGCCTGACGGATCCGTGGATCGGTGAAGTCCTGCGCCACCAGAGTGGGATCGATTTCTACGCACTCGCGCAGCCGCGCCAGCACCTCCGGCGGGAAGATGTGCGGCACGTTCTGGTCCGTCATGGCGAACAATGCCTGTGGACGCTCGGGCAAGGAAGTGGCCTTCCGGCTCGGTGACGCATGGAGAGCAACCGGTCTCTACGGTAGGCGGCGGCGAATGAGAGGGTCAATGAATACGCATTCACCGGGAGGGGCAGAGGGATGACTCAGTCGGTCACCAACTGGGCGCGCAACATCACCTACACGGCCAAGGAGTTCCACCGCCCGCATACGCCGGCCGAGCTCGCGGCCCTGGTCGCGGGCAGCGCGAAGGCGCGGGTACTGGGCAGCGGGCACTCCTTCAACACGATCGCCGACCCGGGCGCCGACGGGATCCTGCTGTCGATCGCCGGCCTGCCGCCGGTGCTCGACGTGGACACCGCGGCCCGTACGGTACGGGTCTCGGGCGGCGTCCGGTACGCGGAGCTGGCCCGCGCCGTCCACGCGCACGGCCTCGCCCTGCCCAACATGGCGTCCCTGCCGCACATCTCGGTGGCCGGTTCGGTGGCGACCGGCACCCACGGCTCCGGCGTCGGCAACGGGCCGCTGGCCTCGGCGGTGCGCGAGGTGGAACTGGTCGTCGCGGACGGCTCCACGGTGCGGTTCGCGCGCGGCGAGGACGGCTTCGACGGCGCGGTCACCTCTCTCGGGGCGCTGGGCGTGGTCACCGTGCTGACGCTGGACCTGGAACCGGCCTACGAGGTCGAGCAGCGGGTCTTCACCGAGCTGCCGCTGGAGGGGCTGGACTTCGAGGCGGTGGCGGGGGCCGCGTACAGCGTGAGCCTGTTCACCGACGCGCGGGCGGCGGGCTTCCGGCAGGTCTGGGTGAAGCGGCGCACCGACCAGGCGCAGGTGGACTTCCCGTGGGCCGCGCCGGCCACCGAGGCGCTGCATCCGGTGCCGGGGATGCCGGCGGTGAACTGCACCGAACAGTTCGGGGTGCCTGGGCCGTGGCACGAGCGGCTGCCGCACTTCCGCGCGGAGTTCACGCCGAGCAGCGGGGCGGAGCTGCAGTCGGAGTATCTGCTGCCGCGGTCGGCCGCACTCGATGTGCTGTATGCGATCGACGGGATCCGGGATACGGTCGCGCCCGTACTGCAGACCTGTGAGGTGCGGACGGTCGCCGCCGACCGGCAGTGGCTGAGCCCGGCCCACGGGCGGGACTCGGTGGCCGTGCACTTCACCTGGATCGAGGACGCGGCGGCGGTGCTGCCCGTGGTGCGGCGGCTGGAGGAGGCGCTGGCCGGCTTCGATCCGCGGCCGCACTGGGGGAAGGTGTATGCCATGTCCGAGGACGATCTCCGTCGGCGGTATACACGTCTCGGCGACTTCCTGGCGCTCGCGCGCTCCCTCGACCCGAGCGGCAAGTTCACCAACGCCTTCGTCCGGAACGCCCTGGGCGGCTGACCGGGGAGCTGGGCGCCTGACCGGGGAGGCGACTTTATAAAGCCCCTTTCCTAACCCCTTGTCGAAAGCCTCGGCCACCCCATAGCCTTGCGCCGCGCCGGTGCCGATGCCGCCCGGCACGGCCTGGCAGCGATGGGAGGGGCAGCCTTCGTGAAGCGCACATCACGCGACATCCGCACCGCGAACCGCTACGAGGTGCTGCGCCAGATCATCGCCGAGTCTCCCACCTCCCGCCAGGAGCTGGCGGCCGCCACCGGGCTGAGCCTGGCCACGGTCGCCACCCTCGTCGGCGAGCTGCTGGACCTCAGGATGATCACCGAGGTGGGGTTCGAGGACTCGGCGGGAGGCCGTCCCCGGGGGCTGGTGGCCGTCAACGCGTCGGGGGGCGCGTTGATCGGTGTGGACATCGCGGAGACGTACGTCCACGTGGAGCTGTTCGACCTCGCGCTGAACGTGCTGGCCCGCGCCGAGGAGGACATGCGCCCCGGCGAGAGCCGCCCCGAGCAGGTGGTCGGCCATGTCGCCGCCGCGGTCGGCTCGGTGGTCGCGCAGGCCGGGGTGGAGGCGGCCTGCGTGCTCGGGGTCGGGGTGAGCGTGCCGGGGCAGGTGGACCGGGACACCGGCATCGCCGAGTACGCGCCCAACTGGGACTGGCACGACGTACCACTGCTCGACCTGCTCTCCGAGCACATCGCCTACCCCCTCTACCTGGACAATCCGCTGCGCGCCTGTGCGGTGGCCGAGTTGTGGTTCGGGGCCGCGCGCGGGCGCGGGGACGCCGTGGTGGTGAACCTCGGCACCGGAGTCGGCGCCGGTCTCGCGCTCGGCGGCGGACTGCACCGGGGGGTCAGCAACAGCGCCGGGGAGTGGGGTCACACCACGCTCGTGCTGGACGGGCGGCTGTGCCACTGCGGCAACCACGGCTGTGTGGAGACGTACGTGGGCGCGCCCGGCATCATGCAGAACCTGCGCGAGCTCAGCCCGCAGAGCACGCTGCTGCACCCCGAGGACCAGACGGCCACCGTCGACGCCCTGGCCCGGGGGGTCGCCGCGCACGACCCGGTGGCCGTCAAGGTCGTCCGGGACACCGCCCGCTATCTCGGTGCCGGTATCGCCGACCTGGTCAACCTGCTCAATCCCGAAGTGGTCGTGCTCAGCAGCTGGGTCGCCGCCCGGCTCGGCGAGCCGCTGCTCGACGAAGTGCGCGAGGCCGTCGCCCGGCACGCGCTCAGGCGGCCGCTGGCCGCCACCGAGATCGTCCTCTCCCCGATCCCCACCGATCCGGTGTGCCTGGGCGCGGCGACGTTCGCGCTGGAGGGCGCGCTGCAGTCCGTCGGGCAGAGGACCAGCGCAAAGCGCACCGCAAGGAGCCGTACCGCCACACCTTCATGACGACGGAAGGATGCACGTGCCTCACCCCCGCACCAAATCCACCCGCTCGAGGAGACCGCTCCTCCTGACGGCCGCGGCCGCACTCGCCGTCACCGGACCCCTGGTGTCCGCTCCCGCCTCCTCGGCCGCCACCCCCACGGCGGCCGAGGTCTCCCCCCACGCCGCCCAGACCATCGACGACATCGGTGTCTCCGGCGCCTGGTGGGTCAACGACCTGCGGCACTTCTCGCCCAAGGTCCAGGCCCGGGTCGCGAAGCTGCTGTTCTCCGCCAAGGGCCTGTCCTTGAGCTCGTACCGCTACAACATCGGCGGTGGCGGTGTCGCCGTCACCACCCCGGCCCGGGCCGCCGAGGACTTCCTGAGGCCCGACGGCGGCTACGACTGGAGCAAGGACGACGGTGGCCGCACGTTCCTCCAGTACGCCGCGGAGTACGGCGTCAAGGACCTGATCGGGTTCGTCAACAGCGCGCCCGCCCGGTGGACGACCAACGGGCAGAGCTGCGGCGGGCAGTTGAAGCCGGAGAACGAGGCGGACTTCGCCAAGTACATAGCCGACGTCACCGACCACTTCGCCGGCAAGGGTGTGCGGCTGGACTACATCAGCCCCTTCAACGAGCCGGACAACAGCTTCGCGGACTGCGGCCAGGAAGGCATGCCCGTACCGGTGGACCAGCGTGACGACATCGTGCGCGCGCTGGGTGCCGAGCAGAGGGCACGGCACCAGAAGACCGGCATCATCGCGGACGAGTCCAGCAAGACGACGCAGTTCACCTCCGAGCTCCCGCAGTGGATGTCGCAGCCGGACACCGCGCAGTACGTGTCCGCGCTGGCCCACCACACGTACAACAACCCCGACGACGGCCAGCTCGGCAACGTCTACGAGACGGCGAAGACGGTCGGCAAGAAGTCCTGGGCCACCGAGATCTGCTGCTTCGGCAAGGGCTCGACCGGCTGGAACCAGGAGTACGACCCGACCATCGACAACGCCCTGCTGATGTCCCGGATCATCTACAAGGACTTCGCGAGCTCCCACGACTCGGCGTTCCAGTGGTGGGTGGCGCTCGCGAGCGGGTACGGCACCGATCCGAACACCAGGAACGACCAGGGCTGGAACGACGGCCTGATCTATTACGACCCCGACTACGCGACGAACGGCAACCAGAGCCTGTACTTCACCAAGCGCTACTACGCGCTGGGCCAGTACAGCAAGTTCGTGACACCGGGGTCGGTGGCGCACGACGTGACCGGGGCGCCGGCCGGGGTCGAGGTGTCCTCGTACGACCGCGACGGCAAGTGGGTGGTCGTGGTCAACAACCACAACACCACCGACACAGCCCTGAACCTGCACTTCAACGGCAAGGCCCCGAAGCGGACCAGGGAGGCCGTCCGTACGTCGGCCACCGAGAACTGGGCGGACGTCGCCAAGCCGTCCGTCAGCGGCGGCACGGTGTCGGCCACGCTCGCCGCACGGTCGGTGACGACGTACGTCTTCGACCAGAAGGGGCAGGGCAGTTCGGACCTGACCGGCGCCTGGCAGGGAAAGCAGTCGGGCAAGTGCCTTAACGCGGACGCCTCCGGGGCCACCATCAGCACCTGCACGGGTGAGGCCGGGCAGTCCTGGTCGTACGACGCCAGGGGCGCCCTGAAGGGCCCCAACGGGTACCTCACGGCCGGGAGCGGGGGTCTGACGACATCGGCCGCCTACACCGGTGACGCGAGCCAGCGCTGGCTGCTCAACGCCAACGGGCAGATCCTCAGCGAGGCGTCGGGCAAGTGCCTGGACGTCAGCGGGCAGTCGACCGCCGACGGCGGCAAGGTGATCCTCTACAGCTGCAACGGTGGCAGCAACGAGGTGTGGACCCGGCAGTAGACGCCCCTCCCCCGTGACCGAGGGCCGTCGGCCACTTCCCTGACCCGGCGGCCCTCAACGCCTTTGCCGTTTCACCTTGTTCGTCATGCCGAACGGTACACAACGCTTCGAGCAGACTTCGTCCAACCCCTTGCCGAAGCCTTAGCCGAAGGTTAACGTCCCGCACCGCAGGCACAGCAATTCCAGCCATCGGGCGCTGAAGCAAAGAGCCGCAGCACCACGCGACAAGACAAGGACGTCAGCATGTCGGCAATGAGCAGCAGTAACTGGGACCGCCGATCGATCTTCAAGGCCGCAGCGGGCCTGGCCGCCGCCGGCAGCCTTGCCGCGTGCGGCAGCAACAACGGCCGCGGCGGGAGCGGCGGATCGGGCAAGCACCTCACCCAGATGTTCCACGCCTACGGTGAGGCGGGGACGGAGCAGGCGGTCAAGCGGTACGCCGCCGCGTACAAGGGCGCCAACGTGGCCACGCAGTGGATCACCAGCGCCGACTACGAGAGCAAGCTCTTCGCCACCCTGCTCACCGACAACGCGCCCGACCTGTTCGAGTTCCACCCGCAGATCCAGATGGTCAAGAGCGGGCAGGTGGCAGACCTGTCCGACATCGTCAACCCGGTCAAGGACGACTTCAACGCGGCCGACATCAAGTCGCACACGGTCGACGGGAAGATATACGGCGTCCGGATGATCGACGACCCGCAGTTCTTCTTCTACCGGCCCTCGCTCTTCAAGAAGGCCGGGGTGAAGGTCCCGGAGACCCTCGACGAGCTGATCGAGGCCGCCGCCAAGCTCACCACCGGCAAGGTCAAGGGCCTGTACCTCGGCAACGACCTCCACGCGATCATCAACCCGCTGATCTGGTCCGCGGGCGCCGACACGCTCGACGACAAGAACCAGATCGCCTACCACACCCCCGGCGTCGTCGAGGGTCTGAAGAAGATGCGCAAGCTCTTCACCAGCGGCCACCTCCTCCTCGGTGCCCCGACCGACTTCTGGGACCCGTCCTCGCTCACCCAGGGCCTGTGTGCCATCCAGTTCTGCGGCATGTGGGCGATGCCGCAGTTCCAGAAGGCGCTCGGCGACGACATCGGGATCTTCCCCTTCCCGAAGACCATCGACTCCGGCAAGCCCTCCGTCTACAACGGCGGCTGGTCGATGTTCGTCAACGCCAAGGGCAAGAACGTCGACGCCGCCAAGGAATACGTGAAGTGGCTGTGGATCGGCCAGAAGAAGTACCAGGAGGACTGGGCCACTTCGTACGGCTTCCACATCCCGCCGCGCACCTCGATCGCCGCGTCCGCCACCAAGCTCAAGTCGGGCCTGCCGGCGCAGGGCGTCAAGCTCTTCAACGAGTTCGGCCACTTCGACAACATCGGCTGGACCCAGGCGATGATCCAGGCGACGTGGGACCTCCTCGCCAACTGCGTCCGCAAGAGCGGCGACCCGGAGAAGGCGCTCGACCAGTGCGACAAGACCGTCAACCGCGAGCTCAAGAAGCTCTTCGGATAGGCGGCCGGACGGACCACGCCATGTCGACGACGACTACTCGCGACCTCGCGAACCCCGCCCCGGCGAAGGCCCACCCGGCCAAGCCGCGGCGGGGGCTGTGGGGCAGCCGCACCTTCAACTTCTGGCTCTTCTCCGCCCCGTTCCTCATCGGGCTGATCATCTTCGTCTACGTGCCGATCGGCTGGAGCGTCTACCTCAGCTTCTTCGACGCACGCTTCACCGTCACGCCGGACAAGTTCATCGGCTTCGACAACTACACGTACATGCTGACGGACCCCAAGTTCGTCGGATCCCTCGGCACCTTCACCGCGTTCGCCGCGTTCATCGTGCCCACCACCTGGGCGATGTCGCTGGGCCTCGCCATGCTGGTGCACCGGCTCAGGTTCATGCGGGCGTTCTTCCGGTCGGTGTTCTTCCTGCCGACCGCGTGCAGCTATGTCGCCGCGTCCCTGATCTGGAAGATGTCCATCTTCAGTGGCGTCCGCTTCGGCCTGATGAACACGATCATCGGCTGGTTCGGGGTGGACAACATCGCCTGGCTGGCTTCCCCCAGCCCACCCTGGTACTGGCTGGTCATCGTCACGGCCCGCCTGTGGCTGCAGTCCGGCTTCTACATGATCCTTTTCCTGGCGGCTCTGCAGAACATCCCGACCGAGCTGTACGAGGCGGCTGCCATCGACGGCGCCAAGCCGGGCTGGCAGACCTTCCGGTACATCACCCTGCCCCAGCTACGGGCCACCACGACCGCGGTGATCCTCTTGCTGCTCATCGCCGCTTACCAGGCCTTCGACGAGTTCTACAACCTGCTGGACAAGACGACCTGGGGCCGGCCGCCGCTGGTCGAGCTGTACTACACCGCCCTGGGCACGGAACAGGACTACGGCGCCGGCAGCGCGGGAGCCGTCATCCTGACCCTGCTGATCATCGTCGTCACCCTGTTCCAGGGGAAGATCCTGGGCTTCGGAAGGGGGGACGAGTCCAAGTGACCGCCACCACGCCCGACATACGCGAGACCGCGCCCTCGAAGGGAACGCGCCGGAGCAGGCGCAGCGGCGGTGTCATGGGCGCCGCCGGCCTCTACGTCGCCGCCGGAGTCGCCGCCTTCCTCTTCCTGATCCCCTTCTACATCCTGGTCCGCAACGCCCTCTCCACGGACGCCGCGATCACCGGTGAGCACTGGGAGTTCTTCCCCACGCACCTGCAGTGGGGCAACATCAGCGAATTGTTCGACGACCCGCAGGTGGACTTCGGGAAGTCGCTGCTGAACTCCCTGGTCGTCGCCGTCTCCATGACCGTCGGCATCCTTCTGGTCTGCTCCCTCGCCGGCTACGCCCTGGCCCGCATCCCGTACAAGCACGCCAACAAGATCTTCTACGTCGTTCTGGGCACCCTGATGGTCCCGACCTCGGTGACCTTCGTGCCCAGCTTCGTACTGGTCTCATCACTCGGCTGGGTGGACACCTATCGCGGTCTGATCATTCCGGGCCTGTTCAGTGGTTTCACCTGCTTCCTGTTCCGGCAGTACTTCCTCGGCTTCCCGAAGGAGCTGGAGGAGGCGGCGCGGGTGGACGGGCTGGGCTACTGGGGCGCGTACTGGCGTATCGTGGTGCCGAACTCGCTGAACTTCTTCGCGGCCATGGCCACCATCACCTTCATCAGCGGCTGGAACGCCTTCCTGTGGCCACTGGTCATCGGCCAGGACCCGGGTTCGTGGACCGTCCAGATCGCGCTCTCCTCGTACATGACCAACCAGACGGTCGTCTTCCACACGATCTTCATGGCCACTGCCATTTCCATCCTGCCCCTGTTGTTCGTGTTCCTCTTCCTCCAGCGCTGGCTGGTCCAGGGGATCGCACAGACCGGTATCAAGGGCTGAGCTAGGAGACCGATGTCTTTCCGTACCGCCACCGACTATGTCGAGGACGTCTCGCCGGGCAGCGGCAGCCTGCCGCCGCGTGCCTGGTACGCGTCCTCGGACGCGAGGACCCTGTCGCTGAACGGCAACTGGCGTTTCAGACTGTCCGCGACGGTCGACGCCGAGGACGACTCCTTCGCGGCGCAGGGGTACGACGCCGGTGACTGGGCGGAGGTGTCGGTCCCCGGCCACTGGGTCCTCCAGGGGCACGGCTCCCCCATCTACACCAACCACCTCTATCCCTTCCCGGTCGACCCGCCCCGGGTCCCGACCGAGAATCCGACCGGCGACCACCTGCGGTTCTTCGACCTCCCCGAGGGCTGGGACCTGGAGGCCGGCGGGGCGGTGCTCCGCTTCGACGGTGTCGAGTCCTGCGCCCGCGTCTGGCTGAACGGCACGGACATCGGCGAGTTCAAGGGCTCACGGCTGCCGCACGAGTTCGCGGTCGGCCATCTGCTGAAGCCCGCGGGCAATGTGCTGGCCGTCCGCGTGCACCAGTGGTCGGCGGGCTCCTACCTGGAGGACCAGGACCAGTGGTGGCTGCCGGGCATCTTCCGTGACGTGACGCTGCTGCACCGCCCGGCGGACGCCGTCCTCGACTTCTTCGTGCACGCCGCCTACGACCACGTCACGGGCGAGGGCACCCTGCGCGTCGACTCCGACGTCGACGGGCGGGTGATCGTGCCCGCCCTGGACATCGATGTCGCGACCGGCGAGTCCGTGACGGTGCCGGTCGAGGCGTGGACGGCGGAGACGCCGAAGCTGTACGACGGTGTCCTGGTCACCGAGGGCGAACGGGTGCCGCTGCGCATCGGCTTCCGCACGGTCGTCCTCCAGGACGGCCTCATCAAGGTCAACGGGAAGCCCGTCCTGTTCAAGGGCGTCAACCGTCACGAGTGGCACCCCGAGAAGGGCCGCGCGCTGGACCTGGAGACCATGCGCGAGGACGTGCTGCTGATGAAGCGGCACAACATCAACGCCGTCCGCACCTCCCACTACCCGCCGCACCCGGCCTTCCTCGACCTGTGCGACGAGTACGGGCTGTGGGTGATCGACGAGTGCGACCTGGAGACCCACGGCTTCACCGAGCAGGCCTGGCGGGACAACCCCGTCGACGACGACCGCTGGACCCCGGCCCTGCTCGACCGCGCCGCCCGCATGGTGGAGCGCGACAAGAACCACCCGTCCGTCGTCGTCTGGTCCCTCGGCAACGAGGCGGGCACCGGCCGTGGTCTGACCGCCATGGCCGAGTGGATCCACGGCCGGGACTCCTCACGGCTGGTGCACTACGAGGGCGACATCGACTGCCGTGACACCGACATGTACTCGCGGATGTACGCGAGCCACGCCGAGGTCGAGGCAATCGGCAAGGAGCTGGACGGCGGTACGCACAAGCGCCGTGAACTGCCCTTCATCCTCTGCGAGTACGGGCACGCCATGGGCAACGGCCCCGGCGGCATCGCCGACTACCAGCGGATCTTCGAGTCGTACGACCGGCTCCAGGGCGGTTTCATCTGGGAGTGGATCGACCACGGCATCAAGGACGAGCGGTACGGCTTCGCGTACGGCGGCGACTTCGGCGAGGAGCTGCACGACGGCAACTTCGTCTGCGACGGACTGCTCTTCCCCGACCGGCGGCCCTCCCCCGGTCTGGTCGAGTTCAAGAAGGTGATCGAGCCGGTCCGTATCGGGGGCGACCTCGCCGACGGGACCGTACGGATCACCAACAGGCACGACTTCGCCGACCTGTCCGGGCTGGCGTTCGAGTGGTCGTACCAGGTGGACGGCGAGACGG
This sequence comes from Streptomyces sp. NPDC001544, assembly GCF_042894285.1. Taxonomy (NCBI): domain Bacteria; kingdom Bacillati; phylum Actinomycetota; class Actinomycetes; order Kitasatosporales; family Streptomycetaceae; genus Streptomyces; species Streptomyces sp. NPDC001544. The sequence continues at coordinate 52,225 of NZ_JBIAVN010000007.1, read as the reverse complement.
TCGAGTCGGGCCCACTGTCCGTGCCGTTGCTCGCCGCCGGCGAGTCGGCCGACGTGAAGCTGCCTCAGCCGCCTGCGGCGGGGAGCGGTGAGACGTGCTGGACGGTACGGGCGCTGCTCGCCGCCGACACGGCGTGGGGTCCGAAGGGCCATGTGGTGGGCTGGGGCCAGTTCCCCGTCTCCGCCCGGCAGGTGCCATCGGTCGCCGCGACCGCCCGGCCGGTGAGCGGCGAGGGGCTGATCACCCTGAGCCCGGCCTCCTTCGACGCCCGCACCGGGGCGCTCCGGTCGGTCGGCCCGGTCGAGGTCACCGGGCTGCGTCTCGACGTGTGGCGGGCGACCACCGACAACGACGACGGCGCGGCCTGGCAGACGGACGTCCGCCATGCCGAGCTGTGGCGCAAGTTCGGCCTGCACCGCATGCGGCACCGCCTCGACGGGGTGGAGGCCGACGGGGATGCACTGACCGTACGGACGCGGGTGGCGCCGGCGGCCTGGGAGGTGGGGCTGTCGACGGTGTACCGGTGGACGTCCGACGGAGATCGTCTACAGCTGGCCGTATCCGTGACACCGGACGGCGACTGGCAGGAGCTGCCGCTGCCCCGGCTCGGCATCCGCTTCGGGCTGTCCGGCGCGGACACCGACGCGGTGAGCTGGTTCGGCGGCGGTCCCGGCGAGGCGTACCCGGACACCCGGGCGGCGTCGATGGTCGGCCGCTGGCAGTCGACGGTCGACGGTATGCAGACCCCGTATGTCCGTCCGCAGGAGAACGGCGCCCGTGCCGACGTCCGCTGGGCGGAGCTCGGCGGGCTGCGTATCGAGGGTGACCCGGAGTTCTTCTTCAGCGCCCGGCGCTGGACCACCGAGCAACTGGACGCCGCCGCCCACCGCACCGACCTCACTCCGGGCGAGACGGTCTGGGTCCACCTCGACCACGGCCAGCACGGCATCGGCACCGCCTCCTGCGGCCCTGGCCCGCTGCCGCAGTACCACCTGATCGCCGAGCCCGCCGAGTTCTCGTTCGTCTTCTCGAAGACCGACGGCCCGACGGGGTCCTGAGACACCGGCAGGCCTCTCAGGTCAACCGCCCACACCCGCGTACGACCACGCGCCCGTAAAACCAGTGGCGCATGGGACGTACGCGGGTGTGGGCTTGTTCCGTCCCCCGCTGTTTCCCGCCGTTTCCCCGCGCCCACGGTGTACGACCACGAGGAGCGCGGCGCCGCCTGGTCGGCCCTCGCGGCTGTGACGGCGGACTGTCCGGCGCGGCGGCACCAGGACGTCACGCACAAATGTTGAACAGTTTTCTCAACTGGCCTTCAAAAACAGGCCTGTTGACATGAACATGGGCCCCATGCGACCCATGCGACCCATGCGACAACTCCTCGGCACCCTCGCGGCGGGCACGCTCGCCCTGGCCGGGCTCACCGCGTCGGCCGGCACCGCGCAGGCGGAGACCGCTGCCGCCTCCGGCACCTTCAACGTGCTGACCTACAACGTGGCCGGTCTCCCCGAGGGCCTCAGCTCCAGCCACCCGGCGACCAACACGCCCCTCATCTCGCCCCGGCTGGCGCCCTACGACATCGTGAACGTCCAGGAGGACTTCAACTACCACGCGGCCCTGTACGCGGGCGACAACCACCCCTACCGCACCGCGACCAGCGGGGGCGCGGCCTTCGGTGACGGTCTCAACACGCTGTCCCGCTATCCCCTCGACGACTTCGAGCGCGTCAAGTGGAACAACTGCACGGGCACCAACTGCCTGACCCCGAAGGGCTTCACGCTGGCCCGGGTGCGGCTGGCCGAGGGCGTCTACGTCGATCTGTACAACGCCCACCCCAACGCGGACGACACCGACGACGCCCTCGCCGCCCGCCGCGCCAACATCGCGCAGCTCTCCGCCTTCATCCAGGCGAACTCGGCGGGCAACGCGGTGATCGTCATGGGCGACACGAACACCCGCTACACCCGCACCGCCGACAACATCCGCACGCTCGTGAACGACAACGGGCTCACGGACGCGTGGGTGAAGCTGATCAAGGGTGGTACGGCTCCGGCGCAGGGCGCGGACCCGCTGCTGTGCCCGACCTCCGCGCCGTCGAACGACTGCGAGGTGGTCGACAAGGTCCTCTACCGGAGCAGCAACCTGGTCTCCCTCTCCGCCACCCGTTACAACGACGAGTGGGCGTCCTTCCTGGACTCCTCCGGCGGCAACCTCTCCGACCACTTCCCGCACACCGTCGACTTCTCCTACACCCTCAACCCCAGGCTGCGGGCGAGCGACTTCTTCGGCGGGCCGCACGGCACCGCCTTCGACGACGCCGACGACCTGCCCGCCACGCCCTCACCGCGCACCCTCACCCTGCGCGGCGACTCCCGTCTCGACGCCGTGTCGCTGACGCACGACGGCGGCACCGCCCTGTCCCACGGCGGTTCGGGCGGCACGGCGAGCTCGCTCACCCTCTCCGCCGGCGAGCACCTCACGTCCGTGAAGCTGACCGAGGGTCAGAAGGACGGCCACACCCGGATCTTCTCCGCCGCCTTCACGACCGACAAGGGCCGCACACTGTCCGCCGGCACGGCGACCACGGACACCACCACCTTCACCGCCCCGTCCGGCTGGCAGATCGTGGGCTTCACGGGCCGTGCGGGCGAGGAGATCGACAAGCTGGGCGTGCTGTACGCACCGATCGGCTGACACCCGCACGGAGGGGCCATCCACCAAACCTAGATGGCCTAGGATGTAACCTAGGCATCCAAGGAGGTGGTGGCCCATGGTCCGGGCGGGACTCACCGTCGACCGTCTTGTCGCGGCGGCAGCCGAACTCGCCGACGAGGCCGGTTTCGAGAACGTCACCCTGTCCGCGCTGGCCCGCCGCTTCGGGGTGAAGGACGCGAGTCTGTACTCGCACGTCAAGAACCTGCAGGACCTGCGCACCCGGCTCGCGCTGTACGCGGGCGGCGAGATGGTCGAGCGGATCGCGGCGGCCGTGGCCGGGCGGGCCGGGAAGGACGCGCTGGTCGCCTTCGCGGGGGCGTACCGGGAGTACGCCCTCGAGCGGCCCGGCCGGTACGCGGCCACCCAGATCCGCATCGACCAGGAGCTCATCGCCGGCTCCCCCGCCCTGCGCCGCACCGCGGAGGTCACCTACGGCATGCTCCGCGCCTACGACCTCGACGAGCCCGACCTCACCGACGCCGTACGCCTGTTGCGCAGCACCTTCCACGGCTACTGCGTCCTGGAGTCCACCGGCGGCTTCGGCGCCGCCCGTGACGTACAGGCCTCCTGGGAGCGGGCCGTCGACGCCCTGCACATCGCCCTCGCGCACTGGCCCCGGGAGGGGGACCAGGAGAGGGATCTGGAGAAGAACCTGGAGAAGAACCTGGAGAAGAACCTGGAGAAGAACCGTCATGACTGAGCCGCACTACGACATCGCCGGCCGCGGACCCGTCCTGCTCGTCGTCCCCGGCGGGGCCGGGCATCCGATGGGGCTCGGCCCGGTCACCGAGCGGCTGGCCGAGCGGTTCACCGTGGTGACGTACGACCCGCTCGGGCTCGCCCACGGACGGCTCGGCCGCCCGGTGGCGGACCAGCGGGTGGCGGGCTGGAGCGAGGGGGCGTACGCCGTCCTGGAGGAGGTGCTCCCGGCGGGCGAGTCCGCGAACGTCCTCGGGATGAGCTCCGGTGCGATCGCGGCCCTCGACCTGCTCGCCCGGCACCCCGGGCGGCTGCGGCACGTGGTCGCGCACAAACCGCCGTGCGTGACGCTGCTGCCGGACGGGACGGAGCAGCGGGCCCGGCTGGTCGAGGGGATGCGGGCGGGGCAGACGTCGGCCGAGGGACCCATGGCGGTGTTCCTCGCCCATGTCCTGGAGCCGTTCTCCGCGTACGCGCCGGCCTTCACCGCCTCCCCCGGCCGCCTCACGGTGGCCGCCGGGGCCGACTCCCGGGGCCAAGTCCTGTACGACACCGCCGTGTCGGTGGCCGAGCGGACCGGCGGGACCTTCACCGAGTTCCCCGGCGGGCACCTCGGCGCACTGGAGCACCCCGTGGCGTTCGCCGACCGGGTCACCGGGACGTTGATCCCGTCCTCCTGAGGGCGTGGTCAGTCCGGCCGTCGCGGTCGGCGCACCAGCGCCTGTACGTCGTCGTACGAGGGCACCGTGCCGTGCGGTGCCCGGCCGCCGCGGATGTCGGCCATCGCGTCCAGCGCGGCACCCAGTGCCCGGCGGTAGAGCAGGGAACCGAGACTGACGCGGCTCACCCCCAGATCGGCGAGGTGGGCGACGGTGGGTCCGGCCGGGGAGTAGAGGATGTTGAGGGGGACGTCGAGGTGCCGGACCAGCTCGGTGATCCCGCGCGGGTCGGTCAGCCCGGGGACGAACACCCCGTCGGCACCGGCTTGCCGGTAGGCGTCCAGACGGGGCAGTGTCCCCTCCCCCTCGCCCCGCCAGTACGTGTCCGCCCGCGCGTTCACGAAGAGACCGGGGGCGGCCGACTTCACCGCCGCGATCTTCGCCGCGTGCCGGTCGGACGGACCGTTGCCGTCCTCGAGGTTGATGCCGGCGGCGCCCACGGCCCACAGCTCGCGTGCCAGTTCCCCCACCTCGTCGGGGTCGTCGCTGAAGCCGCCCTCCGCGTCCACGGACAGCAGGAACGGTTCGGCGCCGAGGGTCGGGGCGAGTCGCAGGGTCTCCCCGCGGGTCGCGGCGGCACCGTCGGGCAGTCCCGCCGCCGCCGCGACACCGAGACTGGTGGTGCCGATCGCGGGAAAGCCCCGGGCCGCGAGGGCCACCGCGGAGGCATGGTCCCAGGCGTTCGGCAGAAGGAGGGGTTCGCCCGGGCGGTGGAGTGCGGCGAACGCCGTCACGACAGGTCACCGACGGCGTCGGCGTAGTACGTGGACTCGGAGAGGTGGCGGGCGAGTTCCCGGAAAGTCCAGCCCTCCCCCGGCGAGGCGTCGAGCTGCTCGACGGTCAGTGCGTCCAGGCGGTGCGCCCAGATCCGGGCGAGGCGGGTGAGGCGGCTGCGGGCCTCGTCCAGGTCCTCGGCCGTGAAGGGCGCGAGGTCGGCCGCGGTGGTGACGGCGGAGGCGTGCCAGTGGTCGGGCTGCGGCTCGACGCCCGCCAGCCGGGACTCCAGTTCGGCCAGGTGGTCGACCAGATGGTCGGCCACCCGGCGGATCGCCTTGTGCGGGGTGTAGACGCGGTCGTCGCTGTGGGCGAGCGTGCCGTCCCACGCGGTCCAGGTGGCGGCCAGCGCGAGCACGTGGTCGACCATGGCGGTGACGGACCGCGCGGGGGTGTCGGGTGTCGTGTCGGGTGCGGTGTCGGTCATGCCCCGAACGCTAGGCGCGCATCTCTTCGGTGCCCGCCGAAGTGTGCGCGCCGACGGGTCCTACTGCGCGCGCTCCTCCGCGCTGCGCTCCACGCAGAACTCGTTCCCCTCGGGATCGACCAGGACCGCCCAGCCGCTGCCGTCCGGCTTACGGTGGTCGTCGACCAGCTTGGCGCCGAGGGCGAGCAGCCGTTCGACCTCCGCGTCACGGGTGCGGTCCTGCGGCTGGATGTCGAGGTGGACCCGGCTCTTGACGTTCTCGGCGTCAGGCACGGTGACGAAGAGCATCCCCGCGCCCTCGATCAGTGCCTCCTCGTCACCCGGGTGGTCGTCCTCGTGCAGGGGCAGTTCGAGCACCTGGGACCAGAAGGTGGCGAGCGCGTAGGCGTCGGCGCAGTGGACCGTGATGTGACGGATTCTGGAAGTCATGGACCCGGATTCTCGCGGAAGTCCGGGAAAAGGCTGAACGATTTTCGCAAGGCCTCCCGGCCCGGCGGCCACCGAAGGCCACGACATCGGTACACCGACGGGCTCACCGGGGCGTGACCGACCATGCCGGCCCTGCGGATCGCCCGTCCGGCGCACTGAAGCGGAAGGCCCTGGACGGGCCCGCCGCCCAGTGGACCACCACCCCGTGATCCTGCCGCGTCTCCACGGTCACCAGCTCCGTAAGGGGCAGGGGGTCCGGCTCGGCGGTGAGACGGGCGAGGGTGACGAAGAGCGTGGCCTCCTCACCCGTCACCCCCTCGAGCTCTTCCGACAGGCCCACCGCGGCGGCGAGTTCGGCCCGTACGCCCTCGGGAGCCGCCCAGCCCGTGATGCGCACCGGCGTCCCGGGAGCCGCCCCCGCCACCAGGTGCGCCCGCACCTCGACCGCTCCCTCGGCCACCACCAGGCTGGTCACCGTGATCCCGTCCCGGACGGTGTGCCGGGACGCCGCCCAGCCGTCGCCGACACCCAGCGGCACGATGTCCGTACGGCCCGGATCGCCGTCCACGACGACACTGTTGTCGTACGACGCCGCGGGCGCCGTCGCCGTCGAGTAGGCGAGCCGCGTGTAGTACGGGTCGTAACGGACGTCCTCGCTGCCGTGGTTGTGAAGGCGCACCAGGCCGTCCGAACGCGTCGACTGCAGCAGCCAGTTGGGAGCGGCGACCGGTGTCACCTCGTCCGCGCGCTCCGCCGGGCCCGGTTCCTCGGCCGCCGTCCACACCGGGTGCTCGGGCGGCAGCAGCAGGCCGAGGAAGGCCTTGCCGGCCCAGTAGGGCGAGGCGGGGCCGGAATAGCCCTGCAGCACCGCCTCGTCGGGGCCGTGCCAGCCGAGGGTCAGCAGGCCCCGCTCGTCGACCGCGCCCCGTTCGAGGAAGTACTTCAGCGCGCCCGAGGCCAGTCGTCGGGTCTCCCCCGGCGTCAGCGGCGTACGCCCGGTCAGGGCGCCCAGCCACAGCGGGGCCGTCGTCGCGAAGCGGTAGGTGAGGGAGCGGCCCTGGTGCATCGGGGCACCGTCGGCGCCGAACAGGCGGGCGTAGTCGGCGAGATGGGTCTCGAGCCGGCCGCCGTAGAGGTCGAGCAGGGCGGGGTCGCCGGCGAGGAAGGCGTGCAGCACCGGGTAGAGGTGCATCGCCCAGCCGTTGTAGTAGTCGAACTTGCGGCCGTCGCCGTCGGTGTACCAGCCGTCGCCGACGTACCACTGCTCGATGCGTTCCAGGCCGCGGTCGATCGCCTTGCGTGCGGCGTCGGCCTCGTGGCCGATGTCCGCCAGGAAGCCGCCGACGGTGACCGGGAACAACTCCCAGTTGCACGGCCAGGGTTCGGCGGTGAGCGCGTCGGCGAGCCAGGCCGCCGTCCGCCGGCGTACGGGATCGTCCAGCCGGTCCCACAGCAGTGGGCGGGTCAGACGCAGCGCAAGCGCGATCGAGGCGGCCTCGACCAGGGGCTGGCCGCGGTCCTCGATGCGGGGCCAGACGCCCGCGGTGCCCGCGGCGAGTCCCTCGGCGTAGCGGCCGAGCGCGTTCTCGTCGCGGCGGAAGGCGGCCAGCAGGAGGGTGCGGGCGTAGCCCTCCAGACCGTCGGAGAGACGGCCGGACCAACTCGTGCGCTCGCCGGGCAGGTGGTACAGCGCCCGGTCGGCGGTGGCGTACGGCTGCACCGCGGCGAGCAGGGCGTCGGCGGCGGCCTCCCAGTGCGCGCGGCTGTAGCCGGTGCGGGGGCTGAGGGAGCGGTCGTCGGCGGGCAGGTGCATCAGGTTCCTTCCAGGGCCACTGTCACCCCCGCACCCTGTCCTTGGGGACCAGGTGCTGGGCGAGGAGTTCGTCGCGGACCAGGCCGGCGTAGACCGTGGCGCCGTGCGCGGAGGTGTGCGTGTTGTCCTTCTTCTCGTTGTACAGGTACAGCGCCTTGGAGCCTTCCACGCCCAGCGACTCCACCAGTGCCTTGGTCTTCGCGGTGAGGTCGATCAGCGGGACGTGCTCGGCGGCGGCGACCTCGCGGATCACCTGCGGGTGGTTGACGCCGAGGCCGTTGACCAGGAGCGCGGTGTCGTTGTTCAGGGTGCCGTCGGAGTTGAACCAGCGGCGCACGATCGGGGTGACCAGGACCGGCCGGCCGCCCTTCTCGCGCACGCCCGCCACCATCGTCCGCAGGTTCGCCCGGTAGGTGGCCTCGTCCGTCGTCTTGTCGTTGTGGGCGAGCTGGACCAGGACCAGGTCGCCGTGGTGGATCAGCGGCTGGACGGTGCCCCACAGCAGCGGGTTCTGCAGATAGGTGACCGTGCTTTCCCCGGAGTCCGCGTGGTTGGCGACGGACAGGCTCTTGCCGAGGTACTGCGGGAGCCGCTGGCCCCAGCCGGAGTACGGGTCGGCGGGCTGGTCGCAGACGGTGGAGTCGCCGATGAGGAGGATCTGGCGGGGGTGCCTGGCGGGGGTCACCCTGATACCGGCGAGGGCGGGTGCCGAGCCGTCGAACGCGAGGTCGAGGCCGGGGCTGCCGTCGGCGCCGGTCGGCTCGCCCTCCGGGGTGCGGACGTCGACGGTGAAGGCACGGGTGACGCGTTCCCCGGCGGCGACGGAGGTCTCGGGCAGCAGGGCGCGCCGGGTCTCGCCGCTGACCGCCGTGCTGGAGGCGGTCGCGCCGCCGAGGACCACCTTCACGTCGTAGGTGCCGGGCGGGACGTCGAAGTGGCAGGCGGTGGCGGTGCAGTTCGCGATGCCGAGGGGCGGCTGCCGGTCATGGGCGTGGGCGGGCGCGGCCGACAGCACGGCCGTCAGGGTCGCCGCCGCGAGCGCGGCCGTACGCACACCGGTGAAAGGTCTCACTCCTGGCTCCTCCGTCACGGCGACATATCCGGCCGCTGGACCGTACCGCTCCTCGCAAGCGCTTTCTAGACCTCCGGCGGTTTTCCCGAGACAGCCGACTGCCGCTCGGTGAAAGCCCTTTCGCGAAATCGATTCAACTGTCACTCTGCCAGACACCCGCACCCCCACACCTCTGAAGGAGGCACCCCCATGTCCGGATCCGTGAACAGACCGGTCGGACGCCGTACCTTCGTGCTCGGCACGGCCGCCGCCGCCGGTTCCGCCGCCCTCACCGGACCGCTCGCGGCCTCCGCGTCCGCCACGTCCGCCACGTCCGCCACGTCCGCCACGTCCGCCACCGGCTTCGGCTACCGCGACGACGGTTCGAACTACGTCGTCGACACCGGCGCCGACCTGGTCTTCAAGGTCAGCAAGACCAACGGCGACCTCACCTCGCTGGTCTACCGCGGCACGGAGTACCAGGGCTACGGCGGCAAGAACTCGCACGTGGAGTCCGGCCTCGGCACGTCCACGGTGACCGCCAGGCAGTCGGGGACGACGATCCTCGTCTCGGTCGCCCACGGCACGCTCAGGCACTACTACGCGGCCCGCAGCGGCGAGAACAACATCTACCTGTGGACCAACAAGGCGGACTCCTCGGTCAGCGCCACCCGGTACATCGTGCGCGTCAAGGCCGGCCTGTTCCCCAACGACCAGCCCGACTCGTACACGTACACCACCAGCACCGTCGAGGCCTCGGACGTGTTCGCCAAGTCCGACGGGCAGACCCGCTCCAAGCACTACTCGAAGCTGCGGGTGACGGACTACGACTACATCGGCTGGGCCACCGGCAGCGTCGGCCTGTGGATCGTGCGCAGCAACCACGAGAAGGCCTCCGGCGGCCCGTTCTACCGCTCCCTGCTGCGCCACCAGAGCGCGGACGGAGGCGGCCTGTACGAGATCCTGTACTACGGCGAGAACCAGACGGAGCCCGAGCGCTACGGCCTCCAGGGCCCCTACGTCATCGCCTTCACCGACGGCGGGGCGCCCTCGTCCGCGCTGTTCCCGGGGACTCTGACCACCTCCTGGGCGGACTCGCTGGGCATCTCCGGATACGTGCCGGCGAGCGGCCGGGGCCGGGTGGCCGGCGTCGGCATCGCCGGGCGGAACACGGCGTACCCGTACACCGTGGGGCTGGCGAACTCGGCGGCGCAGTACTGGGGGCCGGCGCGGGCGTCGGACGGCTACTTCTCGGTCGGCGGTGTACTGCCGGGTGCATACACGCTGACTGTCTACAAAGGCGAGCTGGCGGTGTACAGCACATCGGTGACCGTGACCGCGGGCACGACGACCACGGTCAACACCCTCACCGTCCCCTCCTCCAACGACCCGGGCAACGCCACCGCCATCTGGCGGATCGGTGACTGGAACGGCACGCCGGGCGGCTTCAAGAACGCGGACCTGATGGCGTACGCGCATCCGTCCGACGTGCGGGCCGCGCCCTGGACCGGCAACGTGGTCATCGGCAGTGGCACGGAGACCTCGGCGTTTCCCTGCTACCTCTGGAAGGACGTCAACAGCGGCATCGTCGTCCACTTCAAGCTGACGGCCGCGCAGGCCGCCGCCGCGCACACCCTGCGCATCGGCGTGACCACGGCCTACGCGAACGGCCGCCCCCAGGTCGTCGTCAACGACACCTGGACGTCGGCCGTCCCCTCGCCGCCCACCCAGCCCAGCACCCGGTCGCTGACCGTGGGTTCGTACCGGGGCAACAACCACACGTTCACCTACAGCGTCCCGGCGTCCGCCTGGCTGACGGACACCGGCGCGTACAACACGCTGAAGATCTACGTGGTGAGCGGCTCGGGGACGACGTCCTATCTGAGCGCGGGCACGTCGATCGACGCGATCGACCTGCTGGCCTGAGCCGCCGACGTCATGATCCGCGCGTCCACTGCTGGTTGGTGCCGCCGTTGCACGTGTACGTGATGACCGCGGCGGAGTCGGCGGTGGACGCGCCGGACACGTCCAGGCACTCGCCGGTCGCACGCGACTTGACGTTCACGTAGGAGCCGGAGGTGGTCAGCGACCACTGCTGGCCGGTGGCCGAACCGCTGCAGTTCTCCTGGGTGACGGTACCGGCGTTCTCCTGCACGCACAGGGAGCTGTTCCTGACCACGAGCTGGTAGTAGCCGCTGCCCACGGACTTGAACCAGTACTTCTGGTTGGTGCCGCCGTTGCAGCCGTACTGCTTGATCTGGGCGCCCTGCCACAGCGACTGCCCGGTCACGTCGGCGCACTTGCCGCTGTGCCGCGCGACCAGCGTGTTGTAGGTGGCACTGGTCCCATCGACCGTCCCGGCGGCCGTGTCGACGGTGACCTCCGGGTACCAGGACATGGACATCGAGGTGGAGGTGGGGAAGGTCAGCGGGGACCACACGTAGCGGGAGTCGTTGACGGTGCCGCCGAAGGAGTTGCCCCAGCGGTCGCCCATGTAGAGGTACGACGTGCCGGACGTCCCCTGCACGGGAAGAACGTATGCGGTCTGCGATCCGTAGGCCGTCGAGTCGCCGACGTTCGTCATCGACGTCCACGGGCCGGCGAGGGAGGTGGCGGTGGCGTACTGCTGCTGGTTGGGGTTCCAGCCGGTGGCGCCCGAAGTGAGCATGAAGTAGACACTGCCCCGCTTGAACAGGGCGGGTGCCTCACGGTGGCCGCCCGGCCAGGGGTTGGCGACCAGGCTCGCGATGCCGGTGTAGTCCGCGGTCAGCCGGTAGATGTGCAGGTCGTAGTTCTCGTTGGCGGCGGAGACCATGTAGGCCGTGCCGTCCGTGTCGACGAACGTGGTGATGTCCCGGGACATGGAGGAGCCGAGCGGGCGGAAGCTGCCCTTGTAGGTGTAGGTCCCGTCGACCGTGTCGGAGACGGCGACGGCCGCGCGGGCCTCGCTGTAGTCGGTGCCGTTCTCCTTGTGCATCCACATCACGAACTTGCCGGTCGACGCGTTGTAGACGACCTTCGGCCGCTCGATGTAGGCGGTGCCCAGCTCCGAGGCACTGGACCGGGTCAGGACGTGGTTCCTGAACTCCCAGTTCTTCAGGTCGGTGGAGCGGTAGGCGTCGACGTACTTGAAGGTGTTGTCGGAGTTGCGGTCCTCGCCGAACCAGTAGTAGTACGAGCCGACCTTGATGACTCCGCCGCCGTGGGCGTGGACCGCGCTGCCGGAAGTGTCCGTGAACTGCGTGCCGTTGGTGATCGTCTGGGCCGCGGCCTGGGCGGGCCCGGCGGTCGCCAGTGCCGCAGCGAGGGCGCAGGACAGGGCCAGGAGGATCGCGTACGCGCGTCTCATCTCAGGAGCCCTCCTTCGCGGTGTCGGCGACGGGGACGCCGAAGTCCGGGGTGCCGTCCGGCTTCCAGCCGAGCTTCTGGATCCGGGTGTGGCGGTTGGGGTCGTTCAGCGGGTCGCCGGTGATCTCCTTGTACTGGCGGGCGTGGTAGACGAGGACGTCGGTGCGTCCGTCCTCGGCGACCGTGAAGCAGTTGTGGCCCGGGCCGTACTGCTTGGTGGTGTCGTTGCTGGTGAAGACCGGGGTCGGCGACTTGCGCCAGCTCGCCGGGTCCATCAGGTCGCTGTCGGCGTCGGCGGTGAGCATGCCGACGCAGTAGTGGTAGTCGGTGGCGCTGGCGGAGTAGGTGAGGAACAGGCGGCCGTTGCGCCGCAGGACGTACGGGCCCTCGTTGACCTTGTAGCCGACGCACTCCCAGTCGTACTCCGGGGTGGAGAGCCGGATCTGGGGGCCGGTGAGGGTCCAGGGGTCGGACATCTCCGACAGCCACAGCGCGGTGTTGTTGTCCATACCGGGCTCGTGCTGGGCCCAGGCGAGGTAACGGCTGCCGCGGTGCGTGAAGGTGGTGGCGTCCAGGGAGAAGGTCTCCCAGGCCGTCTTGATCTGGCCCTTCTCCACCCAGGTCCCCTGGAACGGGTCGCGGTGCGCGTTCTCCAGGACCCAGATGCGGATGGCCCACACGTCCTCGGCGGGCGCGGAGGCGAAGTAGATGTACCACTTGCCGTTGATGCGGTGCAGTTCCGGCGCCCAGATGTGCGCGCCCATCGGGCCGGTGGTGTGTGCCCGCCAGATGACCGACTCGGCGGCGGCGGAGAGGCCGTTCAGGGTGCGCGAGCGGCGCAGAATGATGCGGTCGTACTCGGGCACGGTGGCCGTGAAGTAGTAGGAGCCGTCGGTGTGCCGGGTGATGTGCGGGTCGGCGCGCTGCGGGACGAGGGGGTTGACGTAGGGGGACGCCTTCCGGTGGGCGGCAGCGGCGGGCGCGCCGGCCGCGGCGGCCAGGAAGGCGCCGGCTGCGGCGCCCTTCAGCACCACCCTGCGGCTGGGGACGCGGGGCAGGTCGTGATCGCGGCTCATGCGGACTGCCTCTCGGTGGGGGACGGGGGCATGGTTCGAGATGGCGAACGCCAGTTGTCATTACGAACGCCGAAAAGGTAAGGGTGAGTTACCGGGAGGTCAACGGGTCTGACGGGACTGGGGGCAAGCGATTTCTGCGGATGGTTCCCAGCGAATTTCTGTTATCGGTCCGCGGCGACGGGCGTCTCCGTACCGTGCACAGCCATCTCCACACCACAGCAGCGGTCACCGGCGCCCTGGCGGCGGTCGTCCTCATGGCGGGCGCTCCCCCGGCCGCGGCCGGCCCCCGGGACGCCACCGCCGATGTCCTCGCGGGCCGGGACGTCACACTCAGCGGCGACACGGTGGTCACCGTGCCTTCCGGGACCACGACGTACCACGGGGTCTTCCGCGGCGAGGGCACCCTCACCGTGCGCGGCAGCGGAACACTGGTCCTCACCAAGGACAGCGACTTCACCCTGCCCAGGTCCCGGCAACGCCAGGTCGTACGCACACAGGGCGGCAACCACCCGTATGTCACCGTCGCCCACCCCGACCCGCCGGCGATCACGGTCGAGCGCGGGGCGACCCTGCAGTACGGCGACGGCGGCACGACCGGACTGATCGGCCACTTCCCCTACAACACCCCGGCGTTCCGCCTCAACCAGGACAACATCCGGGTCGACGGCCGCCTGCGGCTGTCCCTCACAAGCGCCTACAACCTGGGGACCATCAGCGGCTCCGGTCTGATCACCCAGCCGAGATTCCTCTGGGGCACCTGGGACCTCTCCGGCGTCCATCCCTTCTCCGGGGTGATCGACAACGGGACGCAGCTCAACGCCGGACGACCGGAGTACGCGACCTCGCTGCCGAACGTGCGCAAGGTCCTCAACCAGGGCACCTGGACCGTGGACACCCCGCTGGGCCAGACCGTCACCATGGGGATGGACTTCTACCAGCGCGAGTACGGCAGCGACATCAACGTGCAGTCCCGGCCGGGCAGCAAGGTCGTCCTCACCGGCCAGTACAGCTGGTCGGACCAGGGCGGCGACACCAACCCCTCGCTGAGCGACCCGGCCCTGAACTGGACGCCCGCCCGGAAGAACGTCAACAAGCGCGGCACCAACATCAAGGGCGCGAACGTCCAGTGGGGCGACGGCACCACGAACAAGATCTTCATGCCGGGCACCGCCGAGACCGTCTACATCAATCTGCTGGCGGCCCGGTCCCGTTCACTGCTGACGTTCGACTACAACGGACCCGTGACACTGGGCGCTCCCATCGGCGGCGGCAAGTTCCACGATACGCTGGCCGCCCCCGGCGCCGGCGACATCGTCGTGAAGGGGACGAAGGGCAACGACGTCACCTTCGCCGCCGTCCAGTACTACAACGGCTCGACGACCGTGGAGAAGAACGCCGTGCTGCGGCTGGGCAGCGGCAAGTCCGGTGGCGACGGTGGACTGTATACACAAGGCGACCTCTACAAGATCGTCGACAATGGTTCGCTCGTACTGAACAACAGGAGCAGAGCGCTGGCGCTGTCCCGGATCAGTGGCAGTGGCTCCCTCACCCAGTCCGGCGCCGCGACGACCACGCTCACGGGCCGCGCGGTGACGTACACGGGCCCCACGACCGTCACCAGGGGCACGCTGGCCCTGCGCTCCGGAGCGACCCTCGCGCACAGCCGGGCCGTCAGGCTGGCCTCGGGCGCACGGCTGGACCCGGGCGCCCCGGGGCTGCGGGTGGCGACCGCGCTCACCGGCAAGGGCACGGTGAAGGGTTCGGTGACCAACGACGGACTGGTGGCCGGCGGACTGACGGTGACCGGGGACTACACCCAGCACGCGAAGGCCGAACTGGTCTTCCAGGGCAAGCCTTTGAAGGTGGCGGGCAGGCTACGGCTGGCCGGGACCCTCGACATGGCGGACGCCTCGGCCGCCCCCGCGCGGGAGATCACCCTGATCGACCACGGGGGTCGCGCCAGGACCAGCGGCACCTTCGACGGGCTGGGTGAAGGGGACCGGCTGAAACTCTCCGGCACCGTCTACCGGATCAGCTACCGGGGCGGTGACGGCAACGACGTCGTCCTGACGGCCGCCTCCGCCGGTGCCGCCCCGTCCGTCCGTGCCGAGGCGGCGGAGTCCACCGGCGGCCCGGTCACGGCCGACACCCGCAACGCGAGCGCCACCGCCGAGGGTTTCGGCTGGTGGCCGTACGTCCTCGCGCTCGGCCTGCTGGGCGGGCTGGTGTTCCCGATGGGCCTGCGCACCCGGCGCAGGGGCCGACGCGGCGGCGGACGGCACGCGGCTCACTGAGACCCGGCGCCGGGCTGTGCGGGCCGCTCCGCCGGCTCGCGGCGGCCGCGCAGCCACACGTACACCGGGATGCCCGCGAAGAGGAACAGCACGCCCTGGTAGACGGCGGCGTAACCGGCGCCCGCGATCAGCCAGAAGGAGAAGGCGAACGACAGGGCGGCGACGATCAGGTCCCGGGTGAGGCCGGCGGGGCGGACCCGGTCGCGGGTGCCGCGGGCCAGCCAGTACAACTGGGCCGCCGCCGACAGCAGGTACGGGACGCAGCCGGTGAAGGTCGTGATGAGGACGAGGACGCGGAAGGTGGTGTCCGGGCCCGCCGTGTAGTTGAGGGCGATCAGGAGCGTGCCGAGGACCACGCAGGCCCACACGCCGAAGCCGGGCACCCCGCCCTTGCCGATTCTTGCGAAGGGGGCCGGGAAGAGTCCGTCGCGGGCGGCGGCGTACGGCATCTGCGCCGCCATCAGGATCCAGCCGTTGAGGCACCCGGTGATGGAGGCGACCGCCACCAGGGCGATCGCGGTGCCGCCCCAGTGGCCGCCCGTGATCGCGTTCACGGCGTCGGCGAACGGCGCCCCCGAGTTCACGAGCCGGTCGTGCGGGACCAGGCCGAAGACGGCGACCGTGCCGAGGAGGTAGACGAGGGCGGAGGCGAGGGTGCCGAGGACGCTCGCGCGGCCCACCGTGCGCTCCGGGTCGTCGACCTCGCCCGCGCTGACCGCCGCCGACTCCACGCCGAGGAAGCTGTAGAGCAGCAGCGCGGCGGAGGCGGCGACGGCGCCGGGGACGCTGTCACCGGAGGCGTTGAACGGGCCGAAGTTGTCGGTGTCGACGAAGAACAGGCCGACGGTGGCGACCAGCAGCAGGGGTACGAACTTCAGGATGGTGGATACGATCTGCACCGCACCGACCCAACGGGTCCCGGCGAAGTTCGCCGCCGCCGGAAGCCAGAGCGCGGCGAGGGCGACGAGCCCCTGCGCCAGGTGGTTGCCGTGCAGGGGTACGAGGACGTCGACGTAGCCGACCACGGCGACCGCGAGGGCGGCGATGCTGACCCAGCACATCGTCCAGTACGACCACGCCGACAGGAAGCCCGCGAACGGGCCGAAGGCGTCGCGCGGATACACGTACAGCCCGCCGGTGACCGGGCTGCGCCGGGCCAGCCTGCCGAAGAGCAGCGCGAGCAGCACGGCGGCGACGGACAGGACGAGGAAGGCGAGCAGGCTGACCGTGCCGTACGGGGCGACGGTCGCGGGCAGCGCGAAGATGCCGCCGCCGATGATGTTGCCCATGACGAGGGCGGTGGCGGCGGTCAGGCCGAAGGCGCGGCGGCGCGGAGCCGGGGAGAGCTCCGGCCGGGTGGTCCCGGTGGGACTGGGGGAAGTCATGGCGGTTCCGGGGTGGCAGGTGCGGGGAGGTGCGTGATCGTAACCCGGTATCCCACATGGTGGGCGATCTGTTCATGTACTGGACACACTCGGCTGTCCGGGTCCTGGTGGACTAGCGTCGGGGCATGACCAGCGACACCCCTCCCCCGCTCACCGAGGCCCTCGCCGCCGGCACCGTCGTACTCGACGGCGGCATGTCCAACCAGCTCGAGTCCGCCGGGCACGACCTGAGCGACGAACTGTGGTCGGCACGGCTGCTCGCCGAACGGCCCGAGGCGATCACCGAGGCGCACCTCGCCTACTTCGAGGCGGGCGCGAACGTGGCGATCACCTCCAGCTACCAGGCGACCTTCGAGGGCTTCGCGAAGCGCGGGATCGGCCGGGAGGAGGCGGCCCGGCTGCTCACGCTGAGTGTGGAGCTGGCCCGGGAGGCGGCTCGGCAGGCCCACGCCGAGGGGGTCGCGGGCCCGTTGTGGGTGGCGGCTTCCGTCGGCCCGTACGGGGCGATGCTCGCGGACGGCTCCGAGTACCGGGGCCGGTACGGACTGAGCGTGGCCGAACTGGAGCGCTTCCACCGGCCCCGCCTGGAGGTACTGGCGGCGGCCGGGCCCGATGTACTGGCCCTGGAGACGGTTCCGGACGCGGACGAGGCGGCGGCGCTGCTGCGAGCGGTGCGCGGATTGGATACACCCGCCTGGCTTTCGTACACCGTCGACGGTGGTCGCACCCGCGCCGGACAGCCCCTGGAGGAGGCGTTCGCGCCGGCCGCCGACGCCGACGAGGTGATCGCGGTCGGCGTCAACTGCTGCGCGCCCGAGGATGTGGAGCACGCGATCGAGACCGCCGTCCGGGTCACCGGCAAGCCGGTGGTGGTGTATCCCAACAGCGGCGAGGCCTGGGACGCCGGGGCCCGCGCGTGGAACGGCCGCACCAGCTTCACCGCCGAGCAGGTCGAGGCCTGGCGCAGGGCGGGCGCTCGGCTGATCGGCGGCTGCTGCCGGGTGGGCCCGCAGGCGATCACGTCGATAGCGCAGGCGGTGGGCGCGGCCTGACCGAGGCCCTGCGGGTCCGGCCCCGCGCGCCTTTGGCTTCGGCCCCCCGCTGTTCGACCGACGAGCATCTGCTGCCGGGCACACACGTGGTGGTGCGGGGCTCGGTGGCGAAGCCGGCGGGCGCGGTGGACCGCTGACGGCTCGACCGCGCGGTCTGCTGACGGCTCGACCCGGTGGTCCGGCGGCGGCTCGACCCGGTGGTCCGCGACGGCTCGGCCCGGTGGTCCGGCGGCCGGTCGGCCCGGTGGTCCGGCGGCGGGTCAGTGCAGGCGGGCGCCGATCGAACGGCGCAGCCGGCGCACCGTCACCGCGAGTTCCGCGCTGCGGACGGCGTGTGGGCCGTCGACGGGATCCGGTGTGCGGTCGGCGATCGACCACAGACCGACCTCGGAATCCAGCGGCCTGTATGCGGTATACGGTTCACCGTCGCCGAGGACCCGGACCGGATGGGCGGCATCCCAGGCCTCCCACCCCGGATCCCCGTCGGTCGCGAACCGCACCCATGCCGTGTGCATCGTGTCGCACAGTTCCTGCGGTGCGCCCTCGCCGGCGAGGCGGGCGGACTCCGGGGCGTCCCCGGTGTCGAAGACGAAGCCGAGCTCGAGCCCGTGGCAGGCGCCGAGCCCGGGCAGGCGGGAGGGCCAGGCGAACTCGTAGACGTACGAGGACGCGGGGCGGGCGTCGGCCAGGCGGTGCAACGGCACGCGCAGCAGGTGGTCGGTGACGAGCTGGCCGACGAGCTCGGAGGGCGAGGCCTTCGGGTGCAGGGCGCGGTAGCCGCGCGGCACCTCGTGGCCGCAGTGGCAGCGGGCCATGGCACCGGCCAGGGCGACCGCGCCGAGCCGGTCGACGTGCTCCACGAGCCCGCCCGGCACCAGCCACAGCCGGTACTCGTCCCGGGTCCAGCCCATGAGGAGGTCGACGCCCCGCGCGGCTTCGCCGTCGAGGAGGGCCCGCAGCGGGTCTCGGGGCACGAGGTCGCCGTCGACGACGATGCCGAAGGCCGGGCCCCCCAGCACCGGGCTGCTGAGCCGGCCGGCCTCGGCCTGGGTACGCAGCAGCAGCTCCCGGTCGACGGCGGCGAAGGCCTCGGCCGTGGCGGGGATCTTCAGCCGGTTCGCCATGCGGCGCACCATGCGCCGCACCTTGTCGCGGTCGGAGGCCCCCGGGGCCCCGCTCTGCAGCACCGCCCGCCGTAGCAGGCCCTGCGCCTGGGGTGCGACGAGCAGGGCGCCGGCGCTGATGGCCCCGGCCGACTGCCCGGCCAGGGTCACCCGTCCGGGGTCGCCGCCGAAGGCCTCGATCGAGGCGTGCACCCAGCGCAGGGCGGCCAGCTGGTCGCGCAGCCCGGGGTTGGCGGGCGCGTCCGGGAACAGGCCGTAGCCCTCCACCCCCAGCCGGTAGTTGACCGAGACGAGGACGACGCCGTCGCGCGCGAAGGCGCGCCCGTCGTACACCGGGACGGCCGAGGACCCCCTGGTCAGCGCGCCGCCGTGGAGCCACACGAGGACGGGGAGCCGGGCGCCGGGGCCCGGCTCGGGGGTCCACACGTTGAGGTTGAGACAGTCGTCGCCGGGTACGACCGGGTCGGACAGGTACTGCGCGAACGCCTCCGAGTACGGCGGTTTTGGCGCCGTGGGGCCGAACGCGTCCGCGTCGCGCACCCCGTCCCAGGGTTCGGGCGGCCGGGGCGGGCGGAACCGGCCGGGGCCGAAGGGCGGGGCGGCGTACGGGATGCCACGGAAGACGGCGATCCCGTGTTCGTACCTGCCGCGCACCGCCCCGTACGGTGTGGTGACGACGGGGCCCGTCCGGTCAGCCGTCATGTGCCCACCAGCCCTTCGCGGCGCTCCTGTACCGGTAACACCACAGCACCACATCACCGCCGGGTATTCCGCCGCACGGAGCGCCGAGACGGCTGGTTCAGGCCATCTCTCGGATCGCGCCCATCTGGCCCATGCCGGTTTGGAGGCTGCCCTCAGACGGGGGTGTAGCAGTTCAAGGGAAGGCGGGCGCGGGTTGAGGTAGCGGTGTCGCCACCGCGGCAGCGCCCCCGGCCTTCCGCGACCTCACCAACCGCATCGTCCGGTCGCTTCTGGAGACCGGCGGTTTCAGACCGCGACTACACCCTCGATCGGAATGGCCGGTTCGGCCCTGGTCGCGGGGCCGATGCCGCCTGCACTGCGGACTTCACCCGGTCCGGCTCACGTGTACACCTGACCGACCGGTTCCGCTGTTCGAGGTTTCGAAAGTTCCACCCGCTATGATCCCGTGAATTCCCATGTCTTCCCGCCGTGTTGACGCGCACCTATGGTAGGAAGCGCTTTCTGCCCGGTCGGTGCCCGGGCCTCGGAAGCAGCGTTGGTCGCAACTTTCGATGGCCCTCGGGCGGGCCGGGGAGGCGGGTTCGGCGATGGTCCGTACGGGGAGCGCGAGCGTGGCGGCCGGTCCGACACTGGCCGTGGTGGCCCGCGAGGCGGGGGTGTCGGTGCCCACCGCGTCGAAGGTGGTCAACGGCCGGGAGGACGTGGCGCCGGAGACCCGCCGCCGGGTCACCGAGGCGCTGGACCGGCTCGGCTACGTCCGCAGGCCCCGCTTCGACGCGGCGAAGGTGCCCGGACTGGTCGATCTCGTGGTGCACTCGCTGGACAGCTCCTGGTCGGGTGCGGTGCTGCACGGCGTGGAGGAGGCGGCGCACGAGGCGGGCCTCGAGGTGGTGGTCTCCGCCGGGCTGAACCGGACCCGGGGCGGCCGCCCCGAGCGGGGCTGGCTGGACAAGCTCACCGCGCGCGGTTCCTCGGGGGTGCTGTTCAATCTGGCGGAGCTGTCGGCTTCGCAGTACGCCTGGCTCGGCCAGCACCGCATTCCGTACGTGATGATCGATCCGGTGCACGAACTCCCGCCCGGTGTCGTCTCGGTGGGGGCGCAGAACTGGCAGGGCGGGGTGACGGCGACCGAGCATCTGCTGGGACTCGGCCATGAGCGCGTCGCCGTGATCGCGGGGCACCGGCGCACGATGTGCTCCAGCGCGCGAGTGGCGGGGTACCGCTCGGCGCTGGCGTCGGCCGGGGTGCGCCAGCGTGCCGAGTACGTCCGTCACGCGGGCTTCGACGAGACCGCCGCCCGGCTGCACACGCACGAACTGCTGGACCTGCCCGAGCCACCGACGGCCCTGTTCGTCTGTTCGGACCGGATGGCGCTCGGGGCGTACGCGGCGCTGGCCGAACGGGGTCTGCGGGTGCCGGACGACATCAGTGTGGTCGGCTTCGACGACCTGCCCGAGTCCCGCTGGGTCGCCCCGGCGCTGACCACGGTCCGCCAGCCACTGGCGGAGATGGCGGCGACGGCCCTCAGACTTCTGGTGCGGATGATGCACGGCGAGCGCCCGGAGGGGACGCGCACGGAGCTGTCGACACGGCTGGTGCTGCGGGAGAGCACGGCGGCGCCGTCCGGGGCCGGCTGAGCGCGGCGCCGTCCGGGGCCGGCCGAGCGCGGAGCGGAGACGGCCGGGAACCTCCCGCACGGGGTGCCCGGCCGCCGTCTGCCGTGAGCCGCTCAGTCGTGGCTGGCGTGGTGGCCTGCGCCGACGATGGCCTCCATCAGGTCGACGGCGCTGCCGTCGTGGTCGCTGCCGGCGGTGCCGCTGCCGGTGGAGACGTTGCCGGTGCGGTCGACCTCGAGGATCGAGTCGGCGTGCGAGTTGTCGATGACGGTGATCAGCCCCCCGTTCGCGGCGGCGGGCGGGGCGGCGGCCCCGAGGAGGGCGACCGCCAGTGCCGTGGCCTTGCGGAGGCGGGGTGCCGTGCGGCTCACACGCCCACGCCCTCGGGGGCCGGCCGGTGGCGGGCGATGTTCCGCTCCAGCAGACGGGTGGCGGCCCTGACGCCGACCCCGCGGGTGGGATCCACCTCGGGCAGCCGTCCGTCGGCCGCCTTCAGGCCCGCGAGCGCGGAGTGCATCGCCTCGTGCGCGGCGAACAGGCACGGGGTGCTGTAGATCGCGACGTCGACGCCCAGGTCGGAGAGCTCGCCCAGCGACAGGCGCGGCGACTTGCCGCCGGCGATCTGGTTGAACAGCAGCGGCTTGTCGCCGACGACCTCGCGGATCCTGCGGATCCACGCCACGCTGCGCACCCCGTCGACCAGGACGACGTCGGCGTCGGTGGCGGCCAGCCGCTCGGCCCGGTGCAAAATGTCGTGCTCGTCGGTGGCGTCCGTCCGGGCCACCACCACGAGGTCCTGGCGGGTGGCGAGGACCTTCTCCAGCTTCTCCAGGTACTCCTCCAGCGGCAGCACCTGCTTGCCGTCGGCGTGCCCGCAACGGCGGGGGCGCTTCTGGTCCTCGAGGATCACACCGGAGGCGCCGATCCGCTCCAGACCCTCGACCACGTGACAGGCGACCTCCGCGTCGACGTACCCGTCGTCGATGTCCACCAGCAGGTGGTGGTGCGGGAACGCGCCCCGCAGCCGCTGGACGAACGCGAGCATGTCCGGCCAGGCGATGAACCCGATGTCCGGCAGCCCGTAGTACGAGGCCGCGAAACCGAAGCCCGAGACGAACATCCCGTCGTAGTGCTCGGCGGCGATCGACGCCGAGTACATGTCGTACACGCCGATCAGCGGGGTGGTCCCCGGCCCGGCGATCCGCTCGCGCAGCTTCTTCCCGTGAGTCAAGGTCCGGCTCCTCGTGTGGGTGGGTGGCGCGGCTGCCGGTGCGGCGCCGCGTCGCGACATCCCTTTACCAAGACAAGAGCATCTCTTGAGATCCGACTGGGATTGCCTATGGACGGGCTTTACTCACTCGGATGGAGCAACGGGTTCACCGCAGAAACGTCACGCGGTCTGTCCCCCCTTCGCCGTACGGAGGGCGCGTCCCGTCCGACCCCGACCCAACGGCCCGCCAGACCTCTCCGGGACAGGGTCCCGCAGTGGCTGCCTTCGACCTCGACGCCGACCTCGCCCTGCGCCTGACGACGAACACCTTCGTCCCCCTGTTCCGGCGTCGGCGGCTGCGGGACGAGACCACCGCGTGGCTGCACGACCACGGCTACCGGATCGTCGCCCTGGACGCCGGACGGTGGACCACGGAAGCGGACCTGCACCGGGATGTCGCGGCGGCACTGGACTTCCCCGACTACTACGGCCGCACCCTCGACGCGCTCGACGACTGCGACGTCGAGGCGTACGAGTACGGGACCACCCGGGAGGCGACCGGCCTCGTCCTCGTTCTCAGCCGCTACGACCGCTTCGCGCGGGCTCAGCCGCGCGCGGCGCAGGCGGTCCTGGACATCGTCGCGGACCGCGCCCGCGGCGCCGCGCTCTTCGGGCACCGCATCATGGCCCTCGTCCAGAGCGACGACCCGGACATCGCCTTCGAGCCGGTGGGCGCCATGGCGGTGCTGTGGAACGACGCGGAGGCGCTCGACAGCAGCCGCCGCGCGTGAACCGACTCCGGCGGCCGGCCGTCGGCCCGCGGGTGTCCGATTCCTTCAAGACCGGCCGGCCGGCCCCTGCCTACGGTGATCGCATGACTCCACGTTTCTCAGTGGTCGGCGTGGTGGCCTCCGACCTGGCCGCCTCGCTCGCGTTCTATCGCCGCCTCGGTCTGGTCTTCCCCGACGGCGCCGAGGATCAGCCGCACGTCGAGGCCGAGTTGCCCGGGGGGCTGATCCTCGCCCTGGACACCGAGGACACCGTCCGCTCCTTCCACCCGGACTGGCGGCCGCCGGCCGGCGGGGGCCGGGTCGCGCTCGCCTTCCGGTGCGCGACGCCGGCCGAGGTCGACGCCGTGTACGAGGACCTGGTCGGCGCCGGGTACCACGGCGAGCTCGAACCGTGGGACGCCTTCTGGGGGCAGCGGTACGCCACCGTGCACGACCCTGACGGCAACGGCGTCGACCTGTTCGCCCCGCTACCCCCGGCCCAGTAGTTCTCGGAGCGTCGTCCCCGCCAGATCCCGCACCTCCCGGGCCAGATGCGGCTGGTCGGCGTACCCGGCCCGCACGGCCGACTCGGCGAACGGCACCCCGGCGCGGACGAGGGCGAGCGCCCGCTGCAACCGCAGCACCCGGGCCAGCGTCTTGGGGCCGTAACCGAAGGCGCTCAGGCAGCGGCGGTGCAACTGGCGGGCCCCGAGGCCGAGTCCGTCGGCCGTGGCGGCGACCGGGCGGCCCGCGTCCAGTGCCGTGACCAGCCGTCCGAGCAGCGGATCGGGCGGGCCCGCCTCGGCCGCCCGCTCCAGCGCGATGTCCTCCAGGGCCCTCGCGGGATCGGGCGCGGCGGCGACGCGGGCGCTCAGGCGCCGTACCCGGGCGGCGGGCCACAGGTCGGCCAGTTCCACGCGCTGGTCGCGCAGTTCGTACGCCGGTACGCCGAGGAGGGCGGACGCGGTGCCCGGCCGGAACCGGACGCCCGCCCAGCGGCGCGGCCGGCCGCCCGGGACGTACGCGTGCGTGTCGGGGCCCGCGACCAGCAGGCGTCCCTCGTTCCACAGCAGGTCCATGCAGCCGTCCGGCAGCACGGGCCGCGCGGGCCGCACGGCGGGGTCCTCCAGGGTGCGGCGCCACACCACCGCTCCGGTCAGCCGGGACGCCCGTTCCTGGTACACGTGCGCCAGGCTACGCCGCGGACGCCTCGGGCCGGGCCCGGCTGTCCCGCGGCCGGCAGGTGGCCGCTGCCGTCGACTGCCGTGGTCACGCCTGGGCGTGCGGCGCCGGGGCGCTTCCGGAGGACCGGGACGTCGCACCGATCCGCCGCCGAAGCGCCGACCGGGCCGCCATGCCGGCACCCGGCGGCGGGCCGCCCGCCCCGGTCACTTATCGGGCGGCCCGGTCTCCCCCGCCGTCTTGTGGGCGTTGTGCTGGCTCCTCACATGCGCGCGCAACCGCGCCGTCACGTCCTCCGGGGGCAGGAAGCGCGACCAGCGCTCGGGGAACTCGGACGGCATGTCGGGGTCGTCGGGGTCGTCGGGGGCGCTCTCGAGGGCGGCGGCGGCCCGGGCGACGTACTCGGCGACCTGGACCTCGCGCAGTCGCTCCTGGGCGGCGCGGGCGGCGGCCGTGGCGGCGGCCGGCCAGACCCGGTCGATGGCCGCGTTGACGGCGGCGCCGACGAGCACGGCGAACGCGGACACACCGATCCAGAGCAGCACCGCGACGGAGGCGGCGAGGGAGCCGTAGATCGTGGCGCCCTCGATCGTGCTGGTGAGGTAGATGCGCAGCAGGAAGCTGCCCAGCACCCACATGGCCAGCGCGACCAGGGCGCCGGGCACGTCCTCGATCCACGGGGAGCGCACCGGCACCGACACGTGGTAGAGCGTGGTGAGGAAGGCGATCGAGAGGACGATCACCACCGGCCAGTACAGGACCTGCACCAGCGTCTCCGACCAGGGCACGATCCCCACCACCGCGTCCGGCCCCGCCACCATCAGCGGCAGCGCCACCGAGCCGATCAGCAGCGCCACGATGAACAGCAGGAAGGCCATGATCCGGGTCTTCACGATGCCCCGGACGCCGTCGAGGCCGTACATCACGGTGATGGTGTCGATGAAGACGTTCACCGCGCGGGAGCCCGACC
This sequence comes from Streptomyces sp. NPDC001544, assembly GCF_042894285.1. NCBI lineage: Bacteria > Bacillati > Actinomycetota > Actinomycetes > Kitasatosporales > Streptomycetaceae > Streptomyces > Streptomyces sp. NPDC001544. The sequence continues at coordinate 26,866 of NZ_JBIAVN010000007.1, read as the reverse complement.
ACAGGGCGAAGAGGAAGCCGATGGAGATGACGTCGGGGCGGCCGCCCTTCATCACGTCGTGCAGGATCGGCTCGGCGATCTCCTTGACGCCCTTGTCGGACAGCACGGTCCGGGAGGCCTCCAGGAGGTTGTTCTCCAGGGACTGGATGGTGTCGGCGCCGGTCCAGGCGTCCACGTAGCCGAGCAGCCCGATCAGGCTCAGCAGCAGCGGCGGCACGGACAGCAGCGTGAAGAACGCCGCCTCGGCCGCCAGGCCCAGGATGCGGTACTCCATGCACGAGTTGACGGTGTCCTTGAGCAGCAGCCAGGCGGTCCGGCGCTTGGAGACGTTCCGGTAGAGGACTCTGGCCCGGTGGAGCCGTCCGCCGGGCCGCTCGGTGGGTTCACTTGCTGGCTGCACGCCCTAACGGTATCCGCCGGGACGGACCCCTCTCACCTCGCGGGCGGCGCCTCGCGGCAGGGGGACCCGGGAGCGGGCCCGGGAGCCCGTCGTGTTCGGGGCTCCGGTGCGCCCGGCGACCGTGACTGTGTCACTCTGGGGCCATCACCGCCGTCGCCCCGGGTAGGTTCGCTGACATGGCAGGCACCAGCACGCACTCCGTGACGAACCAGCCACCGCCGCTGGTCGGACATGACCTCTTCACCACCGACCGGGCGCTGAGCGAGGCGGTCGAACGGCACACCGATCCGGACCTGGTCGACGAGGTCCGCGACGAACTGTCCGGGCTCGGCAGGACCTCGGGCTCGGCGCAGGTACAGGAATGGGCGGTACTGGCCAACGAGAACCCGCCCAGACTGCGCACCCACGACCGCTACGGGCACCGTGTCGACGAGGTCGAGTTCCACCCGGCCTGGCACCGGCTGCTGGGCAAGGGGGTCTCGGCGGGACTGACCACCGCCTGGGTGCGCCCCGCCGGGCACGTGCGGCGGGCGGCCGGGTTCCTGATCTGGTCCCAGGTCGAGTCGGGCAACGGCTGCCCGCTGTCCATGACCCACGCGGCGGTGCCCGCGCTGCGCACCGATCCCGGGCTCGCCGCCGAGTGGGAGCCCCTGCTGACGTCCACGATCTACGAGCGGGAGCTCAGGCCCGCCCACCTCAAGGCCGGGGCGGTCTTCGGGATGGGCATGACCGAGAAGCAGGGCGGCAGCGACGTACGGGCGAACACCACCGCCGCGACCCCGCTCGCCGAGGACGGCACGTACACGCTGACCGGGCACAAGTGGTTCTGCTCCGCGCCCATGTCGGACGGGTTCCTGGTGCTCGCTCAAGCACCGGGCGGGCTGACCTGCTTCCTCGTGCCCCGGGTCCTCGAGGACGGCACCCGCAACGTCTTCCTCATCCAGCGGCTCAAGGACAAGCTGGGCAACCGGTCGAACGCCTCCAGCGAGGTCGAGTTCGACGGGACCTGGGCGCGCCGCGTCGGCGAGGAGGGGCGGGGGGTGCGGACCATCATCGAGATGGTCGCCGCGACCCGGCTCGACTGTGTGCTCGGCTCGGCGGGGCTGATGCGGCAGGCGGTGGCGCAGGCCGTGCACCACTGCGCCCACCGGGAGGCCTTCGGCGGCAAGCTGATCGACAAGCCGCTGATGCGCAACGTCCTCGCCGACCTGGCGCTGGAGTCGGAGGCCGCGACCGCACTGGCGATACGGCTCGCCGCCGCCTACGACGACGGGAGCGAGCGGGAGCGGGCGCTGCTGCGGCTGGCGGTGCCGGCCGCCAAGTACTGGGTGACCAAGCGGTGTACGCCGGTGGTGGTGGAGGCCGCCGAGTGCCTGGGCGGCAACGGCTACGTCGAGGAGTGGGGCATGCCCCGGCTGGTGCGCGAGTCGCCGCTCAACTCCATCTGGGAGGGCGCCGGCAACGTACAGGCGCTGGACGTGCTACGGGCGCTGCAACGCGAACCGGGGGCGCTGGACGCCTATCTGGTCGAGGTGGGCCGGGCGCGTGGTGCCGACCACCGGCTGGACGCCGCGGTGAAGGACCTGCTGGTCGAACTCGGCGAGCTGGAGGGCGTGGAGGGGCGCGCCCGGCGGCTCGTGGAGCGGCTGGCGCTGGTTCTGCAGGGCTCGCTGCTGGTGCGGTTCGCGCCACCGGAGGTCGCCGACGCGTTCTGCGCCTCCCGGCTGGGCGGCGACTGGGGCGCGGCCTTCGGCACGCTGCCGTACGGGCTGAATCTGGCCGCCGTGGTGGAGCGGGCCCGGCCGGTCTCCTGAGGGCGGCTGATGCGGGAGTGGTGCTGCGCCGACACGGCACCACTCCCGCTCACGGCCCTCGCGGGCCACGGCGCCATCAGGGCGGCGCTGCTCAAGTTTCGGCCACCGCCGGGTCCGGCCACCAGGGTTGCAAGGGGTTGCAACTTGTCGGGGTCCGTGGGCGGACTGTGTCCCTGCGACGGGTACCGGCGGGCACCATGGGACGAGCGGTCGGGCCGGAAAGCGTCGTCCGGACCGCCGGGCAACCGCTTGCCCGCAGCACGTCCCACAGCCCTCTAGGAGGACTTCCGTGGCCGACTCGTCGATGACCGTGGCGCGACTGGCCGCCATGGACGTGTCGCGAGCGGCGCGGGTCCTGGACGAGGTGCGCGCGGCCGCGCTGTCCGGGCGGCGCACGCCGCTGGCACCGCGACCGGTGATCGAGCAGTCCTGGGGGCGGATGCTGCGCGGCGGGCTGGATCCCGACCGCGGTTCCCGCAGCGGACTGCTGGCTCCGGAGGAAGTGCTGCGCAGGCGGGAGGAGTCGGCGCTGCGGCACGTCCTGCCGGTGCTGCGGCAGGGGCTGTTGACGGTCGCCGACGTCGCCCGGCACATCATGGTGGTGACCGACGCCGAAGGCCGGGTGCTGTGGCGGGAGGGCAGTGCGGCCGTGCTGCGCAAGGCCGACGGTCTCGGTCTGGAGGAGGGCGCGGACTGGCGGGAGGACGTCGTCGGCACCAACGGCGTGGGCACCACGGTGGTGGTGCGCCGGCCGGTGCAGGTCTTCGCCGGTGAGCACTTCGTGCGCTCGCACACCTCGTGGACCTGCGCCGGCGCTCCGGTCACCGACCCCCGTGACGGCCGGCTGCTCGGCGTGGTGGACATCAGCGGCCCGCTGGAGACGATGCATCCGGCGACGCTGGCCTGGGTGGACTCGGTGGCCAAACTCGCCGAGGCGCGGCTGAGGGAGCTGCACCTGACCGCGCTGGAGCGGCTGCGCGCCGAGGCGGCGCCGGTGCTGGCACGGGTCGGCGGGCGGGCGGTGGCGGTGGACCGGGACGGCTGGACCGCCGCGGTCACGGGACTGCCGTACAGCCCGCGCGTCGGGCTGCCCTCGGCGTTGTCGGCGGGCCGCCGGTGGCTGCCCGCGCTCGGCCTGTGCTCGGTGGAGCCGCTGGGCGACGGCTGGCTGGTGCGCGCCGCCGACCAGCCGCCGCCCGGCGCCGCCCGGATCGTGCTGGACCTCGCCGGGCCGCGGCACTGGACGGTGACGGTCTCCGGCCAGGCGGGGTCCTGGTCCCGGGAACTGAGCCCCCGGCACGCCGAGTTGCTGTACCTGCTGGCCCTGCACCGCACCGGGCGCAGCGCGGCGGGACTGGCCGCGGACTTGTTCGGGGACCCGTCCCGCACGGTGACGGTACGGGCCGAGATGTCACGGGTGCGGCGGTACCTGGGGGCGTTTCTGCAACACCAGCCGTATCGTTTCTGCGAGGAGGCGGAGGTCGAGGTGCTGCTGCCCGAGGATCCGTTCGCACTGCTGCCCCACTCGACGGCGCCGGCCGTGATCGGGGGCCGGACTTCGCCGCTGTCGTCCTGAATGGCGGCGGAGCTTACCGCATTTGGCATATTCAGCATATCCGAGGGTGCATCTTCCGCATATTTGCGAGGTCTTCGACCCACGCCGCCCCGACTGCCGTAGCATCCCCCTACGGGCCACCCCACCTGCTCCTCGGTCAACGCAATGACCATCAGGCGCAGTTGGCCCGCCTCGGGAGGAGACATGAAGCAACGCGGCAGACACCGCCGGCGCAGACGAGGTGCGGCGCTGCGCGCGGTCCTCGCCGGGACCGCACTCGCACTCACCGCGGCGGCCACCCTGATCAGCGCTTCGCAGGCCACGGTCGCCGACGATCCCGGCGCCCTGAAGCCACTGTCCTCCTCCGCGGGGACCGGCGCGCTGCGGCTTCAGGAGCACCCCGTGCCGGCCCGCTCGCTGGACCGGCTCTCCTCGGCCATGGGCGGTCCGGTCGGTGTCGGCACGGTGCTGCGGAGCGCGGACCGCACCCTGCGCGAGTCGGCCGACTGCGGATCCGAGGAACGCGAGTCACTGCCCGTCGCCCCGGTGCCCACGACGGCGTACTGCTGGGATCCGGCCGACACCGCCGCCACCGGCTGGCGGCCGGCCTCGGTGACCACGTCCGGTGACGCGGACGACGACGGTCTGTGGGGCACCGACCGTGTGATCCTCGCGGGCTGGACGCACAGCACGACGTCCGGCCCCGTCCACGAGCGGGGCCTAGCCCGGGTCGCCTTCGTCGACGCCGACCATCCCCGCCACCCGTCCTACCGCTGGGTGCTGCTGGTCGTCCCGGTGGACGAGGGGCGCGACTACCGCGGCCTGACCTCGCCCGTCTCCGGCATGGCCTGGTACGGGGACAAGCTGCTCGTCACCTCCGGCCCGAAGTCCGCCGAGGCGCTCTACGTCTACGACCTGAACCGCATCCAGCGCACCAGCGTCGACGGCCCCGCGGTCGGCCGGGTGCCCGGCGGCTGGTCGGCCGACGGCTACGGCTATGTGATGCCGGCCGTGGCCTCGTACCGCTTCACGGCCGGCCGCTGCGCCGGCACGGAGCACGCCGCCCCCTGTCCGGGCAGTCTCTCCCTCGACCGGGGCACGTCCCCCGACAGCCTGGTCGTCGCCGAACGGACCCCCGCGGGCGGCGACCGGCAGTCCCGTCTGTGGCGGTACTCCCTCAGCGCGGTCCCGGCGCACGGCGGGCCGCTCGCCACGGACGCGGCCGGCCGGGTGGACGCGGTGGACGCGTACCGGACCGGGGCGGCCGACATCCGGGGGGTGCTGTCGTACCACCCGGTCGGGGCGGCCCGGCCGACCTGGTACATCGCGCACCCGCCCCGCGACCTGGACGGCCACGGCACCCTCTGGGCGCAGGACGCCGACGGCGCGAGGTCGGCACGCTGCGGCTCCGACGCCACGCGCCATTGCTGGGCAGAGGAGGCAGGGTCCCTGTCCTACTGGCCTCAGACGGGTGAGGTGTGGTCGGTCACGGACCGCATGCTGTTCTCCCTGCCCCTGACCGCCATCGACAGTTCGCTGGGGTAGATGATTCCCTGAGCGCCATGAGCAGCGTCACGGTCACCACCTGGTCCCTGGAGCAGACGTCCCCGGCCGACCTTCTGCCGGCCGCCGCCCCCGACGGCGACGTCCGGATCGTCCGTTCCGAGGTCCCCTCACCCGAGTTCAGCCGCTTCCTGTACGCGTCGGTCGGCGGTGACATCCGCTGGACCGACCGGCTGAGCTGGAGCTACGACCGGTGGCGGGAGTACCTGGAGCGGCCCGGCGTGGAGACGTGGGTCGCCCACGACCGGGGCACTCCGGCCGGTTTCGTGGAGCTGGACCCGCAGGCCGAAGGGGTCGTGGAGATCACGTACTTCGGCCTGCTGCCCGCCTTCCGCGGCCGGCGCATCGGCGGCCATCTGCTGGCCCATGGCACGGCCCGGGCGTGGGACCTCGCCGAACGGTGGAGCGGGCGGGCGCCGACGAAGCGGGTGTGGCTGCACACCTGCAGCAAGGACGGCGAGTTCGCCATGGACAACTATCTGCGGCGCGGCTTCCGGCTGTTCGACACCAAGGTGGAGGAGGAGCGCGAGGCGCCGGCGCCGGGGCCCTGGCCGGGGGCGTATCCGGGGGCCCGTCCGGGGGCCTGACGACATGGACGTACGGCCACTGCGGGCCGTCCGCGCATGACGCAGATCACAGCGTCCATGATTCGGGACATGCATGTCCACATCGCGGATAAAGGTGGACTGGCCAGAGATCCCCATGACACGCTTTCGGCATGTCCGGAACTGGAATCGCCTTGGTGAGTCGGCGGCACGTCGACCTCGGCCGCATGTCCAGCGCCATCTGTCCGGCGCGCTGACAGCTCCAGCGACCCGACATTCACGACTTCCCTCTCCCCCTGCGCAACGACGCGCACGTATGCCCGTATCCCCATACGCGCAGGCAAGAGCCGCTTTCCGCCTGTCCCGAAGGACGTACACATGGCCGCCACCCCACAGAACCCTGACGCCTCCGCGCCCCGACGCAAGGTGAGCCGTCACCGCGGTGAGGGTCAGTGGGCCGTGGGTCACTTCACCCCGCTCAACGGCAACGAGCAGGTCAAGAAGGACGACGACGGTCTCAATGTGCGGACACGCATTGAGACGATCTACTCCAAGCGCGGCTTCGACTCGATCGACCCCAGCGACCTGCGCGGGCGGATGCGCTGGTGGGGGCTGTACACCCAGCGCAAGCCCGGGATCGACGGTGGCAAGACCGCGATCCTGGAGCCGGAGGAGCTGGACGACGAGTACTTCATGATGCGCGTCCGCATCGACGGCGGGGCGCTGACCACCCGGCAGCTGCGGGTCATCGGTGAGATCTCCCAGGAGTTCGCGCGCGGCACCGCCGACATCACCGACCGGCAGAACGTCCAGTACCACTGGATCCGCGTCGAGGACGTGCCCGAGATCTGGGAGCGGCTGGAGGCCGTCGGGCTGTCCACCGTCACGGCCTGCGGCGACACGCCCCGCGTCATGATCGGCTCGCCGGTCGCGGGCATCGCCGAGGACGAGATCATCGACGGCACCCCGGCGCTGGAGGAGATGAAGCGCCGTGTCCTGAACAACAAGGCGTACTCCAACCTCCCCCGCAAGTTCAAGACGGCCATCTCGGGCTCGCCGCTGCTGGACGTCGTCCACGAGATCAACGACGTGGCCTTCGTCGGCGTCCGCCACCCCGAGCACGGGCCGGGCTTCGACGTGTGGGTCGGCGGCGGACTGTCGACCAACCCCAAGCTCGGGGTGCGGCTCGGCGCCTGGGTTCCGGTCGACGAGGTGGCCGACGTCTACGAGGGCGTTCTTTCGATCTTCCGTGACTACGGCTACCGCCGGCTGCGCAACCGCGCCCGGCTGAAGTTCCTGGTCGCCGACTGGGGCGCGGAGAAGTTCCGGCAGGTGCTGGAGGACGAGTACCTGGGCGGGCGCAAGCTGATCGACGGACCCGCCCCCGAGCAGCCCGTCCAGCAGTGGCGCGACCACATCGGAGTGCACCGGCAGAAGGACGGCCGCTTCTACGTCGGTTTCGCCCCGCGGGTCGGCCGTGTCGACGGCACCACGCTGACGAAGATCGCCGACCTCGCGGAGGCACACGGCTCCGGGCGGGTGCGGACGACCGTCGAGCAGAAGATGATCGTCCTCGATGTCGAGGAGGGCCAGGTCGACTCGCTGGTCGAGTCCCTGGAGGCGCTGGACCTCAGCGCCCGGCCCTCCCCGTTCCGGCGCGGCACCATGGCGTGCACCGGCATCGAGTACTGCAAGCTCGCCATCGTGGAGACCAAGCAGCGCGGCTCCCAGCTGATCGACGAACTGGAGCGCCGGATCCCGGACTTCGACGAGCCGATCACCATCAACCTCAACGGCTGCCCCAACGCCTGCGCCCGTATCCAGGTGGCGGACATCGGTCTCAAGGGACAGCTGGTCCTGGACAAGGACGGCAACCAGGTCGAGGGCTACCAGGTGCACCTCGGCGGCGCCCTGGGCCTCGAACCCGGCTTCGGCCGCAAGGTGCGCGGACTGAAGGTCACCGCCGAGGAGCTCCCCGACTACGTCGAGCGCGTCCTGCGGCGCTTCCAGGCCGAGCGCGAGGAAGGCGAGCGGTTCGCCGCCTGGGCCGCGCGCGCCGCAGAGGAGGCCCTGTCGTGAGTGAGCGCGCCGCACCTTTCTACTGCCCCTACTGCGGCGACGAGGACCTTCGTCCCAGCGAAGCCCCGGAGAGCGGTCACGGCGCCTGGGAATGCGCGGCGTGCAACCGCGCATTCCAGCTGAAGTTCCTCGGGCTGCTGGCCCGGGGGCTTGAGCGAGCCGACGATGGAGGGGATGACCGGATATGACGACGGCTCAGGAGACACGTACCGCCGAGGAACTGAAGGCGCTGGCCGAGCAGGCGGGCCGCGACCTGGAGGACGCCTCCGCGCTGGAGATCCTCCAGTGGGCGGTGGACACCTTCGGCAAGGGCTTCTGCGTCACGTCCTCCATGGAGGACGCGGTGGTCGCCCATCTGGCGTCCCGCGTGATGAAGGGCGTGGACGTGGTGTTCCTCGACACCGGCTACCACTTCCCGGAGACCATCGGCACCCGCGACGCGGTCGACGCGGTGATGGACGTCAACGTCATCACGCTCACCCCGCGGCAGACGGTCGCCGAGCAGGACGCCGAGTACGGCCCCAGGCTGCACGACCGCGACCCCGACCTGTGCTGCAAGCTCCGTAAGGTGCAGCCCCTGGAGGAGGGCCTCAAGGGCTACCAGGCCTGGGCGACGGGTCTGCGCCGCGACGAGTCCCCGACCCGGGCGAACACCCCGGTCGTGGGCTGGGACGACAAGCGCCAGAAGGTCAAGATCTCGCCGATCGCCCGCTGGACGCAGGACGACGTGGACGCCTACGTCGCCGAGCACGGCGTGCTGACCAATCCGCTGCTGATGGACGGCTACGCCTCCGTCGGCTGCGCCCCGTGCACCCGCCGGGTCCTCGAGGGCGAGGACGCGCGTGCCGGCCGCTGGGCGGGCCGCAGCAAGACCGAGTGCGGGCTGCACGGCTGACATGACCGAGATTTCCACGCACTCTCCGACGAGTCCGACGAGCAGGGAGACGCCCGTGACGACCGGAGCCACCGTCTGGCTCACGGGTCTGCCGAGTGCCGGCAAGACCACCATCGCGTACGAGCTGGCCGGACGGCTGCGCGAGGAGGGCCACCTCGTCGAGGTGCTCGACGGCGACGAGATCCGCGAGTTCATCTCGGCGGGCCTCGGCTTCAGCCGCGAGGACCGGCACACCAACGTGCAGCGCATCGGCTTCGTCGCCGAACTGCTGGCCCGCAACGGGGTCAAGGCCCTGGTGCCGGTGATCGCGCCGTACGCGGACAGCCGGGACGCGGTACGCAAGCGGCACCAGGAGAACGGCACGGCGTACCTGGAGGTGCACGTGGCGACCCCGGTCGAGGTGTGCTCGGTACGCGATGTGAAGGGGCTGTACGCCAAGCAGGCCGCGGGTGAGCTGTCGGGGCTCACGGGCGTCGACGACCCGTACGAGGAGCCCGAGTCGCCCGACCTGCGCATCGAGTCGCAGCACCAGAGCGTGCCGGAGTCCGCGGCCTCCGTGTACGCCCTGCTCAGCGAAAGGGGACTGGCATGACGACCGTCACCACGGTCAAGGGGGGCGGCGAGGGCACGGACAGCCCGTACGCCCTCTCCCACCTGGACGCGCTGGAGTCCGAGGCGGTGCACATCTTCCGTGAGGTGGCGGGTGAGTTCGAGCGGCCGGTGATCCTGTTCTCCGGAGGCAAGGACTCCATCGTCATGCTGCACCTGGCGCTGAAGGCGTTCGCCCCGGCGGCGGTGCCCTTCTCGCTGCTGCACGTGGACACCGGGCACAACTTCCCCGAGGTCCTGGAGTACCGCGACCGCACGGTCCGGCGGCACGGGCTGCGCCTGCATGTGGCCTTGGTGCAGGACTACATCGACCGCGGGGTGCTCAAGGAGCGCGCCGACGGAACCCGCAACCCGCTGCAGACGGTGCCGCTGACGGAGAAGATCCAGAGCGAGCGGTTCGACGCCGTCTTCGGCGGGGGCCGCCGGGACGAGGAGAAGGCCCGGGCGAAGGAGCGGGTGTTCTCGCTGCGCGACGAGTTCTCCCAGTGGGACCCGCGCCGGCAGCGGCCCGAGCTGTGGAACCTGTACAACGGCCGGCACGCGCCCGGCGAGCACGTCCGGGTCTTCCCGCTCAGCAACTGGACCGAGCTGGACGTCTGGCAGTACATCGCCCGCGAGGGCATCGAGCTGCCCGAGATCTACTTCGCGCACGAGCGTGAGGTGTTCCGGCGGGCCGGCATGTGGCTGACGGCGGGCGAGTGGGGCGGCCCGAAGGACGGGGAGACGGTCGAGAAGCGCCTGGTGCGCTACCGGACCGTCGGCGACATGTCCTGCACGGGCGCCGTCGACTCCGACGCCACCACGCTGGACGCCGTCATCACCGAGATCGCCGCTTCCCGGCTGACCGAACGTGGCGCCACCCGCGCCGACGACAAGATGTCCGAGGCCGCGATGGAAGACCGCAAGCGCGAGGGGTACTTCTAAGCATGACCACGACCACGGAACTCTCCGCCGCCACCCTGCTGCGGTTCGCCACCGCCGGTTCGGTCGACGACGGCAAGTCCACCCTCGTCGGCCGCCTGCTGCACGACTCCAAGTCGGTCCTCACCGACCAGTTGGAGGCCGTCGAGCACGCCTCCCTGAGCCGCGGCAAGGACGCGCCCGACCTGGCCCTCCTCACGGACGGGCTGCGCGCCGAGCGCGAGCAGGGCATCACCATCGACGTGGCGTACCGCTACTTCGCCACCCCGCGCCGCCGGTTCATCCTCGCCGACACGCCCGGCCATGTGCAGTACACCCGCAACATGGTGACCGGCGCCTCCACCGCCGAGCTGACGGTGATCCTCGTCGACGCCCGCAACGGCGTCGTCGAGCAGACCCGCCGGCACGCCGCCATCGCCGCGCTGCTCCGCGTCCCGCACGTGGTCCTCGCCGTCAACAAGATGGACCTCGTCGACTACCAGGAGTCCGTGTTCGCCGCGATCGCCGAGGAGTTCACGGCGTACGCGACCGAACTGGGCGTCCCGGAGGTCACCGCGATCCCGATCTCGGCGCTGGCCGGGGACAACGTGGTGGAGCCGTCCGCGAACATGGACTGGTACGGCGGCCCGACCGTCCTGGAGCACCTGGAGACCGTCCCGGTCAGCCACGACCTGGCGCACTGCCACGCCCGGCTGCCCGTGCAGTACGTGATCCGGCCGCAGACCGCCGAGCACCCGGACTACCGGGGCTACGCGGGCCAGATCGCGGCCGGTTCGTTCCGCGTGGGCGAGCAGGTGACGGTCCTGCCGTCCGGCCGCACGGCGAAGATCTCCGGGATCGACCTGCTCGGCGAGCCGGTCGACGTCGCCTGGACCACGCAGTCGGTGACCATCCTCCTCGAGGACGACATCGACGTCTCGCGCGGTGACCTGATCGTGCCGACCAAGGACGCCCCGGCGACCACCCAGGACATCGAGGCCACGGTCTGCCATGTCGCGGACGCCCCGCTGACCGTCGGTCACCGGGTACTGCTCAAGCACGGCACCCGCACGGTCAAGGCGATCGTCAAGGACATCCCGTCCCGGCTCACGCTCGCCGACCTGTCCCTGCACCCACATCCGGGACAGCTCGTCGCCAACGACATCGGCCGGGTGAAGGTCCGCACCGCCGAGCCGCTGCCGGTCGACTCCTACTCCGACTCGCGGCGCACCGGCTCCTTCATCCTGATCGACCCCAGCGACGGCACCACGCTCACCGCGGGCATGGTCGGCGAGTCCTTCGCCGCCCCCGAGCCGGTCAAGGAAGAGCCCGACGACGACGGCTGGGACTTCTGAGCATGAGGACGACCGACGTCTACTCGACGTTCGCGAAGGAGGGCGGCCGCGTCGGCAGCGGCGCCCTCGGCAGCGGGCAGGGCGGAGTGGCGCGATGTGTGCGATGACGTACGCGCACTGCCTGCGCGCCCCGTCCCCCCACCCTCCCCCACATGCTCGACTTCGCTCGCAAGCGGGGGGACCCCCACCCCGGAAGCGACGAAGACCCTTGCCGAACACCCGGCCACGACCGAAAAGACCGTGACCGCCGGGCCAACGAGAGGAAAGCCTCCCGTGCCTGCCAACCGCTCACCCCGTTCGACGCTCGTTCGCCGCGGCATGGCCGCCGTAGCCGCACTCCCCCTGCTGACCCTCGCAGCTTGCGGTTACGGCTCCAAGTCCGCGGACACCTCCGCCAACCAGAAGGTCGCCGCCGGCGCCAAGAAGATCGACGGCCTCGACTCCGTCAAGATCGGCTACTTCGGCAACCTGACCCACGGGACCGCGCTGGTCGCCCGTGAACAGGGCATCTTCCAGAAGGAACTGGGCGCCACCAAGGCCGACTACGCCACCTTCAACGCCGGCCCCTCCGAGATCGAGGCGCTCAACTCCGGTTCCATCGACATCGGCTGGATCGGCCCGTCCCCGGCGATCAACGGCTACACCAAGTCGAACGGCAAGAGCCTGAAGATCATCGGCGGTTCGGCGTCCGGCGGTGTGAAGCTTGTCGTGAACCCGAAGAAGATCAAGTCCCTGAAGGACGTCAAGGGCAAGAAGATCGCGACGCCCCAGCTCGGCAACACCCAGGACGTGGCGTTCCTCAACTGGATCGCCGACCAGGGCTGGAAGGTCGACGCGCAGAGCGGCAAGGGTGACGTCACGGTCGTCCGCAGCGACAACAAGGTGACCCCGGACGCCTTCAAGGCGGGTTCCATCGACGGCGCCTGGGTGCCGGAGCCGACCGCCTCGAAGCTGGTCGCAGAGGGCGGCAGGACGATCCTCGACGAGTCCACGCTGTGGCCCGGCAAGAAGTTCGTGATCACGAACATCATCGTGCGGCAGTCCTTCCTCAAGCAGCACCCGAAGGCCGTCGAGGCCGTGCTGAAGGCCGCCGTCGGGGCCAACAAGTGGATCAACGCCAACCCGGACAAGGCGAAGGCCGCCGCGAACAAGCAGCTGGAGGCCGACTCGGGCAAGGCGCTTCCCGCGAACGTCCTGGACCCGGCGTGGAAGTCGATCCAGTTCACCGACGATCCGCTGGCCTCCACCCTGAACACCGAGGCGCAGCACGCGGTCAAGGCCGGCCTGCTGGACAAGCCGGACCTGAAGGGCATCTACGACCTCACCCTCCTCAACAAGGTCCTCAAGGCCGAGGGTGAGAGCACCGTGGACGCCGCCGGTCTCGGCACCAGCTGACGCGGGTCCCCGATGATCTCCCAGGAGGTGACGAACATGGCCACGACCCTTGCCAAGGCCGCGGAGTCCGTCGAGTACGCGGCTCGTCTCGACCACGTCTCGAAGTCCTTCGCGACGCCGGGTGGGCAGCAGCTCGTCCTGGACGACATCAGCATCGATGTCGCGCCCGGCGAGTTCGTCACCCTCCTGGGGGCGTCGGGCTGTGGCAAGTCCACGTTGCTGAACCTGGTGGCGGGCCTGGACAGGCCCACCGCCGGTGACATCACCACGGACGGCCGCCCGGCCCTGATGTTCCAGGAACACGCCCTCTTCCCGTGGCTGACCGCGGGCAAGAACATCGAACTCGCCCTGAAACTCAGGGGTGTTCCCAAGCCCGAGCGGCGCGGCAAGGCCGAGGAGCTGCTCGAACTGGTGCGGCTGAAGGGCGCGTACGGCAAGCGCGTCCACGAATTGTCGGGCGGTATGCGCCAGCGCGCGGCGCTGGCCCGCGCGCTGGCGCAGGAGAGCAACCTGCTGCTGATGGACGAGCCGTTCTCGGCCCTGGACGCCATCACCCGGGACCTGCTGCACGACGAGTTGACCCGGATCTGGGAGGAGACGGGGCTGTCGGTGCTGTTCGTCACGCACAACGTGCGCGAGGCGGTACGACTCGCCCAGCGCGTCATCCTGCTGTCGTCGCGCCCGGGCCGGATCGCGCGCGAGTGGTCGGTCGGCATCCCGCAGCCGCGGCGCATCGAGGACGCGCCGGTGGCCGAACTGTCCCTTGAGATCACCGATGTACTGCGTGGGGAGATCCGACGTCATGGCCAGCACTGAGACAACGCCGGTCAAGGACGCCGGGAGCGTCGAGGCCGGCCTGGACGCGCTCGAGACGACGGCCGCCGGACGCCCGCCGTTGCGGAAGACCTTCGTCGACAAGATCCTTCCTCCGGTCATCGCGATCGCCGTGGTGCTGCTGGTCTGGCAGGGTCTGATATCGCTGAAGATCGTCGACAACCCCAGCAAGCTGCCCGCGCCGTCGGCGGTGGCGCAGGCCTTCAAGAACGACTGGCTCAAGGGCGACCTGCTCGGTTACATCTGGACCAGCGTCTCCCGCGGTCTGCTGGGCTTCTTCTTCGCCCTGCTGATCGGCACCCCGCTGGGACTGCTGGTGGCGCGGGTGAAGTTCGTGCGCGCCGCCATCGGCCCGATCCTGTCCGGGCTGCAGTCGCTGCCGTCGGTGGCGTGGGTGCCGCCGGCCGTGATCTGGCTCGGTCTGAACAACTCGATGATGTACGCGGTGATCCTGCTCGGCGCGGTCCCCTCGATCGCCAACGGCCTGGTGTCCGGCGTCGACCAGGTGCCGCCGCTCTTCCTGCGCGCGGGCCGCACCATGGGCGCGACGGGTCTCAAGGGCGTCTGGCACGTCACGTTGCCGGCCGCGCTGCCCGGCTATGTGGCCGGCATGAAGCAGGGCTGGGCGTTCTCCTGGCGCTCGCTGATGGCCGCGGAGATCATCGCGAGCTTCCCCGACCTGGGCGTGGGCCTCGGCCAACTGCTGGAGTACGCGCGCACCGCCAGCGACATGGCCATGGTGTTCGAGGCCATCCTGCTCATCCTGTTCGTCGGCATCGCCATCGATCTGCTGATCTTCAGCCCGTTGGAACGGTGGGTGCTGCGCAGCCGCGGCCTGCTGGTGAAGAGCTGATCCCTCATGCGTGACCCGGTCCTTCTCGTCATCGCCCACGGCAGCCGCGACGCGCGGCACGCCGCGACCGTGCACGCCCTCGTGCGGCGGGTGCGGTCGCTGCGGCCGGGGCTGCGCGTGGAGACCGGGTTCCTGGACTTCAACGTCCCGTCCGTGCACGGGGTGCTGGAGTCACTGGCGGCGGAAGGCGTTCGTGACGTCGTGGCGCTGCCCCTGCTGCTGACCCGCGCCTTCCACGCGAAGGCGGACATCCCGGCGGTCCTGCGGGACGCGCCGCGGCGGCTGCGGATCCGGCAGGCGGAGGTGCTGGGGCCCTCCCCGCTGCTGCTGGCGGCGCTGGAACGCCGGTTGTACGAGGCGGGGCTGACGCCCGCCGACAAGTCCTCGACCGGGGTCGTGCTGGCCTCGGCGGGGTCCTCCGACCCGGAGGCGATCGCAGTGATCGCTGACATCGCGCGGGAGTGGCGGCACACCGGTTGGTGCGCCGTGCGGCCTGCGTTCGCCTCCGCATCCCTTCCGCGCACCGAGGACGCGGTGCGCGAACTGCGGGAGCTGGGCTGCGCGAAGGTCGCGGTCGCCCCTTACGTGCTGGCACCGGGTTTCCTGCCGGACCGTATCGCGCGGGGTGCGGCGGAGGCGGACGTGCTCGCCGGCGTCCTCGGTCCCGCACCGGAGGTGGCCCGGGTGCTGCTGGAGCGGTACGACGCGGCACGCGACCCGGCGCTGCTGGCCGTCGGCGCCTGAGTATCCGCCGCACCACGCCGGCCGTACCACGCCGTCCCGCGGTCCGGCGCTCCCCTGTGACGCCGGTCCGCGGACGGTGCCGGGGCACGGCCTTCCGGTCGTGGCCAACCCTCTTGTCGTGCCCGGCACTTGGTTCTGCGTTTCCCACGTCGGAAGTGTCACAGCGGCGGGGATTTCCGCTGCGGCGTCAGGGTTGCGTGGTCGCCGTGACGGTGACGGCGGGCCCGGTGCCCGCCGCGGTCACCGCCGCCACGGTCACGGTGTACGAGGTGCCGGGGCGCAGTCCGCCGAGCACCCGGAACATGCCCTTGGCGGAGGCCTGGGTGACCAGGACGTCCCGGCCGGTGACGTCGACCGGGTCGCGGCCGTCCGAGACGGTCACCCGGTAGCCGGTGACCTTGGCGTCGCCCGTCACGGTGGGCGGCGTCCAGGCGAGGGTGGCCGCGGTGGACGCCGTGCGCAGCTTGGCGCCGGTCGGGGCGTCCGGCAGGACGGTCGTCGCCGTCGGTGAAAGGGGCGCCGAGGCGAGGGAGGGGGCGCCGGCTCCGTACGCGCTGCGCGCGGTGACCGTCACCGTGAACGGGCCGCCGGCCGAGGGCAGCCCGCCGATGCGGACGAGGGCGGTGCGCCGGAAGTCGGCGGCGCCGACGGTCTGTTCGGCGACCTGCCGGCCCGTGGTGTCGTAGGCCCGGGCGGTGTACGACGTCACGGGTGAACCGCCGTCCGCGAACGTCGGGTTGAAGGTGACGTACAGCGCGTCCGCACCCGCGGCGCTGGTACCGACCCTGGAGGGCGCCTCGGGGACGGAGAGCGCGCCGACGCGGCGGTTCAGCAGGTGCCGGTAGGGCGGCTCGAGTCCCGCGCCCCGCAGTACCGCCGCCGGTACGTCGGACGGTGCCGTCATGATCTTGTTTCCGGTGGTCACCAGCCCCTTGTTGTCCCCGTCGGCGGTGCCTTCCTCCCACCAGTTGTCCTTGACCAGGGTGGGGTCGTTGTTGCCGAGGCCGTCCCGGTAGTCGGTGTGGCGGGAGGCGACGTTGGCGTAGGAGGCGTGGTAGAGGACGTTGCCCTCGACGGTCTCGTAGGTGCAGCCGTTGTCCGTGTAGACGCTCTTGCCCAGGCCCCACTGGTCGTGGATGACGTTGCCGGTGACCTTCTCGCCGTCGGCCAGGGAGGTGCCGGTCAGGCCCTGGGTGTAGATGCCGCCGCCGTCGTCGAGCATCTGCATGTAGTCGAAGATCAGGTTGTCGCGTACGGCGTTGTCGTGGCTCGGGTTCGGCGTGGCCGGGTCGCCGATCTTGTCGGGCCAGCCGCCCCAGCCCATCGACACGGCGCTGTAGCCGACGTGGTCGATCTGGTTGTGGGCGATGGTGTCGTGCTGGGTGTAGCCGCCCAGGACGGCGACGCCGCCGTGGTACTCGCGGGGCAGCCCGTAGAGGTGGTTGTCCGTCACCTGTACACCGGAGGCGGGGCTCTGGCCGTCCACTCCGCCGATCTCCAGGCCGTTGCCGGAGATGTCGGTGAAGACGCTGCCGGTGACGGACGAGTCCTTGCTGCCGGTTCCCAGGTCGAGCCCGGCGGCGCCGAGGTGGGCGAAGACGTCGTCGGTGAACTCGATGCGCTGCCCGTGGGCGAAGGACACGTTGCCGGGCATCTTCGTCCAGGAGGCGAACGGGCAGGTGCCGCCTTCGACGTACTGGCACAGTCCCTGGGTGGCCCAGCCCTTGTCGCCGGTGATGGTGTAGCCGGCCTGGATCTCGGAGAAGCCTTCGGGCCGGGAGGGGATCAGCCAGGTCGCGTAGCTGAACTGGATGCCGCGGAAGGCGATGTCGTGGACGGGGGCGTCCGCCGTGCCCCGCCCGTCGACCAGTTTCTCGGCCGCGGCGGCCTCGACGTCGGACCGGGTGAGGTCCTCTCCCTTGCGCGGCAGGTAGTAGACCTTCCGCGCGCTCCTGTCGAGGTACCACTCGCCGGGCTGGTCGAGGAGTTCGTAGGCGTTCTCGACGTAGGACGCCTTGCCGCCGTTGGTGAGGTGTCCCGGGCCGACCATGCTGACCGTGCGGCCGGGGATGTTCGGGAACTCCACCCGCTTGTTGGAGTTGTCCCAGCAGGGCTGCGCCATGGTGATGGTGGTGCCCTCGGCGGCGGCGATCCGGCAGCGCGGCTCGGTCCACTGGCCGAGGCCGTTGCGCTCGACGTTCCACAGCGCCTCGCCGCTGGTGTACACGAACTCGGCGTCGGAGGGGTGCTTCCAGTGGGCGATGGTGTCGGAGGAGGCCTCGTAGCCGGTGGCCGTCTGGGTGAGGGTCACCGGTACGGCTCCGCGGGCCCGCTGGGCGCGTACTCCGTCCACGTACAACTGCCGTGTGTCGGTGAGCCCTCGGGGGGCGGGCGCGGACCACAGGCCGGTGCGGCCCGCGACCGGGTGCCATCCGGTGACCCGGCTCCCGCCGCTGACGACCGTGCCGTCACCGCCCTGCCAGACGACCCGGTGGCCACCGGTCCCCGAGTCGCGGGCGTCGAGCACCAGCGGCTCGCTCTGCCGGTACGTTCCGGGCGCGAGGTGGACCGTCAGGTCGCCGTGCAGGTCCGCGACCCTGGCGCGGACCAGGTCGCGGGCTCGCTCCAGGGTGCGGACGGGATGCTTGACGGTCCCGTCGGCGTGGTCGTCGCCGACGGGCGACACGTATACATCGGAGGTCACGGCGGCTTGGGCGGTGACCGTGACCGAGGGGGATCCGAGCAGAAGGATGGCGGAAATCAGGAGTAATGGTGCGTGTCTGCGGTGTGCGGGCATGTACCTCTCCCATGCGGGAAGCGTGTGCCGTCCCGGGAAAGGTAGGAGCATTGATGAGTGACCGTCAATGAGTCGGTCACGACCGAGGGAACTCAGGACAGCTTCGCGAAGCCCGCGTCCGCCTCGTCGGCCAGCCGGGTGAGCTCCGCGAGCGGCATGGATCCGGCCGGCCTGCGCTCCCGGGCGAACCGGTTGGCGAGCCGCTGCAGCAGCTCGTTCAGCGGGGTCGGCACACCGTGCAGGCGGCCCAGCAGGACGATCTCGCCGTTGAGGTAGTCGGCCTCGATGGTGCCGGTGCCGCGGGTGAGGGACTGCCAGGAGGAGCCGCCGCCGCGCGGGGCGCCGTCGAGCGGTACCAGGGTGACCTTGTCACCGCGGGCCGCCCGCTGCTCCTCCGCGCTCGCGTACGCGATCCCGGCGGCCCGCAGCACGGCCTCGCCCTCGGCCCGCACCCTCGCGTACAGCGCCCGGCCCGCCTCGCTGTCGACCGGACCGCCGCCCGCCTCCACCGCGTTGCCGAGGTTGCCGAGCAGTTTCGCGTACTGCCAACGCGCCACGTCCTCGGCCACCGGGGCCTCGAAGTGGCACTTCTCCAGGTCGGCGGCGATACGCCGCAGGAGGTCGTCCGCGCCGTGCGGGTGACGGCCGAGGTGCAGGATCCCGGTGAGCGGGGCCCCGGCGGCCAAGACCACGCCCGGCTCGACGAAGGTGGACGGCAGCCAGACACAGACGCCGTACACGTGCCGGAAGCGGCGCAGGGCCAGGCGCTGGCCCTCCACCCCGTTCTGCGCACACAGCAGCGGCAGCCGCTCGGCGGCCGTACCACCGCCCTCCACCGGCACCGGGCCCCAGCTCTCCAGGGCGGCCGTGCTGTCCTGCGTCTTGACGGCCAGTATCAGCACGTCGTCGGCGCGCAGCGCGCCGAGCCGCTCCGGCCCGTCCACGACGGGCAGCCGGTACGTCAGCTCGCCCTCCGGCACCCGCAGCCGCAGCCCGCCCTCCCGCAGCGCCTCGTGGTGCGCGCCCCGCGCGACCAGCACGACCTCGTGGCCGCCCTGGGCCAGCCGTCCCCCGACGGTCCCGCCGACCGCCCCCGCCCCGATGATGATGTAACGCATGCGAAGAGCCTGGCACACGGGCCCGGCCGGTCAGCCGCCAGGGGATCACGCCTGCGGGGCCGTCAACTCCACCAGCTTGACCACCGTGTTCCAGTTCCGGCTCGTGGCGATCACCCCTCTGGTGCTCCGCGGCCGGGACAGGGCCTCGGCGAGTCTGGAGCGGCCGAGACCCTCCGGGGCGTACAGGTACAGGCAGCGGTCGCCGAGGCGGAACTCCTCGGGGAGGTGGGCGGCCTGGTCGATGTCCGCGAAGCGTTCGGCGGTGACGGACGTGGAGAAGTAGGTGACGTGCAGTTGCCTGGGCTGGAGCTCGGCCGCGGGGAACGGACAGGCCTCCAGCACCGCCCGCAGATAGCCGTGGTCGCGGACGATCACGTCGACCCGGAAGCCGAAGTGCCGCTCGATCGCCTCCGCCAGCTCCGCGGCCAGGGACTCCTCGTCACCCCGCCCGGTGGTGAAGACGGCCTGGCCGCTCTGCAGATGGGTGCGTACACCGTCGTGGCCGAGGCCGGTCATGAGCTGCCGCAGTTCGGCCATCGGGAGTTTTCTGCTGCCGCCCACGTTGATTCCGCGCAGCAGCGCCGCATACGTCGTCACCCGGACACCATAGAGCGGCCGTCGGCGGCCATACGGAGTGGATCTCCGTCGACGGGACGGACACCCTGGTCAGCGCCCCCGAGACACGCAGATAGATGTAAGGGGCCGATGTCCTCCCCGGCGACGAGGGGACGTCGTCGTACTTCACCGGACAGCAGGACGAGACGGTCTTATCCGGCCCATACCTTCGTAACGAACGCAGGCACGGAGGAGAGAACAAGGGGGAGGGCCCGTCATGGGTAACGGAGACACGCGGGTGCGGGGCCTGGCCGCCCGCGCCGGCGGCTGGAGCGCCCGGCATCGCTGGGCGGCCGTCGGTATATGGGTGCTGTTCGTCGTCCTGGCGATGGGGCTCGGCTCCGCGGCGGGCCGGGTCGACGTCGACGACAGCGACCAGCTCAAGGGGGAGACGCACACCGCTGCGCGGATCATCGACGACGCGGGCATCAAGGAGCCGGCCGGGGAGACCGTCCTCATCCAGTCGAAGGACGGCGCCCTGAAGGCCACGGACGCCGAGTTCCGGGCCACCGTCGCGGACGTGGTGAAGGCCGTCGGCGCCACCGGCAAGGTCACCGGCGTCACCTCGCCGTACGACACCCGGACCATCTCGAAGGACGGGCGCAGCGCGCTGGTGCAGTTCGACATGCGCGGTGACGCGGACACCGCCGCCGACCGGGTCGAGCCGGTGCTGAAGGCCGTCGACGGGGTGCAGAAGGAACACGGATCGCTGCGGATCGAGGAGATCGGCGGCGCCAGCATGCAGAAGCAGTACAAGGACGCCTTCGGCGACGACTTCCAGAAGGCCGAGTACTCCGCCGTGCCGGTCGCCCTCGGCATCCTGCTCATCGCGTTCGGGGCGCTGGTGGCGGCGCTGCTGCCGGTGGCGCTGGCGATCACCGCGATCATGGCGACGATGGGTCTGATGGGCATCGTCAGCCATCTGCAGCCGATGAGCGACACCGCCAACTCCGTGATGCTGCTGGTCGGTATGGCGGTCGGCGTCGACTACTGCCTGTTCTATTTGCGCCGGGAGCGCGAGGAGCGGGACGCCGGGCGGGATGCGGGCACCGCGCTCAGGATCGCCGCCGCCACCAGCGGCCGGGCGATCATCGTCTCCGGTGTCACGGTGTGCGTGGCGATGGCGGGCATGCTGTTCACCGGGCTCGCCACCTTCGAGGCGATGGGCCTGGCCTCGCTGATGGTCGTGGCGGTCGCCATGGTCGGCTCCGTGACCGTGCTGCCCGCGCTGCTGTCGCTGCTGGGCGAGCGGGTGGAGAAGGGACGCATCCCGTTCCTGCGCCGCCGCCGGACCGGTGGCAGCTCGGAGAGCCGGTTCTGGACGGCCGTGCTGCGCGGTGTGCTCGCCCGGCCGGTGGTCTCCGTGGTCGTGGCGGTGGGCGCGCTGCTGGCCGTGGCCGCGCCCGCGCTCGGCATGAAGACCTCGCAGCTCACCCTGGACCAGGAGTTCGGTGACTCGCTGCCCATCGTGCAGACCTACAACCGGCTCAACGACGCCTTCCCGGGCGGTTCCGAGCCGGCCGAGGTGGTCGTGAAGGCCAAGGACATCAACGCACCCGAGGTACGGCGGGCGCTGGCCGACTTCAAGGAGAGGGCGGTCGCTTCGGGCGCCTCCCAAGGCCCGGTCGACATCAAGCTGCACGACGCGCAGAACGTCGCCCTGGTGTCCGTACCGCTGGTCGGCGGCTCGGACATGGACAAGGCGAACAAGAGCCTGGAGAAGCTGCGGGACGAGGTACGGCCCGCCACGCTCGGCAAGGTGGACGGCGTGCAGGCGCCGATCACCGGGAACGTCGCGGGCAACCACGACTTCAACGACCAGCTGATGGGCTCCGTCGCCCCGGTCTTCGCGTTCGTGATCGTCTTCGCCTTCCTGCTGATGCTGCTGTCGTTCCGCTCACTGACCGTGGCGATCACCTCGATCCTGCTGAACCTGTTGTCGGTGGGCGCGGCGTACGGCATCCTCGTCGCCGTCTTCCAGCACGGCTGGGGTGCCTCCCTGGTGGGCGCCGAGGGCGTCGGCGCGGTCGTCACCTGGCTGCCGCTGTTCCTGTTCGTGATCCTGTTCGGTCTGTCCATGGACTACCACGTGTTCGTGGTCTCCCGGATCCGCGAGGCCCGGATGCGCGGCCGCAGCACGAGGGACGCGATCCAGCACGGCGTGGTCACCACGGCCGGTGTCGTCACCAGTGCCGCGGTCATCATGGTCGCCGTGTTCGCGATCTTCGGCACGCTGTCCATGCAGGACATGAAGCAGATGGGTGTGGGCCTCGCCACCGCCGTGCTGATCGACGCGACGATCATCCGCGGTGTGCTGCTGCCGGCCGTGATGGCGCTGCTGGGCGAGCGCAACTGGTACCTGCCCAGGTGGATGCACCGGCTGCCGGACCTCACCCATGACGAGTCGCCCGCGGCGGTGGCGGCACCGGTACGGCAGGAGGAGGAGCAACTGCCCGTCTGATTCCTCCTGTTGACGGTGGGCCCGTCGGTTTCCGGGGGAACCGACGGGCCCACTCCTGTGCTCCGGCAGGCGCGCGTCGACACGGCCGACCACCTCTGACGGCGCCCGTTCACCGCTGGTAGCGGGCCAGCACCAGGTTGCCGTCCTTCTCCAGCCGGTGGCGCAGTTCGGCGAGGCCGATCGCTTGGCTGTAATACTCCTGGAAGGCCGGGGTCGCCACCTTGTCCTTCCACTCCGGGTAGCCGCGGACGGACTGGGCGGGCGCCGGGCTGAGGTGGGCCGCGAGGGCGGTGCCGGTGGCCCAGCCGTCCTTCGCGGTGTGCAGGGCCGGGTCGGCCAGGGCCCGGGTGCCGGTGGGCAGCATCCAGTCCCCGAGGGCCAGCCGCACCATGTTCTTCGGCCGCAGCAGGAAGTCGACGAACGCGGCGGCCTCTCTCTTGTGCGGGCTGTCGGCGGCGATGGACAGGGTCTGCGGGCTGACGCCCTGGGTGAGTCCGTCGTCGCCCGCCGGGGCGGGCAGCACCGTCCACTCGAAGCCCTTCGGGGCCTGCTCGGCGATCTGCTGCCGGTAGGAGAAGCCCAGCGGGACCATGGCGTACCTGCCGCCGAAGAAGCCGGGCAGTGTGTCCGAGCCGCCGCTGCCCAGGGTCGAGGCGGACGCGCTGTGGTCCGTGCCGACCTGGTCGTGGACGGTGCGGGGCACCACCTGGTCGGCGGCGTCGAAGCGGACGGTCACCTTGCCGTCGCCGCCGGCACCGTCTCGGTGGAAGAGCCGGCCGCCCGCCGACAGCGACAGGTTGAGGGTGGCCGAGACGGGTTCCTTCAGCGGCCAGGCGACGCCGTACTTCCCGTCACCGCTGAGCCGCTTCGTCACCTGCCGGAACTCGGCCCAGCTCCAGGGGCGTCCGGGCGTGGGTATCCGCACCCCGGCCCGTTCCAGCCAGGCCGTGTTGGCGATCAGCACCCGGGACTCCTGGAGGAACGGGACTCCGTAGATGCCGTCGCCGAAGGTCGCCGTCTCCCAGGTGCGGCGGGGGATGTCCTTTTTCAGGCGGGCGGACAGCAGGCCGGCCAGGTCGGCGAGGTAGCCGCCGTAGGCGAAGTCCGCGAGGTCGTCGGAGGCGTCGTGGATGACGTCGGGTGCCTCGCCGCCCTCGAAGGAGGTGAGCAACTGGTCGTGGACGCTGTCCCAGCTGCCCTGGACGTACTCGACGTGGACGCCGGGGTGGGTGGCGTTCCACTCCTTCACCAGCTCCTTGTTGGCGGCGACGGACTCCTGCTGCCAGGCGAGGGACTGGAAGCGCAGGGTGATCCGGCCGCCGGTGTCCGTGCCGCCCGAGGAGCAGCCCGCCAGCAGCATCAGGAGGGCGACGAGGGCGGTGGTGAACCGGGTGCGCATCAGCCCTTCACCGCCCCGGTGAGCATGCCGCCCGTGATCCGGCGCTGGACGAGGGCGAAGACGGCCAGCGAGGGCAGCGTGGCGAGGAACGCGGCCGCCGCCAGCGGGCCGAGGTCGGCCACGCCCTCGGCACCGACGAAGTGGGTGAGGACGACCGGCAGGGTCTGCTTCTTTGGGGTCTTCAGCAGCACCAGGGCGAAGAAGAACTCGTTCCACGCGGTGACGAACGCGAACAGTCCCGTCGCCACGATCCCCGGCGCGAGCAGGGGCGCCGTCACCGACACCAGTGTCCGCACCCGCCCCGCGCCGTCGACCGCCGCGGCCTCCTCCAGCTCGGCCGGCACGGCCCGGACGTATCCGACGAGCATCCACAGCGCGAACGGCAGCGCCCACACCACGTAGACCAGCACCAGCCCGGCCAGGGAGTCGATCAACCGCAGGTTCTTCAGCACGAGGAACAGCGGAATGATCACCAGGACGAACGGGAAAGCCTGGCTGACCACCACCCATCCGGTCGCCGCCCTGGACAGCAGGGTGCGTCGGCGGGCGATGACGTACGCCGTCGGGACGGCGACCAGTACGGCGATCACCGCGGCGCAGGCCGCCGCGAGGAGGGAGTTGAGTCCGGCGCGCAGCAGCGGCTGCTCGTCGAAGGCCTGCCGGAAGTTGGCCAGGGTGGCGTCCCGCGGGATCCAGGTGGGGTGCGCGCTGCCCAGCTCCCGTGGCGACTTGAACGCGGTGGACAGCAGCCACAGGAGGGGGAAGGCCAGGAAGACCAGATACGCCAGCAGGGCGGCGTACTGGCCCACGCGGGCCCCGGTGCGGGTCCTCACGCCTCCTCGCCTCCCCGCAGCCGGCCGGCCAGGAAGACGGCGAGAAGCACCGAGATCACCGCGACCAGCACACACCCCATCGCCGCCGCGTAGCCGAACTGGCCGTAACGGAAGGCCTCTTCGTAGGCGAAGAGCATCGGTAGCCGGGTCCTGCCGCCCGGGCCGCCGCCCGTCAGCACATAGACCAGGGCGAAGGAGTTGAAGTTCCAGATGAGGTTCAGCGCGGTGATGGCGAGCGCGATCGGTCTGAGGGCGGGCCAGGTGACCGTGCGGAACCGGCGCCAGGCGCCCGCGCCGTCCACCGCGGCCGCCTCGTGCAGTTCGCGTGGAGTGTTCTGCAGTCCGGCGAGCAGGGCGACCGTCGTCTGGGGCATCCCGGCCCACACGCCGACGACGATCACGGCGGGCAGGGCGCTGCCCAGGCCGCCGAGCCAGTCCCGGCCGTCGCCGAGTCCGAGGTCGCGCAGGGTTTCGTCGAGGATGCCGGCGTCCGGGTTGTAGACCAGCCGCCACATGATGCCGACCACGACCTCGGGCATGGCCCAGGGCACGAGGGCGAGGGCGCGGGCCGGCCAGCGCAGCCGTAAGTCCTGGTTCAGCAGCAGGGCGAGGCCGAGCGCCAGCAGGAACTGCGGCACGGTCACCCCGACCGCCCACACGAGCCCGATCCGGAAGGACTCCCAGAACAGCGTGTCGTGCAGCAGGTCCCGGAAGTTGAGGACACCGGTCCACCGGGTGGGCGCGGTACGGCCCGACTGGGCGTCGGTGAACGCCAGCAGGATGCCGTACAGCAGGGGCCCGACGCTCAGGGCCAGGATGGGGATGAGGGCGGGCAGGACGAGGAACCAGGCGCCGCGGTCACGGGCGCGCCGGGGCGGCCGTCCGGCCTCCACCACCAATGCCACGGAATCAGCCCCTTTGCGCGACTCGGTTGGCGTGTTCATGGTCGTGAAGGCGTGGTGTTCCGTCAAGGGACCGCGCACAGGGCCCGACCTGTGGGAATGGGAGACTGGCCGATACCAGGACCGGGCAGGCCAGGACACGGAGGCGGACGATGGACGAGGCACGGGCGCGGGACGTACTGGCCGCGGCAGGGGTGCTGCCGGGCCCGGCACGGGACGTGCGGCTGCTCGCCCTGGGCGAGAACGCGGTGTTCGCCGCCGGTGAGCTGGTCGTCAAGGTGGGCCGCGACGCCGAGTTGCTGGACCGGGCGCGGCGGGAGCTGGACATCGCGGCCTGGCTGGACCAGGCGGGTGTGCCGGCGGTGCGGGCGGCCGAGCCGGAGGCGCTGCTGGTGGACGGGCACCCGGTGACCGTGTGGCACCGGCTGCCCGACCCGGTACGGCCGGCCGATCCGCGGGATCTGGCCGGACTGCTGCGGATCGTGCACGCGCTGCCTTCCCCTTCCTTCACTCTCGCGCCCCGCGATCTGCTGGGCGGTGTGGAGCGCTGGCTGCGACTCGCGGGCGACGCGATCGACCCCGCGGACGCGGCGTACCTGCGTGAGCGGCGGGACGGCTTCGCCGCGGCCGCGGCCGCACTGACGCCCCATCTGCCGCCGGGGCCCATCCACGGCGACGCGCTGCCCCGGAACGTCCATGTCGGGCCCGACGGCCCGGTCCTGGTCGACCTGGAGACCTTCTCCGCCGACCTGCGCGAGCACGACCTGGTGGTCATGGCCCTCACCCGCGACCGCTACGGCCTGCCCGCCGAGGCCTACGACTCCTTCACCGCCGCCTATGGCTGGGACGTGCGGGAGTGGGAAGGCTGCGGGGTGCTGCGCGGCGCCCGGGAGACGGCGAGCTGCGCGTGGGTGGCCCAGCACGCGCCGAGCAATCCCAAGGCGCTGACGGAGTTCCGGCGGCGGGTCGCGTCACTGCGGGACGGGGACGAGACGGTGCGGTGGTTCTCCTTCTGAGGGGGTTGCGCGGGCCGGCGCTTTCAGGTGCTGCGGCGCTGGTGCCGAGGCCCGCGCACCGGGCGGAGCCGCTGCCCGGTCGCCCGGCAGGCTAGGGCCTGTCCGGCGGATCATGCCGCAGACGCGGGGCTTGGCACGCCCTCCCCCACTCTCGGCTTCGCTCGAGCGGGCGGTGCCCCCACCG